>NZ_JBISBW010000006.1:0-529463 GCF_044392165.1 Cellulomonas sp. P22
ATGAACACGATCTCGGCGGGGTCGGGCAACGGGACGATCGGGTACGTCGAGTACTCCTACGCGTTGAACAAGGACTACCCGGTCGTCAAGGTCCTCAACGCCGCGGGCTACTACGTCGAGCCGACCGCAGGGAATGTCGCGGTCGCGCTCACCGCGGCGCAGATCGACCAGGACACGAGCTCGAAGAACTACCTCACACAGATCCTCGACGGCGTCTACACGAACCCCGACCCGCGCGCGTACCCGCTGTCGTCCTACGCCTACATGATCATCCCCACCGGAGCCGGCGACGCCCGGCTGACGACCGCCAAGCGCCAGTCGCTCGTGGGCCTCGCGGCCCACGGCCTGTGCGCGGGCCAGCAGCACGCCGCGACCTACGGGTACGCGCCGCTGCCGCTGAACCTGGTCCAGGCCGGGTTCGACCGGCTCGCGGAGCTCAAGACCGCAGATCCCGCTGTCGACCTCGCGGCGCTCGATCTCGCGACGTGCGACAACCCGACCTTCGACCCGACCGACCTCACCCGGAACGTGCTGGTCGAGTCGACGCCCGCCCCGGCGGCCTGCGACGCGGTGGGTGCGGGTCCCTGCGGTCCCGGCATCCGGCTCGACCTGGGTGTCCCGCGGGACGCGAACCTGCCCGGGGCCCTGACGCTCGTCGTCCCGGCCGGGGGGATCGATCTCGCCGGCTCGCGCGATGCCGGCGGCACGAGGCTGTCGGCGACGGCGGCCTTGCCCGCCTTCCAGGTCGTCGACTCACGGCGCGACGACCTGCTGACCTCCTGGCAGGTCAACGCGCAGATGTCGGACTTCACCGGCACGGCGGGGACGGTCAGCGCCGCCTACCTGGGCTGGAAGCCGAGCGCCCCCGTGAGCCTGCGGGAGGAGGGGAGCGACCTCGCTGCGGCCGCCGGTGCGACGGTGTCTTCGCAGCTCGACAGCGCATCGAGCCGCGGACTCCGCGAGAGCCGCATGCTGGCCCAGGCGTCGACCCCCGGCCGGGGCAGCACCGTCCTGGGCGGGGTGATCGCGCTGGCCGCGCCGAGCAGCACCCACGAGGGCTCCTACATCGGCACGCTCACGGTCACGCTCGTCATGTCCTAGCGCCCGCAGCCCCGACCAGGGGAGTCAGTCGCCCTGGTGGCACCCCGTCCCTCATCCCCGATCCACGCACCGCACGGTGCACGAGGAGCATCGCCATGAACGCCAGCAGCAGCGGGCGCCCGGAGGGTCAGCACTCCGCTGACCGGGTGCAGGAGACCACCGTCCTGGTACCTCCCGTCGGCCCGTGGCCGGAGCTGGGGAGCCGCGTGGCGGTGCGAGGTGGCATGCACGAGCGGCCCGTCCTCGGTGACGAAGCCACGACCGGTGGCGGCACGGCGCTGCTCCTGAAGCAGCGGGTCGCCGCTGAACCGCCATCGTTCCCGCCGTCTCCGCTCGCGGAGCTGCGCGCGCAGTCGATCTCGGCCTGGTTCGGCACCCACCAGGTGCTCGACCGGGTGTCGCTGACGATGCCCGCGGGTCAGGTCACCGCGCTCATCGGTCCGTCCGGCTGCGGCAAGTCGACGTTCCTCCGGATCCTCAACCGGATGCACGAGCTCGTGCCGTCGGCCTCGCTCGCCGGAGAGGTGCTGCTCGACGGGGTCGACGTCTACGACCCGGTGCGCCGCCTCACGCAGGCGCGTCGCGACATCGGCATGGTCTTCCAGAAGCCCAACCCGTTCCCGGCGATGAGCATCCGCGACAACGTGCTCGCCGGGCTCAAGCTCACGGGCGTGCGGGCGAGCGGGCCGACCAAGGATCAGCTCGTCGAGGAGTCGCTGACGAAGGCCGGGCTCTGGCGCGAGGTGCGCGACCGGCTGTCGGCGCCGGGCGGCGGGCTGTCCGGTGGTCAGCAGCAACGTCTCTGCATCGCCCGGTCGCTCGCCGTGCGCCCGCGCGTGCTGCTCATGGACGAGCCGTGCTCCGCGCTGGACCCGACCTCGACCCGCGTCATCGAGGAGACCATGACGGAGCTCGCGCAGGAGGTGACGATCGTCATCGTGACGCACAACATGCAGCAGGCCGCTCGCGTCTCGCAGCAGTGCGCGTTCTTCCTCGCGGCCGAAGGGACGCCGGGAGTCATCGTGGAGCACGGCGACACCGCGGCGATGTTCAGCACCCCGCTCGACGACCGCACCGCGGCGTACGTCGGGGGTCGTTTCGGATAGTCCGTCCCGACGCGTGTGACTCGTGTGACGGGAGTGACGCGTGTTCACTTCCGTCCCCGCGGCGGGTAACGTCCCCCGAAGGGCCACCGTGAGCACTCAAGTACGCGGTGCCGGTGGACGAAAGAAGAGACGTGGGCATACAGCACGGCGCATCCTGGCGCCTCAGGTCTCTCGTCGCCGCGCTCGCGGTGACGGCCCTCGTCGGGGTGCCCTCGTCGGTCGCGGTGGCGGCCCCGCCGAGCGACAAGGACGTGCAGGACGCCCGAACCGCGGTCAAGGGCGCCGAGCGCTCGGTCGCGGCCCTCGAGGTGCGGCTGGCCCAGCAGTCCGTCGAGCGTGACGCCGCCGAGAACGCCGTCGAGGCAGCCGGTGAGCAGTACACCCGCGCCGAGGTCGACCGGGTCGCCGCCGCCGAGAACGCCGTCGCGGCCGCCGCGCGCTCCGAGGCCGCCGACGCAGCTGCGGAGGACGCCCGCCGCACCCTCGTCGCGGTCGCGCGCCAGGCCGCCCGTTCGGGCGGCTCGATGGACACCGTGCAGGCGTTCCTCTCGGCCGACGGCTTCGAAGAGCTCGTCGAGCGGAGCAACGCGCTCGCCCGGGTCAGCACGCGCGCCGACCAGGCCGTGCAGACCTTCACCGCGACGCGGCTCGTCGCCACGACCCTCAAGGCACGCTCGGACCAGGCTGCCGAGGAGCAGGAGGCCGCCACCCGGGCCGCGAAGGACGCGCTCGCGGCCGCCGAGCAGACCTGGGAGGACGCCGAGGCGTCGCTCGCCGCGGCCGACGCCGAGCGCACCCAGCTCATCGTCGAGCTCGCGAGCGCCCGCAGCACGAGCGCGGCGGTCGAGACCGCACGCCAGGACCAGCTCGACCGTGAGCGCGTCGCGCGGGCCGACGCCGAGGCCGAGGCGCTGCGGCGGGCCCAGAGCAGCACCGGCCCGGCGGCCGGTGGCACGGCCGGTGGCACGAACGGTGGCACGACCGGGAGCACGGGTGGGGGCGCGCCGACCGGCACACCCGCCACGGGCGGCGGATCGGCCGACAGCGGCTCGGCCGGCGGTGGCTCGACGGGTGGTGGCTCGACCGGCGGCAGCACGGCGCCGACGACCGCGCCGACCACTGCTCCCACCACCGCGCCCCCGGCCGCGCCCTCCGGCAAGTACGGGCTCGGAACCGGGAAGTCGCGCGGCAGCGCGGGGCAGGGGCAGGCCGCCGTCGACTGGGCGGTCGCGCGCAGCGGGCTCCCGTACAGCTGGGGTGGCACCGGGCCCGACGCCTACGACTGCTCGGGGCTGACCATGGGCGGCTGGAAGGCCGCGGGGGTCAACCTCAACCGCACCTCGCGCGACCAGTACAAGCAGGTGCTCAAGATCAGCTACAACGACATGCGCCCCGGCGACCTCGTGTTCTGGGGCACCGACGTCAACGACCCCGACAGCATCACGCACGTGGCGCTGTGGATGGGGAACAACACGATCGTCGAGGCGCCCCGCCCCGGTGTCCCGGTCCGGGTCACCACGATGCGCTGGTCGGGCACCATGACCTACGCCGGGCGCGCCTGACCGCAGGTCACGCAGCACGGACGAGGCCGCGCACCCTCCGTCGGGTGCGCGGCCTCGTCCGTGCTGCGGCAGGTCGACCTGCCGCGGTGCGTCAGCAGCGGCGCGTCAGTGGTGGTAGCCGGCGTCGATGGCCCGCTGGCGCGAGCGCTCGATCTCGGCCTCGGCCTCGGTGCGACCCGTCCAGTGGGCGCCCTCGACCGACTTCCCGGGCTCGAGGTCCTTGTAGACCTCGAAGAAGTGCTGGATCTCGAGACGGTGGAAGTCGGACACGTCGTCGATGTCCTGACGCCACGCGGCGCGCTGGTCGCCCGTGGGGACGCACAGCACCTTGTCGTCGCCGCCCGCCTCGTCGCGCATGCGGAACATGCCCAGTGCCCGGCAGCGGATCAGGCAGCCGGGGAACGTGGGCTCCTCGAGCAGCACGAGCGCGTCGAGCGGGTCGCCGTCCTCGCCCAGGGTGCCCTCGATGAAGCCGTAGTCGTCGGGGTAGCGCGTCGAGGTGAACAGCATGCGGTCGAGCCGGATGCGTCCCGTCGCGTGGTCCACCTCGTACTTGTTGCGCTGCCCCTTGGGGATCTCGATCGTGACGTCGAACTCCACAGCTCTCCTCCGCCGGTGCGGGCCGCCATGCCGGGTGGGCGCTGCCGGGACACGCACGATGTCTCCGCGGCGAGCCGTCGTGCGACCCGCCGCCCGTTCGTGACCTAGTGTGACGCACCGATGCTCCTCGCCGGGCACGACTCGACGGTGTCGGGTCCCGGGCGTCGGGGCGACGATGTCCGGGGGACCGGGTTCGACCGGTCGCCGCACGTGACGGAAGAGGGGGGCCTGATGCCCGCTGCGGTGCGTGTGGCAGCGACGAGCGCGCTGGTGCTCGTCCTCGCCACCGGCGGGTATGCCACCGCCGACGCCCTCGATGTCGTCCCGGGCGTCCTGACGCTCGCCCCCGTGCCCGCGCCGGCCGCACCGTTCCCCGAGGCCCCCGGCGCTGTGGTCGGGCCCGAGGTGGGCGGCGTCCTCGGTGTGCTCGACGCCACGGCGCCCGTGCCCGACGCGGCTGTGCTGCAGGCGAAGGTCGACGCGCTCGTGGCCGACGCGCGGCTCGGCGCGAGCGTGGGCGTCGTGCTCGTCGACCAGCTCACGGGTGAGGTGCTCGCCGAGCACTCGGCCACGACGGGGCACACGCCTGCGTCGACAGCGAAGGTCGTCACGGCCGCCGCGGCCCTGAGCCGGCTCGGCGCGGGCGCGACCCTCGAGACCCGTGCGGTGCGGGGGACCGGCGACCAGGTGGTGCTCGTCGGCGGTGGTGACGTGATGCTCGCGGCCGGTGCGGGCGACCCCGCCGCGACGAACGGTCGGGCGGGCCTCGCCGACCTCGCCGACCAGACCGCGGCCCAGCTCACGCTCGCGGGGCTCACCACCGTGACCCTCGCGGTCGACGACTCGCTCTTCTCGGGTCCCGCGGTGAGCCCCGCGTGGAGCCCGTCCGACCTGACGAACGGGTTCGTGGCACCGGTCACCGCGATCGAGGTCGACATCGCGAGCCTCACCGACGCCGAGTACCCGCCCCGCGCGGCGGACCCGTCGGTGGCGGCGGCGAAGCAGCTCGCCACGCTGCTCGCCGAGCGGGGGATCACAGTGACGGGGACCCCGACGCGGGCCACCGCGAGCGCGGGCGCCGCGGTGCTCGGCACGGTCTCGTCGGCGCCGATGGGTGACATCGTCGACTACTTCCTGCACTCGTCGGACAACACGGTGACCGAGGCGGTCGCGCGGCTCGTCGCGGTCGAGGCCGGGCTGCCCGGCAGCTTCGAGGGGGCGAGCGTCGCCGTGCTCCGCGCTGCCGCCGCCCTCGGGGTCGACACGACGGGCGCGGTGCTCGTCGACGCGTCCGGCCTCGGCGACGGCTCCGCGCTGCCGCCACGGATGCTCGCGGGCCTGCTCCAGGTCGCGTCCGACCCGGCGCACCCCGAGCTGCGCAGGGTCATGGCGGGGCTCCCCGTCGCGGGTCTCTCGGGCACGTTGTCCGACCGGTACACGACGTCGTCGGCGCGCGGCATGGTCCGCGCCAAGACCGGCAGCCTCACCGGGGTCACGGCGCTCGCCGGGACCGTCGTGGACGCGGACGGCCGCCAGCTCGTGTTCGTGGTCGTCGCCGACCAGACGCCCCCGGGACAGTGGGGCCCGCGCGCGGCGATCGACGCGTTCGTCACCGACCTCGCGGCGTGCGGGTGCTCGTGACTCCCGGCCGTCGCGCAGCGCGCTCGCCGGTTACCGTGGGTTGATGGAGGCGACCGAGATGCGCAGGCGCCCGGGGCCGTCGCGGGGCCCCGTCGACTGGCCCGTCGCCGCGCGCCTCGCGGGCCGGGTCGCGTCCCCCGGTCCGGTCGCGTCCCGCACCGAGCTGGTCGACCTCGTCGCCGCGCTGCGGGTCGCCGCGACGGACGCCACCGCGCACGCCTCCCGCATCACTGGCCTGACGCCCGCGGACGGCACCGACGCCGCTCGGTCCTCGGTCTCGTTGGTGCAGGTCGTCGACCGCGCCGGCTGGGCGAGCGCGAACGTCCGCGTGCTGGAGTCGTTCTCGGCGTCGCTCACCGACGGGCTCACCGACGGTGAGCCGCCGTCGCAGGCGGTGCGGCTCGTCGGTGCGGCACAGGTCGGCGGGGTGCTCGGGCTGCTCGCGGGCAAGGTGCTCGGGCAGTTCGACCCGTTCACCGCCGACGCGAGCGCCCCCCGCGGGCGGCTGCTGCTCGTCGCACCGAACATCCTGCAGGTCGAGCGTGCGCTCGAGGTCGAGCCCGCCGACTTCCGGCTGTGGGTCGCGCTCCACGAGCAGACGCACGCGCTGCAGTTCGCCGCGGCGCCCTGGCTCGCCGACCACCTGCGCGAGCGCGCCGCGGTGCTGCTCGAGGACCTCGGCGGCCACGTCGGCCTCGGCGAGCGCGACGGCCACCGGACCGGCCCGGACCTGGGCGACCTGGCCCAGCTCGCGGTCGAGGCCCTCACGGGCCGCGACGCGGGGTACGGGGTGCTCGACCTGCTCTCGGCAGAGCAGCGCAGCCTGCTCGAGGAGGTCAGCGCCGTGATGGCGCTGCTCGAGGGGCACGCGGACGTCGCGATGGACGCCGTCGGACGCTCGGTCGTGCCGTCGGTGCGACAGATCAGGGCACGGTTCGAGGCCCGCCGCGACCAGGGTGCGCAGGCCCGCGGCGTCCAGCGCGTGGTGCGGCGGCTGCTGGGCCTCGACGCCAAGCTCGCGCAGTACCGCGACGGTGCAGCGTTCGTGCGTGAGGTCCGCCGCACGGTCGGCAACGACCAGTTCAACGTGGTCTTCTCGGGCCCCGAGCAGCTGCCGACACCCCACGAGATCGGCGACCCGCTGTCCTGGGTGCGCCGCGTGCACGGATGACCGGCCCCTCGCCCGCGGTCGCCACGATCCGCTCGGCGGTCGCCGCGGCCACCGCGGGGCTGCCCGACGGGTCGCTCGTCCTGGTCGCGTGCTCGGGCGGGCCCGACTCGCTCGCGCTCGCGGCGTGCACGGCCTTCGTGGCCGAGCGCAGCGTCCGGCTCGCGGGGCGTCCGCACAGCGGCCCCCTGCTGCGCGCGGGGGCCGTGGTGGTCGACCACGGGATGCAGGAGGGCAGCGCCGAGGTCGCCGCCACCGCGGGGGCCAGGTGCCGTCGGCTCGGGCTCGACCCGGTGGCCGTGGTCCGCGTCGAGGTCGGGCGTCACGGCGGCCCGGAGGCGGCGGCCCGCGACGCGCGCTACGCGGCCCTGCAACGTGTGGCCGAGCAGACCGGCGCCGCGATGGTGCTGCTCGGGCACACGCTCGACGACCAGGCCGAGACCGTGCTCATGGGGCTCTCGCGCGGGTCGGGCGCCCGTTCGCTCGCGGGGATGCGCGCGCGCCGCGGGCTCGTGGTCCGCCCCCTGCTCCACGTGCGGCGCTCCGAGACGCTCGCGGCGTGCGAGGCCCTGGGGCTCGACGCGTGGCACGACCCGACGAACGACCCCGACACGTCGGGGCCGGCGGCCGCCGCGCCACGCCGCTCACGCGTGCGCGGTCGCGTCATGCCCGCGCTCGAGGAGGCTCTCGGCCCCGGGGTCGCGCTGTCGCTGGCCCGCACCGCCGACCAGCTCCGTGAGGACGCCGACGCGCTCGACTCGCTCGGCAGCTCGCTCCAGGTCGCGGCGACGCTGGGCCAGGGCGAGCCCGGGCGCGACATCCGCGGCGTGCGCCGCGAGCCCCGCGTCGAAGGGCCCGGTCTGCTCCGCGACCCGTCCGACGACGCGGCTCTCGCGCTCGACGTCGAGGTGCTGGCGCGCTCGCTCGGTGCGATACGTCGGCGGGCACTGCGCGGGGCCGCGCTCTCGGCCGGTGTCCCCTCCGGATCGCTCACCCACGCGCACGTCGACGCGCTCGACGCCCTGGTCACCGCGTGGCACGGCCAGGGAGCCGTCGCGCTCCCCGGGCGTGTCCGGGCGCGGCGCACGTATGGCAGGCTGGAGTTTCATCCGGAGCGGCAAGAAGTCCCGGAGCGAGCGGAGAACGGTGAACGGTGAACCCTGCGGACATGGGTGACGACCTCGAGCGGGTGCTGCTGAGCGAGGAGCAGATCAACACGCGGCTCGACGAGCTCGCCGAGCAGATCGACGCTGACTACGCCGGCAAGGACGTGCTGGTGGTGGGCGTGCTCAAGGGCGCGGTCATGGTCATGGCCGACCTGGTGCGGCGCCTGCACACCTCGGTCGAGATGGACTGGATGGCCGTCTCGTCCTACGGCTCGGGCACGAAGTCCTCGGGCGTGGTGCGGATCCTCAAGGACCTGGACACCGACCTCATCGGCCGCCACGTGCTCATCGTCGAGGACATCATCGACTCGGGCCTGACGCTGTCGTGGCTGCTCGCCAACCTGCGCAGCCGCGGGCCGGAGAGCGTGGAGATCGCGACGATGCTGCGCAAGCCCGACGCCGCCAAGGTCGAGGTCGACGTGCGCTACGTCGGTTTCGACATCCCCAACGAGTTCGTCGTCGGGTACGGGCTCGACTACGCCGAGAAGTACCGCAACCTCCCGTTCGTCGGCACCCTCGCCCCGCACGTCTACGGCGCCTGAGCGGTTCCTCCTGCCCTGGGCGAACACGGGCCGTGTTCCTCAGGACCAGCGTGTAGTTTTCAAGCCGACTCAGACTTGCGACCGGAGGGATGAGGGGCTTCGGCCCCGCTGCCCATATGAATGTCAAGCGCCTCACCCGTGGCCCCGCACTGTGGATCGTGCTCGCCGTCCTCCTGCTGTGGATCGGCGCGAGCGCGCTGACCGGTTCCGGCGTGCACCGGATCGACACGTCGACGGGGCTCGAGCTGATCCGCGACGACAAGGTCGAGCAGGCCCAGATCACCGAGGGCACGCAGAAGGTCGACCTGACGCTCAAGGACGACTACACAGCGCCGGACGGCACCGACCTCGGCAAGAACGTCGAGTTCTTCTACGTGACGCCGCAGGGCGACAGCGTGGTCCAGGCCATCGCCGACGCGAACCCGTCGGGCGGCTACAACTCCGAGGTGCCGCAGACGTCCTGGTGGACGAGCCTGCTGGGTCTGGTGCTGCCGTTCGTCATCATCCTGGGCATCTTCTGGTTCCTCATGTCGAACGCCCAGGGCGGCGGCTCGCGCGTCATGAGCTTCGGCAAGTCCCGCGCCAAGCTCGTGAACAAGGAGTCCCCGCAGGTCACGTTCGCGGACGTGGCCGGCGTCGACGAGGCGGTCGAGGAGCTCGGCGAGATCAAGGAGTTCCTCTCCGAGCCCGCCAAGTTCCAGGCCGTGGGCGCCAAGATCCCCAAGGGCGTGCTGCTGTACGGCCCGCCCGGCACCGGCAAGACGCTGCTCGCCCGGGCCGTCGCCGGTGAGGCAGGCGTGCCGTTCTACTCGATCTCGGGCTCGGACTTCGTCGAGATGTTCGTGGGTGTCGGCGCGAGCCGCGTGCGCGACCTGTTCGACCAGGCGAAGCAGAACGCCCCGGCGATCATCTTCATCGACGAGATCGACGCCGTCGGACGGCACCGTGGCGCCGGCATGGGCGGCGGCCACGACGAGCGCGAGCAGACGCTCAACCAGATGCTCGTCGAGATGGACGGCTTCGACGTCAACGCGAACGTCATCCTCATCGCGGCGACCAACCGCCCCGACATCCTCGACCCCGCGCTGCTGCGCCCGGGCCGCTTCGACCGCCAGGTCGCGGTGGACCCGCCCGACATGAAGGGCCGTCAGCGCATCCTCACGGTCCACGCGCAGGGGAAGCCGATGGCCCCGGGCGTCGACCTCGAGGCCGTCGCGCGCCGCACGCCCGGCTTCACGGGCGCCGACCTGGCCAACGTGCTCAACGAGGCCGCGCTGCTCACCGCCCGCACCAACGGCCAGATCATCGACGACCACATGCTCGACGAGGCGATCGACCGCGTGATCGCAGGACCGCAGAAGCGGACCCGCATCATGAAGCTCAAGGAGCAGAAGATCACCGCGTACCACGAGGGTGGCCACGCGCTCGTCGCGGCCGCCCTGCGGTACACCGACCCCGTCACCAAGGTCACGATCCTGCCCCGCGGTCGCGCGCTGGGTTACACGATGGTCATGCCCACCGAGGACAAGTACTCCACGACGCGCAACGAGCTGCTCGACCAGCTCGCGTACTCGATGGGCGGCCGCGTCGCCGAGGAGCTCGTGTTCCACGACCCGACCACCGGCGCCAGCAACGACATCGAGAAGGCCACCGCCGTGGCCCGCAAGATGGTCACGCAGTACGGCATGAGCGAGAAGCTCGGCGCCATCCAGCTCGGCCAGCAGTCCGGCGAGGTCTTCATGGGCCGTGACATGGGGCACGGGCGCGACTACTCGGAGACCGTGGCCGCGACCGTCGACGTCGAGGTCCGCCGCCTGATCGAGGCGGCGCACGACGAGGCGTGGTCGGTCCTGGTCCAGTACCGCGACGTGCTCGACCGCCTCGTGCTCGAGCTCCTCGAGAAGGAGACGCTCAACCAGGAGCAGCTCGCCGAGATCTTCGCGCCCGTCGTGAAGCGTCCCCCGCGCGAGGTGTGGCTCTCGAGCGAGGAGCGCGCCGTCTCCGACCGACCGCCCGTCCAGACGCCCGGTGAGATCGCCGAGCAGAACGGCACCGTCGTCCCCTCGGACGAGGCCGCCGCCGCGAAGGACGAGCACCCCGCCGAGATCTCGATCGAGGTGCCGCCGGGCGAGACGCCCCGGCCGTACGGACAGGACTGAGCGGTGGTGCCCGAGTACGACGCCGCGCGGGTCGAGGCGGCAGTCCGTGAGCTCCTGATCGCCGTCGGCGAGGACCCGGACCGCGAGGGCCTGCGCGAGACGCCGGCCCGGGTGGCCCGGTCGTACGCCGAGACGTTCGCCGGGCTCCGTCAGGACCCCGCCGACGTCCTGTCGACCACGTTCGACCTCGGCCACGAGGAGATGGTGCTCGTCAAGGACATCGAGGTGTACTCGACGTGCGAGCACCACCTCGTGCCGTTCCACGGCGTCGCGCACATCGGCTACATCCCCGGGGTCGGGGGGCGCATCACGGGCCTGTCGAAGCTCGCGCGGCTCGTCGAGGTCTTCGCGCGGCGCCCCCAGGTGCAGGAGCGGCTCACCTCGCAGATCGCCGATTCGCTCGTCGAGCACCTCAAACCTGCCGGCGTGATCGTGGTCATCGAGTGCGAGCACCTGTGCATGTCGATGCGCGGCGTGCGCAAGCCCGGCTCGCGGACCGTGACGTCGGCCGTCCGTGGGCAGATGCGCGACGTCGCGACCCGTGCCGAGGCCATGAGTCTCGTTCTCGGGCGCTGACCCGAAGCCCTAGGCTCGCTCTCGTGAGCACCGGCGAGCATCCCCTCCCGCTTCCCGACCATCTCGCGCGGCTCGACCGCACGCTCGTGATGGGCGTCGTGAACGTCACCCCCGACTCGTTCTCCGACGGGGGCCGATGGTTCACCCCCGACGCGGCGGTGGCCCACGGTCTCGCGCTGCTGGCCGAGGGTGCCGACGTGCTCGACGTGGGCGGCGAGTCCACCCGTCCCGGCTCGCGGCGCGTGCCGGTCGAGGAGGAGCTCGTGCGCGTGCTCCCCGTGGTCGAGGCGCTGGTGCGGCGCGGGGCGACCGTGAGCGTCGACACGACGCGTGCTGTCGTGGCCCGCGAGGCCGTGGCCGCGGGTGCGCACATCATCAACGACGTCTCGGGCGGTCTCGCCGACGACGCGATGTACGCGGCTGTCGCCCGCACGGGCGCCGTGTACGTGGCGATGCACTGGCGCGGCCACGCCGACGTCATGGACGAGCTCGACCGCTACGACGACGTCGTGGCCGACGTCCGGCGCGAGCTCGGGGACCGGGTGGCCGCGCTGCGCGCCGCGGGGGTGCACGACGAGCAGATCGTGCTCGACCCGGGCCTGGGGTTCGCGAAGTCCGGGGCCAGCAACTGGCCGCTGCTGGCCCACCTGCCCGACCTCGTCGCCGACGGGTTCCCGGTGCTCGTCGGCGCGTCGCGCAAGCGCTTCCTCGGGCACCTGCTCGCGGGGCCCGACGGCGTCCCCGCCCCGCCGCTCGCGCGCGACCGGGCGACGGCGGCGGTCTCGGCACTCGCGGCCGCCGCGGGAGCATGGTGCGTGCGGGTCCACGAGGTGGCAGGCTCGGCGGACGCGGTCCGCGTCGCGGCGGCCTGGTCTGCCGGTGCCCGCCCGGACAGCAGCGACGGAACCAGTACGACGACCCAGGGGAGCAGGCCGTGAGCACGCAGGGCAGCAACGGCGGGTCGGTGGGCAGCTCGGCCTGGGCGGGTGGCGTGACGCTCGACGAGTCGGGGCGCCCGCTCGACCAGGTGCGGCTCGTGGGCATCGAGGCCACGGGCTACCACGGGGTGTTCGAGCACGAGCGGCGCGAGGGGCAGCGGTTCGTGGCCGACGTGATCGTGCACCTCGACACCCGGCGTGCGGCAGCGCGTGACGACCTCACGCACACCCTGCACTACGGCGTGCTCGCCGAGCAGGTCGCGGCTGTGCTCTCGGGCGAGCCGGCCGACCTCATCGAGACCGTCGCCGAGCGGATCGCGGCGACGGTGCTGGCCTTCGGGCAGGCCGTCGCGGTGGACGTCGCCGTGCACAAGCCGCAGGCACCGATCACGGTGCCGTTCGCGGACGTCGTCGTCGCGATCCACCGGGACCGGACCAAGCTGCCCGCCGCCGAGCCGTGGCGGCCGGCCGTCGAGAGCGCCCCGGCCGCCCCGCAGCAGGTCCCGGTGCCGACGTCGACCGCGGCGTTCCCGCTCGTCGGGCAGACCTCCGCCTCGGTGCCCGTCCGTGCGCCCGAGCCGGCCGCCGGGCCGGCCCCCGTGCGCGCGCCCGAGGGCGACCAGCTCGACGTGCGTCCGAGCGGGCCCGTCGACGTGGTGCTCGCGCTGGGCGCCAACCTCGGTGCGGCGCAGGAGACGCTGCGCACGGCCGTGACGGAGCTCGCGCACGTGCGCGGCCTCGAGGTCGTCGACGTGTCGCCGCTCGCCCGGACGGCCGCGGTGGGCGGTCCGGAGCAGCCCGACTACCTCAACGCGGTCGTGCTGGCCCGCACCACCCTGGCCCCGCGCGAGCTCCTGCACGTCACGCAGGCGATCGAGCACGGTCATGGGCGCGAGCGGCGCGAGCACTGGGGCCCGCGCACCCTGGACATCGACATCGTGGTCTACGGCTCGACGCTCGCGGTGACCGACGACCTCGAGCTGCCGCACCCGCGCGCCCACTCGCGCGCGTTCGTGCTGCAGCCGTGGGCCCAGCTCGACCCGGACGCTGTGCTGCCGGGGCTCGGGGGCGGACCGGTCGCCGCGCTCGCCGCGACGGCCCCGGACCGCGACGGCATCCGCTGGCTGGCCCTCGACTGGCTGACGACGGCGGTGCCCGCTCCCGCGCCGGACCCGGGCCCGGCCCCGGACGCGGGCGCGGGCGCAGTGCCCGAGGACTGGCGCGCCTGATGCAGCGCACCCGCTGGCAGACGCTCGTGCTCGTGATGCTCGCCACGGCCGGTGCAGGCTGGCTGCTGCTGCTCGCGCTCGAGAACCGGCGGATCACCCCGCCCCAGGTGCCGTGGCTCGTGATGGTCGTCGAGATCGTCATCGCCGGGGTGGTGTTCGCGATGGGCTGGGCCGTGCGCCAGTTCCTGCACGGCAAGCGCCCCACGCTCGACCCCATCCGGGCGGCCCGCACCGCTGTGCTCGCCAAGGCGTCCTGCTACACGGGTGCGCTGCTCACGGGCTGGTACCTCGCGCAGGTGCTCCTGGTCTCGGGCGACCTCGACGTGGCCTCGCAGCGCGGTCGGGCCGGCGCGGCGGCCCTCGCGGCCCTGGGAGGTCTGGTGCTCGCGGTCGTCGGCCTGGTGGTCGAGTGGTTCTGCCGCGTGCCGCCGCAGGACGGCGAGGACGTCGCGCGCCGCAGCGACCCGAGCCCGGGCCCCGCCGCGACCTGACCGCATCCTGGGCCGGTCGTCCCGCACGGCGGGTGCACCCGCGATGGAAGGATGGGGGCATGACCGCACCCGAGCACGGTGTCGCCCCGCTGCCCTCGTCCGCCCCTCGGAACACCGAAGGGGTCGGACCGTTCGACCCCCTCGACGTGACGTGGACGCCCGTGTCCCCGCGCCTGGCGCGGGCACGGCTCACCTCGGTGGGGATCGTGGTGATCGTGGCGCTGGTCGTGACCGTCGCGCCGGCCGTGCTGTCGGGGGTGGCGTGGGTGTGGGCGTTCCCGGCGGTCGTCGTCGTGTGCGGGGTGTGGGCAGGGCTGGTCATCCCCCGCCAGGTGCGCGCGCTGTCGTACGCCGAGCGTGCCGATGACCTGCTGATCCGCCGCGGCATCATGGTGCGTTCGCTCGTGGTCGTGCCGTACGGGCGCATGCAGTACGTCGACGTGACCGCCGGCCCGCTCGCCCGCCGGTTCCGGATCGCGTCGGTGCAGCTCCACACGGCGTCGCCGGGCACGAACGCCACGATCGACGGGTTGCCGCCCGAGGAGGCCGCGCGCCTGCGCGACCGGCTCGCGTCGCGCGGCGAGGCCCGGCTGGCGGGGCTGTGACCGTCGGTCCCACGGCGGCCGTCCCACCCGCCGACTCGGTGGTGTGGCGGCGGATGCATCCGGTGACCCCGGCGATCAAGGGCTGGAAGGTGCTCGCCGCGGTCTTGGTGTTCGTGACGTACCAGGTGGGCGACGACGTGCGCCGCGCGGCCGAGCTCGTGGACGGCGGCGGCTGGCGGATCCTGCTCGGGGTGCTCGCGGCCGTCGTGCTGGTCGGCTTCGGCTACGCGGCGCTCGCGTGGCGCATGACCCGGTTCGCGGTGACGGACGACGCCGTGCACCTGCACCACGGCGTGGTGTTCCGCCAGCAGCGCCAGGCGCGGCTGGACCGCCTGCAGGCCGTCGACGTGGTGCAGCCGCTCCTGGCCCGGTTCATGGGCCTCGCCGAGCTGCGGCTCGAGGTCGCGGGCGGTGCCGGCTCGGCGGTGTCGCTCGCGTTCCTCAAGGAGGACGAGGCGGCCGAGCTGCGTGCCGAGCTCCTCGCGCGCGCCGCGGGCGTGCACACCGAGGAGGGTGAGGCGAAGGCGCCCGAGGCGCCCGAACAGCCGGTCTTCGAGGTGCCGATGGGCCGGCTGGCCGGCGCGACCCTGCGGTCGTGGGCGACCGTGGGGCTCGTGGTCGTGATCGTGGCGATCGTCGCGATGTCGGTGCACAGCGGGGACATCGCCGCGGCGTTCTTCCTGCTCCCGGGCCTGCTCGGGCTGGGTGGCTACTTCTGGGCGCAGCTCAACCAGGGGGCGAACTTCCGTGCGGCGATCTCCCCGGACGGCATCCGCCTGCGGCACGGGCTGACCGAGTCGCGCGCGCAGACCGTGCCCCCGGGCCGGGTCCAGGCGCTCGCGATCACCCAGGGCCTGCTGTGGCGCGGGGTCGACTGGTGGCGGGTCGAGATGAACGTCGCGGGGTACGGCGGCGGGCAGGACGACCAGGCGACCGCGAACGTGCTGCTCCCGGTCGGCACCCGGGACGAGGCGGCGCTCGCGCTGTGGCTCGTGCTCCCGGACCTGGGGACCGCCGACCCGCGCGCCGTGGTCGACGCGGGCCTGTCGGGCACGGGCGACGCGCTCGGCTTCACCACGGTGCCGCGCCGCGCACGGCTCTTCGACCCCTTCGCGTGGCGGCGTCGCGGCGTGCTCGTCACCGACCGGGCGCTGCTCGTGCGCTCGGGATGGATCTTCCGGCGCCTGGTCGTGGTGCCGCACGAGCGCACGCAGTCGCTCGCGCTCGAGCAGGGGGTCGTGCAGCGCCGGCTCCGGGTGGCCTCGTTGGTGGTGCACTCGACCCCCGGTCCGGTGCACCCGCAGGTCCAGCACCTGGACCAGGACGTCGCGGCGGCGCTGCTCGGTGAGCAGGCCGACCGTGCCCGCACGGCTCGGGCGGTCGCCCGGCCCGAGCAGTGGATGCGTACGGGCGAGGGTCGATGAGCGGGTCGGGGACGTCCGATCCTGGCCGTCGGCCCGGTCGCCTCGGCATCGGGATCATCGGGGCGGGTCGCGTGGGTGCGGTGCTGGGCAGCGCGCTGCGCGCCGCAGGGCACCCGGTGGTCGGCGTGAGCGCGATCTCGGCGGAGTCGCGCGAGCGCGCCGAGATGCTGCTGCCCGGGGTCCCGGTGCTCGACGTGCCCGAGGTGGTGCGCCGTGCCGAGCTGGTGCTGCTGGCGGTGCCGGACGACGCCCTGGCGGGGCTCGTGCAGGGGCTCGCGGACCTGGGCGTGTGGCAGCCCGGGCAGATCGTGGCGCACACGTCGGGCAGGTACGGCGTGGGGGTGCTCGCCCCGGCCCGTGCCGCGGGCGTCATCCCGCTCGCGCTGCACCCGGCGATGACGTTCACGGGCACCTCGCTCGACCTCTCGCGTCTCGAGGGCACCACGTTCGCTGTCACCGCGCCGGGCCCGGTGCTGCCCATCGGGCAGGCCCTCGTGGTCGAGATGGGCGGTGAGCCCGTGGTCGTCGCGGAGGAGGCCCGTGGGCTCTACCACGCGGCGCTCGCGCACGGCGCGAACCACCTGGTGGTGCTCGTCGCGCAGGCCGCGCAGGCGCTCGCCGCGGCGGGCGTCGACGACCCGGGCCGGGTGCTCGCGCCGCTGCTGAACGCCGCTCTCGACGGTGCGCTGCGGGCCGAGTCGGCCGCGTCCGCGGGTACGGCCGAGGGGTTCGGGGGCGAGGCCGAGGGGCCGTGGGCCACCGACGAGCGGCGCGGCGCGGGGGCCATCACGGCCCTGACCGGACCCGTGCGGCGCGGTGACGCCGGGACCGTGCGCGATCATGGTGCTGTGCTCGCCGAGCTCGGCGCGCGCACCGGGGCCGTGGACGTGGTGGCCGGCTACCGCGCGCTCGCCCGGGCGGCCGCCCAGCGCGCGCTCGCCGCGGGGCTCGTGCGCGAGGACGTGGTGCAGGACGTGCTCGACGCGCTCGCGGAGCCGGGCATGCCGGGCTCCGCGGGTACGTTGAACCAGGAAGACCGCCCGGCGCCGGACGCTCCCGACGACCGCGCTCCGCGGCCGGACGGGGGTGCCCGCGGCCCCGGCACGGGTCCGGCGGACGACTCCGACGGACCGGACGAACCGCAGGAGGACGACGCATGACCCCGCTCGACGGAGGTGGCACGCCCACGTTGGCGCGCACCCGACCGGAGCTGGCTGCCGCGCTCGCGGCGCAGCCCGCACCCGCCACGACCGGGACGCCGGGGGCGCCACGGCGCGCGACCCGTGCGGTGGTCATGACGATGGGTGCGCTGCACGCGGGCCACGTCGCGCTCGTGCGCGAGGCCAGGGCGAGCGCCGACCAGGTGGTCGTGACGATCTTCGTCAACCCCCTCCAGTTCGGTCCCGGTGAGGACCTGGACCGCTACCCGCGCGACCTCGAGGGCGACCTCGAGCGGCTCACGGGCGAGGGTCTGCTGGGCGCGGGCGACGTGGTCTTCGCGCCGACGCCCGACGTGATGTACCCCGACGGCGACCCGGTCGTGCGGGTCACCGCGGGCCCGATCGGCGAGGTGCTCGAGGGACGGTCCCGGCCCGGGCACCTCGACGGGGTGCTCACGGTCGTGCTCAAGCTGCTGCACCTGACCCGCCCGGACGTGGCGCTGTTCGGCGAGAAGGACGCGCAGCAGCTCGCGGCTGTGCGCCGCATGGTGCACGACCTCGACGTGCCCGTGCAGGTGCGCGGGGTCCCGACCCAGCGCGACGTCGAGGGCCTCGCGCTCTCGTCACGCAACGCGTACCTGACGCCCGACGAGCGCGAGCGTGCGCTCTCGCTGTCCCGTGCGCTGCGCGACGCCGCAGCGCAGGCGGACGCCGGCCGACGGCCCGCGCAGATCCGTGCCGCCACCGAGGCGGCCCTGACCGGGGCGGACCTCGACGTGGACTACGTCGCACTCGTCGACCCGGGCACGTTCGCCGAGGTCGGGGACGCGCACCGCGGCCCCGCGGTGCTCGCGCTCGCCGCGCGGGTCGGCAGCACCCGTCTCATCGACAACGCGACGCTCGAGATCGCCGGTCCCGCCGCGGACCGCGTCGCTGCGGCCGCGACGAACGACTTCCAGGGAGAGGCATGACCACGCTGCACCGGCCGATGATGATCGGCAAGATCCACCGTGCGACAGTGACGCAGGCCGACCTGCACTACGTGGGCTCGATCACCGTCGACGCGGACCTGCTCGCCGCCGCGGACCTGCTCCCCGGTCAGCAGGTCGACGTGGTCGACGTGACGAACGGCGCGCGCCTGACCACGTACGCGATCGCGGGCGAGCCCGGGTCGGGGCAGGTGTGCATCAACGGCGCCGCGGCGCACCTCGTGCACCCGGGCGACGTCGTGATCCTCATCGCCTACGGCATGCTCTCCGACGCCGAGGCGCGCACGTACGAGCCGCACGTGGTGCTCGTCGACCCGCAGAACCGCATCGTCGACACGGGCGGCGACCCGGGCCAGGTCCCCGCGGAGTGGACCGAGCGCGCGGGCCTCGAGCCCAGCGGCGTGCCGTTCGACGAGGGGCGCGGGCTGGTCCAGGACTCCCGCTGGTGACCGCGGGACCTCTCGGCGAACCCGCTGTGCACGTCCCGCTCGCGACGCGTCTGGCCGCTCCCGAGCCGGGCTGGACCGTGCGCGCCGACGCGATCGTGGTCGGTTCGGGCATCGCGGGTCTGACGGCTGCCCTCGAGCTGCGGACCCGCGTGCCGCACGTGCTGCTCGTGACCAAGGGTCAGCTCGTCTCGGGCTCGACGGTCTGGGCGCAGGGCGGCATCGCTGCTGTGCTCGACCCGGCCGACTCGACGTCCGCGCACCTGCAGGACACGCTCGTCGCGGGCGGCGGCCTGTGCGACCCACGCGCGGTCGAGGTGCTCGTGACCGAGGGGCCCGCGCGGGTCCGCGAGCTGGTGGGGCGCGGTGCGCTGTTCGACCTGGCTCCTGACGGTGAGATCGCGCTGACCCGCGAGGGCGGGCACCACGCGGACCGCATCGTGCACGCGGGCGGCGACGCGACCGGCGCGGAGGTCTCGCGTGCGCTCGTGGCCCAGCTCGAGGCGGTGCGGGACGACCCGGGCATCGAGGTGATCGAGCACGCGCTGGTGCTCGACGTGCTCACGGGGCCGGCCGGGCCCGACGGCGCTCCGGGTGCGGCGTGCGGCGTGACGCTGCACGTGATCGGCGAGGGGACGCGTGACGGCGTCGGGGCGGCCCTCGCCCCGGCGGTCGTGCTGGCCACGGGCGGGATCGGGCAGGTGTTCCGCTCCTCGACCAACCCGGCGCAGGCGACGGGCGACGGCATCGCGGCCGCGCTGCGCGCCGGTGCCGTGCTCGGCGACGTGGAGTTCGTGCAGTTCCACCCGACGGTGCTGTGGCTCGGCGCGGGGGTCAAGGGGCAGCTCACGCTCGTCTCGGAGGCGGTGCGGGGCGAGGGGGCGCTGCTGCTCGACACCGACGGCAACCGGTTCATGCCCGCGGTGCACCCGATGGCCGAGCTCGCGCCGCGCGACGTCGTGGCGCACGCGATCGTGCGGCAGACGGCGGCGACGTCGTCCGACCACGTGCTGCTCGACGCGCGGCACCTGGGCGCGGGGTTCCTGCGCCGCCGGTTCCCGACGATCCACGAGCGGCTGCTCGAGCACGGCATCGACCTGACGACCGACCTGGTGCCCGTGGCACCCGCGCAGCACTACCACTCGGGCGGCGTGGTCACGGACCTCGACGGTCGCACGTCGGTGCCCGGGCTGTACGCCGCGGGCGAGGCCGCGTGCACGGGCGTGCACGGGGCGAACAGGCTCGCGTCGAACTCGCTGCTCGAGGGCCTGGTGTTCGCGCACCGCGCGGCGCGCGACATCGCCGCGCGCGTGAGCGGGGGAGACCTGGTCCAGGTCGAGCCCGTGGCACGCCCCGGTGCGGCGGCGCTCGTGGCCGCCGCGACGCGCTCGCGCATCCAGCGCCTCGCGTCGGACGGCCCGGGGGTGCTGCGTTCGGCCGAGGGCCTCGCGGCCGCCACGGCTGGTCTCGCCCGGGTGCGGACCGACGCGCACGTGCCGGCCGCCGGAGCGGTCGTGGCCGACCCGCAGGTGGCCGAGTGGGAGACCACGAACGTGCATCAGGTCGCCGTGGTCCTCGCCGCGACCGCGTCGGCTCGTGCCGAGAGCCGCGGCGGGCACTTCCGCACGGACTTCCCGGTGCCCGACGACGCGTGGCGGGTGCGCCTCGAGGTGCGGCTCGCGGCCGACGGGACGCTCGGGGTCACCCGGGGGTCGACGCACGAGGTGCCGGTCCCGGCGTAGCGGCGGGCGCCACGCCGGGACCCGCGCTCACTCGACGGGCAGCCCCGCGGCGCGCCAGGCGCTCGTGCCGCCCGCGACGTTGACCACGTCGTAGCCCTGGCCCTCGAGCCAGGCCGCGGCCTGCGCCGAGCGTCCGCCGACCTCGCAGATCAGGTGCACCGGGCCGGGCAGCGCGCCGATCTCGGCATGCCGGGCGACGAGCTCGGAGAGCGGCACGGGCACGGCGCCGGGCACGTGCCCGCTCGCGTACTCGCCGGGCTCGCGCACGTCGACCACCGTCGTGGCGGGGTCCTGCTCGAGCAGGGCGTGCAGCTGGGCGATGTCGATCTCGTGCATGGTGGGCTCCTTGCGGGGGTGGGGGACGAGGGGCTGGTCGGTGACCAGCATGATGTCGGGGCGGGCGGCGCGCAGGGTCAGCATGCCGCCGGACAGGTGGGCCGAGTCGAGGCCGGTATGCGTGAGCACGCGGTGCGCGAGGTACGAGCGCACACCGCTCTGGCAGTGCGCGCGCACGGGCCGGCCGGCGGCCGCGGCGACCACCTCGTCGACCCGGTCCCGCAGCTCGGTGTGCGGGACGTGGAGCGCGCCGGGCAGGTGGCCCGCGGCGTGCTCGGCGTGCGAGCGCACGTCGAGCACCAGGGCCTCGCGCTGCACCTCCTCGAGCTCGTCGGCGTACCAGGTGCGGACCGTGCCGTCGAGCACGTTCTGGGCCATGAACCCGGCCATGTTGACCGGGTCCTTGGCTGATCCGTAGGGCGGTGCGTACGCGAGCTCGAGCTCGGCGACGTCGTCCATGTGCAGGCCGGCGGCGAGCGCGGTCGCGAGCACGTCGATGCGCTTGTCGACGCCTGCGGGGCCCACGCCCTGGGCACCGAGCAGCCGGCCGTCGGGGGCGAACGTCACGAGCAGGTGCATCTGCTCGGCGCCCGGGAAGTACCCCGCGTGGTCGGCGGGGTGCAGGTGCACCACGTGGTGCGCGATGCCCGCGGCCCGCAGGGCGTGCCGGCTCGCGCCCGTCATGGCGGCCGTGAGGCCGAAGACCCGCACGACGGCGGTGCCCAGCACGGGGCGCCCCGGGGTGCGGGCGCGACCGAGGATCGCGTCGGCGGCGCGTCGGCCCTGGCGGTTGGCCGGGCCGGCGAGCGGCACGGGGGCCACCGCGCCCGTGCTCGAGCGCACGGCGGTCGCGTCGCCCACGGCCCACACGTGCGGGTCGGACGTGCGCTGGTCGGCGTCCACGAGGATCGCTCCGCGGTCGGTCAGGGAGAGTCCCGCGGCGGCCGCGAGGTTCGAGTCGGGGCGCACACCGACCGACAGCACGACGAGGTCGGCGGGCAGCTCACGGCCGTCCGAGAGGGTGATGCGCACGGCGTTGTCGGCGCCTGGGGTCGCGGTCACGGCCTGCGCGGCGACGCCGACGTGGGTGCGCACACCGTGCGCCACGAGCTCGTCGTCGACCAGCCGGGCCAGCTCGGTGTCGAGCGGCGGCAGCACGTGCGGGGCGAGGTCCACGAGGTCCACGTCGAGGCCGCGCGTGCGCAGCGCCTCCGCGGCCTCGATCCCGATGAAGCCCGCGCCGAGCACCACGGCCCGGCGTGCACCCCCGGCGACGAGATCCCGCAGCGCGTCGGCGTCGGGCACCGCGCGCAGCGTGCGGACCTGCGGCAGGTCGAGGCCGTCGATCGGGGGGCGTACGGCGACCGCGCCGGGGGCCAGCACGAGCGCGTCGTAGTCGATCGTGGTGGTGCCGTCGGGGGTGCGGACGGTCACGGTGCGGGCCGCGGTGTCGACAGCGGTGGCCTCGTGGCCGGGGCGCACGTCGAGCGCGAGAGAGGCCCTCAGCGAGGCGGGGGTCTGCACGAGCAGGGCGTCGCGGTCGATGATCTCGTCGCTCAGGTGGTACGGCAGGCCGCAGCTCGCGAACGACACGTGCTCACCGCGCTCGAGGACGACGATCTCGGCGTCCTCGGACAGGCGTCGGGCGCGGGCGGCACAGCTCATGCCACCGGCGACACCGCCGACGATGACGATCTTCATGGGGGAGGTCCTGACTGCTGGGGTGGGGGTGCTCAGGCGAGGGACAGGAAGAGCTTGTGGAGCTTCTCCTTGTCGATGCCGGCCGCCTCGTCGCCGATCGTGAGGCACTGCTCGAGCCCCGCGGCGATGATGAGGAACCCGGCGCGGTCGATGGCCTTGGAGGTCGCGGCGAGCTGCGTGACGACGTCCGCGCAGTCCTCGCCCTGCTCGAGCATGCGCAGCACGCCGCCGAGCTGGCCGTGGGCGCGGCGCAGGCGGTTGAGCACGGGGGCGAGGTCGTCGGGGTCGAGCTGCACGAGGGCTCCTCGGGGGTGGGGTGTGCGGTCCGGATGGCTTCATTTATACCCCTGGGGGTATCCGTCGTCCAAGTCCGCAGGCAGGATGGACGGGCCACCCGACGGACGCGGGTCGGCGACTACCGTGGCCCCCGTGACCACCCCGTCCCCCACCACCTCCCGCAGCCCGTCCGGGGCGGCCCCGTCGCCCGGCGGCCCCCCGCTCGACCCCGCGTGGACCCGCCGCACGGTCGCGGTCGCGCTCGACGAGGACCTCGGCGAGGCGCCCGGGCGCGACGTCACGAGCCAGTCCACGATCCCGCCCGACGCGACCGGCACCGCCCACCTCGTGGCCCGCGCGCCCGGCGTCGTCGCGGGGCTCGTCGCGGTCCAGGAGGTGCTCGACCAGGTCGCCGCGCGACTGGGGCTGCCCCCCGCGACGTGCGACCTGCGGGTGCCCGACGGCAGCCGGGTCGCCGCGGGCGACGTGCTCGCGGTCCTCACCGGTCCGCTCCAGGTGCTGCTCGTCGCCGAGCGGACCCTGCTCAACCTCGCCTCGCGCGCGTCGGGCGTCGCGAGCCACACGCGCCGCTGGGCCGACGTGCTCGAGGGCACGGGCGCGCAGGTGCTCGACACCCGCAAGACGACCCCGGGCCTGCGTGAGCTCGAGAAGTACGCGGTGCGCTGCGGCGGCGGCACCAACAAGCGCATGGGGCTCTACGACGTCGCGATGGTCAAGGACAACCACGTGGTCGCGACCGGCTCGGTGGCGGGCGCGGTCGAGGCCGTGCGCCGCATGTTCCCCGACGTCCCGATCCAGGTCGAGGCCGACACCCAGGCCCAGGCCCTCGAGGCCGTCGACGCGGGGGCCCGGTTCCTGCTGCTCGACAACATGCCCGTCCCGGTGCTGACCGAGGTCGTCGCCGCGGTGCGCGCCCGGGAGGACGTCACGGGGCGCGTCGAGCTCGAGGCCACGGGCAACCTCACGCTCGAGCGCGCCCGCGAGGTCGCGGGCACCGGCGTCGACCACCTCTCGGTGGGCGGCCTCACGCACTCCTCGCCGATCCTGGACCTCGCGCTCGACCTGGTCGAGCGCGGCTGAGCGGCTCAGCCCCCGCCGGTACGATCACCCTGTGAGCGAGACGCCCCTTCCCCAGCCCGACGAGGACCTCCCCGAGCAGATGCGGGTCCGCCGCGAGAAGCGCGAGCGGCTGCTGGCCGAGGGGGTCGAGGCGTACCCCGTCGCCGTGCCCCGCACGCACACGATCGCGGAGGTCCGTGCGGCCTACCCCGATCTCGAGGCAGGTCAGGAGACCGAGGACGAGGTCGGCGTCGCGGGCCGCGTCGTGTTCCTGCGCAACACGGGCAAGCTGTGCTTCGCGACGCTCCAGGACGGCGAGGGCAATCGTCTCCAGGTCATGCTGAGCCTCGCGGCCGTGGGCGAGGAGCGGCTCGCCGCGTTCAAGTCCGACATCGACCTGGGCGACCACCTGTTCGTGCACGGCACGGTCATCTCGTCGCGGCGCGGCGAGCTCTCGGTGTTCGCGGACTCGTGGCAGCTGGCCGCCAAGGCCCTGCGCCCGCTGCCCGTGCTGCACAAGGACCTCTCCGAGGAGGCCCGCGTGCGCCAGCGCTACGTCGACCTCATCGCCCGCCCGGCCGCCCGTGACGCGGCCCGCCTGCGGGCCGGTGTCGTGCGCTCGCTGCGCGAGAACTTCCACCGCCGGGGCTACCTCGAGATCGAGACGCCCATGCTCCAGACGCAGCCCGGTGGCGCGACGGCCCGTCCGTTCGTGACCCACATGAACGCGTTCGACATCGACCTGTACATGCGCATCGCCCCCGAGCTGTTCCTCAAGCGGGCAGCGGTGGGTGGCCTCGAGCGCGTGTTCGAGATCAACCGGAACTTCCGCAACGAGGGCGCCGACTCGACGCACTCGCCCGAGTTCGCGATGCTCGAGGCGTACGAGGCCTACGGCGACTACAACACCATGGCCGCGCTGACGCAGGACCTGGTGCAGACCGCGGCGCTCGACGCGCTGGGCACCACGACCGTGACGCTGACCGACGGCACCGAGTACGACCTCGGCGGCACGTGGACGCAGCTCACCATGTACGGCTCGCTGTCGGAGGCGCTCGGCGAGGAGATCACCGCGCAGACCTCGGTCGCGGACCTGCAGAAGATCGCGGACCGGCTCGACGTGGTCGTCGACCCGCAGCGGGTGAGCCACGGCAAGCTCGTCGAGGCGGTCTGGGAGCACCTCGTGGGCGACCACCTCGTGGCGCCGACGTTCGTGCGTGACTTCCCGGTCGAGACCTCGCCGCTCACGCGCGACCACCGCAGCGTTCCCGGGCTCGTCGAGAAGTGGGACCTGTACGTGCGCGGATTCGAGCTCGCGACCGCCTATTCCGAGCTCGTCGACCCGGTGATCCAGCGCAAGCGCTTCGAGGCGCAGGCATTGCTCGCGTCGGCGGGCGACGACGAGGCGATGCTGCTCGATGAGGACTTCCTCACAGCTGTCGAGTACGCGCTCCCGCCCACGGGCGGCATGGGTATGGGTATCGACCGGCTGCTCATGGCACTGACCGGGATGAACATTCGCGAGACCATCCTGTTCCCGCTGGTGAAGCCGCACCACGCATAAGTCGGGCGCTGCACCGCCCCACGGGGCGGTGCAGGGTGCCGACGTACACTGGCGCGGTGAACGCCTTCACCGCCGTCCTGGCCGCCGTCGTCCCCTCTGCCGGGGTGGGCGTGCTGTTCTGGTTCGCCATGCGTGCGCTCGTGAATGCCGATCGCAACGAGCGGAACGCCCTCGCGCGCATGGACGCGCAGGAGGCAGCGGCGACTCGTGCGGCCATTCCCCCGGCGCAGGAATCCGATTCCTGAGCGACGGGTCGGGCCGCTCGTGGGCGGCCGCATATCGTTGAACCTTTGACGTGCCATTGAATCGGTGCGATGCTCTGGTGCACGCATTCTTCATCACGTCGTCCTTCAGGAGACAACACAATGGCTCAAAGGGTTCAGGTCCTGCTCGTCGACGACATTGACGGCGGCACCGCAGACGAGACCGTCTCTTTCTCTCTCGATGGTGTCTCGTACGAGATCGACCTCACGTCCGCGCACGCCACCGAGCTCCGGGACGCCCTCGCGACCTGGGTCGGTCACGCCCGCAAGATCGGTGGGCGTTCGGCCTCCACGCGTGGCACCCGGCCGCGTCGCACGACCGGTGGTGCCGACGCAGGCGCCATCCGTGACTGGGCCAAGGCCAACGGGCACTCGGTCTCCGAGCGTGGCCGCATCTCCGCCGAGGTGCGCGCCGCCTACGAGGCAGCGCACTGACCTCGATCTTCGTCTCGACGACGCGAGCCCGGCACCCCCAGAGGGTGCCGGGCTCGCGTCGTCGACGGGGTCGGTGGACCTCAGGCGGGCCGGTCGGTCGTGAGCTCGCGCACGGCCGCGTACTGCTCGCGCACGCGGGGGGCGGGCTCCGCGGTGAAGACCTCGACCTCCGCGGCGGACGCCCACGCCGGGGCGTGCGTGGATCCAGCGAGCGCCCACGCGGCCTGACGGGCGGCACCGTCGGCCACGTACTCGCCCGGGGCGGGCACGTGCACCTCGGTGGCCAGCACGCTCGGCGCGATGCGGCGGACGGCCTCGGACTGGGCGCCGCCACCGATGAGCACCACACGCCGGACGGGCACACCCAGGGCCCGCAGAGCCTCGAGCCCGTCCGCGAGGGCGCACAGCATGCCCTCGACGGCCGCCCGGGCCAGGTGCGCGGGCGTCGTGTTCGCGAGCCGCATGCCGTGCAGCGCGCCGGTCGCGTCGGGCTTGTTCGGGGTGCGCTCGCCCTCGAGGTACGGCACGAGGACCAGACCGTCGGCGCCCGAGGGCGCCTGCAGCGCGAGGCGCGAGAGCCCGGCGTGGTCGACCCCGAGCATCCGGGCCGCGGCATCGAGCACGCGCGAGGCGTTGAGCGTGCACGCGAGCGGCAGGTAGGCGCCCGTCGCGTCCGCGAAGCCCGCGACGAGGCCTGACCCGTCGACGACGGGCGTCGCGGACACGGCCGAGACGACGCCCGACGTGCCGATCGACAGCGCGACGTCCCCGGGCTCGAGGCCCAGCCCGAGCGCGGCCGCGGCGTTGTCGCCCGCGCCGGCGCCCAGCAGCGGGCTGCGTGCCCCGAGGGTCGAGGTGCCGACCCGTTCGCCCGGTCCCGCGACGCGCGGCAGCACGGCGTCGTGGCCGAGCGCGAGCTCGAGCAGGTCACGGCGGTAGTCCTCGGTGAACGGCGACCAGTAGGCGGTGCCGGACGCGTCGGACCGGTCGGTCACGAGCGCGTCGAGCCCCGGCGCGCCGGCGAGCTGCCACGTCAGCCAGTCGTGGGGGAGTGCGACGGCCGCGGTGCGGGCCGCGTTCGCGGGCTCGGCGTCGCGCATCCAGCGCAGCTTGGTGCCCGTGAACGACGCGACGGGTACGACCCCGACGGCCTGCGCCCACGCGCCCGCGCCGCCGAGCTCGTCGATCAGGTCGAGCGCGGCCTGCGCCGAGCGCGTGTCGTTCCACAGCAGCGCGTCGCGCACGACCTGGCCGTCGGCGTCGAGCGCGACCATGCCGTGCTGCTGACCGCCCACCGAGATGGCGTCGACGTCGTCCACCCCACCCGCGTCGGCGATCGCTGTGTGCAGCGCGTCCCACCAGTGGGCAGGGTCGATCTCGGTGCCGTCAGGGTGCGACGCGCGTCCCGAGCGCACGAGCGCGCCGGTCGCGGCGTCGCGGACGACGACCTTGCAGGACTGGGTGGACGAGTCCACCCCGGCGACGAGCGTCATGGTGTGCATCTTTCACGAGGGGGGCGGGTACGGACGGACCCGGCGCCCGCGCGAGGCGGGCACCGGGTCCAGGGGTCCAGCGAGGGTCAGCGGGCGCCGAGCGCGTGCTCGAGCGCGAGCTGGTTGAGGTGCACGAAGTCGAAGCCGCGCTTGGCGACGGCGTCGACGTCGAGCTCCTCGTACGCCGACGGGTCGGCGAGCAGGTCGGCCAGCGTCTCACCCTCGGCGAGGGTCGGGATCGCGAGGTCGAACACGCCCGACGCCTCGAGCGCGGCCTGCACCTCGGGGTCGGCGCGGAACGCGAGCGCCCGCTCCTTGAGGATGAGGTACGTGCTCATGTTGGCGGCGGCCGAGGCCCACACGCCGTCGAAGCTCTCGGTGCGCGAGGGCTTGTAGTCGAAGTGGCGCGGGCCGTCGTAGCGCGGGCCACCGGACGGGAAGCCGTTCTCGATGAGGTCGACCGTGGCGAACGCGGAGAACAGGTCGCCGTGACCGAAGACCAGGTCCTGGTCGTACTTGATCGAGCGCTGGCCGTTGAGGTCGATGTGGAACAGCTTCTCGGCCCACAGCGCCTGGGCGATGCCGCCCGTGTAGTTCAGGCCGGCCATCTGCTCGTGGCCCGTCTCGGGGTTGAGCCCGACGATGTCGCCGTGCTCGAGCTGGGCGATGAAGCCGAGCGCGTGGCCGACGGTGGGGAGCAGGATGTCGCCGCGGGGCTCGTTCGGCTTGGGCTCGATCGCGATGCGCAGGCCGTAGCCCTTGTCCTTGATGTACGCGGCGACGGTGTCGATGCCCTCGGCGTAACGGTCGTGCGCGGCCTTGAGGTCCTTGGCGGAGTCGTACTCGGCGCCCTCGCGGCCGCCCCACATGACGAACGTGTCCGCGCCGAGCTCGGCGGCCAGGTCGACGTTGCGGATGATCTTGCGCAGGCCGTAGCGGCGCACGCGGCGGTCGTTCGAGGTGAACGCGCCGTCCTTGAAGATCGGGTGGCTGAACGTGTTGGTCGTGACCATCTCGACCTTGATGCCCGTCTCGGCGAGGGCGCCCTTGAAGCGGTCGAGGATCTTGTCGCGCGTGCCGGCGTCGGAACCGAAGGGCACCACGTCGTCGTCGTGGAACGTCACGAAGGACGCACCGAGCTCGGCGAGCTTGTGGACGGATTCGACCGGGTCGAGCCAGGGGCGGGTCGCGTCGCCGAACTGGTCGCGCGCCTCCCAGCCGACGGTCCACAGGCCGAACGAGAACTTGTCTTCGGGGGTGGGCTTCAGAGCCATGAGGGTCTCCTCGTCGAGATTTGTTGTGTTGCTGAACTTATGCACCCGAGCCGCTAGGGTCAAGTCATGCCCGAGAAGAGCGCGAGGGCGCGCCGGCCCGGTCCGGAGGTCGAGGCCGCCCTGGCGGATGCCGCCCCGACGACATCGTCCACCCCCGTCACGACCCCGTCCACGGCTGGCGAGCCCGGCCCCGGGACCAGGGCCGGGGTGCGCTCGGTCGGCCGCGCGGTGCGTCAGGCGAGCCTGCGCGACCAGAACCTGAGCCTTGCGCTGCGGCACGTGCTCGAGTCGGACCGACCGCTCTCGCGGGCCGACATCGCGGCCGCGACGGGTCTCGCGCGCGCCACGGTCTCGGGCCTGGTCGACCAGCTCATCGCGGCCGACCTGCTCGTCGAGCTCGAGCCGCAGGCCGCGCAGCGGGCCGGGCGCCCCGCGGTGCCCCTCGCGGTCGCCCGCGGCACCGTGGCCGGCATCGGCATGGAGGTCAACGTCGACTACCTGGGCGTGCGGGCCCTCGACCTCGCGGGCCGTGTGCTCACCGAGCGCATCGAGCTCGGGGACTTCCGCGACTCCGACCCCGTGGTGGTGCTCGACCGGCTCGCGCACATCGCCGGCCGGGTGATCGCCAACCTGAGCGCCGACGGCGTGCGGGTCGCGGGGACCGCCCTCGCGCTGCCGGGCCTCGTGGACCGGGTCACGGGACCGCTGCGCGTCGCGCCGAACCTGGGCTGGCGCGACGTCGACGTCGTGGCCCTGCTCTCGGCCCATCCCGTGCTCGCTGGCTTCCCGCCGCGGCTCGCGAACGAGGCGAACCTCGCGGCCCGCGCCGAGGCCGACGTGCGACGTCAGGCGGGGGTCCGCCCCAGCTTCATGTACATCTCGGGCGAGGTCGGGATCGGCGGCGCGATCGTCCTGGACGGCGAGATCTTCCCGGGCCGGCACGGCTGGAGCGGCGAGATCGGCCACACCGTGGTCGACGCGTTCCGGGCCCCCGACGGCGAGCCGGGCCGGCTGCCCGGGGTCTCGACGCTCGAGGACTTCGCGGGCCAGGACGCGCTCATGCGGGGCGCCGGCCTGCCGCTCGCGGCCCCGCTCAGCGCCCTCGTCGAGCGCGCACGGGAGGGCGACGCCGCGGCGCTCGCGTCGCTGCACCGCGGCGGCACCGCGCTCGGGGTCGCGGTCGCGAACGTGGTGAGCGTGGTGGACGTGGGGCTGGTGGTGCTGGGCGGCACGTTCGGCGAGGTGTACCCGTTCGTGCGTGAGGCCGTGGAGGCCCAGCTCGAGCGGTGCGTGATCTTCGCGCCGTGGTCGCCGGTCGAGGTCAGCGTCGCGCGGTCGGGGGAGTTCCCGGCGATGACGGGTGGCGCGCTCGCTGTGCTGCGGCTCGTCGTGGCGGACCCGCTGGCCTGGGGCGGCGCGGGCGGCGCGGGCGGCGGCGGCGAGTCCGTGCCGTCGTCGAGCGCGTTCCCGAGCGCCTGACCGGCTCCACCGTCGCCCCGAGCGGATCTGTCGCCGGGTTGTGACCTGGGCGTTGCACGATCGTGACGTTCAGAAGTTGTACTGATCTTGCGCTGGTTGGGTTCACGTCCTAAATTCATCGCAACAACAAATCGAGCCTCCGGGCTCGACGAGCACGTGGGGAGAGCGGCGGTCCATCGGAGGACCGGCGCGGTCGTCTCCCCGGCACAACCGGGCGCGAGGAAGCGCCCGCACCGACCGGGTGGTCCGGGCGGTGGGACGAAAGGTCGGACAACGATGTCTCTCAAGATCACGAAGGTCGTCGCTGCGGCGGCCGGGTTCGCACTCCTTCTCGGGACAGCGGCCTGCAGCTCCGAGCGCACCGACGACGCGGGCGGCGACGCCACGGGCGCCAGCGCGAAGGGCGGCCTCGTCGGCATCGCGATGCCGACCAAGAGCCTCGAGCGCTGGAACAAGGACGGTGCGCACCTCGAGGAGCTCCTCAAGGACGCCGGCTTCGAGACGACGCTGCAGTACGCCGACAACAAGGTCGACCAGCAGATCACCCAGATCCAGAACATGATCAACCAGGACCCCGAGGTCCTCGTGATCGCGTCGATCGACGGCACGGCCCTCGCCCCGGTGCTCGCACAGGCCAAGGAGAAGGACATCACCGTCATCGCCTACGACCGCCTGATCAACGGCACCGCGGACGTCGACTACTACGCCACCTTCGACAACTACAAGGTCGGCCAGATGCAGGGCGAGTACATCGTCGACACGCTCGGCCTGAAGACCGGGGCCGGCCCGTTCAACCTCGAGCCCTTCGCCGGTTCGCCCGACGACAACAACGCCAAGTTCTTCTTCTCCGGCGCGTGGGACGTCCTGAGCGAGTACGTCGCGAGCGGCAAGCTCGTCGTCCCGTCGGGCAAGGCCCCCAAGACGAACGACGACTGGGCCAGCATCGGCATCCAGGGCTGGTCCTCGGACACGGCGCAGTCCGAGATGCAGAACCGCCTGAACTCGTTCTACGGCACGTCCAAGGTCGACGTCGTGCTCTCCCCGAACGACTCGCTCGCGCTGGGCATCGAGCAGGCTCTCACGGGCGCCGGCTACACGGAGGGCGTCGACTGGCCGCTCGTCACCGGCCAGGACGCCGACCAGGCGAACGTCGAGAACATGCTCGCCGGCAAGCAGGCCATGACGGTCTGGAAGGACACCCGCGCGCTCGGTGACCAGGTCGCCTCGATGGTCGTCCAGGTCCTCAAGGGCGAGACGGTCACGGTCAACGACGAGAAGACGTACAACAACGAGGTCAAGGTCGTCCCGACCTTCCTGCTGCCCCCGGTCGTCGTCACCAAGGACACCGTGAAGTCCTCGCTGGTCGACTCCGGCTTCTACAAGGCTGCCGACCTCGGCCTCTGACGGTCCCTGACCGGCGGACGCCGCACCCCGCGGACGGGCGGGTCGGTCACCACCGACCCGCCCGGACGCGGGCCCCGGCCCCGGACGGTCCCCGGCCCAGAACCGACGACGAGCACACGACTGCGAGCAGACATGGCCAACGAGCACACGATCCTCGAGATGCGAGGGATCACCAAGACGTTCCCAGGCGTCAAGGCGCTGCAGGACGTCACCCTGGAGGTCACGCGGGGCGAGGTCCACGCGATCTGCGGGGAGAACGGGGCCGGCAAGTCGACCCTGATGAAGGTCCTCTCGGGCGTCTACCCCCACGGGAGCTATGACGGCGAGATCCTCTTCGAGGGCGAGCCGTGCGAGTTCCGCACGATCCGCGACTCGGAGGAGCGCGGGATCGTCATCATCCATCAGGAGCTGGCACTGAGCCCCTACCTCTCGATCGCCGAGAACATCTTCCTCGGGAACGAGCAGGCCACGCGAGGCGTGATCGACTGGAACGCGACCAACTCCGAGGCGGCCAAGCTGCTCGCCCGGGTCGGGCTGTCGGAGAGCCCCGACACCAAGATCACCGACATCGGCGTCGGCAAGCAGCAGCTCGTCGAGATCGCCAAGGCCCTGTCCAAGCGCGTCAAGCTGCTGATCCTCGACGAGCCCACCGCGGCGCTCAACGACGAGGACAGCGCGCACCTGCTCGACCTGCTGCGCAGCCTCCAGGGTCAGGGCATCACGTCGATCATCATCAGCCACAAGCTCAACGAGATCGCGGCCATCGCCGACTGCACCACTGTCATCCGTGACGGCCGCACGATCGAGACGCTGGCGATGCACGGCGAGGAGCCCGTGACCGAGGAGCGGATCATCCGCGCCATGGTCGGCCGCTCGCTCGACGCCCGGTTCCCCGAGCGGACGCCGCGCATCGGAGAGGAGGTGCTGCGGATCGAGGACTGGACCGTGCACCACCCCGTCGACCAGTCGCGCGTGGTGGTCGACTCCGCCAACCTGCACGTCCGGCGCGGCGAGGTTGTCGGCATCGCCGGCCTCATGGGCGCGGGGCGCACCGAGCTCGCGATGAGCGTGTTCGGGCGTACCTACGGCAGCCACATCTCGGGCCGGATCGTCAAGGACGGCGAGCAGATCCACATCGGCTCGGTGCGCGACGCGATCCGCCACGGCATCGCCTACGCGACCGAGGACCGCAAGAAGTACGGCCTCAACCTGATCGACACGATCAAGCGCAACGTCTCGGCGTCCGCGCTCGGCAAGGTCGCGCAGTGGGGCGTGGTCGACCGCCAGGACGAGTCCAAGGTCGCCGAGCAGTACCGCACCGAGCTCAACATCAAGACCCCCACGGTCGAGGCGCTCGTCGGCAAGCTCTCGGGCGGCAACCAGCAGAAGGTCGTCCTCAGCAAGTGGATCTTCGCCGATCCGGACGTGCTGATCCTGGACGAGCCCACGCGCGGCATCGACGTCGGCGCCAAGTACGAGATCTACACGATCATCAACCGCCTCGCGGACGAGGGGAAGGCGGTCCTCGTCATCTCCTCCGAGCTGCCCGAGCTCCTCGGCATCTGCGACCGCATCTACGCGCTCAGCCAGGGGCGCATCACGGGTGAGGTGTCCCGCGAGGACGCGACCCAGGAGACCCTCATGCACTTCATGACGATGGACAAGGACGGGGCAGCCCGATGAGCACCACCACGACGCCGACACCTCCCGCGTCGCCCACCACGGGCGGGGCCGCGACGGTTCCGCTCTCGCTGAGCGCCCGCATCCAGGGCCTCGGCGGCAACATGCGCCAGTACGGCATCCTCTGCGCGCTCGTCGTGATCGTCCTGCTGTTCCAGGTGCTGACCGACGGCAAGCTCCTGCTGCCGAACAACGTCGCGAGCCTGATCCAGCAGAACGCGTACGTCATGGTCCTCGCCATCGGCATGGTCATGGTGATCGTCGCCGGCCACATCGACCTGTCGGTCGGTTCGGTCGTCGCGTTCATCGGCGGCCTGGTGGCCCTGTCCATGAAGAACATGGACCTGCCGTGGCTCCTCGCCGTGCTCCTGGGCCTCGCGGTCGGCGCGGTGGTCGGCGCCTGGCAGGGGTACTGGATCGCCTACGTGGGGATCCCGGCGTTCATCGTGACGCTGGCCGGGATGCTCATCTTCCGCGGGCTCGCGATCGTGCTCGTGGGAGTGACCATCTCGGGCTTCCCGCAGGGGTTCATCGACATCTCCAACGGGTCGTTGCCGAACTTCCTCGGGTACGTGGCGAACGGTGACCTGGTCACGCTCGCGATCGGCGCCCTGACCATCGCCGCGATCGTCTTCAGCCAGTTCCGGGCGCGCGCCGTGCTGCGCAAGCACTCGCTCGCGACCGAGCCGGTCGGCCTGTTCGCGACCAAGCTGGTGCTCATCGCGGGCCTCATCGGTGCGCTCACCTGGGTCCTGTCGCAGAGCGCGAAGGGCACCCCGATCGTGCTGGTCATCGTCGGCGTGCTGATCCTGGCCTACACGTTCCTCATGGGGCGCACAGTGTTCGGCCGGCACATCTACGCGATCGGTGGCAACCAGCACGCGGCGATCCTGTCGGGCGTGAACACCCGCCAGGTCAACTTCTGGATCTTCGTCAACATGGGCCTGCTGGCCGGTGTCGCCGCCGTCGTCACGACCTCGCGGGCCGGTGCCGCGGTCGCCGCGGCCGGGCAGAACTTCGAGCTCGACGCCATCGCGGCGTGCTTCATCGGTGGCGCGGCCGTCACGGGCGGCATCGGCCGCATCTCGGGGGCGATCATCGGTGCGCTGATCATGGGCGTGCTCAACATGGGCCTGTCGATCATGTCGGTCGACCCGGCCTGGCAGCAGGCCATCAAGGGCTTCGTGCTGCTGCTCGCGGTGGCGTTCGACCTGATCAACAAGCGGCGCGCCGGCACCCGCTGACGTCCGCCGTCCAGGGCGCCGGTCACCTCCTCCGAGGTGGCCGGCGCCTTCGTGCGTCTAGGCTCCGGGGCTGTGGACGAGCGCAGCGGTGGACGGCCCGGGACCGGGACAGACGTGGGTGACGGGCCGGACCGAGCGCGTGGTGCGTGGCGTCCGCTGTGGGTGGGCACGTACCCGGTAGCGGGGGCCGACGCGCCCGCCGGGGCGGGGGAGGGCATCTGGCACGTGCGGCTCGACCCGCGCACGGGTGCGCTCGAGGGGGAGCAGGTCGTCACGTCGCCGGCGCCGTCGTTCCTCGCTGTGCACCCGACGGGCACGGTGCTGTACGCCGCGGGCGAGCAGTCCGACGGCACCGTGAGCGCGTTCGCGATCCGGGGTGATCGGCTCGAGCACCGGGCGACCGTGTCCTCGGGCGGCGCCTCGCCGTGCCACCTGCTGCTGGCCGACGACGCGCGGACCCTGTACGTCGCGAACTACACGAGCGGCACGCTCGGCGTGCTCCCGCTCGACACCGACGGCCTGCCGACCGCGGCCGCGTCGGGCGAGGGCGGCCCGGCCCAGGTCTTCGACCACACGGGCTCGGGGCCGCGCACCGACCGGCAGGAGTCGCCGCACGCCCACTTCGTGGCCCTCGCTCCCGGTGGCACCCACCTGCTCGTCGTGGACCTCGGCACCGACGAGCTGCGGCGCTACCGCGTGGGGGCCGACGGCCTGCTGACGGCCGACGGTGTCGCGGCGCACCTGCCGCCCGGCACCGGTCCACGACACCTCGCGTTCTCCCGCGACGGTCGCCACGTGTACGTCGTGGGTGAGCTCGACGTCGCGCTGCACGTGCTGGCCTGGGACGCCGCACGGGCCGAGGGCGCCGGGGTGCAGGTGGTCCCGCTGGCCCCCGGGCACACGGGTGCGCGGGCCGCGCTGCCCTCGCACGTCGTGCTCGACGGCGACCGGCTGCTCGTCGGCGTCCGCGAGGCCGACGTGCTGGTCGAGCTCGCCGTGCGGCCCGACGGGCTCGTCGAGACCGTGCCCGACGGCACGACCCCGCTGCCGGGCCGCTGGCCGCGCCACCTCGAGGTCGTCGACGGCTGGACGGTCGTCGCCGAGCAGGTGTCGGGCGACCTGGCGACCCTCCCGGCGGGTCGCGGCGGCGCGGCGCACGTCATGGCGCTCCCCTCGCCGGCCTGCGTGGTCGCGCAGCCCGGGGGCTGACCGCGCCCCGCGCCCCACACCCGCAACCGGCACCCGCACCCCGGCGCATACCCCGGCGCGGACCCCGGCATCCGGGGCGATCCGGACCCGTCCGGGGCCCAGACCCGGACACCCCGGTCGGTCGGGGCGTGGTGGGCCGCGGCGCTGGCTCACAATGGTGCTCGGAGCAGTCCTCACCGACCCGCCGTGCCCCGCGCGCGTGGTCGGCAGATCGTCGACAGGAGTCCCGGTGCCGCTCGAGCAACCCCGTGTGGCCATGCTCTCGGTGCACACCTCACCCCTCGACCAGCCCGGCACCGGCGACGCCGGCGGCATGAACGTGTACGTGGCTGAGCTCGCGCAGGCTCTCGCCCGGCGCGGCGCCCGGGTCGAGATCTTCACGCGCGCGACGTCGTCCGCGCTGCCCGAGACGGTGTTGCTCGACGGCACGGCCGCCGACGGCTCGCCCCTCACCGGTGCGGCGGCGCGTGAGGTGCTGCTCGCCGACGAGGTCCCCGACGGCGTCGTCCCGCCCGTGCTGGTGCACCACGTCCCGGCCGGACCGTTCGAGGGGCTCGACAAGAACGACCTGCCCGGCCAGCTCTGCGCGATGACTGCGGGGGTGCTGCGCTCCGAGGCCGCCCGCCGGCCGGGCTGGTACGACGTGGTGCACACGCACTACTGGCTCTCGGGCCAGGTCGGGTGGCTCGCGGCCGACCGGTGGGAGGTCCCGCTGGTCCACACGATGCACACCATGGCGAAGGTCAAGAACGCCTCGCTCGCGCCGGGGGACACCCCCGAGCCGGCGGGCCGCGTGATCGGCGAGGAGCAGGTCGTCGCGGCGTCCGACGCGCTGGTCGCGAGCACGGCCGAGGAGGCCGACGAGCTGGTCCAGCTGTACGACGCCGACCCCGCCCAGGTCCACGTCGTCGCCCCGGGCGTCGACCTGGACCTGTTCACGCCGCAGCCCGGACAGCCCCGCCCCCGCTTCGACCCCGCCGTCCGGCGCGCCGAGCGCGAGGCCCTCGGGCTGCCGCTCGACCGCGACGTGGTGCTGTTCGCCGGCCGGGTCCAGCCGCTCAAGGCCCCCGACGTGCTGGTCCGCGCGCTCGGGGAGATCGCCGCGGCGGGCGGCGAGGTCCCGCTGCTCGTCGTGATCGGTGGGCCGAGCGGCCGCCCGACGGCGGTGCGCGAGCTGCAGGCGCTCGCCGCGGCGAGCGGGCTCGCGGACGACGTGCTGTTCCTGCCGCCCGTGCCGCGCGACGAGCTCGCCCGCTGGTACCGGGCGGCCGACCTGGTCGCGATGCCGTCGCGCTCGGAGTCCTTCGGGCTGGTCGCGGTCGAGGCGCAGGCGTGCGCGACCCCGGTGCTGGCCTCAGCCGTGGGTGGGCTGCGCTCGGTCGTGGTCGACGGCGTCTCGGGCCGGCTCGTCGTCGGGCACGAGCCCGCGACGTGGGCCCGTGCGATCACGGACGCGCTCGCCTCAGACGAGCTGCGCACGACCTGGCCCGACGGTGCGCGCCGCGTCGCCGAGCGGTACGGGTGGGACGCGACGGCCGCGCAGGTGCTCAAGGTCTACGCGCTCGCGGACGCCCACCGCCGGGGCTGAGCGCCGAGCGCGAAAGCCGTCGCCGGTCACGGGACGCCCACGGGTCGAACGTCCCCCGTCTGTCGCGACGCCCGTGAGGCAGGATGGTCCTATGACCTACACCCTCGTGCTGCTCCGCCACGGCGAGAGCGAGTGGAATGCCAAGAACCTGTTCACGGGATGGGTGGACGTCGCCCTGTCCGAGAAGGGCGTCGAGGAGGCCAAGCGCGGCGGCAAGATGCTCGCCGACGAGGGCGTGCTGCCCGACGTCGTGCACACCTCGCTCCTGCGCCGCGCCATCACCACGGCGAACCTCGCGCTGGACGCTGCCGACCGCCACTGGATCCCCGTCCGCCGCAGCTGGCGCCTGAACGAGCGCCACTACGGCGCGCTGCAGGGCAAGGACAAGAAGCAGACGCTCGAGACGTACGGCGAGGAGCAGTTCATGCTCTGGCGCCGCTCGTACGACGTCCCGCCGCCCCCCATCGAGGCCGGCTCGGCCTTCTCGCAGGACGGCGACCCGCGCTACGCCGGTGAGCCCACCCCGTCCGCCGAGGCCCTCAAGCAGGTCCTCGACCGCGTGGTGCCCTACTGGGAGTCGGACCTCGTCCCCGACCTCAAGGCCGGCAAGAAGGTCCTCGTGGCCGCGCACGGCAACTCGATCCGCGCGATCGTGAAGTTCCTCGACGACGTCGACGACGCGACCATCGCCGGGATCAACATCCCGACCGGCATCCCGCTCGTCTACGAGCTGGACGAGGAGACGCTCAAGCCGACCAACCCGGGCGGCACGTACCTCGACCCGGCCGCGGCGGCCGACGCGATCAAGGCCGTGGCGAACCAGGGTCGCTGACCCTCACCGCCTGCACGACGAAGGGCACCTGCGCCTCCCGGACCTCCGGGACGGTGCAGGTGCCCTTCGTCGTCGCCGCGGGCGCGGCCTGCGGGCAGGAGGTCAGCGGATGGCGCCGAGCTCCTCGCTGAAGTCGCCCGTGACGAGGTAGACCATCCGGCGGGCGATCGAGACGCCGTGGTCGCCGAACCGCTCGTAGTAGCGGCCCACGAGGGTCACGTCGACGGTCTCCTGCGGGGTGCCGTCCCAGCCGCCGGCGAGCAGCGCGGTGAAGACGTCCTGGTGCAGCGCGTCGAGCCGGTCGTCGTCGCGCTCGATCTTCTCGGCCACCGCGAGGTCGTGCGTCGTGAGCAGCGTCGTGGTGCGGCGTCCGACGCGGGTCGCGGCGTCGTGCATCTCGGCGAAGGTGCCCGAGAGGCCGTGCGGGATCGCCTCGCGCGGGTAGCGTCCCCGGGCGACCTGCGCGACGTGCCGGGCGAGGTCGCCCATGCGCTCGAGGGTCGCGCTCATGCGCAACGACGAGACGACGACCCGCAGGTCGGTGGCGACGGGCTGCTGCTGGGCCAGGAGCAGCACGCAGCGCTCGTCGATGTCACGCTCGATCGCGTCGATCGCCAGGTCGTCCGCGATGACGGACTCGGCGAGCTGGAGGTCGGCCGTGAGCAGCGCGATGCCGGCGTTCGTCACGGCTTGCTCGACCCGGCTGCTCATCGCGGCGAGGTCCTGGCCGAGCTGTGCCAGCTCGGCGTCGAAGATGTGGCGCACTGCGTTGCCTCTCTCTGGGCGGTCAAGATGTTCCGCTCCGGCAAGGCTCGCACCCGCAGGTGAACTGTCGCCCGCCCCGAGGTGAACATCAGGCGAGGAACGCGGTGCTCGGCTGCTGCTGCGCTGACCTGCACAGGCGTCGACCGTACTCTGGTCCGCGTGGAGGGACTCGAAGGTGGCGTGGTGGTGCTGGCAGGGCTGCTCGGTCTGCTGACCGGTGTGCTCGCCACGCTCAGCTTCCGCTGGAGCGAGCGATCGCTGCACGCGATGCCGCCCCAGCCCGCCCCCGAGCTCGACGACGGGCTCGTGCGGGTGCTCTCCGTGCTGCGCTCGGCGGCGGTCGTCCTCGACGACGACGAAGAGGTGCTGCGTGCGAGCCCGCCCGCGTACGCGCTGGGCCTGGTCCGCGACCGTCGCGTCGCCCACGCCGCGATCCGCGACATGGTCTCCGAGGTCCGGCGGGACGGGGTGATCCGCGACGAGGAGCTCGAGCTGCCGCGCGGACCCGTGGGCGCGGGCACCGTGCGCGTCCAGGTGCGGGTCGCGCAGGTCGGCCCGCGCCACCTGCTCGTGCTGGCCGAGGACCGCACCCAGGCGCACCGCGTCGAGGCGATCCGCCGGGACTTCGCTGTCAACGTCTCGCACGAGCTCAAGACCCCCGTGGGGGCGCTCGCGCTCCTCGCGGAGACGGTCGAGGCTGCGGCCGACGACCCCGCGGCCGTGCGCCGGTTCGCCGTGCGCATGCAGAACGAGGCTGTGCGCCTGTCGACGCTGGTCCAGGAGATCATCGAGCTCTCGCGCCTGCAGGCCGCGGGGGCCATCCAGGAGCTCGTGCCGGTCGAGGTCGACGACGTGGTCGCGGAGTCGGTCGACCGTGCGCGCACGGCTGCGCACGCGAAGGACATCGAGTTCGAGGTCGGGAGCCCGTCCAAGATCAGAGTCTTCGGCGACCACGCGCTGCTGGTCACGGCGGTGCGCAACCTGCTCGACAACGCTGTCGCGTACTCGCCCCCCCAGACCCGTATCGGCGTGGGTGTGCGCGTGGTCGGCGGGCTGGTCGAGATCGCGGTCGTCGACCAGGGCATCGGGATCGCCCCCGAGGACCAGGAACGGCTCTTCGAACGCTTCTACCGGGTGGACCCGGCGCGCTCGCGCGACACGGGCGGCACGGGGCTGGGGCTCAGCATCGTCAAGCACGTCGCGGCGGACCACGGCGGCGACGTGACGGTCTGGTCCCAGCCCGGCCGCGGCTCGACGTTCACGCTGCGCCTGCCGGAGGCGGGGGACACGTACACCGGGTCACGTCCGGGCGCGGCGTCCCGACCGGCCGCGTGGCCCGACGCACGACCCCTGCACCAGCCCCACGACGCCCCCGACGACCAGACTGGAGACACCCTGTGACGCGCATCCTTCTCGTCGAGGACGAGGAGTCCTACCGCGACCCGCTGACGTACCAGCTCGAGCGCGAGGGGTTCGACGTGGTGACCGCCGCGACGGGCCCGCAGGCCCTCGAGGAGTACGACCGGCTGGGCGCCGACCTGGTGCTGCTCGACCTCATGCTGCCCGGGCTCTCGGGCACCGAGGTGTGCCGGCGGCTGCGCGCGCGCGGCGACGTGCCGATCATCATGCTCACGGCCAAGGACGCCGAGATCGACAAGGTCGTGGGTCTCGAGCTCGGTGCCGACGACTACGTGACCAAGCCGTACTCGTTCCGCGAGCTGCTGGCGCGCGTCCGGGCCGTGCTGCGACGGCGCGAGTCCGCGGCGGCGGTCCCCGCCGCGGCAGGCGCGGTCGGGGCCGGGGGAGCTGTCCTCGCGGGCGACACCGGGGCGCTGACCGACGACGAGGACACGCTGGTGCTCGGCCCGGTGCGGATGGACGTCGAGCGGCACGTGGTGCACGTCGACGGCCAGGTCGTGGCCTTCCCGCTCAAGGAGTTCGAGCTGCTCGAGCTGCTGCTGCGGCACGCCGGACGGGTCCTGACCCGGGGCCAGCTCATCGACCGGGTCTGGGGGTCGGACTACGTGGGCGACACCAAGACCCTCGACGTCCACGTCAAGCGCGTGCGCGCCAAGATCGAGTCCGACCCCGCCAACCCGCGGCTGCTGCTGACCGTCCGCGGTCTGGGCTACAAGCTGACGGACGACGTACCGGCCTGAGCCGCGTCGCGCGAGGCGACCGCGGGGTCGGTGAGCGAGTCGTCGACCGCCGTTCACTCGGGGTTCACCCGGGGACTGGGATCCGGTCACCTGGCCTGCCTACGTTCAAGGTGGTCGCGCACAGACGGTGCGCGCACTGCGGACGACAGGACGGAACCCAGTGAAGCTCTCCTACGGCCGTGTCGGGGCCCTTGCCCTCACCGGCGCACTCGCACTGACACTGACGGCTTGCGGATCGGACGACCCGGTCGGGGCCGCGTCGGGCACCGCGACCGACGCAGGCTCCTCGACCAGCACCCTGAGCGGTGAGCTCAACGGCGCCGGCGCCAGCTCGCAGGAGTCGGCCATGGAGGCCTGGCGCGCCGGCTTCCAGAGCGCGAACCCCGATGTCACGGTCAACTACGACCCGGTCGGCTCGGGCGGTGGCCGCACGCAGTTCCTCGACGGCGGCGTGCTCTTCGCGGGCTCCGACTCGGCGCTCACCGCGGACGAGCTCGCCCAGTCGACCGCGCGCTGCTTCGGCGAGTCGGCGGTCGACGTGCCGGTGTACGTGAGCCCGATCGCCGTCGTCTTCAACCTCGAGGGCGTCGACACCCTCAACCTGTCGCCCGCGGTGATCGCCGGCATCTTCGACGGCAAGATCACGTCGTGGGACGCCCCCGAGATCGCCGCCGAGAACCCGGGCGTCACGCTGCCCGCGCTGGCGATCACGACCGTGCACCGCTCGGACGAGTCGGGCACCACGAAGAACTTCACGGACTACCTCGCGAAGGCGTCGGGCGGCGCCTGGGCCTACGACGCGAGCGGCGACTGGCCGATCGCGGGCGGCCAGTCCGCCCAGGGCACGTCGGGCGTGATCCAGACGGTGCAGAGCGCCCAGGGCACGATCGGCTACGCGGACGCCTCGAAGGCCGGCTCGCTCGGCACGGCCAGCATCAAGGTCGGTGACGCCTGGGTCGCCCCGAGCGAGGAGAGCGCCGCAGCGGCCCTCGACGCCTCGCCGCGCGACGACTCGCGGGCCGAGAACGACGTGGTCATCAAGCTCGACCGCACCACGACCGAGGCCGGCGCCTACCCGCTCGTCCTCGTCTCGTACGGCGTCGCGTGCCTGGCGTACGACACCCAGGAGGACGCCGACCTGGTCAAGGCGTTCCTGACCTACGTCGTGAGCGAGGACGGTCAGAAGGCCTCGGAGAGCGCTGCCGGCTCGGCCCCGATCTCGGACGCTCTGCGTACCGACGTCCAGGCCGCGATCGACGCGATCACCGTCGCTTCCTGATGACAGCCGGCGGTCGTCCCGATCCGGGGGGAGACAGGACGACCGCCGGCGCCACCCCCGGCCACCGCGCAGGAGAACGCATGACGAGCAGCCAGACCCACCCGCCCCGCCAGGGAGGCAACGGCACGCCTGCCGCCAGCACCCCTGCCGCGGGGCCCGCGGCCACCACCACCGGCCGTCCCGCCCGGCGTCGCACCCCCCGGTCCACCGACCGCGGCGCGAGCCGGGTCTTCCGCTGGACGGCGACCGCCGCGGCCGTGCTGATCCTCGTGGTGCTGTTCGCGGTCGCTGTGTTCCTCCTGCTGCGGGCGTGGCCCGCGCTGCAGGCCGACCCCTCCGAGCTCGCGGCGCACGCCGCCTGGTTCCCCGCCGACACGAGCCTGCTGGGCTTCGTCGGCCCGCTCGTCTTCGGCACGCTGCTCGTCTCGGCGCTCGCGCTGGCCATGGCCGCGCCGGTCGCGATCGGCATCGCGCTGTTCATCTCGCACTACGCGCCCCGGCGGCTCGCGAACGCGCTCGGCTACGCGGTCGACCTGCTCGCCGCGATCCCGTCGGTGGTCTACGGCCTGTGGGGCGTCGTGGTGCTCGCGCCGTGGCTCGCCCCCGCGTGGACCTGGCTGAGCGACACGTTCAGCTGGATCCCGTTCTTCGCCGGCCCCGCGTCGCAGCCGCCCCGCGTGGTCCTCACGGTCGCGGTCGTGCTGGCCGTGATGATCCTGCCGATCATCACCGCTGTGACGCGCGAGGTGTTCCTGCAGACCCCGCGCCTGCACGAGGAGGCCGCGCTCGCGCTCGGCGCCACGCGGTGGGAGATGGTCCGTACCGCTGTGCTCCCGTTCGCCCGCTCGGGCATCGCCTCGGCGTCGATGCTCGGCCTCGGCCGCGCGCTCGGCGAGACCATGGCGGTGCTGATGATCCTCTCGCCCGGGATGCTCTACTCGTTCAAGCTCCTGGTCGCGGGCCAGCAGCAGACCATCGCCGCGAACATCGCGGCGCAGTTCCCCGAGGCCAACCCGCTGGGCGTCTCGACGCTCATCGCCACGGGCCTCGCGCTGTTCGTCATCACCCTCGCGGTGAACATGACCGCCCGCGCCATCGTCGCGCGTGGCACCACGAGGGGACGCTGACATGGCGACGACCCACGCACCCGCACCGACCGGCCCCGGCCCCTCGATGCGTGAGCTGCTGCACCAGACCGACCGCCGCCGCCGCCTGACCGACCGGACGATGCGCGTCCTTGTCGTCGCGGCCTTCGTGCTCGCGATGGCCCCGCTCGTCTCGCTCGTGTGGACCGTGGTCGCCCGGGGCATCGAGAAGCTGACCCCGTACTTCCTCACGCACTCGATGCGCGGGGTCTTCGGCGGCATGGACGCGGGCGGCGTCTACCACGCGATCGTCGGCACGGTCAGCATCACGCTGTTCGCGACGCTCATCTCGGTCCCCATCGGCATCCTCGCGGCCGTGTACCTGGTCGAGTACGGGCGCGGGGCGCTCGCCCGCGCCGTCACGTTCTTCGTGGACGTCATGACGGGCATCCCGTCGATCGTCGCGGGCCTGTTCGCGTACGCGCTGTTCGCTGCGATCCTCGGCCCCGGGGTCAAGATGGGCGTCGTCGGCTCGGTGGCCCTGTCGGTGCTCATGATCCCGGTGGTGGTGCGCTCGTGCGAGGAGATGCTGCGCCTCGTGCCCGACGAGCTGCGCGAGGCCGCCCTCGCCCTCGGCGTGCCCACCTGGCTCATGGTGATCAAGGTCGTGCTGCGCACGGCTGTGGCGGGCATCGGCACGGGCGTCATGATCGCGATCGCGCGCGTGATCGGTGAGACCGCGCCGCTGCTCATCACCGTCGGGGTGGTCGACTCGATCAACACCAACCTGTTCGACGGCCGCATGATGACGCTCCCGGTGTACGTCTACCGGCAGTTCAGCCAGGGCTCCGTGCCGTGCAACGACCCGAACCTGGTGTGCGTGCCCGACATCGCCTACCTCCGGGCCTGGGCCGCGGCGCTCGTCCTCATCCTCATCGTGATGCTGCTCAACCTCGTGGCACGCCTCATCACCCGCATGTTCGCCCCGAAGCTGCACCACTGAGCGGCATGAACCTCTCCGCCCCCACCCGGACAGACCCCCGGACACGACAGGACGTACCGATGGCACAGCGCATCGAGGTCAAGGACCTCAACATCTACTACGGGGCCTTCCGGGCCGTCGCCGACGTCGAGATGTCGATCGAGCCGCGGTCCGTGACCGCGTTCATCGGCCCGTCGGGCTGCGGCAAGTCGACGTTCCTGCGCACCCTGAACCGCATGCACGAGGTCGTCCCGGGCGCGCGCGTCGAGGGCAAGGTCGAGGTCGACGGCGTCGACCTGTACGGGCGCGAGGTCGACCCGGTGGCGGTGCGCCGGCAGGTCGGGATGGTGTTCCAGCGACCCAACCCGTTCCCCACGATGTCGATCGCGGGCAACGTCCTCGCGGGCGTCAAGCTCAACAACCGCCGCATCTCGAAGGGCGACGCCCAGGACCTCGTCGAGTCCTCGTTGCGCCGTGCGAACCTGTGGAACGAGGTCAAGGACCGGCTCGACCGACCCGGTGCGGGCCTCTCGGGCGGTCAGCAGCAGCGGCTGTGCATCGCGCGCGCGATCGCGGTCAGCCCGCAGGTGCTGCTCATGGACGAGCCCTGCTCGGCGCTCGACCCGATCTCGACGCTCGCGATCGAGGACCTCGTCTCGGAGCTCAAGGCCGAGTACACGATCGTCATCGTGACCCACAACATGCAGCAGGCGGCGCGTGTCTCGGACCGCACCGCGTTCTTCACGATCGCCGGCAGCGGCGAGCCCGGTCGGCTCATCGAGCTCGACGACACGGCGACGATGTTCTCCTCGCCGCGCCAGCAGGCGACCGAGGACTACATCTCGGGTCGCTTCGGCTGATCGGGCGCGGGCGTCAGCCCGCGGTGCGTGTCAGCCCGCGGTGGGCGTGGCGCTCGGCGTCGGCGTCGCGGTCGGGACGAGGCTCGAGTACTCGCTCAGCGTGCCGTCGAGCACGGGTACCGACACCGTGTCGGTGCCGTCGGCAGTCTCGATCGTGAGCGCCTCGACGGCGCCCGGCGGGGCGGTCGTGGTGAGTGTCACGGTCTCCCCCTGGGAGCCGCCCAGCAGCACCGTGCTGCCCGTCGGGACCATGACCGTGACGGTCTCGCCGTCCTCGGGGCCCACCTCGACGTCCAGGTCGTTCGAGCCGTTGTTCGTCAGCGCGCCCTGGAGCGCACCGGGCGCTCCCTCGGCGCTGCTGATGATCAGCAGGTTCTCCGCGGTGAGGTCGCCCAGCTCGGTGCGCACGCCGTCCGAGGCCGAGTAGTCGATCGTCGTGGTGAGCTGGTTGGTCGCCGAGCACCCGGCGAGGCCTGCGCCGGCCAGCGCGACGACGCCTGCTCCGGCGAGGAGACGGACGGACGGACGGACGCGGACCACGGGGACTCCTCGGGGCAGGACGGGCGGTGACCAGGACGAAGGTCACGTGGGCACAGCCTAGTGGTGTGCAGGGCCTCGTCGAGGAGTGGCGGGGACCACGACCGCAGGGGGTCGCAGCAGGTGCTCGCAGGGCCGCCCGATGACCAGGGCAAACGACCCAGGTGGCCAGACCTGGCCCATTTTCTCCGTGATAAGATGGATCTCCGCGAAAGGGGACACCTTCAGATGACTTTCACTGTTGGGGAGACGGTTGTCTACCCGCACCACGGTGCAGCGCTGATCGAAGAGATCAAGACGAGGACCATCCGCGGCGAGGACAAGATCTACCTCAAGCTCAAGGTCGCTCAGGGTGACCTCACCATCGAGGTGCCGGCGGAGAACGTCGACCTCGTGGGCGTTCGTGACGTGGTCGGCCAGGAAGGCCTCGACCGCGTGTTCGAGGTGCTGCGCGCTCCGTACACCGAGGAGCCGACCAACTGGTCGCGTCGCTACAAGGCCAACCTCGAGAAGCTCGCCTCGGGCGACGTCATCAAGGTCGCCGAGGTCGTGCGCGACCTGTCGCGTCGTGACGCGGACCGCGGCCTGTCGGCCGGGGAGAAGCGCATGCTCGCCAAGGCCCGCCAGATCCTGGTCTCGGAGCTCGCACTCGCCGAGCACACCGAGGAGGAGAAGGCCGAGGCCATCCTCGACGAGGTCCTCGCCTCGTAGTCCCGTCACCGTCACCCGTCGCGTGCCACGCCAGCGCCCCGTCGTCGGGGTCTGCGTCACCGCGCGCTGCGTGGTCGAGCGCTGCGTCGTCAGGCGCTGCGCATGAGTGTCGGTGCGATCGTGACGGCTGCCGGCAGCGGCAGCCGTCTCGGGCACGTGCTGCCCAAGGCGCTCGTCCCGCTCGGTGACCTGCCGCTCGTGGTGCACGCCGTCCGCGCGATCCTCGGTGACGCGGACGGCGCGGCACCGCGCCCGACGTCCCAGGTCACGCACCTGGTCGTCACCGCCCCCGGGGCCCTGGTCGACGAGTTCACGCGTGCGCTCGCGCCGGTCGCCGCCGTCGCGGGCCACGACGTGCCCCCGGACGGCCCGGACGCGGTGAGCGTCCGGGTCGTCGCCGGTGGGGCCACGCGGCAGGCCTCGGTCGCCGCGGGGCTCGCCGCGCTGCCGGCCGAGGTCGACGTGGTGCTCGTGCACGACGCCGCGCGGGCGCTCGTCCCGGCCGAGGTCGTGGACCGGGTCGTCGCCGCGGTCCACGCCGGTCACCGGGCCGTCGTGCCGGCCCTGGACGTGACCGACACCATCAAACGCGTCGACCTCGCCCGCGCGGACCAGGGGTGGCCGGTGGTCGGCACGGTCCCGCGTGAGGAGCTGCGCGCTGTGCAGACCCCGCAGGGCTTCGACCGTGACCTGCTCGCGCGCGCCCACGAGGCCGGTGGGCACCGGGCGGGCGACGAGTCGCTCGCGGCCTCCGACGACGCCGGGCTGGTCGAGGCGCTCGGCGAAGAGGTCTGGGTCGTGCCCGGGCATCCCGACGCCGCCAAGATCACCACGCCCTGGGACCTCGCCGTCGCCGCGCTGGTCCTCGCGGGACGCGACGAGAGACGAGGACGGCCATGACCGCCGATCGCCCTGCCCCTGACGAGCACCAGCCGCCGAGCGCGCGCCGGGGTCGCCAGCTGCCCCGCACCGGGGTCGGCGTGGACGTGCACGCCTGGTCGCGCGACCCCGCCCCCGGGGCGGTGCTGCACCTCGCGGGGCTCGCGTGGCCCGGCGAGGTCCCGCTCGAGGGGCACTCCGACGCCGACGTCGCGGCCCACGCCGCGGCGGACGCGCTGCTGTCGGCCGCGGGCATCGGGGACCTCGGGTCGCACTTCGGCACGTCCGAGCCCGAATGGAAGGGTGCAGCCGGCACCGTGCTGCTCGCCGAGGCGGCCCGCCGGGTGCGTGACGCGGGGTTCGACATCGGCAACGTCGCGGTGCAGGTGATCGGCAACCGCCCGCGGCTGGGTCCGCGTCGCGCCGAGGCGGTCGAGGCGCTGTCGGCGGCCGTGGGTGCCCCGGTGAGCGTCACGGCGACGACGACGGACGGTCTGGGGCTCACGGGGCGCGGCGAGGGTGTCGCCGCGATCGCGACCGCGCTGGTCGTCGACCGGGGCTGACGGGCGTTCCGCAGCCCGAAGTGTCCCACCCTGACCGGTCTCGATCCAGACCTCGCATGCGCGGTCAATTGTCTGTACCGTCCCCCTTCGTGACGATGACGCACCCCCCCACGCCTCGCGCGGAGAACCGCGTGGGCGCGCTCGGGTCCACGGCTCCCACGCGCACCGGCCAGACGCGTCTGGCGTCCGACCCGCTGCCCCGCCGTGAGGGCCCACCGCGCGTCCGGCTGCGGGTGCGCGTCCCGGTCGAGGTCCTCGAGGCGGCGATGTCCGGGCTGGCCGCGCTCGACGAGCACACGGCGTCGGTGCTGAGCGAGCGGGACGTCGCGCTCGCCCCGCCGCCTACGGGATGAGCACGAGCTTGCCGTGCGGGTGCCCCTGCATGCTCTCGAGGTGCGCGCGGGCGGCGTCCTCGAGCGGGTAGGTGTGCGCGACGACGACGTCGAGCACCCCCTCGTCGGCCAGCGCGGCGAGCTGGTCGCGTGCGGCCTCGCGGATGTCCGTGCCGGGGTCGGCCCCCTTCCCGCCGCCCAGGAGCTGCACCCCGAGCTCCCCGCCGCGCACGAACCCCGCGATCGTCGCGACCCGGCTGCGGTCCGCGACGAGCTCGACCGAGGCGTCGAGGGCTTCGTCGGTCCCTGCGGTGTCGATCGCGGCCGTCACGGCCCCCTCGACGGGCTCGAGCGCCCGGACGCGCTCGACGAGCCCGGGCCCGTAGGCCACCGGCGTCGCACCGAGGCGGCGCAGGTCGTCGTGCGAGCCGGGGCTCGCGGTGGCGATCACCCGGGCGCCGCGCAGCCGGGCGAGCTGCACCGCGAGGCGTCCCACGCCCCCGGACCCGCCGTGCACGAGCACGGTGTCCCCGGCCCCCACGCGCGTCGCCACGAGCAGGTGGACGGCCGTCGACCCGGTGAGGAGCAGGCCCGCGGACTGCGCCCAGCCCAGTCCTGCCGGCCGCGGGGCGGTGACCCGGGCCGGGACCCGCACCCGGTCCGCATAGCCGCCCACGACGGGCCACGCGACGACCTCGTCGCCCTCGGAGCGTGTCTCCACGTCGGGTCCCACCGCGACCACGACCCCGGCGACCTCGCGGCCCAGGCGCAGCGGCAGCCGGGCGCGGTCGCGGCCCCACTGCCCGGAGTAGCCCTTCCAGTCGGACGGGTTGACCCCCGCGGCGCGCACCTCGACGACCACCTCGCCCGGACCGGGTGCGCCCGGGTCGGAGTCGACGACGGTCAGGACCTCGGGGCCGCCATAGGCGGACGCGACGACGGCACGGCTCATGTCTCAGGCAAGCACGCGCGTCCCCCGCGTGTCTCGGGTCGTCCGTCAGCTGGTCGGTCGCCCCCGGCAGGCGTCAGGCGACCGGGCCCAGCACCCGGTCGACGTACTCGTTCGCGAACACCCCGTCCGGGTCGTGCTCGGCGCGGACGGCGCGCGCGTCGGCGAACCGCGGGTAGAGGTCGGCGAGCCGTTCGGCGTCGAGCCAGTGCAGCTTGCCCCAGTGCGGGCGGCCGTCGACCTGACCCATGATCCGCTCGACGGCCTGGAAGTAGCGCCGGAACGGCAGCCGCAGGTACTGGTGCACGGCAACGTACGCGGTCTCGCGGCCGTGCGCCGTCGAGAGCCACACGTCGTCGGCGGCCGCGAAACGCACCTCGAGCGGGAACGGGATGTTCTCGCGAGAGGCCCGGATCCACGTGTCGATCTCGGCGAGCACGTCCCGCACCGACTCGCGCGGCACGGCGTACTCCATCTCGCGGAACCGGACGCGGCGCGGGGAGATGAAGACCTCGTGCGACGGCGCGGTGTACGTGCGGGCGCTCAGCGCGAGCGAGGCCAGCGCGTTGATGCGCGGGGTGAGGCCCGGCACGGCCGTCGCGAGCCGGTTCGTGGTCGCGAAGACACCGTTCGAGAGCAGCTCGTCGTCCACCCAGCCGCGCACGCGGGGCAGCGGGGCGCCGACGTGCGCGGGCACCCGGTTGTTGCGCTTGGTCAGCGCTCGGCGCGTGTGCGGGAACCAGTAGAACTCGAAGTGGTCGTTCCCGTCGGCGAGCCCGTCGGGGCCGTCGAGCCGCCCGAGCACCTCGTCGAGCGGCAGCGGCTCCTCGACGGCCTGCAGCCGGAACGCGGGCACCGCGGCGACGGTCACGGCCACGAGCACCCCGACGATGCCCAGCCCGAGCCGCGCGACCTCGAACAGCGCCGGCCGCTCGGTCGGCGAGGCCTCGAGCACCTCGCCGCGGGCGGTCACGAGCCGTACGCCCACCACCTGCGTGGCGAGACCGCCGAGCCGGCTGCCCGTGCCGTGGGTGCCGGTCGAGATCGCGCCCGCGAGCGTCTGGTGGTCGATGTCGCCGAGGTTGCGCATCGCCAGGCCGCACGTGGCGAGCACCCGGTTGAGGTCGTGCAGCCGGATGCCTGCGCCGACGGTGACGTGGGTCGTGCCGTCGGGCTGGGGCTCGACGCGCTCGACGTGCGTGAGCCGGTCGAGGTGCACCTGGATGCCGTCCGTCACGGCCGCGCCGGTGAACGAGTGCCCGGCGCCGACCGCGCGGATGCGCAGGCCGTCGGCCGCGGAGACGATCGACGCGAGGTCGGCGGTGTCGCGCGGGTGCACGACCCGCGACGGTCGGGCGGACTCGGTCCGGGCCCAGTTGCGCCAGGTGTGCTGATCGGTGACCGCGCTCATGCACAGACCTTCTTTCTGGGCGACCGTCCAAGTCAAGTGCCTGATTCCCTTGACTATTGTCATGACCGCCGTTGAAATGAGGGCAAGGGGGCGCGCGGGGTTGACCGCACCAGCCTGGGCGGTCACAGACCGGGCGCGATACGGGGGGATCATGAATCGCTTGCCAGTCGCCGAGAGGCGCGAACAGCTCATCGAGGCCGCGCTGACCGTCGCCAGTCGCGACGGCATCGACGCCGCGACCGTCCGGGCCGTCGCCGCCGAGGCGGGTGTCTCGCTCGGCGTCGTCCACTACTGCTTCCAGGACAAGGACGAGCTGCTGAGGGCTGTCGCGGACGCCATCACGGCCCAGAACCTCGCCATGACCGAGACCGCCGTCCCGCCCGACGCGGACCTGCCGACGGTGCTGGAGCTCGCCGTCGAGGGCCTGTGGCGGGGGATCCGCGACAACCGGGGCGCACAGCTCCTCAGCTACGAGCTCACGACGACGTCGTTGCGGCACTCCGAGCTCAACCAGGTGGCCATGGACCAGTACCGGGGCACGTGGGCCTCGGTCGCGCTGTTCCTCGAGCGCATCGAGCACGGCGCGCAGGTGAGCTGGTCGGTGCCGCGCGAGGTCCTCGCCCGCACGGTCGTGGCGATGATCGACGGCTACGCGCTCGCGTGGCTGGTCGACGGTGACGACCAGCTCGCGATCGAGGGCCTGCACCGCTTCGCCCGCTACCTCGCGACCCAGACCGTCGAGTTCCAGGACCCGGTCGCCGCGCTCCCCGTGGGCGTCGGTACGGGTCCCGGGTCGGCCACCGTGCAGCCCGTCGACGGGTCTGTCCTGCCCGCTGTCGTGGAGACCGCGAGCTCGCGGTCGTGAGCCCGGACCCCGGCGGCTCGCGCGTGGCCGCGGTGGCACCCTCGTCCGCCGCACGACGTGCCCGGGTCGGGGTCGCGTTCGGGTTCGGCGCCCAGGGGCTCGCCTACGCGGCGCTCGTCGCGAGCCTGCCGGGGTTCAAGGAGCGGTTCGGCATCGACGACGGCGTCGTCACGCTCGTGACCCTCGGGATCTGCGTCATGGCGGGGGCCGGGACCGTCGTCGCCGACCGCGTGGCGCGGGGACCCGGCAGCCGCACGGTCCTGACCCTGGGTCTGGGCACCGTCGCGACCGCCGTGCTGCTGGTCGCGCTGGCCCCCGCGCTGCCGGTGTTCTTCGTCGGGTTCGCCGTCTACGGGCTCGGGCTCGGGCTGGTCGACGCGGGCACCAACATGCAGGCCGTGGCCCTGCAGCGGGTGTACGGGCGCAGCATCCTCACGGGGTTCTACGCCGCGTGGTCGGCCGCGGCGATCCTCGGGACGCTCCTCGTCGTGGCCTACGAGGCGCTCGGGATCGCGCAGCAGGTCGCGCTGCCCGCCGTGACGGTGGTGGTCGCGCTCATCGCCGTGCAGGTGGTGCGGACGGGGTGGCGCGCGCACGACGAAGCCGTCGGCCCCACCCCGGAGCAGCAGCAGGCGGCCCGGGCGGTGCCCTGGTCCGGGATCGTGGTGCTGGGGATCGCGGTCGTGGCGTACTTCGTCGTGGACTCCGCGGCCCAGATCTGGAGCTCGATCTACCTGCGCGACGCCCTGGGCGCCGCGAACGACCTGGCACCCGTGGGCCTCTCGGTGTACCTCGCCACGACCCTCGTCTCGCGGCTCAGCGGCGACCTGGCCGTGCGCCGGTGGGGTCGCGTCGTCGTGGTGCGAGCCGCCGGGGTGATCGGGGCGGCCGGGCTGCTCGCCGTCGTCCTGGCACCCGTGCCCGCTGTCGCGGTCGCGGGCTTCGCGCTCACCGGGCTCGGTCTGGGGGCCGTCGCGCCGCTGTGCTTCGCGGCCGCGGGGTCGCTCGCCCCCGAGCACGCCGACGCCGTGGTCGCCCGGCTCAACGGCTTCAACTACGTCGGGGCCGTGCTCGGCGGGGTGCTGGTCGGTGCGATCGGCACGGGGGCGACCCTGCGCGTCGGGTTCGCGGTGCCGCTGCTGCTCGCGGTCGTGATCATCGTGCTGGCGCCCCGGTTCGGCGTCCACGACCGACCTGTGCCGGAGGACGCGTCGTCCGACCCCCGGACCGCCGCGAACGGGAGCATGATGGCGGGCACGTCCGGCACCGCGCAGGCCACGGAGCCGGGCACCGGTGACGGCGCCGCCGCCGGTCTCCACGGGTCGCGCGCGACCCCCGACCCCCGGGACGGTGCCCCGTGAGCATGCTCGGTACCCGGCTGGACGCCGCGACGAAAGGGCTGCCGGCGCCCCTCGCGGTCGTGGACCTCGACGCCCTCGAGGCCAACGCCGATGACCTGGTGCGACGTGCCGCCGGGGTGCCGGTGCGCGTCGCGAGCAAGTCGGTGCGCGTGCGGCACGTGCTCGAGAGCGTGCTCGCCCTGCCAGGGTTCGCGGGCGTCATGGCGTACTCGGCGCGCGAGGCGCTGTGGCTCGTGCACGAGGGCGTCCAGGACGTGCTCGTCGGGTACCCCACGGTCGACGAGGAGGCCCTGCTGGCCCTCGCCTCCGACCCGGTCGCCGCACGCGCGGTCACGCTCATGGTCGACGACCTGGCCCAGGTCGACCTCGCGCAGCGGGCCGCGGCGAGCGGCGGGCACCGGCTGCGGCTGTGCCTCGACGTCGACGCGTCCCTCGAGGTGCGGCTCGGACCCTTCACCGCGCACCTGGGGGTGCGGCGCTCACCCGTGCACACCCCGCAGGACGCGGGGGCGGTCGCCGCCGAGATCGTCCGGCGCGATCACGTCGAGCTCCGGGGCGTCATGTTCTACGAGGCGCAGGTCGCCGGCATGCCGGACTCGAGCCCCGTGGTGCGGGCCGTCAAGCGGGCGTCGGTCGCCGACCTGGACCGGCGCCGGGCGCGGGTGCTCGACGCTGTGCGCGACGCGGTGGGCCACGAGCTCGACCTGGTCAACTCGGGCGGCTCGGGGTCGCTCGAGACCAGCGCGGGCGACCCCGTGGTCACCGAGGTCACGGCCGGCTCGGGCCTGTTCGTGCCCACCCTGTTCGACGCCTACCGGGCGTTCGTGCCGCGCCCCGCGGCCTACTTCGGTCTCGACGTGGTGCGCGTGCCGGCCCGCGGCTACGCGACAGCGTTCGGTGGCGGGTACGTGGCCTCGGGCCCCGCGACCCGTTCCCGGCTGCCCCGTCCGGTGGCACCCGCAGGCTTGCGCCTCACGGGCCGGGAGGGTGCGGGGGAGGTGCAGACGCCCCTGCGCGGCGGCTCGTCGGCGGATCTGCGGGTCGGTGACCGGGTGTGGTTCCGGCACGCCAAGGCGGGCGAGGTCATGGAGCGTTTCGACGCCGTGCACCTCGTGCGTGGCGACCAGGTGGAGCGCACGGTGCCCACCTACCGGGGTGAAGGACGCACGTTCGGCTGATCCGCGGCGGCTCGCAGTCGGGTCAGGGTCGCACGCGCCGGTAACCTTGCCCGTGTGAGCCTTCGCCTGTACGACACCGCCACCCGCGAGGTGCGCGACTTCGTCCCCGTGGTCCCGGGCGAGGTCGGCATCTACCTGTGCGGTGCGACCGTGCAGGGCACCCCCCACATCGGCCACATGCGCTCGAGCGTCGCGTTCGACGTGCTCGTGCGCTGGCTGCGCCGTGAGGGCTACCGCGTGACGCTCGTCCGCAACGTCACTGACGTCGACGACAAGATCCTCGCGAAGGCCGCCGACGCGGGCGAGCCGTGGTGGGCCTGGGCCATGGCGAACGAACGCGCGTTCACCGCCGCGTATGACGCGCTCGGTGTGCTGCCGCCCACCTACGAGCCGCGCGCGACGGGTCACGTGCCCGCGATGGTCGAGCTCATGCAGCAGCTCGTCGACTCGGGCCACGCGTACGTCGCGGGCGAGGGTGACGTGTACTTCGACGTGCGCTCCTACCCCGAGTACGGCTCGCTCACGAACCAGCGCCTCGACGACATGGTGCCCGCGCCCGACGGCTCGGCCGAGGACGAGGGCACCAAGAAGGACCCCCGCGACTTCGCGCTGTGGAAGGCCCCGAAGCCCGGCGAGCCCGAGACGGCCTCGTGGCCCACCCCGTTCGGTCGCGGCCGGCCCGGCTGGCACCTCGAGTGCTCGGCGATGGCCCGGCGCTACCTCGGCCCCGATTTCGACATCCACGGCGGCGGGCTCGACCTGCGCTTCCCGCACCACGAGAACGAGCAGGCGCAGTCCCGCGCCGCGGGTGACGGCTTCGCGCGGTACTGGCTGCACAACGGCTGGGTCACGCAGGGCGGCGCCAAGATGAGCAAGTCGCTCGGCAACGGGCTGCTCGTCAGCGCGCTGCTCGAGACCACGCACCCCGCTGTGCTGCGCTACGCGCTCACCGCCGTGCAGTACCGCTCGATGCTCGAGTGGACGCCTGACACCGTCGGCGAGGCCGAGGCCACCTGGGAGCGGTTCACCGGCTTCGTCGAGCGCGCCACCGAGCAGGTGGGCACCGTGGACGACACCGAGGTGGCCAAGGCCGAGCTGCCCGCGGGCTTCGTGACCGCGATGGACGACGACCTGAACGTGCCCGCCGCGCTCGCTGTGGTGCACGAGCACCTGCGCGCCGGCAACAGCGCGCTCGCCGCGCACGACCTGACCGCCGTCCGGACCGAGCTCGTCGCCGTGCGCGCGATGCTCGATGTCCTGGGGCTCGACCCGGCGGGGCCGCAGTGGCGCCGCCAGGGCGACGACCGCGGAATCTCGGCAGCGCTCGACGCGCTCGTCACCGCAGAGATCGCCGCCCGCTCCGAAGCACGCGCAGCGCGTGACTTCGCCACCTCCGACGCGATCCGGGACCGGCTCGCCGCCGCCGGCATCCTCGTCGAGGACTCCGCGACCGGCACCCGCTGGTCGCTCGCGCACCGCAGTGATGAGGACGAGATCTGATGTCAGGAAACTCGCAGCGCCGGGGCGCCACGCGCAAGCCCGGGTCGAAGAAGGGCGCCCAGGTCGGCTCGGGCGGTCAGAACCGCCAGGGCCTCGAGGGTCGCGGACCCACGCCCAAGGCCGTGGAGCGCCCGCACCACCCGGCCGCGAAGCGCAAGGCTGCCGCCGAGCGCCGCACCGTGACGGGCACCGCCCGTGACGGGGCGCCCGCCCGCATCGGTCGGACGTCGCGCAGCGCCCCCGGCAAGCGCGGCACCAAGGGTGTCAGCGCGACCCACGAGATGGTCAACGGCCGCAACTCCGTGCTCGAGGCGCTGCGCGCCGAGATCCCCGTCTCGACCGTGTACATCGCCTCGCGCCTCGAGGCCGACGACCGCACCCGCGAGATCCTGCAGATCGCGACGGGGCGCGGCTACCCGCTGCTCGAGGTCACCAAGCCCGAGCTCGACCGGCTGACCGACGGCTCGGTGCACCAGGGCGTGGCGATCCAGGTGCCGCCGTACGAGTACGGCGACGCCGACGACGTGCTCGACGCCGCGGCGCGGGCGGACCAGGCGCCGCTGATCGTGGCGCTGGACGGCGTCACCGACCCGCGCAACCTCGGTGCGGTGCTGCGATCGGCCGGCGCGTTCGGCGCGCACGGTGTCGTCGTGCCCGAGCGCCGCTCGGCCGGGGTCACGGCCTCCGCCTGGAAGGTGTCCGCCGGTGCGGCCGCCCGCGTCCCGGTCTCGCGTGTCACGAACCTCACCCGCACGCTCGAGGCCTACCGCAAGGCCGGGTGCTTCATCGTGGGTCTCGACGGCGGCGGCGACACCCCCGTCGGCGACCTGCCGTTCGCGGCCGACCCGCTCGTGATCGTGATCGGCTCCGAGGGCAAGGGGATCTCCCGTCTGGTGCGCGAGCACTGCGACGCGATCGTCTCGATCCCGATCATGTCCTCGGTCGAGTCGCTCAACGCCGGCGTGGCCGCCGGGATCGCGCTGTACGAGGTCGCCCGCCAGCGCGCGGAGGCCGCCGGGGCCTGACGACCCCGACCTGCACGTCCGACGCGGAGCGCGGCGCCCCTGAGGTGCCGCGCTCCGCGTGCGTCCGGGCGACGTCGGCGTGGCGACCGGGTCGTGGCCGGTCAGATCTCGTAGTGGTCACCCAGCTGCGTGTACGCGCGGTCGTGGTAGACGAGCGGGGTGCCCTGCGTGCTCGTGTCGGACGCGAGCGCGTGCACGGTGACGAGGTAGCTGTCGCCCACGGCGATGCGCTCGAGCACCCGGCCGTGCACCCACGTGAGCGTGCCGAGCAGCACCGGCTCGCCGCCCGCGAGCAGCACGTGCGCGGTGCCCGCGAACCGGTCGACGCCGTGCGTCGCGAAGCGCACCGAGAGGTCCGCCTGGCCGTGGCCGAGGAAGTTCACCACGACCGTCTCGGCAGACGCGAGCGCGGGCCAGCTCGACGAGGTCGACGCGACCGAGAACGCGAGCACCGGGGGAGCGGCCGAGACCGAGATGACCGACGTCGCGGTGAACCCGACGGGTCGTCCCGTGGCGGGGTCGGCGAGCGTGATCACAGCGACCCCCGCCGGGTGGCGGCGGAAGACCCGCTTGTACTCGTCGGGCGTCAGCTGGGTCACCGGGCCGACCCGGGCCGGTGCGTCGGCGGTCACGCGTCCACCCCCACCGCTCGGGCGAGCTGGTCGCCGTGGGTGTCGACCCACGCGGTGACGACGGCGTCGAGCCCCCTGAGCTGGGACTCGGTGAGCGCCAGGGTGCGCGTCGGGACGATCGCGCCGAGCTCGACGAGCAGCGGGCGCAGGTGCACCTCGCCCGCGAGGGCGTGCGACGGGTTGCCCGAGACCACGAGCGGGACCACGACGAGCCCGCGCAGGCCGTCCGCCCCGTACAGGTCGAGGAACGCCTTGAGCAGGCCCGTGTAGCTGGCCTTGTAGACGGGCGTCGCGACGACGGCGACCCGGGCCGTGGCGAGCCGGTCGAGCGCGGCGTCGGCCGTGGGGTGCGCGGCGGCGAAGAGCTCGGGGGCCAGATCGGCCAGGTCGAGCGTCGGCGCGACGTCGAGACCCAGCCGGGTGGCGATCGCCCGGGCCGCGGACTCCGCGGCGGTCCGGGTGCGGGAGCCGGCACGGGGGTTCCCGACGACGGTCGCCACCCGGGTCGACCGGGCGGTCCGGCCGGGCGGTCCGTCGGGGGTCGGGGTGGTGGCAGCGGGCGTCGAGACGCTGGGAGCGGTCATGGTGGGTCCTCGGAGGTGGGCGACCGTGACGGCCGCCGATGTCGATCACGCTTGCCGTGCCCCTCAGCACGACCAGGTCGTCACCCGGAGCACCCCGCCGTGACACGTGGGGGTTGCTGACCAGCGAGCCGGGGCTGTGCTCGGACGGGTTCGACCCGGACGAGCGCTGGTGCTCAAGACCTGTCGAAGTTGTAGCACGGGCCGCCGAGACCCCGCGACCGGTGTCTCACGGCGTGACCGATATCGCCACATCTGTTGACGCGCTCGAGACCTTCGGCCTAGGTTCCGAGGCGTGAGCACCGACACGAACCACCGCCACGGGCCGAGCGACCTGCTCCTCGCCGCCGTCGCGCCCTGTCGCTGTTGTTGATGCTCGTCTGCTGATCTTCGGACCGGCAGGCGGGGTCCCGGTCCCGCACGCGCCTGGATCCCCGCCCGACGACGGCTCACACCCTCCCCGTCCCAGCGCCTGAGCGCGTCCGTGGACGGGCGAGCCGACGGCACGCCCCTCCGAGACGGCTCCCTCGGCCCCCGCGCCCGCCGCACGCACGGCCGGCGCCACCGAGCACCCCGCGCCCCGACCACGACCGGTCGGCAGGCAGCGGGCTCCGCATCCCCGCACCCGAGCCGCCGCACCCGTGTGCCCTGCCCGGGCCGCGACCACCCGCGCGCCGGCGTCGGGCCGGTCGGTGCCGTCCTGGCCGATCCCCGACACCCGCGCCCCGCGCACCGCCCCGTCGGCGGTGGAGGAGACCACCCATGTCGTACCCACCTGTCCCGTTGTCCGTGCTGGACCTGAGCCCGGTGTCGTCGGGCAGCTCGTCGCCCGAGGCGCTGCGGCACACCCTCGACCTGGCGCGGGCGACCGAGCGTGCCGGCTACCGCCGGTACTGGCTCGCCGAGCACCACCTCAACCCGGGGGTCGCGGGCGCCAGCCCCGCCGTGCTCGCCGCCTTCGTGGCCGCGGCCACCACCACGATCCGGGTCGGGTCCGCCGCCGTGATCCTGGGCAACTACTCGCCGCTGCAGGTGGCCGAGCAGTGGGGCACGATCGCCGCCCTGCACCCCGGCCGGGTCGACCTCGGCATCGGGCGCTCGGGGGTGCCGAGGCGCGACCCGTCGGCGGAGCGCGGGGTCGCCCCCGCGGAGCAGACGCCTCCCGCACCGGTCGCCGCGGGGGACGGTGCCCCGACCGGCACGAGGGTGGTCGACGGCGTCGTGATCCCGCCCGTCGGGCCGCAGCGCTACGACCCGGCGCGGCTCGCGCTCCAGGCGCGGCTGCTGGGGCGTGCCCCCGGCGACGGCGAGGGCTTCGGTGCCGACGTGCGCGACATCCTCGACTTCTTCGCGGGCACCTACCGGTCGCCCGACGGGCAGGCCGTGGCTGTGACACCCGCCCAGGGGGCTGACGTGCAGCTGTGGGTGCACGGGTCGAGCGCCGGACCGAGCGCGAGCCTCGCGGGCGAGCTCGGGCTGCCCTACGGCGCGAACTACCACGTCGCCCCGGCTACGCTGCAGGAGTCGGTCGCCGCCTACCGGGACGCGTTCGTCCCGTCGCAGGCCTACGCCGCGCCGTACGTCATCGTCTCGGTCGACGTGGTCGTGGGCGAGGACGACGCGCAGGCCCGCCGTCTCGCCGCAGGCTACGGGCCCTGGGTCCGCTCGATCCGCGGCGGCCACGGTGCGATCCCGTTCCCGGACGGCGCCGAGGCGGCGCGTCTGCGTGACGGCTGGACGGCCGAGGACCACGCGTCGGTGCAGGACCGGGTCGAGACCCAGCTCGTCGGGTCGCCCGCGACGGTCGTCGAGCGGCTCGCGGCGCTGCAGCGGCTCACGGCCGCCGACGAGCTGCTGGTCACCACCGTCACGCACCGCCACGAGGACCGGGTGCGCAGCTACGAGCTGCTCGCGGACGCGTGGCGGCGGTCGGGATCCTCGACCGGCTCCCACGGTGCCGCCGCCGACGTGGGGCTGTCGGTCGCCGGGGTGGGGTCATGACCGTCCAGGTGCGCCCGCGCGCCGATCTGTCCGACGTCGAGGTGCGCCTCGTCCTGCCGAGCGACCCGCTCGCCCGGCCGCTGCTCGACGACCTGGTCGTCGAGTACGCGCGGCGGTACGAGCGGACGGAGCAGGAGGTCGCCGAGCACGTGCACGGCTACCCCGCCGAGGAGCTGTCCGGCCCGGGCGGAGGGCTGCTGCTCCTGCTCGTCGACGGGGAGGCCGTCGCCGGCGGTGCGTTCCGGCGCTACGACGGGACGACCGCCGAGCTCAAGCGGATCTGGACGCGTGCTGACCAGCGACGCCGGGGGCTCGCGCGCCGCGTGCTGACCGAGCTCGAGCGCATCGTCGCCGAGCGGGGCTACTCGCGCGTCTACCTGACCACGGGTCCGCGTCAGCCCGAGGCCCGCGGGCTGTACCTCGCGACCGGGTACTCGCCGCTGTTCGACGTCGACGCCGACCCGGCGAGCATCGGGCCGCTGCCGTTCGAGAAGACCCTGCTGCCCGTCGAGGAGACACTGCCCGTCGAGGAGACGCTGCTCGTCGAGGAGACGCTGCTGCCGGTCGTCGAGCCGCGCGTCGTGCCGGCCCGGCACCCGGGGCGGTGGGTCGCGACGGCGGCGACGCTCGTGCTGCTGGCCATGGTGGTCAGCTCGCTCACCACCAACACGCGCTGGGAGTGGTCCGTCGTCTGGCAGTACCTCACCTGGCCCTCGGTGCTGCAGGGGCTGTGGGGCACCGTGCGCCTCACAGCTGTCGCGGCCGTCATCGGCTTCGGTCTCGGCACGGTGCTGGCCCTCATGCGGCTCTCCCCGTCACCGCTGCTCCGCGCGGTGTCGTGGACCTACACGTGGGTCTTCCGCTCGGTGCCGCTCATCCTGCAGCTGCTGCTCTGGTACAACCTGGCCTACCTGTACCCGACCCTGTCGCTGGGCGTCCCGTTCGGGCCCGAGCTGCTGCACTTCGGCACGCTCGACGTGGTCGACAAGTTCGGGGCCGCGGTGCTGGGTCTCGGGCTCTCGCAGGCGGCGTACTCGGCCGAGATCGTCCGCGCCGGCATCCTCTCGGTCGACCAGGGCCAGCACGAGGCGGCTGCCGCGCTCGGGCTGCCCCGGCGCCGTCAGCAGCGGCGCATCATCCTGCCGCAGGCCATGCGGACGATCGTGCCGACCGCCGTCAACGAGATCATCGGGCTGGTCAAGGGCACCTCGGTGGTCTACGTGCTGGCCTACGGCGAGCTGTTCTACATCGTCGGGGTCATCTACGGCCGCAACCAGCGGGTCGTGCCGCTGCTGCTCGTCGCGGGCATCTGGTACCTCGTGCTGACCACCGTCATCACGGTGGTCCAGTACTACGTCGAGCGGCACTACGCCCAGGGGGCGCTGCGCACGCTGCCACCGACCCCGCTCCAGCAGGCGCGCTGGGCGTGGGGGCTGGCGTGGTCCCGGCTGACCGGACGCCCCCTGCCGACCGACCTGCCACCCGCGTACCAGGCCCGCGCCTCGCTGGCCGGCAACGTGCTCACCCGCTCCCGGTTCGCCCGGATGCGCGCCGAGAACGGCAGGGACGTCTGATGGGCGCCGCAGGTCTGGTCGAGGTCCGCGGCGTGCACAAGTCCTACGGCACCCTCGAGGTGCTCCGGGGCGTCGACCTCGTGGTGCGCCCGGGCGAGGTCACCGTGATCCTGGGGCCGTCGGGCTCGGGCAAGTCGACGCTGCTGCGCGTGATCAACCACCTCGAGAAGGTCGACCGGGGGCTCGTGCAGGTCGACGGCGAGCTCATCGGGTACCGCCGCGTGGGGCACGGGGTGGTGCAGGAGCTCAAGGAGAAGGACATCCTGCGCCAGCGCACCCAGATCGGGTTCGTGTTCCAGGGGTTCCACCTGTTCCCGCACCTGACGGCCCTCGAGAACGTCGTCGAGGCCCCCGTGCACGCCCAGGGTCGCCGCCGGGCCGAGGTCGAGGTCGAGGCGCGGGCGCTGCTCGCGCGGGTCGGGCTGGCCGACAAGGCCGACGTGCACCCGCGCCGCCTCTCGGGCGGCCAGCAGCAGCGCGTCGCGATCGCCCGGGCCCTCGCGCTGCGGCCCAAGGTCGTGCTGTTCGACGAGCCGACCTCGGCCCTGGACCCCGAGCTCGTGGGCGAGGTGCTCGACGTCATCAAGGACCTCGCCCGATCGGGCACGACCCTCGTGGTCGTCACCCACGAGATCGGCTTCGCCCGCGAGGTCGCGACCTCCGTCGTGTTCATGGACGAGGGGCTCGTGGTCGAGCAGGGCAACCCCAGCGAGGTGCTCGACCACCCACGGCACGCGCGCACCCGGGCCTTCCTCGACAAGGTCCTCTGACCGCGCCCACCACAGACCCGGGGCACCCGCCCCGAGCGGACGGTGCGCACCCGCGCCCGCCCGTCCCGCACCACCACCACCGACCGAGAGCGAGCACCCCGTGACCGCAACGACCCGACGAGCAAGGCTCGTGACCGCACTGGCCCTCGTGCCCCTGCTGGCGCTCGCCGCGTGCGCCGGCGCCCAGGCCGGCACGGAGGACGTCGACGCAGGCGCCGGCGACGTCGGTGCGAAGGCCGAGGCCGTGGGCCTGACCATCAGCACCAGCCCCGAGCAGGACCGCATCCGCAGCACCGAGGACCCGGCGGCCGTCGCGCTGCTGCCCGCCGCGGTCGCCGAGCGCGGCACCCTGAAGGTCGCGACGAGTGCCAGCGGCAGCCCGCCGCTGACGTTCCTCGCGGACGACGAGAAGACCCCGATCGGCAACGAGACCGACATCGCGCAGCTCGTCGCCGACGCGCTCGGCCTCGACCTCGAGCTCGAGGTGCGCGCCTGGGCCGACTGGCCGCTCGCGCTCCAGTCGCAGGACGTCGACGCGGTGATCTCCAACGTGACGGTCACCGAGGAGCGCAAGGAGCTGTACGACTTCTCGTCCTACCGCAACGACCAGCTCGGCTGGCTCGTCTCGACCGGGTCGAAGAACGTGGAGCAGATCGCCGAACCCGCGGACATCGCCGGCCTGCGGGTCGCGGTCGCATCGGGCACCAACCAGGAGAAGATCCTGCTCGCGTGGGACGCGGAGAACGTCGCCGCCGGGCTCGAACCGATCGCGGACGGTCAGCCCGAGTACTACGAGAACCTGAGCGACGCGCTGCTCGCGCTCCAGTCGGGCCGCATCGACGCCTACGTCGGGCCCAACGCCTCGCTCGCGTTCACGGCAGGGTCCTCGCCGAAAGACTTCCGCGTCGCGGGCACGCTCAACGGCGGCTGGCCGCTCACGGCGCAGATCGCCGTGGCCACCCTCAAGGGCACCGACCTGGCGCCGGCCGTGACCGCCGCGCTCCAGCACGTGTTCGACGACGGCTCCTACACCGAGGTGCTCGAGCGATGGGGTCTGCAGGACGAGGCCATCGCCAAGCCCGAGACCAACCCGCCGGGGCTGCCCAAGACGAGTTGACCGGCACCCTCACCGAGACGCCACGGCCCCGCACCGATCGACGGTGCGGGGCCGTGGCGTCTCGGTCGGACGCAGGTGATCAGCGCCGCTGTGCTCCGGGGTCGTCGGTGGGCAAAGGCTCCTCGCGGAGGTCCGCGGCGCTCACGCCCAGGATCGCCTGCTCGTCGGGACGCAACGGCAGGATGTTCTCGAGGTACGAGCGGGTCGCCTCGGCCATCGGCACGTCGCGGCGCTGCTGCTGCGAGAGGAACCATCGGTGGTCGAGCAGCTCGTGGAAGACCTGTGCGGGCTCGAGCTTGGGCCGCAGCTCGCGCGGGACGGCCCGCACCGCGGGCTCGAAGACCTCGGTGAGCCAGTCGTGCGCCACGAACGACTCGTCGTCGTTCTGCCGGTCGGTCGCCGCCCGGAACGAGTCGAGGTCGTTGAGGAGCCGACGGGCCTGGTTCTCCTGCACGTCCAGCCCGGTCAGCCGCATGAGCCGGCGCGAGTGGTGGCCCGCGTCGACGACCTTGGGCTGGATGCTCACGCTCGTGCCGTCGACGTCGGTGGTGATGTCGAGCTCGCCGACGTCGAAGCCCAGGTCGTTGAGGCGTTCGATGCGGGCCTGCACGCGCCAGCGGTCACCCAGGCCGAAGGACTCGGCGTCGGTCAGCGCGGTCCACAGCTCGGAGTACCTGTCGACGAGCATCTGGCCGATGGCGATCGCGTCGACGTCGTCCTCGAGGAACTCGCCGGCCTGCAGGTCCATCAGCTCGCCGATGATGTTCACGCGGGCGACCTCGAGGTCGTAGGCCCGCTGCCCCTCGGTGAGCGTGTCGTGCAGGTCGCCCGTCTCGGCGTCGACCAGGTACGCCGCGAACGTCTCGGCGTCCCGGCGGAACAGGGTGTTCGACAGCGACACGTCGCCCCAGTAGAAGCCGATGAGGTGCAGCCGCACGAGCAGCACAGCGAGGGCGTCGATCAGCCGCGTCGCGGTGTCGGGGCGCAGCGTCTGGCTGAACAGCGCGCGGTACGGCAGCGAGAACTGCAGGTGCTTGGTGATGAGCACGGCCTCGAGCGGCTCGCCGTCGGGGGACGTGCGGCCCGTGATGACACCCACGGGCTCGACGCCGGGGACGTCGAGACGGTGGAGCTGGCGCAGCAGCTCGTACTCGCGGTACGCGACGCTCTCGCCGATCTCCTTGATCGCGATGACGCGACCCGAGAGCCGGGCGAAGCGGACGATGTGCCGGGAGATGCCGCGGGGGAGCGCAGCGAGGTTCTCGGCCGGCCAGTCCTCGAGCGGGATGTGCCACGGGAGGTCGAGCAGGGCGGGATCGGGTGACGCGGCGGTGATCTGCAACCGCTGCGGGCGGGGACTCATGGCCTCGATCCTCTCAGAGTCGTATGGGGGACACGCTGAACGCCCTCGGGGACGTGCTGGACGGTCAGACGGCGATGCGCTCGCCCGACGCGGCGTGGAACAGGTGCTGCTCGCCCGTGCGGATACGGACCCAGATGGTCTCGCCCTTGCCGGGCACCTGGCGCGGGTCGACGCGCACGATGACCTGCGCGTCGCCGGCACCGGACGTCACGGCCTCGGCCGCACCGAACTCGTTGGTGAGCGAGCCGTAGACGAACGCGTCCGAGCCGAGCTCCTCGACGAGGTTGACGACGACCGGGATCGCGTCCGGGGTGCCCTCGGGCACGACGTCGAGCGACTCGGGGCGGAACCCGATGGTGATCTGGTTCTTGTCCTCGGGCGTCAGGTCCGTGATGACCTGACGCGGCACCGCGATGCGGGCGCGACCGATCTGGGCGTAGCCGTCGAGCACCGAGAACGTGCCGAGGTTCATGGCCGGCGAGCCGATGAAGCCGGCGACGAAGACGTTCTTCGGGGTGTCGTACATGTCGCGCGGCGTGCCGACCTGCTGGAGCAGACCGTCCTTGAGGACCGCGATGCGGTCACCCATGGTCAGGGCCTCGGTCTGGTCGTGCGTGACGTAGACCGTCGTGACGCCGAGGCGGCGCTGCAGCGACGCGATCTGCGTACGGGTCTGGACGCGGAGCTTGGCGTCGAGGTTCGACAGCGGCTCGTCCATGAGGAAGACCTGCGGCTGGCGCACGATCGCGCGGCCCATCGCGACGCGCTGACGCTGGCCACCCGAGAGGGCCTTCGGCTTGCGGTCGAGGTACTCGGTGAGGTCGAGGATCTTGGCGGCCTCCTCGACACGGGTGCGGATCTCCGCCTTCGGCGTGCCGGCGATCTTGAGCGCGAAGCCCATGTTGTCGGCGACCGTCATGTGCGGGTACAGCGCGTAGTTCTGGAAGACCATCGCGATGTCGCGGTCCTTGGGCTGGACGTCGGTGACGTCGCGGTCCCCGATGAGGATGCGTCCGCCGTTGACGTCCTCGAGGCCCGCGAGCATGCGCAGCGAGGTCGACTTGCCGCAGCCGGAGGGGCCGACGAGGACGAGGAACTCGCCGTCCTCGACGTGCAGGTTGAGGGCGTCCACCGCGGGACGCTCCGTGCCGGGGTAGACCCGGGTGGCGTTGTCGAACGTGACCGTAGCCATGTCAGTTCCCTTCACCGGCAGGTACGTGCCGGACGATCCGTTGTGAAAGGTGTCAGAAGTGTCGCCGCTGACACAGTCCGAGGGCTGGCACCGTCCTGTTCGACGTTGAGACCCGCGGTCCGGGACCCATCCTGCCACATCAGCCGGGGCGTTCCGGACGGAGCGGGCCCCCGGATGTGCCCGTGCGCGCGACCCCGCCGAGGTCAGCCGGTGACGCCGTACACCGTCGTCTGCTGCCGGCTCACCACCGCGCCGCCGACGGTCTCCTCGGTGAAGGTCGTCCCGCACAGGTGGCCGGCGACCACGTTGAGGTAGTCGTCCGTCGGGACCGAGATCTGCCACTGGCGGGTGCCGTCGGCCAGGGACAGCGCGACGAGCGACTGCCGCTCGTAGGTCGACTCGACGACGAGCACGACGCGGCCGTCGGTCACGATCCCGCCGTCCGTCGCCGTGCCCTCGAGCTCGTGGCTCCAGCGGACCTCGCCCGTGGCCGCGTCGATCGCGGTGGCGGTGCGCAGCGACGTGACGTGCAGCGCGCCGTCGACCAGCACCCCGCCGGAGCCCGCACCGACCATCGGTGCCTCCCAGCGGATCGACCCGTCGGAGATCTCGCGAGCGCGCACGACCATCCCCCCATCGGCGTAACCGGCCGTGAAGAACAGGTCGGGGGCGGAGCCGTCGTCGACCGTCAGGTTGATCGTGGTGTCGTCGAACGCCTCGCCCGGGGTGCCGTCGGCGCGGAGCACGACGGTGCGGTTGACGTCGGACAGGTAGTACAGCTCGCCCGAGTCGCCGCGGGCGTGCCCGGCCCGGGAGTACGCGCCGGACCCCGCGAGGGTGCCCTGCGTGTCGAGCAGGGTGCCGTCGGACGAGAGCACCCACGTGGAGCGCGGTCCGGTGACCAGGAGCCGGGACAGCCCGTCGACCTCGACCCAGGCGCGGTTGTCGTAGCGGTCGTCCAGCGGCTCGTCGGGCGCGTCGAAGCGCCACTGCTCGGTGCCCGAGACGAGGTCGTGAGACGTGACGGTGACGGTCCCGTCGGCGTACTCCGCGGCCAGGTACCCGTTGTCGGTGACCGTCGTGAACGCCTCGAGAGCGAGGGTGTGCTGCGCGCGGACGACGTGCGCGTGCGCGTCGACCACCACCAGGTGGCGTTCGGTCGGGACGGCCGACTGCCCGGAGGGGTCATCCGGGTCCGCGGCGAACGTGCCGTACGCGGTGCAGGCGAGCAGCCCAGGGGTCGACGTCTCCTCGCAGTACGGGCTCCAGCCCATCGCCAGTGCCGCCGCTTCGGGCTGTGCGACGGGGACCTCCCACAGGACGGCACCCGTGCGGAGCTCGACCCCCCGCACCACCTGCGCGCCCGAGTCGTCGAGCGCGCCCACCGCGACGGACCCGCCCCCCAGGTCCACGGCTCCCGTGAGCGACCCCGTCGCGTCGTCCGTCCACAGCGCATGCATCGACTGGTCGACGGGGAGCAGCACGCCGGGGAGCGAGCGGATCTCTGCGAGGTGGGCCCGCTCGCGGGCGTCGAGCACGGCCTGCGTCGCGACGAGCCCGAGCACCAGGGCGACCGCGACCAGAAGAGGCCACCACCGCCGACGTGGGTGGGGCGCGACGTCCCCCGGCTCACCGGTGAGAGGCGTGGGCAGGGCCGGTTCGCCCCTGCCCTCGAGGTCCCGGTCGTCGGCCTCGACGAGCACCACCTGCCGTGACGGACCTGATCGGCGTCGCATCGGCTCAGCCCAGCGCCACGACGGACGAGCCCGCGCGGGCGAGCAGCAGGCCGCCCGCCACCGCGAAGTCCGAGGTCCCGGACGGCATGGGGGTCGACCAGCGTGGCGTGCCGTCGTCGAAGTCATACGCGACGAACGTGCGCAGGCCCTCGGGCAGCTCCTGCCGGACGAGCACCGAGCCGTCGGTGACGATCGCTCCCGCGTCGGAGCCGGACGAGCCGTAGGTCGCGGGTGGCTCGGGGAGCGAGAACTGCTCGACGCCCGTCCGCGCGTCGTAAGACGTCACCTGCTGGCTCCCGGTCCCGTCGGACGTGCCCTCTCTGAGCACGAGGCGGTCCCGGACCAGCAGGATCTGCAGGTCCAGCGAGGTCGAGGAGATCGGCTGCGTCCACAGCGTCGTGCCCTGCACCGGGTCCTGCACCTGGAGCGAGACGGAGTTCAGGTCGACCACGACCCGCACGCCCGTGCTGCCGTCGTCGACCGCGACAGGCCAGGCGAACAAGTTGTCGAGACTCTGGAGAGGTGACATCTCCTTGCCGGTCGTGGGGTCGAGGGTGATCGGGGCGCCCTGACCGGTGGACACCTGCAGGATCCCCGCCGACGGCAGGAGGTACACGGAGACCGGGGCGCTCTGCTCGACCGCGACGGTGGCCGTCCAGCGTTCCTCTCCTGCCGGGTCGAGCCGGGTGACCTGGATGTCGGACCCCGGCTCGTGGGTCGCGAGCACCAGGTCGCCGTCGAGCTCGACCAGCGCCGCCGCGTCGCCCACCTCCCGCGTCTCCAGGACCTCGCCGGTGCGGAGATCGACCCGGACGAGGCGGTAGCGGTACTGGGCCTCGGTGGTCGTCGCTCCGTCGGACCCGACGCTTGTCTCGGTGACCGACACGTCGGCGACCAGGCAGGTGAGCACGGTGACGCCGGCCGGGTCGCGGGGGAGGACGCAGTCGACTGGGCGGTAGGCAACCCTCTCGGTGGCCTCGGCGAGGGACGCCGTCCACACGGCCGAGCCGTCGGTCCGGTCGAGGGCGGCAGCGACGGCCTCGCCGTCGTCGCGCAGGCCCACGGCGACGAGCACGTCGTCCGTGGCGAACCAGCCGGTGCCGCCCAGGACGGAGATCGCGGGCTCGGGCAGGTCCTCGGCGCGCCACAGCTCGGTCGGGGCGCCGTCGAGCGGTGCCAGCACCCCGGGCACCTCGGCGAGCCGCGCCGCGCGCTCGCGGCTTCGGGCGTCCACCACCAGCGAGGCTGCGAGCAGCACGACGACGGCGACCGCGGCGACGGGGCCCCAGCGGCGCACCCGGTGCGGCAACGCGGACGGTTCGTCCACTCGTGCGGCGGGCCACGGGTTGTCCGTGGCGGTCAGGTCGGCCCCGCGCGGCGGTGCGTCCGGGTGGTCGGCGCCGCTCCCGCCCCGCGCGTCGACCTCGACGAGCTCGACGCGGTCGAGCCTGCCCGCGGCGCGGCGCGGTGCACGTCTGCGTACCCCCATCCCGGCAAGGTACCGGGCCGACCGGCTGGGCGGGCCCGGTCGGCGGACCGATGTGGGAGCCTGCCCCCCGCGCACCGCCCGTTCGGGCCCGACGACGTCACGATCAAGGTCGGGCTCCCCATACCGACTTCACGGTGTCGACACAATCCGCCTTGACTGCAGTCACTCGATCGGGCCACGGCAGCGCACAAGCGAGGGGGACACTGTGGGTCATATCGCCAGGCGGCTTCTGCTGCCGCTCGTACTACTCTTCGGCTTCACCGGGGTCGGGCCCTCCGCCGCGACCGCTGCCGGTCTCAGTACCGCACCAGTTCAGAATGTGGCAGCCGCGCAACTGCTCAAGGGCCCGTGGGAGGGTCACGAGTTCAACTTCACCAGCAAGGCGACCTGCGAGAGCCGGCGGTCCGTGTTCAACGCGCAGTACATGGGCTACTGGATCGGTGGGGTGGCAGAGTCACGGTGCTCGTCGTACTCGGTCCCGGCGTGCCCGACGTCGATCACGAAGTGGAAGATCGACGCACGCGCGTGGTTCTCTGAGAACGGGCCACTCTCCGTCCCGGCGCGACTCGCGAGTGCGAGAACGCCCCACGTCGAGATCCTCGCGTGCTGAACTTGACGGCGTGATCGTCACTCCTGTGTACCGCGGTGCCCCCGTTGAGGCGGTGGGGACCGTGGTGCACGCCCATGTCGGCGCTCTGCTCATCGCCGACGCCCACTGGGACGCGAGCCTTCTCGCGATGCCGACGCTCGAACCGGACAGCCCGTTCGTGATCGCGCTGCACGGCCCGCTCGATGTCGCTCATGGTGAGGGTGTGGCAGTGACCGGCGTGTGGACCGGCCGCGGCATCGACGTGCGCACCGCCGCCCGCAGGAACGTCGCACCGCCACCGCCCCAGCCTCTCAGGGGTGGCCTGCGTCCTCGACCCCCAGGAATCCCCGGACCGCCCACCGAGATCGAAGTGCGCCTGCTCGCCGACGGAACGATGACCGACCGGCTCCCGTACGGTGACGGGACTCTGCACGTCGTCGCCGACGACGTCGACACCGTGGCCGACGCGCTGACCCCCGTGTACGGAGACCGGCTGCGTGTGCACCGCGCGATGTTCTCCCAGCAGCAGCGCCGGGTGGCGACCGCAGCACTGCACGTCGCGGACGCCCTCGAAGTCGCGTGCGCCGTCGGGACGACTCCGCTGGACGACGCACGACCCGCCGAGATGGTGAACACCCTCGAGGTGGGATGGGTGCCCGACGTCCTGGCTGAGGCCCTGGTCGCCGTGCCCGATGGCCTCGTCGAGGTCACCGCTCACGTCCGCGTCATGCAGCCACGATGAGCGGCCCCGCGAACCGGTCCCGTGGAAGTCGTCGCAGGCCGAGCGGTCAGGCCGCGGGTCGGAGCGCGTCGCGGAAGCGGGCCAGTACGGCCACGACGTCCTCGGGGTCCGCGACCCGGAACCGGGCGACGGTCTCGCCGGGGCCGACCTTGATCGTGACGTCGTCGGGCCCGAGCACGGCGAACGCCTTCTCATCCGTCACGTCGTCGCCGGCGTAGATCACGACGGGTGCATCCAGCTCGTCGCGCAGCGCCTCCAGGGCCTCGCCCTTGCTCGCGTGCAGCACGGTGATCTCGACGACGTCCTTGCCGTGCAGCACCCCGGTGCCGAGCCGATGCCCGACCTCGAGGGCCTGCTGCTCGGCGGAGTGCGCCACGTCGTCGTCCGCGAGCCGGGAGTGCACCACGACGCCCGTCGGCTTGGTCTCGACCCAGACGCCCTCGCGTCCGCGCGCCACCGCGGCGACCTCGGCGCCGAGGGTCGCGAGCCGGTCGGCCTCCTCGTCGCTGAGCTGAACCACGTCGCGGTCCAGGCCGAACGGGGCCACCCGGGCCCGCTCTGCGCCGTGGCTGCCGACCAGGAGCGTGCCCACGGGCACCTCGGCGAGCGCGTGCAGGTCGGACATCGCCCGACCCGAGACGAGCGCGAGCACGATGCCCGGGGTCGCCGCGAGGTCGGCGAGGACCTCGACCCCCGCGGGCAGGATGCGGGACTCGTTCGGGTCGTCCTGCAGCGGGGCGAGGACGCCGTCGAAGTCGAGGGCGAGCAGCACAGGTCGCCGAGAGCCGTCCGCGGCGAGGGCGGCGAGGGCGTGGTCCAGGTCAGTCATGGTTCTCCTGCTCGTCGTTGCGACCGGGGCCCGGGACCGCGGCGAGGGCCGCGAGGAACTCCTCCGACCACTTCGCGACGTCGTTGTCCAGCACCTTGCGGCGCAGGCGGCGCATCCGCTTGCGGGCCTCGCGGGAGTCGATCCTGGCCGCGTAGACGATCGCGTTCTTCAGTCCCGCGATGTCGTGCGGGTTGACCAGGACGGCGCTCGTGAGCTCGTCGGCCGCACCCGCGAACTCGCTCAGGACGAGGGTGCCCTGGTCGTCCGAGCGGGCCGCGACGTACTCCTTCGCGACGAGGTTCATGCCGTCGCGCAGGGCCGTGACGAGCATGACGTCCGCTGCGAGGTACAGGGCCGCCATCTCCTCCATCGGGTAGGAGTGGTGCAGGTAGTGCACAGCGGGGTGGCCGAGCTCGCCCAGGTCGCCGTTGATGCGACCGACGAGCAGCTCGACGTCGTCGCGCAGCTGCTGGTAGGCGCCCACGTTCTCGCGGCTCGGGCTCGCAACCTGCACCAGGGTGGTGTGGGGCACCGACAGGCGACCGTCCTCGAGCAGCTCGCCGAAAGCCTTGATGCGGTGCCGGATCCCCTTGGTGTAGTCGAGGCGGTCGACGCCCAGCAGCACGACCTCGGGGTCGCCCAGCTCGTGGCGGATCTCCTTCGCGCGGGCCTGGACCTCGGGGGTGCGGGCCAGCTCGTCGAACTTCTTCGAGTCGATCGCGATGGGGAACGCCGCGGCGCGCACGTGCCGGGCGGGGCGACCGTGCGCGTCCGTGATGGTGATCATCTGGCCGCGGGTGTTGAGGTCCGTCAGCCGGCGCACCACGCGGACGAAGTTCTGCGCATCGGCCTGCCGCTGGAACCCGATGAGGTCGGCGCCGAGCAGCCCTTCGACGACCGCGGTGCGCCAGGGCAGCTGGGCGAACAGCTCGAGCGGGGGGAACGGGATGTGGTTGAAGAACCCGATCCGCACGTCGGGGCGCAGCTCGCGCAGCATGCGGGGCACGAGCTGGAGCTGGTAGTCGTGCACCCACACCGTGCCGCCGGGGGCCACCTGCTGCGCCGCGACCTCGGCGAAGCGCTGGTTGACGCGGCGGTACACCTCCCACCACTGGCGGTGGAAGGTGGGCGGCTCGATCACGTCGTGGTACAGCGGCCACAGGGTGTCGTTCGAGAACCCCTCGTAGTAGTCCTCCAGCTCGCTCTCCGAGAGCGTCACCGGGACGAGGTGCATCTCGTCGACGTCGAACGGCTCGAGCTCGAGCCCCGGGGCACCGCTCCACCCGACCCACGCGCCGTCCTCGGCGGTCATGACCGGCTCGAGGGCGGTGACGAGCCCACCGGGCGACCTGTCCCACGACACGCTCCCGTCGCGGGCGACCGTCACGTCGACGGGCAGCCGGTTGGAGACGACGACCAGGTCATAACTGGCAGGAGCCACCTGTACACACTCCTTCTTGGGGATCTCTCGACCCTAGCGTGACCGACCTCGGCTCGCCTCGGGAGCGGGCCCAGCGCGGCTTCGCGCGCGTGCCAGCCCGCCCGGCTACGGTCGTGGGCATGGAGCGCATCGGCCTGGAACCTGGGTCCGAGGTGGGCGGATACACGATCGTCGCCCCCCTCGGTTCGGGCGGCATGGGCACCGTCTACCGCGCGCTGGACGGCGGGGGCACGCCGGTGGCCCTCAAGCTGCTGCACCCGCACGTCGGCGCCGACCCCGTGGCCCGCGACCGGCTGCGCCGCGAGGTCGTCGCCCTCCAGCGGCTGCACCACCCGGGCGTCGCGGCCGTGCTCGACGCCGAGGCCGACTCGACCGAGGCGTTCATCGTGACCGAGCTCGTCGCGGGTCGGAACCTCGAGGAGCACGTGCGACGGCACGGCCCCCTCGACCCTGACGCGCTCGCGGACTTCGCCGACGGGCTGCACGACGCGCTCGCGGCCGTGCACGCCGCCGGCGTGGTGCACCGTGACCTCAAGCCGAGCAACGTGCTCGTGACCGACGCGGGGCCGGTGCTCATCGACTTCGGCATCGCGCAGGCCGCCGACGACCCGCGCCTGACGTCGACCGGGCTGGTGATCGGCAGCCCCGGCTACCTGGCACCCGAGCTGCTCGAGGACGCCGAGCCGACCGCCGGCACGGACTGGTGGGGCTGGGCCGCGCTGCTCGCGTTCGCCGCGACCGGGCGCCCACCGTTCGGGCTGCGGCCGCTCGCCGTGGTCATCACCCGGGCCCGTGAGGGCGACGTCGACGTCGAAGGGCTCGGACCGCTCACCGCCCAGGCGCTGCGGGGCGCCCTCGCCCCCGAGCCCGCCGCCCGGCTCGCCCCCGAGGAGCTCGTGGACCGGCTCCACGACGCCGCCGAGCGTGGTGACGAGCCGGTCGCGGGGGAGACGGTCGTGCTGCCCGGCGCTGCGGCGTCCGCGACGCAGCGGTTCGCGCCCTCGCCGGTGACCGAGCGGCTGCCCGCGTCGTCGGGCACCGAGCGGTTCCCGGCCGACCAGGGCGACCCGACAGCCGTGCTCGGCGCGGTGGAGGGCACCCGGGCGTTCCCGGCCCCGCCGCCACCCGCCCACGTGCCCCGGCAGTCCGCGTTCGGGCGGCCCGACGCGGTGGGCGACACCGCGGTCTTCGGCGCCGCGACCGACGACACCCGGGTGGACGACGGCGCGCAGGGCCACGACGACTGGTTCCCCGACCACGGCACCGACGACCACGCCGACCACGCGGACCACGGGCAGGGCGACCACGAGGGCACCGACGAGGACGACACGGACGGCTACGTCCGCCCGCCCGCGGAGCGCCGGTGGGGCACGCTGCTCGCGCTCGGGCTGCTCGCGGTCGTCGCCGCGGCCGTGTACCCCGGGGTGACGCTCGTGGTGCTCGGGCTCGCGCTCGTGCTCACCCGGACCGTCGGATCGGCCGTCGAGGCCATGCACACCCGGCGCGAGCGTCACGGGGTGCGGCGCACCGACCCGTGGCGCTCGGCCGCAGCCACGCCGTGGCACCTCGTGCGCGGGGTGGTGGGCCTGGTGCCGTCGGTCGTGGTGGGCGCGAGCGTCGCCATCATCGTGGGTGGCGGGCTGTGGTGGGCGATCAGCAGCGGTCAGCTGACCGTGGGGGACGCCGTGCCCGGCACCAGCCCCGACGGCCTCGTCGCAGCGGGGGTGATCGGCGTCGCGTTCGGGCTCGGCCTCGTGTGCACCTGGTGGGGGCCGCTCTCCCGGCTCACGCGTACCGGCGCGCGACGGCTCCTCGCGGGCGTCGCCCCCGGACCCACCGGGGCCACCGTCGTCGTGCTGCTCGCGCTCATCGGCACGGTGGTGCTCGCGTTCCAGGTGCGGGGCGGCCACCCCGTGGTGTGGGCGCCGCTGCCCGAGCCCGCGCTGCCCTGATGCGCCCCCGGGACCGGTCCGCTCGCTCGCCGCGAACAGGCCGCTCGGGGTCTGTGACGCGACGCCCTCAGCCCGTACCCTGGGTCGCATGACCGCTGCCCGAGCGCGCCTGCAGGCACTCCTGCGCGTGCCCACGGCCGCGCTCGCCCCGGCACGCGACGTGACGGCGACCACGCTGCTGCTCGTCACCGCGCTCACGTTCGTGCAGGTCGCCGCGCGCGGGCGAGTCATGCTGCACGCCTGCACCAGCGCCGAGGGCCCGCTGTCGATGCTGGGGTTGCGGTTCGCCCTGCTGCGCAGCACAGCCGACTGCCCGGACGGCACGTTCGCGCTCGTGCCCGGCGCACCGCAGGGTGCGATCGTCGTCCTCAGCCTCGCGCTGCCCGTCGTCGCGGCGCACGTCGCGCTCGGCACCTGCGGCATGGGCGCCACGGCGCTGCTCGTGCGGGTCGCCGCCTCGGTCGCGCGCCTGTTGCGCACCGTGCTCCGGCACCTGCCGCACGCCGACAGCCCCGTCGTCCTCCCTGACCTGGTCCGCGCCCCGGCGCCGGTGGCCTCCGTCGGACACCGCCTGCGCGGGGCCCTGCTCGCAGCCCACCCCCGACGAGGTCCGCCGCTGCGGTTCGCCTGAGCAGCCGACCGCACGTCCCTTCGTACCCGAGAGCAGGACCATGCCCACCAACGACCCCCGCCCCACCAAGGCCCAGCGGCGCGACGACGCTCGCGTCCAGGCCCTCAAGCTCCGCGAGGAGCAGAAGAAGCGCGAGAAGCGCAACCGCTTCATCGCGATCGGCGGCCTCGGTGCCGCGCTCGCGGTGCTCATCTTCGTCGTCGTGACGATCCTGTCCCATGCGTCCCCGACCACCAGTGCGTCCGACGCGGCCTACACCGGCGACGAGCAGACCCTTGCCGACGTCAAGACGCCCTCGACCGCCCAGGAGAACGGCGGGATCCCCGTCGCCGCGTCCGGTGATGCCGGCTCGACCGCCGAGAACGGCACCGTCGTCGACGTGTACCTCGACTACATGTGCCCCGTCTGCGGTCAGTTCGAGGACGGCAACGGCGCCCAGCTCGCCGCGCTGCGCGACGAGGGTGACGTGACCGTCGTCTACCACCCGATCTCGATCCTCGACCGGCTGTCGAACGGCACCGAGTACTCGACCCGCGCCGCGAACGCCGCCGCCGCGGTCGCCGACCTGGCGCCCGAGAAGTTCGTCGCGTTCAGCGACGCGCTGTTCGCCAACCAGCCCGAGGAGAACACCGACGGCCTCTCTGACGAGCAGATCGCCGACATCGCCAAGGAGGTCGGCGTGCCCGACGACGTGGTCGCGGTCTTCACCGAGACCGACGGCGACAACCCCTGGCGCGTGTACGCCCCGTACGTCTCGGCACTGACCCTGCAGGCAGACGAAGACCTCGACAAGGTCCAGACGCCGACCATCCTGATCAACGGCACGCCGCTCGACACGAAGACCTACAACTGGACGATCGACGGCAAGCTCACCGAGGCCGTGCGCGCCGCGCAGGGCTGACGCAGCACCTGATCGCACACGGGACGGCGCCGGCTCGGTACGCTGGGCCGGCGCCGTCCCGCCGCGGTGCCTCGAGCACCCGGCGCAGCACGACGCCACGCCTCCTTAGCTCAGCTGGCCAGAGCACCTGTCTTGTAAACAGGGGGTCACCGGTTCGAATCCGGTAGGGGGCTCCACACGGACAAGGGTCTCTGCGCACGTCAGAGGCCCTTTTCCGTTGCCCGCCGGCGAGCACCCGCAATGCAGGCCGGCTCATCTGTGCTCTCTTTCCGGCGCCCAGACGCGCCCGCACCCGTGGCAGCGCCACCGACGCCCATTGCTGTTAAGGGGCGGTGGTCTGTCCGCCAAGCTTTGTGACGTGCTCCAGCGTCTTCTCCTGGAGGACCAGCATCGCCAGCCACCACTCGCAGACGTTGGGCCACAGGTCGATCGGCTCGCCGGAGAAATAGACAACCGGGTGACCGTTCTCGGTGACGGGACCCCCCATCCACAGCGCCATGACGTCCGTGTCGTACGGCGACACGTGGATGGGGACGAGTTCGTCGCGCGCCGGCCACCCGGCCGAGTCGCCTTCGTCGTAGAACGCGTCGAGGCTCTGCTCCGCCTCAGCCCACAAGAGTCCTTGGCCGAGCTCCTCAGCGCTCAGCAGGTTGCCGCTGAGGAACGCCGACTCCCACCCGTTCGCGAACCGGAGCAACGTCTCGTGCTGGCGGTCGAGCGGCTTTCCAAGACGCGCTGCGGCTGCCGTGATGCTCTCATCGCCGGCGCCGATGTGCGGAACGGACAGCGGGTACGCGGCGGGCGCGGCCTGGGTCAGGCGCATGCTCGCCTTGACCATCTCACCGAGAATCGCCTCCCACCACGGGGATCCGTCTGGGTGCCTCATGGCAGTCCTCCTTCGACGATCTCCGGGTACCCGCGGCCATCCAGCCTATGGAACTGGAAGATCGTGCGGCGGCGGCGCTCAGGTCCGCGATCGTCATTCCCGGCTCGAGGACAACGTCCGCGGTCAGGCCCGAGTCGAAGGCAACGATCCGTGGTCCGTCAGCAGGCATGAGCGACCGCAGCCACACAGCGGCGTCGATGTTCTGCTCAGGGGTGCCATCGATGTTGATCGACAGGAACCGCTTCATCACGCTGATGTAGAAGCCAAAGCCGGCGATGACGTCACGGCGAAACTCGACGCGCTCATGACGCGAAGGGACGATCACCACGTCGTCACCCCACCGTTCCTGCGCGGCGGCGTGAAGGTCGTCGGCGGTCAGCAGCAATGGGGCGTCGCACTGCTCGCACGAGATGATCATGTCTTCGAACATTGCCTCAACCTCTACGGGGTGCGGGGCGATCGTGGACCTCGACATCGCTTGCTGGACCAGTCAGTCGGCTCGGGACCAGCTTGCAGAGCCGTGGGCCCGCGACTCGGACGCCGCGTCAGGAAGTTACGCGTCCGGCGCCCGGTGGGTGAATATCGGGGTTCCGAACCGCTGACGACGACGTCGTCGGAGGAGGGACGGGCGTGCCGGCGCGAACCACCGCACCGACGAGCACGACGAGTGCAGCGATGACGAGTGCCTCGACGTGGTGCGGCGGGTTCGCCGTCATGCCGTAGGGATCCGGGAGCCGCTCCAGCACCGAGGTGCTCGCCCTCCACGGCAGCAGTGGTCCCACATACGCACCGGCGACGACGCAGACCGCGACGACCTGCACGCGACGCCCGTGCCCTGGTCGGAACGGGGAGCCTGCGGCGATCGAACGGAGCACCGGGAGCAGTGCCACCGCGGCGACGAGCAGGGCGATCCCACGGACCAGGACGTCTGCCCGCGAGAAGAGCTGCTCGGCGAGCGAGGCATCCGGTGCGTGCACCATGACGATCCCGAGCGGTTCGGAGTAGTGGTCGAAGTCGGGCAGCCCACCGGTCCGCACGCCGCTGACCCGCACCTCGGGATACGGCACGAGCCCGACCTCGAGCCGAAGGTCGGCGCCCAAGCCGTCCGAGGAATGGAGCCGCATCGGCACCGCCACCTCGCCCATCACGTCTCTCGTCGGCGCGAGCCACTGGTACAGACCGACCGCTGTGCCGACCAACCCGACGACGAGCAGAGCAGGTCCCAGGACGGCAGCCAGACGACGCGCTCCCCGACTGACGTGTGGACGCATGTGACCTCCGCTGGAGTGCGCCGTGGTCGGCGAGCCTGGCAGGCGACAGCCTGGACGACAAGGGCTCTGCGCGACGATCACTGGCCCAGGCCGCGCTCCTCGCGCCGCACGCGGTTACCGTCGAGAGACGTCGGGTCGGTCTTCACGGAGCGACCCGGCGCGGACGTCGCGGACCGAGGCCTCGGAGGATCCATGCGCGCGGCAGTGGTGACGGCGTTCGACCAGGCGCCCCGAGCCCAGGAGGTCCCCGAGCCGGTGCCGGGCGACCAGGAGGAGGTCGTGGACGTCCTGGCGGTCGGGCTCCATCCGCGGGTGCGCTCGCAGGCGAGCGGGTCGCACTACACCTCCACGGGTGTGCTCCCGCTGGTCCCAGGGGTCGACGGTGTGGGACGCCGGGCGGACGGGTCGCTCGTGTACTTCGTGCTGCCGGTCACGACCACGCACGGCTCGATGGTCGAGCGCGTCGCGATCGACCCGCGGGGCAGCGTGGTCCTGCCGGACGACGCTGCCCCGGTGCGCGTGGCCGCAGCCATGAACCCGGCGCTGTCGTCGTGGGTCGCGCTGCGCCGACGGGCCGTGCTCGGCCCCGGTCGGGGGGTGATGATCCTGGGTGCCACGGGGACCGCGGGCCGGCTCGCGATCCAGGTCGCCAGGGCGCTGGGGGCAGGCACCGTCACGGCGGTCGGTCGGGACCCCCGTACGTTGGCGCTGCTGCCGGATCTGGGGGCCGATGTCGTCGTGCCGCTCGGCGGGGACCCGGAGGCGGTCGCGCTCGCCGTGGGGCAGGCCGCGGCCGACGTCGACGTGGTCCTCGACTACCTCTGGGGCGCGCCGACGCAAGGCCTGATCGGACCCGTCGTCGCGCACCGGACCGACCCCGCCCGGCGGCTCGACTGGGTCGAGATCGGCTCGGTGGCGGGACCGGACCTCACCCTGCCCTCGGCGGCTCTGCGCGCCGTGGACCTGCGTCTGCTGGGCAGCGGCCAGGGTTCGGTGCCGCCCGACGTCATGGTGGCCGAGTCCGGCGAGCTCGCACGCACGATCGACGCGCGCACGTTCGCCCTCGACGTGCAGACGGTCCCTCTCGACGAGGTCGAGCAGGTGTGGACGGCCCCCGCTGCGGCCGGTACCCGCGTCGTGGTCACCCCGCAGCGGTGAGACCCGCCGCGCCGGCGGCCGGGTGTGGGTTCTCCCGGAGGGTCAGCCCAGGTCGCAGAACACGTCGCCGTCGACGATCCCGAGCTCCGGGCCTGTCCACAGGCGCGAGAACGTCTCGGCGTCCGCGTGCACGGCGAAGATGACCCCGACGCCGAACTCGCCCTCGACGGTGCGGGTCACACCGAGCTGGTCGTACGCGGCGTCCTGGCAGCTCAGGGGCCACGCCGAGCCGTCGTAGCCGGCGGCGTCGACCTGCGCGGTGACCGGGTCCAGCGTCGCGTCGACGTCGTCGGTGGCGAGCGAGGCGGTGGCGAGCCAGACCACCGACAGCGGGTTCTGCTGGCCCGAGATCGCGGTCCCGAAGTCCATCGCGGCGGGCCACGCGGGATCGGACGGGGTGGGCGATGCGGTGGGCGACGGGGTGGGGGGCACCGCCGCGGCGGTGGGCAGAGGGGTGGCGGTCACGGGAGCCGGGGGCTCCGGAACGGGGTCGTCGGTGGTGCAGCCTGCGAGCGCGCCCACCACGAGCAGCGCCCCGGTCAGGGTCGGAACGAGCAGATTCATCCGAAGACCCTGCCACCGCCGGGCCGACGACGCACCCCGGGTGCGCGATCGGTCGGTCATGACGGCCCGGTCTCCTCGAGCAGGCGCAGCGCGGCACTGACCCGGGGGTTGCGGGCCGGATCTGCGTCGATGCCCAGCGCGGCGTAGGTCGCGTTGATGTGGTTCTGCACGGACTTCTCGGTGATCCCGAGCTCCTCGCCGATGCCCGCGTTGGACAGCCCGCGCGCGAGCAGGCGCAGCACCGCGTACTGCCGGTCGGTGAGCCGCGCGACCGACGAGCCCGCCCGGGGTGCCATCCGGTCGAGCAGCACCGGGTCGAGCGTGGTGCGTCCGGCCGCGGTCGAACGCACCGCCTGGACGAGCGCGTCGGTGCTGGTCGAGGACGTCTTCGACAGGTAGCTCCAGCCCGAGGCCACGTCGTCAGGCAGGTCGAGCAGCAGGTCCATGGCGTCGTGCGCGGAGAGCAGCAGGATGCCGAGGTCAGGCTGGCTGCGGCGCAGCGTGACGCCCAGCGCGATGCCGTTGCCGTCGGGCAGGTCGATGTCGAGCAGCGCCACGTCGACCGCGCCGGGGCGCAGCGCGCGCGTCGCGGCGGCGACGGTGCCGACGGCGGCGACCACCCGCAGTCCGGGGACGCCCATGAGCGTGAGCTCGAGCATCGACCGGAACAGCGGCTGGTCTTCGACGATCCCGACGCGGATCGGGTCCTGTGCGGTGCTGGTCATCGGCCCCAGTATCGTCGGCGCCACACCGTGTCGCGCGGAGCAGCGCCGCGACACACCCACGACGACAGGCGCCCCATGACGTCCACCACGACCTACCTCCCGCCCGAGGCCGAGGACCGGCGTGCGCTGCTGGTCGCGAGCGCGACGATCCTCACGGCGTTCGGCGTGGGGGCCGCGGTGCAGACGTCCTACGTGCTGTCGGTCGGGGCCTCGGGCCCGAGCACGGCCGGCCCGCGCCTGGTCGCGAACCTGGTGGGGGTCGCGGCGATGCTCGGGGCCCTTGCTGCGCTCCGGGTGCACGCCGACCGGCCGCGCTGGTTCATGTTGGGGCGGGCCGCGCTCGCGGCGCTGCTCGGTGCGGGGGCGCGGTCGCTCGCGCAGCGTGGCCTCGGGCTCTACGGCGCAGACACACCGGTGCAGACCATGGTGGTCGAGCTGGCGAGCGGGTTCGGCGTGGCGCTCGTGGCCGGGGGCATCGGGGTCGCGTTCATGATCTCGCGGCACGAGCTGCGCGCGCAGGTCCATGCGGCCGCCCAGGCCCGGGTGCAGATCGAGCTCGCGCTCGCGGCGCTGCAGAACGAGGAGGTCCGCGTGCGGCGCGAGGTCGCGGAGGGCCTGCACGGGAGCCTCCAGCAGCGGCTCGTGCTGCTCGTCGCGCGCATCGACAGCATCCTGGGGCACGTCCGGGAGGGCACCACGACGGAGGCCGACTTCGAGGCGCTGCGGGGGATCCGCGCCCAGCTCGAGGAGGTCCGCGAGGGTGACGTGCGCGAGACGAGCCGGATGCTGTACCCCGACGGCCTCGAGGTGGGCATGGTCCCCGCGATGCGTTCGCTGCTGGGGCGGATCCCGGCGGCGATCGGCACCCGGCTGGAGATCGCTCCCGAGGTGCGCCGCCTCGACGACCCCGTCTCGCCGCTGCTGACCCAGAGCGAACGGCTGCTCGCTGTGCGCGTCGTCGAGGAGGCGCTGACGAACGCGCTGCGCCACGGTGCTGCCGGGTCGCTGCACGTCCAGGTCGGGCTCGAGGGGCGCGTCCTCGTGGTGCGGGTCCACGACGACGGGTCGGGGTTCGACCCCGCGAACGCCGGACCACCCTCGGGGACGGCGCGTCTGCGCGACCGGCTCGTGCTGGTCGGCGGCGACCTGCGCGTGACCTCGGTCCCCGGGCAGGGCACGCAGGTCGAGGCGCGGGTGCCCGTGCAGGGCGACCCGGTGCCCGCGCGCTGACACCCCGAGGGCGTCCGGACGGGCGTCGAGAGGGTGTCGGGAGGGCGAGGAAGCGGGGCCGACCCGGGGTGGGTCCGGGGGTGAACCGGTCGTCACGGCAGAGATCGGATCTCCGGAACCTGCCGGTTCACGTGCAATGTCCGGGGTGAAAGAAACGGGCCTATCGGACCGGGCGGGTGCCAGCACCCAGGGCAGCGCGGAGGCGGTTCGCGGCCGCCGCATAGCGTCCCTCACGTCGCACGTCCCCCCTCTTTGCCCCTGGAGATCCCCATGGCCACCACGTCCTCGAAGCGCCGCAAGGTCGCCGCCATCTCGCTCGCCGTGCTCGGCGTCGCAGGCCTGTCGCTGGCGTCCGCCGCGACCCTCAACCTCAACGGCGGCACGCTGGCCGCCAACACCGTCGTGGTGGCGTCCTGCCAGCCCACGACCACCGCGATCAAGGTCGGCTTCGGCAACACGTTCAAGTCGAGCGCGGCGACCCCCGGGTACGACGTCTCGGGCGTGAGCCTGTCGGCCGTCGACGCCGCGTGCGCGGGCAAGTCCGTCAAGGCCGACCTCATCGACGCCGCCGGCGCCTCGCTCGGCCAGGTCACCGGCACCGCTGCCGCGGGCACGACCACGCTGAGCGCGCCTGCAGCAGGCATCTCCGCGACGGCCGTCGCCAAGATCTCGGTCGTCATCTCCGACTGACGCATCCGCGTCGTGCACCCGGGCGACCGGGTGCACGCCGACCACCGGGAGTCACCGTCTCCACGCACCTCGCGCCGCCCGCGGCGCCACCGACAGCCGACGAGCCACGCGCCCGTCGGCTGTCGGGCGTCGTGCGCACGGTGCGCGGGACTGTCGCCAACGTCGCGCTCGTCGCGTTCCTGCTCGGGGCCGTGTGGGCCCTGTGGCCCTCGAACCTCGGCGGCTGCACGACGCTCACGATCGTCTCGGGCCACTCGATGGAGCCGACGTACTACACGGGTGACCTGGTCGTCTCCCGCTGCGGTGAGGCCGGGGTGGGCGACGTGGTCGTCTACCGGCCCGCCCGCGAGAACGGCGGGCGGGTGATCCACCGGGTCGTGGGTGGCGACGCCGAGACCGGCTGGCGGATGAAGGGCGACAACAACGACTTCACCGACCCGTGGACCCCCACCGCCGACGAGGTGCTGGGGGTGGCCCGCCTGCACGTGCCGCACCTCGGAGCAGTCGCGGCGATCCTGCTCGCGCCGCTCACCTGGATGTCGGTGCTGGTCCTCGCGGCAGCCGTCCTGATGTGGCCCTCGCGGCGCGCCACGGCGGGGGACGACGCGCCCGACGAGACCGCGCCCGACGAGACCTCGACCGACGGGACCTCGCCCGACGACGCCGTGCTCGACGACGCCGTACCCGTCGGGGGCACCCGATGATCCGCCGACCCGTCGTCGTGGTGCTCGCCGCGCTGTGCGTCGTCGCGACGGTGCTGGGCCTGTCGACAGCCAGCGCCTCGACCCTCCCGCTCGCCCGCTCGCGCCTGACCGTCTTCGGTGCGGCCGACCGGTGCACGCCGGCCGTCGTCGCGGCCCCCGTGACGACCTCGGGGAGCACGTCGACCCAGGTGGTCCTCTCGGGTCTGAGGGCCGGGTGCGCGGGCAGAGCGGTGCAGCTGCGCCTGTGGGGCGCCGGGGGCGCGCTCGCCGCGACCGACACCACGGCCACGCTGCCGGCCGGGACGTCCGCGACCCTCACCGTCCCGACGTACACGGTCTCGGCCGTGCGCGGCGTCGCGCTCGCCATCGGCACCTGGGGGATCACGACCACGTGGGCCCCGCCCCTCCCGGCGGTCGGCTGCACGGTCCCGGCAGACCCGGCCAAGACCTGCACGGTCACGCAGGTCGGCAACGGGACCCAGTGGGGTACGCCGCTCACCGAGTACCTGCGCACGTTCCAGGTCACGACGACGTCGACCGACCCCGTCGTCTGGCAGCTCACCTTCAACCTGTCGGACACCTCGGTGTTCCCGTTCCTCGCGGGCCGCGTCTCCGACCAGCAGAACGGCCTGGTGCTGGTCGCCACGTCCTCGTGCAGCGCGAACCCCCGCACGGTCACGGTGCGGGGCACGGAGGGCTGGGGCGAGTACCACACGGTCGCGGCGGGCCAGGCGCGGGGTCTGGAGCTCCACGGGTACGCGTCGTCCGCCGGGAGCCCGAGCGCGCAGACCCTCCTCACCTGCCCCTGACCCTCATTCCCGGGGTCCCACCTGCCGATAGGCAGGACAGGTCGAAGGATCGGCCGTGGCGTCGCAGGAGGCGGGTGCCCCATGAGCTCTGGTCAGGCGCGTGCGCGTCGGACGGCTGCGGCCTGCCTCGCGCTCGGTGGGCTGCTCGGGCTCACGACCTCGACGGTCCAGGCCCTCGACGGCGGGTTCGAGGACACCCTGCTGGGTGCCCCGCTCGAGGAGTGCGGCGCGGCGGCGATCACGATCGGCTACGACGTGGAGTACGCGGCAGATCTCGGGGGCTATGCGGTGACCGGCGTCCGCCTGAGCGACGTGCCGGCCTCGTGCGCCGAGGTCGCGGTGCGGGTGGCGCTGACCGACCCGAGCGGTGCCGTGCTGGCCGACGTCCGCGCCGAGGGCACCGGGTCCGCCAGGTCGGCCCTGCTCGGCGTCCCCGTGGCGGCCACGCAGGTCGACTCGGTCTCGCTCGTGCTGGGGGACCTCCCCACCCGCTGACCCATGCGCCTGCGGGCGTGGCTCAGAGGGGTTCGACCGGCCCCAGGCCGGGGCGCTTCGCGACTCTCAGGTCGCCCGAGGACTGTCGTCGCAGCCGCCGGGTGGCCCACGGGTAGACGTACTCGCGCAGCCACTGCGCGTTGTCCCGTGCCTGCTGCAGACGCGGTGCGAGGGGGATCGGCGTGAGCGGGTCGTCCCAGTCGGCGTCGTCGGCGCCGAGCCCCAGGCTCTCGAGGGCGCCCTGCGCGACCCGCGTGTGCCCGTCGGTGGTCAGGTGGATGCGGTCCGGCGCCCACATCCGGAAGTCCCGCAGGACCCGCATGCCCCACAGGTCGAGCACGCTCGCGTCGTGCCGCCGGGCGATCGTCCAGATGTGCGCGTTGAACACCCCGGTGCGGCTGCGGGTGTGCCGCACGAGCGGGCTGTCGACCGTGTCCATGCCGGTGGCCAGCAGCACGTGCGCCCCGGTGCTGCGCACCTGCACGACCGCGTCCTCCAGGTCGCTGGCCATCCGGTCGACGTCGGCGGTCGGGCGCAGCATGTCGTTGCCACCGCCGATCAGGCTCACGAGGTCGGGGCGCTGCTCGAGCGCGAGCGGCAGCTGCTCGGTGAGGATCGGGCGCAGCAGGCGTCCGCGGATCGCGAGGTTCGCGTACTCGAGGGGTTCGTACCCGGCGGCGGTGCGTCGGGCGGACAGGTGCGCGGCCAGCATGTCGGCCCATCCGCGGCACGGGGCGTCCGCGTCGGGCTGGTCCCACAGGCCCTCGGTGAACGAGTCGCCGAGGGCCACGAAGCGGGTCCAGCGGGGGACCGTGGCTGTCGCGGCGGCGGTCTGGGCGTGCGCTGGGGTGACGTGGCTCACCCCCACAGTCTGCCGCCGCCCCGGGGGATCGCGCACGGTATCGGCCGTCGTCGGCAGGCCTACGGGAGGGTCCAGTCCACGGGCTCGGCGCCCTGCGCCACGAGCAGGTCGTTGACCGTCGAGAACGGCCGGGACCCGAAGAACCCCCGCCGGGCGGACAGCGGGCTCGGGTGCGCGCTCGCCACGACGGGCACGTCACCCAGCGCGGGGCGCAGCGTCTGCGCCTCTCGGCCCCACAGCACCGCGACGAGCGGCCCGCCGCGTTCGACGAGTGCCTCGATCGCCCGGTCCGTCACGGCCTCCCAGCCGTAGCCGCGGTGCGACGCCGGGGCACCGGCCCGCACCGTGAGCACCCGGTTGAGGAGCATGACGCCCTGCCGTGACCAGGGTGTCAGGTCTCCCGTGGTGGGCACCGGCACGCCGACGTCCGCGACGAGCTCGGTGTAGATGTTCGCGAGCGAGCGGGGCAACGGGCGCACGTGGGGCTGCACCGAGAACGACAGCCCCATCGGGTGACCCGGCGTCGGGTACGGGTCCTGGCCCACCACGAGCACCCGCACACCCGCGAGGGGCGCCTCGAACGCGCGCAGCACCACGTCGGCGTCGGGCAGGCAGACGTGGCCGGACGCGACGTCCGAGCGCACCCGGTCCGCGGCGGCGTGCAGCTGCGGCGCCACCGGTTCGAGGGCGCGCGCCCAGTCCGGGGCGACGCGCGCGGGGGGCCACGGGGCCGACGGCACAGGTTCCACGCCGCGAGGGTATCCGGCGGGCCACGCCTGAATGACACCCCTGTCATTCGCGCCTACGATGACCGGGTCGACCTCATGTCGACGAGTCTCGCGAGGAGGACGCATGGAGGCCACCGCCACCGTGGACCGGGTCGGCAGCACGGATGCCGAGCTGTCCGAGCGTGACCAGCAGGTGCTCGCGTTCGAGCGCCAGTGGTGGAAGTACGCGGGCGCCAAGGAGCAGGCGATCCGCGAGCTCTTCGACATGTCCGCCACGCGGTACTACCAGGTCCTCAACGCGCTGATCGACTCGCCCGCGGCCCTGGCCCACGATCCCATGCTCGTGAAGCGCCTGCGCCGCATGCGCTCGACCCGCCAGCGGGCCCGCACCGCACGCCGCCTCGGCTCAGACGGGTGACGATCGCCCCCGTCTCGGTGTCCGCCAGGGCCCGTCGGGCCCCGGTTGCCAGCGGCACCCGTTAGCCTGTCCGCCGTGACCAAGGGCAGATACCCGTACCCGGACGACGAGTTCGACGCCGTTGACGGGTCTGTCGGCCCGCGCGGGGTGCACCGCGCGCCGATCTCGCGATGGAGCCGCCTCTGGCCGTTCCTGCTGGTCATCGTGCTGTTCCCGGCCCTCGCCTTCGGCGTCGTGACGTACGTCTTCAACTGGGACGGCCTGGGTGCCGACAGCGGTGCCGGCAGCTCGCAGGACGCGTCGCAGGGCGTGGACGGCTCGGTCGACGACGAGAGCGGCGACGCGGCCGTTGACGAGGGCACCGACGCCGGCGCCACCGAGGGCACCGACGAGGGTGCGGCCGACGCGCCCGCCGCCGACGCGCCCGCCGCCGACGTCCCTGCGGCCGCGGTCGACAAGGCCCTGCCGGTCGACGTCCTCAACGCCGCGAAGGTGTCGGGACTCGCGGCGAAGGCCGGGGCCAAGCTCACCGCAGCGGGCTTCACGAACGTCACGCCGGACAACTACACGGGCGCCAAGACGACCACCTCGGGCGTCTACTACGCGACCGAGGACCAGCAGCCCACCGCCGCCGCGGCTGCCGCGGCCCTCGGCATCACCACCGTCGAGCTCTCCACCACGAAGGCCGCGGACGGCATCACGGTCGTGCTGGCCTCCGACTTCACCCTCTGAGCAGCCGCACCGACCCTGGACAAACCCTGGCAAGGGGCGCCATCCCGGGTCTAGGCTCGCCAACACCGCAGCGCCGGCGGGGTGCATGCGCGGAAGGCAAGGAGCGCGGAATGGCTCAGGGGACCGTCAAGTGGTTCAACGCGGAGAAGGGGTACGGGTTCATCACGCCGGTCAGCGGCGGACAGGACCTCTTCGTGCACTACAGCTCGATCCAGGCGGACGGCTACCGCTCGCTCGAGGAGGGGCAGCAGGTCGACTTCGAGGTCGGACAGGGGACGAAGGGGCCGCAGGCCGAGCAGGTCAAGCCCCTCTGAGGACGAACAGGTCGCCGCGAGGCGATGCGACCGAGGACCGTGCACCGGACGGTGCACGGTCCTCGGTCGTTCTGGGCGCCGTCGACGCGCCCGGTACGCCAGGATGTGTGCCGTGAGCTCCCATCGGTCGACCGAGGTCGACGCCGTGGTCATCGGCTCGGGACCGAACGGTCTCGCCGCCGCGGTGACCCTTGCCCGGGCGGGGCTCTCGGTGCAGGTGTTCGAGGCCGAGACGACGATCGGCGGTGGGGCGCGGACCCTCGACCTGGGTCTCGCCGAGGGCGTGGTGCACGACGTGTGCTCGGCCGTGCACCCCATGGCGGTGGCGTCACCGTTCCTGCGCCAGCTCGACCTGGCCGCGCGCGGCGTCGAGCTGCTCGAGCCCGAGGTCGAGTACGCCCAGCCGCTCGACGGCGGTCGCGCGGGGATCGCCTACCGGTCGGTCGAGCGCACAGCCGACGGGCTGGGGCGCGACGGCGCGGCCTGGCGCCGGCTGCTCGGTCCGCTCGCGGCCGACCGTGAAGGCCTCGTCGACGTCGCGCTGGGGGACCGGCGCAGCATCCCGCGCCACCTGCTCACGACGGCCCGCTACGGGCTCGGGGTGCTCGAGCAGGGCAGCCCCGCGTGGGGTCTGCGCTTCCGGGGCGTCGAGGCGCCCGCGCTGCTCACCGGCGTCGCGGCGCACACGATCACCCGCCTGCCGTCCCTTCCCGCGTCCGGTGCGGCGCTCATGCTCGCCGGGCTCGCGCACGGCGTGGGCTGGCCCATCCCGCGGGGCGGCAGCCAGTCGATCACCGACGCGCTCGTCGCCGATCTGCTCGCCCACGGCGGCACGGTCGCGACCGGGGCCGAGGTCACCGACCTCGGCGAGCTGCCCCGCGCCCGCGCCTACCTGTTCGACACGACCCCGCGCACGCTGGTGCGGGTGCTCGGTCGCCGGCTGCCCGAGCGCACGGCGCGGGCCTTCGCCCGCTACCGCTACGGCAACGCGGCCGCGAAGGTCGACTTCGTGCTCTCGGGGCCGGTGCCGTGGGTGCACCCGGAGGTGGGGCTCGCGGGCACCGTCCACGTGGGCGGCACACGCGAGGAGATGGCCCTGGCCGAGGCCGCCGTCGCGGCGGGGCGCCCGGCCGAGCGGCCCATGGTGCTGCTCAGCGACCCGGCCGTCGTGGACCCCGGTCGCGTGGGGCCCGGCGGGCTGCGCCCGGTGTGGACGTACGCCCACGTGCCCGCGGGCTCCACGCAGGACGTGACCGAGGCCGTCACGGCCCAGGTCGAGCGGTTCGCGCCGGGCTTCCGTGACCTCGTCGTCGCCTCGCGCGTGGTGCCCGCCGCGCAGATGGACGCGCACAACGCGAACTACCCGGGCGGTGACATCGCGGCGGGCGCTGTCACGCTCGGCCGGGTCCTCGTGGGCCCCCGTGCCGCGTGGGACCCGTTCGGCGGAGGGCTCCCGGGCGTGTACCTGTGCTCGGCCTCGGCCCCGCCCGGTCCGGGCGTGCACGGGCTCGGTGGCTGGTACGCGGCCCGCCGTGCGCTGCGCGCGCGGTTCGGGATCAGCCGGCTGCCGTCACTGGCCCCGGAGCGGCCCCGCGGCGCGTGACCCGGCGCCAGGCTCGCTGCACGGGCGGCACGATCCGTTCGAGGGGCATGAACGAGGCCCAGCAGACGACCGTGGGCAGGAAGTGGATGCCCAGGCTCAGGTAGGTCGCGAGGTGGAACAGCAGGAAGAAGCTGATCGCGACAGCGAGCCACCGCCCGCGCAGCCAGAACACCACGGGCGAGAGGATCTCGATCGTCAGCAGCCCCCACTGCGAGAGCCGCAGCACCCAGGGGTACTCGAGCGTCCAGGTGATGAGGTGCGAGCCGCGCCGCATGATCGCCCAGGTGAACACGGCCCCGTTGGCCCACGCCCAGGGGGAGCCGGTGCGGGAGATCTTGCTCGCGGCCGATCCGACGTACGTCGCGACCGTCGCCACCTGCACCGCCCGCACCGCCCAGCCCGCGGCCTCCGACGGGCGCAGGTCCGTGAAGCGCGCGCGGCCGACGGTCGGGAGCACGAGCGTGGCGACGATCAGCGCGAGGTGGTCGTGGGACACGTACGAGAAGCCCTGCGAGTTGACCATCCACGCCAGGAACGCGACGGCCACCACCCCGCCCGCGATCCTCGGCAGCAGGCCCGTGGCAGCCACGAGCGCGCCGACGACGATCGTCACGAGCAGGAACCAGCCGACCCCGGGGCTGGGCGTGGGGAAGGGCAGCACCCGGCCGATGAGCGTGGGCTGGTACAGGTCCGGGGCGTAGCCGTGCGGGATCACGTCGTTGGTCAGCGCGAGCACGTCGTACACGACGAACAGGTAGATCACGGCGCGCAGCACCGCGACGCGCGCGAGCGGCACCGGCGACGTCCACCAGCGCGCCACCGCGCCCCACGAGCGGCTGAGGTGGCCCGCAGGCCGGGCGGCCTCGGCCTCGGTCGCGCGCGAGGCCGTGCCGCTCACGGTTCCACCGTCCACGTCACGAGCTCCTTGCGGGTCGGGTCGCCGACGGGGCGTCCGTCGGCCAGGTCGCGGGTCGTGTGCACGACCGTCAGCTCGCGGTAGGCGGGCTCGTCGGGGTGCATCGCGGCGTGCGCGTCGGCGACCGACTGCAGCAGCGCCGGGTCGTCCAGGATCCGCCCCAGCTGGCCCTCGATCTCGGCCCGGCCGATCCCCACGCCGGTCTGGTTGAGCGGCACGCGCAGCGTCGTCCCCGACGCGTCGACGGCCTCGATCGAGATCGAGCTGACCGAGCCGTTCAGGTCGCGCCCTGTCGCGTACTGCGACAGCGACCCGAACGGGAACCAGTCGTTCGTGTCGACCACCTGGGCCGTCGCGAGGACGCCGAGCGCGGCCAACGCCGCCACGAGGCGCCATGTGCGCGACCGCCGGCCGAGCCGGATCGCGCCGGAGGGTTCGCTCGCCATGCGGGCACCCTACGCGGCGGAAGCACCCGGTACGGCCCGTTTGTCGAATCCCGCACGGCGTCCGGACGTTCTGCCCGGTGGCGGCGCCCGCCCCCGGACCCCGTCGCCTGCGGGGGGTGCGTCTTGCACTCGGGTGGGCCGAGTGCTAACCATTGACTTAGCACTCTCGGGTAGAGAGTGACAGAATGACGCGGTGCTCTCACAGGGAGCGCCGAGAACCACCGGCCGATCGGTGAGGTTCGCCCGACGTGCGGGACATGACCGCGCGGGAGGTGTTCCGTCCGTCGCGGGCGCCGTCCGGTCGAACATCGAGCCAAACGAAGGATCACAGCCCCATGGCCAAGATCATTGCCTTCAACGAGGAGGCCCGGCGCGGCATCGAGCGAGGGCTCAACATCCTCGCCGACACCGTCAAGGTGACCCTCGGCCCGAAGGGCCGCAACGTCGTGCTGGACAAGAAGTGGGGCGCCCCCACGATCACCAACGACGGTGTCTCGATCGCCAAGGAGATCGACCTCGAGGACCCGTTCGAGAAGATCGGTGCCGAGCTCGTCAAGGAGGTCGCCAAGAAGACGGACGACGTCGCCGGTGACGGCACGACGACCGCCACGGTGCTCGCCCAGGCGCTCGTGCGTGAGGGCCTGCGCAACGTCGCGGCCGGCGCGAACCCCATCGCCCTGAAGAAGGGCATCGAGAAGGCCGTCGAGGCCGTCACCGCTGCACTCCTGGCCCAGGCCAAGGAGGTCGAGACGAAGGAAGAGATCGCCGCCACGGCCGCGATCTCCGCCGGTGACGTCGCGATCGGCGAGCTCATCGCCGAGGCGCTCGACAAGGTCGGCAAGGAAGGCGTCATCACGGTCGAGGAGTCCAGCGCGCTGGGCCTCGAGCTCGAGCTGACCGAGGGCATGCGCTTCGACAAGGGCTACCTGTCGGCGTACTTCGTCACCGACGCCGAGCGCCAGGAGGCCGTCCTCGAGGACGCCTACGTGCTGCTCGTCGAGTCGAAGATCTCGAACGTCAAGGATCTGCTGCCGCTGCTGGAGAAGGTCATCCAGTCCGGCAAGCCGCTCTTCATCGTCGCCGAGGACGTCGAGGGCGAGGCCCTGGCCACGCTCGTCGTCAACAAGATCCGTGGCACGTTCAAGTCCGTCGCCGTCAAGGCCCCGGGCTTCGGCGACCGCCGCAAGGCGATGCTGCAGGACATGGCCATCCTCACGGGCGGCCAGGTCGTCTCCGAGACCGTCGGTCTCAAGCTCGACACGGTCGGCCTCGAGGTCCTGGGCCAGGCGCGCAAGATCGTCGTGACCAAGGACGAGACCACGATCGTCGAGGGTGCCGGCGAGGCCGACCAGATCGCCGGTCGCGTCGCGCAGATCCGTGCCGAGATCGAGAACTCGGACTCGGACTACGACCGTGAGAAGCTCCAGGAGCGCCTCGCGAAGCTGGCCGGCGGCGTCGCCGTCATCAAGGCCGGTGCCGCGACCGAGGTCGAGCTCAAGGAGCGCAAGCACCGCATCGAGGACGCCGTCCGCAACGCGAAGGCTGCCGTCGAGGAGGGCATCGTCGCCGGTGGTGGCGTCGCGCTCATCCAGGCCGGCAAGACGGCCTTCGAGACCCTCGTGCTCGAGGGCGACGAGGCGACCGGGGCGAACATCGTCCGCGTCGCGATCGACGCGCCGCTCAAGCAGATCGCGATCAACGCCGGTCTCGAGGGTGGCGTCGTGGCCGAGAAGGTCCGCAACCTCCCGACGGGTCACGGCCTCAACGCCGCGACCGGCGTGTACGAGGACCTCATGGCCGCGGGCGTCAACGACCCGGTCAAGGTGACGCGTTCGGCGCTGCAGAACGCGGCGTCCATCGCGGCCCTGTTCCTCACGACCGAGGCGGTCGTGGCGGACAAGCCCGAGAAGTCGGCACCTCAGGGTGGCGGCGACGGCGGCATGGGCGGCATGGACTTCTGATCGACTGATCCTCGGATCGGTCGACAGGGCGTCCGCGCTCCTGCACCACAGCTCCACAGCACGGCACGACGGGCCGGTCACCTTCGGGTGGCCGGCCCGTCGTCGTGAGGGGCGATCTACGCGGTCTACCGCAGGAACAGCCGGGAGGCCTGCTCCTCGGCGTCCGCGTACGTCCGGGCCGCGGCCTGGAGCGCCTGGGTCACGTGGTCGAGCGACTGCTCGACCCGCACCTGGGTGGCGGACCACTCGGCCATGACGCCCGCGAAGGCCGTCGCCGCTCCGCCGCGCCAGGCGCCCTGCAGCTCGGCGAGCTGGCGCTGCATGGCCGCGACCTCGCTGCGGACCGCCGCGGTGCGTGCCTGGACCGCGGCGGCTGCCTGCGCGACCTGCGCGCTGTCGACCTCGTACCTGCTCATGCGTCCTCCTCGTGTGTGGAGGACGGACGCTACGGATCGGGCGTCGGGGTGCCGGGCCCGTGGATGCGGCGCGGGGGACGCCCCCGACGACCGGGACGTTGTGGGTGCGCGGCGGTCAGTGCACGATCGCTGCGAGCTCCTTGTCGATCCGCTGCAGCTCGGCCGCGAGGTTCTGCCGCGCGGGCTCCTCCCACGCCGCCCCGAGCGGGCTCGCGAAGAGCTGGGGGCGGGTCAGCAGCCGGCCGATGATCACGAGCCGTGCCCGCAGGTAGTCCTCGACGGGCAGGTGCGCGTACTCGGCGCGGATGTCGTGCAGGTAGGCCTTGTAGCGCTGCGGCTCGGCGGCGAGCATCGCCAGGTCCGCGTCGCACAGCACCGCGGCGTCGAAGTCGCCCGGGTCGGCGACGTGCCGGGCCAGGGCGTTCACGAGCTGGTGGACACGACGGGCCGCCCGCTCGGGGACCCCGAGCGCGAGCAGCTCCTCGAGCGCGAGCCGGGCGCTGCCGACCTCGTCCTCACCGCCGCGGTTCGCGTACGCCGCTGCCTTCGCGGCGTCGAACACGGCGCCGTGGTACCAGGCCGCGAGCCGCACCAGGTCTGGCTCGTGGGTCTCCTCGGCGAGCTCGTCGACCCGGGCCAGCACGTCGACCAGGTGACGGAGGTTGTGGTACTGCCGACCAGGCGACGACCACCGGGCGACCAGCGCCTCGGCGACCTCGCGGAGCCTCTCGGGGGGAGCCGTCGCCCCGGCCTGCGTCATGCTGCGGACAAATGCGGTCATCAGCCACTGCGGTGCGTCGTGGACGCCCATGATCCTGCCCTCGCGGTGTCACGTTCGTACCTCGGACGGGCCATCGTAGCCCTCAGCCCTCCGCGGGCTCCCACACGTTCCCGGAAGTCACGCGGTCGTCCGGGACCGACGTCGAGAGCGGCAGCCTGACCTGCACCGTCGTCCCGCCGCCGGGGGTCTGTGAGATCGACACCACACCGCGGTGCGCCCCGACGATGGCGGCGACGATGGCCATGCCGAGGCCGGCGCCGCCGCTCGACGTCGCGCGCGTGCGGCTCGCGTCGACCCGGTAGAAGCGTTCGAACACGCGCGCCGCGTGCTCCGGGTCGATGCCCGGGCCGTGGTCGCGCACCTCGAGCACAGCGTCGTCGCCCTCGGTGCCGAGGACGAGCTCGACCGGGGTGCCGGCCGGGGTGTGCTGCACCACGTTGCCCACGAGGTTCGCGAGCACCTGGCGCAGGCGGGGCTCGTCACCGGTCACGGGGCACGAGTCGACGTCCTGCCCGTCGAGGCCCTCCATGCGCAGCCGGCGGGTCGGGTCGAGGGCGTGCAGGTCGCTCATCGCGTCGGCGACGAGGACCGCGAGGTCGACGTCGTCGGTGCGCAGCGGGCGGCCGTCGTCCATCCGGGCCAGCGTGAGCAGGTCCTCGACGAGCCCGCCCATGCGGCTCGCGGACTGCTCGATGCGGCGCATCGTGTCGTCGACCTGCTCGGGCTGCGTCAGGGCGCCCATGCGGTACAGCTCGCCGTAGCCGCGGATCGCGGCGAGGGGGGTGCGCAGCTCGTGCGAGGCGTCCGCGACGAAGCGGCGCATGCGGTGCTCGGACGCGGTGCGGTCCGCGAAGGCCTGCTCGATCTGGGTCAGCATGCTGTTGAGCGAGGCGCCGAGCCGGCCGACCTCGGTGCTCTCCGGGGCGGCGGGCACCCGCTGGGACAGGTCGCCCGCGGCGATGGCCGCGGCCGTGGACTCGATGTGGCGCAGCGGCCGCAGGGAGCGGCGCACGGCCCAGCCACCCACGAGCGCCCCGAGCGCGACGATGCCGATGCCGCTCAGCACGAGCACGAGCACGATGCGTCGCACCGTGCTCTCGATGTCGGCCAGCGGCAGGCTCACCGCCGCCGTCAGCGAGTAGCCCGTGACGTTCTGGAACGGGATCACGACGGTGCGCCACGACGAGCCGGCGCGCGAGCTGCCGACCGTGAACGGTTCGCCGTCGGCCGCGACGGCCTCGTCGACCGTCATCGACGGGAGCTGCGGCGTGCCGTACTCGGCGTACGTGGCCTCGCGGCCGGCGTCGACGCTCGTGCCGTCCCGGAGCGTGACCACGACCGAGTAGTCGCTCGGGAGCACCGACTGCTCGGACCGGTCGGTCCGCATGCGACCGAACAGCTGGTCGAGCCTGTCCTGCGCGAGCTCCTCTGCCTGCCGGGCCAGCTGCCGGTCGACCTGGTCCACGAGGTGGCGCTGGGTGAGCACCGCCGTGGTGGTCCCCGCGACCGCCAGCCCCGCCGCGAGCAGCACGGTGATGAGCCCGACCAGGCGGGCCCGCAGCGGCACGGTGGCCCACCACGCGCGCGGCCGTCGCCACGAGGGTCGGGTCGCGCTCATGTCCCGGTGGGCTGGCGCAGCAGGTAGCCGACCCCGCGCTTGGTGTGGATCAGCGGGGCGACCGGCTGGCCGTCGGGCGTGGTCACGTGGTCGATCTTGCGGCGCAGGTAGGAGATGTAGGACTCGACGATGTTGGCCTCGCCGCCCCAGTCGTACTGCCACACGTGGTCGAGGATCTGCGACTTCGACAGCACCCGGCCCGGGTTGAGCATGAGGTAGCGCAGCAGCTTGAACTCGGTGGGGGACAGCTCGATCACGTGGCCAGCGCGGCGCACCTCGTGGCTGTCCTCGTCGAGCTCGAGGTCCGCGTAGCGCAGCACCGAGCCCTCGAGCAGGTCGGACGGGCTCGTGCGACGCAGGATCGCGCGGATGCGCGCGACGACCTCCTCGAGGCTGAACGGCTTGGTGACGTAGTCGTCGCCGCCCACCGTGAGCCCCTGCACCTTGTCGGCCGTGTCGTCGCGCGCGGTGAGGAACAGCACGGGGACGTGCTGGCCCTTCTCGCGCAGCCGCCGGGTCACGGTGAAGCCGTCCATGTCGGGCAGCATCACGTCGAGCACCACGAGGTCGGGGTCGACGAGGCGTGCGAGGCGCAGCGCGCTCGCACCGTCGGCTGCGGCGTGCACCTCGAAGCCTGCGAAGCGCAACGACGTCGCGAGGAGCTCACGGATGTTCGGCTCGTCATCGACGACCAGGAGCCGGGCTTCCGGCTCGACGGACGCACCTGTCATGCCTCCAGTGTGCGCGCGGATCCTGGAAGTCCGCTGAGGGCGCGCTCGATGCCAGGTCAGAGCGGTGCGCGAGCCGGGCCGGTCGCCCGCCCGGGAGGGTGCGAGGCCGGTACGCGACGGGCTCGCGGTGGGGGTAGTTTTCTGGGCGTGAATCCTCAGGACCGTCCGTCCGCCGGCGCGCCCATCGTGACCGTCGTCCAGAGCTCGCCCGAGGTGGGGCTCGACCGTCTCGCCGGGTGGCTCCCGGGGCTCGACGTCCGCCTGGTGCGGGCCGACCTGGGCGAGGCGGTGCCCGCCGACGTGGCTGATGCCGGCGCGGGCCTGATCGTGCTGGGCGGGCCGATGTCCGCCTACGACGACGTGGTGGCCCCGTGGCTGCCCGCGACACGGGCGCTGCTCTCGGCCTCGGTGGATGCCGGTCTGCCCACGCTCGCGATCTGCTTGGGCGCCCAGCTGCTCGCGGTCGCGCGCGGCGGGCGCGTGCAGGTCGGTGCGCCCCCCGGGCACGAGGGCGGCGTGATCGACGTGCGGTGGCGGCCCGAGGCGACCGGGGACCGGCTGGTCGGCGCCCTCGCGGCCGACGCCGCGGCGCACGAGCGGCGCAGCACGCCGATGCCGAGCATGCACGCCGACGCGGTGGTCGAGCTGCCGGTGGGGGCTGTGTGGCTCGCGGCCTCGGCCACCTATCCGTACCAGGCGTACCGGGTCGGGTCGGCGTGGGGCGTGCAGTTCCACCCCGAGGCGGGCGCGCAGACGCTGCGGACATGGGCCGACCAGGTCGAGGGCCTCGACACCGAGGCCGCGCTCGAGGAGTTCGCGGACCGTGAGGCCGACATCACGCGAGCTGCGCGCGCGCTCGGCGAGAGCTTCGCGGCCGTGGTGCGCGAGCACTCGCACGGCTGACGTGCCGGTGGGGTGAGCGCGGTGCGCCCACCCCACCGTGAGGTCGGGGTGGGTGTCAGCCCTCGACCTGCGGGGTCACGGCCGTCGCCTCGATCTGGACCGACGGCGTCCCGGCCTTGAGCGCGGCGAGCCGCGCCTCGACCTCGAGCTCCTCGCCCGAGGCCTCGAGCTCGGCGAACTGGGCGTCGAGCGACGACGCCGCGAGCTCGGCCTGGCCCATCGCCATGGCCTCCTCGCGGCGCACCTTCTCCTCGAAGCGTGCGAGCTCGCTCGTCGGGTCGAGCACGTTGATCGAGCCGATGGCGGACTGCACCTGCTGCTGCGCCTGGGCCGACTTCTGCCGGGCCACGAGCGTGTCGCGGCGCTGCTTGAGCTGACCCAGCTTGTCCTTCATCTGGGCGAGGCCGGACTTGAGCTTCTCGACCGTCTCGCGCTGCGAGGCGATCATCGGCTCGGCCTGCTTGACCTCGCTCTCGGCGGTGATCTGCTTCTGGATCGCGACCTTCGCGAGGTTGTCGAACTTGTCGGCGTTGGCGCTGTCGCCCGCCGTGCGGTACTGGTCGGCGCGGGCGGACGCGGCGACGGCCTTGCTGCCCCACTCGCGCGCGGCCGAGACGTCGGCGTTGTAGTCCTGCTCGGCGAGGCGCAGGTTCCCGATGGTCTGCGCGATGGCCTTCTCGGCGTCCGCGATGCTGTTGGTGTAGTCGCGCACCAGCTGGTCCAGCATCTTCTGCGGGTCCTCGGCGCTGTCGATCAGCGAGTTGATGTTGGCCTTCGCGAGCTGGGTGATCCGGCCGATGATGCTCTGCTTCTCGGTCATGGGTGCTGGTGCCTCTCCGTGTCAGGGCGTGAAGGTGGTGAAGTCCGTCGGGTGATCGATGGCGGGGTGCGTGTCAGGAACCTGCGTCAGAAACCACCCCCGCGTCCGCCGCCACCGCCGCCACCGCCGAAGCCGCCACCGCGTCCGCCGCCGCCGAAGCCTCCGCCGCCGAAACCACCGCCGTGGCCCCCGCCCCCGAACCCGCCACCGCCGCGCAGGATCGAGTCGAGGATGATCCCGCCGAGCACCATGCCGCCGATGTCGGCGCCGCCACCCCGGCCGCCGCCACGAGGGCGGTTGCGGTCCTCGGCGGCCTGCACGTCCAACCGGGCCCGGTACTGGGCGTCCGCGGCGAAGCGTTCGGCCTGCTGGGCCGCGGCGAGCGCGGACGTCGGGTCGCTCGTGCGCTGGTCGTACGCCTGGCGGTAGAGCCGCTGAGCCTCGGCGAGCGACGTGCGGGCCTCGGGACCCACGGCCCCGCGCCGGGTCTCGACGAAGTCGGTCGTCGCACGGATCTGGGAGTCGAGCCGCCCCATCACGTCGTTCAGCATCGCGGCCGAGCGCCGGGCCGCCTCTTCGGCCTCACGCATCGGGGCCAGGGCCGCATCGAGCGCCGCCTCGGCCGCCGTGATGTCGCGCAGCGCCGCGAGCGGGTCGCCGCCGTGCTGGGCCGCACGGGCCTGCGCGATCGCCTGCTGGGCATCGGTCACCCGCGCGGCGACATCGGCTGCGCCGGGGGCCAGCCGCGCCGCGTCGGACACGTCCGACGAGATCGAGGCGATGGCGTGGTCGAGCCGGGAGCTCGCCGAGGCGAGGTCGGAGCCGGCCCGGTCCACGGCGTCGAGCAGCGTGGTGACCTGCCCGAGCGCGTTCTGCGCCGCGCGGCCGAACGCCACGGCCTGGGCCCGGTCGTCCGTCGTGAGCGCGGCGCGACCCTGGTCGATCGTGCGCCGCACGTCCGCGAGCAGCGCGTTCGCCTGGTCGGGGTTGGGCGAGACCGACGCGAGCGCCTCGGGCGGGTAGGTCTGCGCGAGCGACGCGAGCGTGGCGCGGGCAGGCTCGATGCGGCCCGTGAGCGCGTCGGCCGCGGCCGACTGCTCCTCGAGCATCTGCGGCGCGCGGGCCTGCAGGTCGCGCAGCTCGTCGAACTGGGCCTCCTGCGCGTCGAGCGCGGCCGCGGCCTGCTGGCACACGGTGAGGATGTGCAGGGCTGCCGCGCGCACCTGCGGCTCGGCGTCCCGACCCTCCGCGTCGAGCTGCGTCCGCGCGTGGAAGGCGTCGTTGACCTGCGCCTTCGCGGTGGCGAGCACCTGCGTGAACTCGCGGGTGGCCTCGGGGCCGAACTGGGCCTCGGCGAACCCGAGCTCCTGCTCGGAGGTGCGCAGCGCGTCGTCGAGCTCGACGAGCGCCGAGCTGGCCCGGCGGCGCAGCTCCTCGGTCGGCAGCGCCTCGAGCCCGCTCGCCCCCGGCGCGCCCACCGGCTTCGCGGTGCCCCGGCGGCGCACCGACGTCCACACCAGGATCCCGACGATGACGAGCAGGCCGATGAGCAGCACCGTGAGGAAGCCGCCGCCCGACGAGCTCCCCGGGCTCGTCATGCCGCCGTCCCCACCGGGCATCTGATCGCTGCTCCCGGCACCGGCCGCCGCCTGGATCTCCTGCGCGGCCGTGATCGCTGCCCCCGCCCAGTCGTCCGACCGGAGCCTGTCCTCGACCGACGCGGTGATCGAGTCGAGCTGGGACGAGCTCAGGCCAGGTACGACCTCGGGCGAGAGGACGTAGGAGCGGTCGTCGACCGCGACGGCGAGCATGAGGTCGTCGTCGCCGAGCCCTGACTGGGCGCGGGTCTCGTCCGACCACGCCACGCGGTCCTGCCCGCTGAACGTGGACACGTACACGACGTAGAGCTGGTACTGCGTCGACGAGGCCAGGTCGTCGAGCGCGGCCTGCACCTGGTCGACCTGGCCGCCGAGCGCCCCGACCTGGTCGGTCACCTCCCGCGTGACCTTCAGCGGCTCGGTGGCCGTCGCGGTCGAGGCCGGGACGAGCACAGCGAGCAGCCCGAGGACGAGCGCGGCGAGCGCCGCCCACCCCGTGCGTGCTCGAGGTGCGGTGGTCGGTGCCGTGCTGCGTCGGTGCACCCGACGATCCTCTCCCTGCGTCATGCCGGGTGCAACGACGGGCGCTGCCTGCGGGTTCCCGACGGGCGTGGCGCCGGTCACCCCGGCGCGGTCATGACGCCGCACCTCACCACGGTCCGAACGCCCACCCGGTGTCGTCGGCGACGATTCCTGGCCCGTTGAAGTGACCGGCGGGCTGCCCACGGGTGTTCAGCAGGTCGACCTCGAGGTGACCCTCCGCACCGGGCCGCACCGTGACGGTGAAGGTGTAGCGGTCATCTTCGGTGGCGGGAAGGGTCTCGGGCTCGACCGTGATCTCCGGCGTGGTCCCGACCATCCGGACCGAGCCGCTGTTGACGCGCATGCACAGGGTGAGGGCGGCGGCCGTGGCGAAGTCGTTGGGCGACTCGTCGTAGTCGGCGCCGACGCCGAGGCCTGGGTCGGCCCCGTCGCCTCTGTCGTCCCCGCCTGTGTCGGGACCGTGGTTGCACGCCGATGACGGACCGGCCGTCAGCGTCTGGCTCGAGGTGCCGTCCGGGTGGAGCGCGGCCTCGCCCCACGGCCCGAACACCCACCCGGTGTCGTCGGTGATGGTCTGCGGCCCGTTGAAGTAGACGGCCGGTTCCCCGCGATCGTTCAGCACCTCGACCTTGAGGTGCCCCTCCGCGCCGGGCTGCACCGTGACGGTGAAGGTGTGGCGGAGCTCCTCGGTGGCAGGAAGGGGCTCAGGGTCGACAACGATCTCCGGGACGCTCCCGAAGACGTGGACCGGGCTGCCGTGGGTGTACATGCACAGGGTGATGGGCACGGCCGTGGCGAAGTCGTTGTGCGACTCGTCGTAGTCGAAGCTGGCGCCGAGGCCCCCGTCGCCCGGGGTGTAGGCGTGGCTGCACCCGGAGGAGGAGCTCGTCGTCTGGTCCGGCGGCGCGGTCGCCGCCTGGCACCCGGCGACCAGCACGAGGGCGGCCGCGACGGCGGCGAGCAGGGGGCTCCGACCGGGCACGAGGTCACGATGGCAGACGTCTCCGACGCCTGTCCCGGTCACGGGCGCGCATCTCCCGGCAATCGGGTGACTTGTCGCGGATCTCCGGGTGCCGGCGCGGTTGCCGAGGTCGTCGCACGCGAGTTCGCCACGGTCGCCACGACCAACAACTGCTGGCGGCACCGACCGCCCGCCGCCCTCCGGGAACCGTCACTCGGTGCCCGGGTCGACCTCCGCGGTCTCGGGGGTGCCGTGCAGCGGTTCAATGGGCGATCCCGGCTCGGGGTCGAGGGGCACGCCGGTCGACAGGCCCAGGTCCTCGGCGTCCACGATCGTGTACGCGTAGCCCTGCTCGGCCAGGAAACGCTGGCGGTGCGCCGCGAAGTCCTGGTCGACCGTGTCCCGGGCCACGACCGTGTAGAAGTGCGCGGTGCGGCCGTCGCCCTTGGGGCGCAGCAGCCGACCGAGCCGCTGGGCCTCCTCCTGGCGCGAGCCGAACGACCCGGAGACCTGGATCGCGACGGACGCCTCGGGCAGGTCGATCGAGAAGTTCGCGACCTTCGAGACGACGAGCTTGGTGATCTCGCCCGCGCGGAACGCGTCGAACAGGCGCTGCCGCTCGGGGACGGTGGTCGCCCCCGTGATGACGTCTGCGTGGATGTGCTCGCCGAGCTCCTCGAGCTGGTCCAGGTACTGCCCGATCACGAGCGTGGGCTCGCCCTCGTGCTTGGCGACGAGCTGCTCGACGACCCGGTTCTTGCCCGGGGCGCTCGCCGCGAGGCGGTACTTGTCCTCGGGCTCGGCCGTCGCGTAGAGCATCCGGTCGCGCTCGGGGAGCGTCAGGCGCACCTCGACGCAGTCGGCGGGCGCGATGTAGCCCTGCTGCTCGATGTCCTTCCACGGCGCGTCGTAGCGCTTGGGGCCGATCAGGCTGAACACCTCGTCCTCGCGGCCGTCCTCCCGCACGAGCGTGGCGGTCAGGCCCAGACGGCGGCGGGCCTGCAGGTCGGCCGTCATGCGGAAGATCGGCGCGGGCAGCAGGTGCACCTCGTCGTAGAGCACCAGGCCCCAGTCGCGGGCGTCGAGCAGCTCGAGGTGGGTGTAGACGCCCTTCCGCTTGGTCGTGAGCACCTGGTACGTCGCGATCGTGACCGGGCGCACCTCCTTGCGCGACCCCGAGTACTCGCCGATCTCGTCTTCGGTGAGCGTGGTCCGCTTGATGAGCTCGTCACGCCACTGCCGTGCGCTCACCGTGTTCGTCACGAGGATCAGCGTGGTCGTCTGCGAGCGGGCCATCGCGGCCGCCCCGACGAGCGTCTTGCCCGCACCGCACGGCAGCACCACGACCCCCGATCCGCCGTGCCAGAACCCGTCGACCGCCTGCTCCTGGTAGGGGCGCAGCGACCAGCCGTCCTGCGTCAGGCTCATGGCGTGCGCCTCGCCGTCGACGTAGCCTGCGAGGTCCTCGGCGGGCCAGCCCAGCTTGAGGAGCACCTGCTTGAGGTGTCCGCGCTCGCTCGGGTGGACCACCACGTCGGTGTCGTCGAGCCGCTGCCCCACGAGGCCCGCGGTGCGCTTGGACCGCAGCACCTCGGCCATCACGGCGCGGTCGAGCGAGTGCAGGACGAGGCCGTGGACGGGGTCCTGGACGAGCTGCAGCCGCCCGTAGCGCGCCATCGTCTCGGCGATGTCGATGAGCAGCGCGTGCGGCACGGGGTAGCGCGAGTACTCGAGCAGCACGTTCACGACCTGCTCGGCGTCGTGCCCCGCGGCCCGCGCGTTCCACAGCCCGAGCGGCGTCAGCCGGTAGGTGTGCATGTGCTCGGGGGCGCGCTCGAGCTCGGCGAACGGGGCGATCGCGCGACGGCACGCGTCAGCCTGGTCGTGGTCGACCTCGAGCAGGAGGGACTTGTCGCTCTGCACGATCAGGGGGCCGTTCGTCATGCGGTGCCTTCCGGTAGATCACGTGGTCCGGACATGCTGACGAACGCCCGGGCGCTCGCCGATGTTCCGGGCCGGTGCGCGTCGAGCGTCGCACGGGTCACTGGGAGCGTCAGACGGGGGTCACCGAGGCGATGCGGTGCACGGCGACGGTGAGCTCGGCGTCGCGCGCCTCGTCGCGCACCCGCACGCGCCCGCCCTCGACGTGCACGGGGCGCACGCGGCGGCGCTGGTGCGCGCCGTGGGGCCCGACCATCTCGAGCCACACCTCACGCCCTTGCGCGGCGGCCTCGCGGAGCACCCCGAGGGCCGAGACGGGGTTGGTCGCGGCGGGCTCGTGACGGGCCTCGTCGCCGCCCTCGACGCCTGCGCCCGACGCCTCGGCGTCACGCAGCAGCGGCACCAGAGCCGCGACCAGCTCGGCGCGCTGCTCCGGGCTGAGGGTGTCGGGGCGGCGGGGACCCGCACCCACCTGGCGGGGTCCGCGCCGCGAGCGCACGCGGTGCACGAGCGGTTCGGGGCGCAGCACCTGGCCGCCGGGGCCCTCGGCGAGCGGCGCCAGGCCGTGCTCGCGCAGCACGGTGAGCAGCTCGCGGGGCGGGACCACCGAGCCGAGGACGGTCGGCGCGAGACGCACCAGGCCCAGCTCGGCGAGCCGCGGGTCCTCGACGAGCCCCGCGAGCATCGCCGGGTCGTCGGCGCGCACGTAGCTCGCCGCGTAGCCCGCCCGGAGCTGACCGTGCCGGCGTCCGGCGTCCCGCACGAGGTACTCGAGCGGCTGGGGCACGCCGTCGCGCGCGTGCGCGGCCAGCCCCGCCAGGAGGTCGTCGGCGGTGCCGCCCACGTCGAGCGCGGCCCGCACCGACTCGGGCGTGAAGCGGACGGTCAGGGCCGCGCCCCGGGACTCGATCACGGCCGAGCGCTCGAGCAGCGCGGCGAGCTCCGGCGTGGGACGACCCGGCACGATGCCGGTCAGGTCGCCCTGCAGCAGCAGGTCGGAGACGGGGGCGGGCAGCGCGTCGGCGAGGGCCGCCTCGGGGGAGGGGGCGTCGATGGCGGGCCGGTCGGGCGGGTGGGCGTCAGATGTGCGGGCGATCTCGTCGAGCAGCGCGCGCCCGGCGGTGGACAGCGCGCCCGCGCCGAGGACCCCGAGCTCACCCGCCTCGCGCAGGGTCGCCGCGACAGCGGCCTCGGGCGGCACCGAGCGCGGGGTGCGCCACCGGAGCTGCTCGAGCACGGCCTCGGTGCGCAGCACGGTGCCGGGCGGCTGGTCGGCGAGCACGGAGAGCACGGCGCGGCGCACCCGGGGAGCCCACGGGCGGGACAGCTCGGGGTCGAGCGCGGCGCGGACGCCACCGCGCTCGTCGCGACCGCCGACCATCCACGGCGTGCGCACCATCGAGGCCCAGGTCCGCGCGAGCGTGGCCCAGCGGGTCGGCAGGTCGGAGTTGAGCCATTCGTCGACCGCGAGGGTGGGGGCGAACGACGGGCTCTCCTCGCCGTCCTCGGCGACGAAGCCCGCGGCCGCGGCGATCTCGACCACCAGCGCCGCTTCCTGCTCCTCGACCTCGAGGGTCGCGGCGATCCGGCGCAGCTCACGCACCCCCAGCCCGCCCGAGCGCAGGACGGGCGCCGGGTTCTGCTCCCACGTCCGCACCAGCAGCGCGACCAGGCGCACCATGCGCTCGGCAGCAGCCGCCGACTCGGCCGCCACGAGGGCCGGGGCGTGCGGCACGCCCGTGGTCGCCGCGACCGGAGCAGCGGCCGGTGAGCGGTGCGTCCGGCCCTCGCGCAGCGCGAGCGCGACCTCGCGCGGCAGCACCACGTGGCGCGCGTCCCCGGGCGCGAGCAGACGGTGCTCGAGCAGCCAGTCGACGGCCGCGGCGGCAGGCGTGCCGGGCGCGGGCCCGACGCCCACGGGCGGGCCCCACGTGAGCGCGTCGAGCACCGAGCGCGCCGCAGCGGGCGCGTCCGCGAGCTGGGTCAGGTCCGCCACGGCCGCGCCTGTCGCGGGCGCGAGACCTGCGGGGTAGGGCCCGAGCAGCTCGGCGAGCCCGGGGGCGGGGTGCAGCACGTCGCCCTCGGTCCACACGAGCGCGAGCTCCCGGGCCCGGTCGATCGCCTGCAGGACGCGCTCGCCGCGCGCCCCGTCCGCACCGACCGCCGTCGCGACGTCCTGCGCCGTGACCTCGCTGCCGCCGTCGTGGAGCGCCACCAGGGCCTCGAGAGCCTGGACCACGGCGCCGTCGACACCCGCGAGGGCACGCTCGAGGCTGGTGCGGCTCGAGGCCCGCGCCGCGAGCGAGGACAGGGTCGACGGCGAGGGCGCAGCCAGGTCGGGGCGCTGCAGCAGCAGGGCGACGAGCTCGTCGTCGCTGCGGGTGCGCAGGTGCTCGCTGAACGTGACCATCCCTCCCACGATACGTGGCCCACGCACGTCCTACCCTGCGACGACGTCCTGGCAGGCCCGCCGCGGGGTCGCCGGGCACGACCGGCGCCCCGGGCAGCCGACACGGCGGGTGCGGCCCGCAGGTAGCATCCGGAACGGGTGGCGCGACCGCCGCCGCGGGACCACGCGGGTCAGCCTGCACCGGGCCCGTCCCGCCTGCCCGAGGACGCCCGTGCCGAACCTGCCCAGCGCCAGCCCCACCGGGACGGCGGCCGACACCGTCGCGACCGTCCCCGCGGCCCGCACCGAACCCGCCGCCCGCACCGACCTCGCCGCGCTCGCGGCCGACGCGGCCGCGCAGGCCCCCGATCTCGCGGCGCTGCGCCACCGGCTGCACCGCGTGCCCGAGATCGGTCTGCACCTGCCCGTCACGCAGGCCCTCGTGCTCGAGGCCCTCGACGGCCTGGACCTCGAGATCACCACCGGGACGGGGCTCAGCTCGGTGGTCGCGGTGCTGCGCGGCGACGCGCCCGGCCTCGCTGTGCTGCTGCGCGGGGACATGGACGCGCTGCCCGTGACGGAGGACTCGGGCGAGGAGTTCACGAGCGGGCACCCCGGCGTGATGCACGCGTGCGGCCACGACCTGCACGTCGCGGGGCTCGTGGGCGCGGCCCGGCTGCTCGCCGCCCGCCGGTCCGAGATCGCCGGTTCGGTGGTGCTGATGTTCCAGCCGGGCGAGGAGGGCGACGGCGGCGCGGAGATCATGATCGAGGAGGGCGTGCTCGACGCGGCCGGCGAGCGGGTCGTGGCGGCCTACGGCGTGCACGTCACGTCGGCGCTGCTGCCCGCCGGGGTGCTCAGCTCACGGGCCGGGACGCTGCTCGCGGCCGCCGACTCCGTGCACGTGACCCTGCACGGCCGGGGCGGGCACGGCTCGCAGCCGCACCTGGCGCAGGACCCGGTGCCGGTCTCGGCCGAGATCGTGCTCGCGCTGCAGACCGCGGTCACCCGGCAGTTCGACGTGTTCGACCCCGTGGTCGTCACGGTCGGCCGCATCACCGCGGGCACCACGAACAACGTCATCCCGTCGGAGGCGCGCCTCGAGGCGACCGTCCGCTCGTTCTCGCCCGGCGCGCGCGTCCGTGCCCGGGAGGCCGTCGAGCGGGTGTGCGCGGGCGTCGCGGCGGCGCACGGGCTCGGCGTCGAGGTCGACTACCGGCCCGGCTACCCCGTGACGTCCAACGACGCCGCCGAGGTCGACCGGGCCGAGGCGCTCGCCCACGAGCTGTTCGGCGCCGACGGGTTCGTGCGCGCGGACGTGCCCATGTCAGGCGCCGAGGACTTCTCCTACGTGCTCGAGCAGGTGGGCGGCGCCTACCTCATGCTGGGCGCCACCCCCGTCGGGGTGGACCCGCGCACAGCGCCGTTCAACCACTCGGCCCAGGCCCGGTTCGCCGACGAGGCGCTCGTGACAGGCCCCGCGATCCTCGCGGCGCTCGCGCTCGACCGGCTGGCCGACGCCCACGGCTGAGCGGCTGGCACGGGTCGGGCGCGGCGGCGTACCGGGCGGCGCACCGGACGGCGCACCGGGCGCCGCGCGCCGGCTACCGCGACAGGTCGCCCGGGTGCCGGGGGTTCGACGCGCACCGGATGCACGTGCGCGCGGCGGGACGCGCCTCGAGCCGGGCCGCTGCGACCGGCTCGCCGCACACCTCGCACCGGCCGTACGTGCCGGCATCGAGCCGGGCGAGCGCGGCGTCGATCTCCGCGACCTGGGCGACCGCGCTGCGGGCGAGCGCGTCGGCCTGCGCCCGCTCGAACGCGATCGTCGCGCCCTCGGGGTCGTGCTCGTCGTCGGTCGAGGTGTCGCGCGACGCGTCCACGATGTCGGTCACGTCCCCGAGCGAGGCGCGGTGCCGCTCGACGGCCTCGGTCCGCAGCGCCCGGAGCCGGGCGCGGAGGTGCTCCTCGTCGGGCAGGTCCGGCCTCTCGCGCGTCATGCCCACCCGTCCCGTCGTCTCGCCCGCGGCGGCCGTCGGTCGGCCGCCGCGCCTACCCGCACCCACCATGCCCGCAGCTCCGCCGACCCGCCCCTCGACGGCATCTCGACCCGGGCCCACGGGTCCGCCCGGGTGTCGGCCGCAGACCGACGACGTGGGGCAGCACCGCCAGGTAACCTTTGGTCGGTACGCCTTCCATCGAACACCAGGGGTTGCGGTGCCTACCGGCAAGGTCAAGTGGTTCGACACCGAGCGTGGATTCGGCTTCATCGCCAGCGACGAGGGCGATGAGGTCTTCCTGCACGCCTCCGCGCTGCCCGCCGGGGCAGCGGCCCCCAAGCCCGGCGCCAAGGTCGAGTTCGGGGTGGCCGACGGCCGCCGCGGACCCCAGGCGCTGTCCGTGACGCTCCTCGACCCGCCGCCCTCGGTCGCGAAGGCGCAGCGCAAGCCCGCCGACGACATGGCCATCATCGTCGAGGACGTCATCAAGCTGCTCGACGGCGTGGGCAACAACCTGAGGCGCGGCCGGTACCCCGAGAAGGGCGGCGCGACCAAGGTCGCCGCCGTGCTGCGCGCCGTCGCCGACGACCTCGAGGCGTGAGCATGGCTACCGCGACCAAGGACGCCGTGCTGCTCTCTGCTGTCGACCTGGCACGTGCCGCAGCGGTCGAGCTCGCCGAGAGCCCCGACGACGTCGGTGAGTACCTGGGCGCCGTCACCGAGGGTGAGCGGCTCGTCTCGCACCGGTTCGCGAGCGCCGCGCGCGGCTACCGGGGCTGGGCGTGGACCGTCACGGTCGCCCGGGTGCCCCGGGGACGCACCGCGACCGTGTGCGAGGCCGTGCTGCTGCCCGGCGACGACGCGATCCTGGCCCAGGAGTGGGTGCCGTGGTCCGAGCGGCTGCGCCCGGGCGACATCGGCCCCGGCGACGTGCTGCCGTTCCGCGCCGACGACCCGCGTCTCGAGCCCGGCTGGACGCCCTCGGGCGACCCCGAGGTCGACGAGGTCGCGATCGACGAGCTCGCGCTCGCCCGCACCCGGGTGCTGTCCCCCCAGGGCATCGCCGAGGCCGCCGAGCGCTGGTACCGCGGACCCCAGGGCCCCACGGCCGCCGGCGCCGTCTCGGCCGCAGCGGCCTGCACCACGTGCGCGTTCCTGGTGCCGCTGCAGGGCACGCTCGGCACGCTCTTCGGGGTGTGCGCGAACGAGTGGTCGCCCGACGACGGCAAGGTCGTGAGCCTCGACCACGGCTGCGGCGCGCACTCCGAGACCGACGTCGAGCCGCACCCGACCGACTGGCCCGCCTCCGAGCCGGGCCTCGACGAGCTCGAGGTCGAGATCGTGCCCAACACGGAGCCCGTCGAGATCGACCACGCTGTGGTCGACGTCGACGCGTCGGACGACGCGTTCGCCGAGGCAGTCGCGATGGACCAGCCCGCTGCGGCTGAACCTGCAGCGGCTGAGCCCGTGGTGACGGAGCCTGTGGTGACGGAGCCCGCTGTGGCTGAACCCGCTGCGGCTGAGCCCGCGGCGGCGGAGGACGAGGGCCCGGCGGCGACGCTGTTCGACGAGGTCCCGGTCGACGACGCGCCCGACGCGCCGAGCACGGAGCGGTGACCCGGGACGCCTTCGACACGGCGGCGCTGCGCGCGGCCGTGCTGGAGGCGTGGCGGGCGTCGCCGGCGCGGCTGCGCGAGGACGCCAACACCGAGGAGGACCACGCACGCGGGTACTACCGCGACCGGGTGCTCGTCGAGCTGGCGCAGAACGCGTCGGACGCGGCGACCCGCGCGGGGATCCCGGGGCGGCTGCTGCTGCGGCTGGCGAGCACCGAGACGGGCACCGTGCTGATCGCGGCGAACACCGGGGCACCGCTCGACGCCGCGGGTGTGGCGTCGCTCGCCTCGATGCGCGCCTCGGCCAAGCGGGACGGCGGCCCGGTCGAGGGCCCGCACGTGTCGCACGGGGTGGTCGGTCGCTTCGGGGTCGGGTTCGCGGCCGTGCGTTCGGTCGCGGACGAGGTCTCGGTGCTCTCGACCGCGGGAGGTGTGCGGTTCTCGCTGGCCGACACCCAGGAGCTGCTGGCCCGGGCGGGCGACGACGCCCCCGCGCTGGCTGACGAGGTGCGGCGCCGGGACGGCTCGCTGCCCGCGCTGCGCCTGCCGCTGCCCGCCGAGGGCACCCCGCCCACCGGGTACGACACGGCCGTGGTGCTCGAGCTGCGCGACGAGGTCGCCGCGGACGAGGTGCGCGCGCTGCTCACCGGGGTGGGCGACCCGCTGCTGCTCGCGCTGCCCGGTCTCGTCGAGATCGTGGTCGAGGACGAGGCGGCCGCCCAGCCCGTGCGCCGCGTCGCGCACGTCGCGGACCGCTGGCACGTCGTGGCCGAGCAGGGCGAGCTCGACCTGGCGCTGCTGGCCGACCGTCCCGTCGAGGAGCGCGCCGCCCGCACGTGGCGCGTGACGTGGGCCGTGCCCGTCGCGGGGACCGATGCGACATGGGACCGCGTGGTGCACGCCCCGACCCCCACCGACGAACCCTGCACCGTCCCCGCGCTGCTCGTGGCGACGTTCCCGCTCGACCCGGCACGCCGGCACGTGGCACGCGGCGCGCTGACCGACGCCGTGCTCGACCACGCGGCGGACGGCTACGCCCGCCTGGCCACGACGCTCGCCGCGTCGGGGCTCGACCCGCTCACGCTCGTCCCGACCGGGCTCGGGGCGGGCGGCCTCGACGGTGCGCTCCGCGAACGACTCGTCGAACGGCTCGCCCGGACCCCGCTGCTGGCCCCCGCGGCGCTGGCCGCCGAGGCCGGCGCCCCGGTGGTCGACGCCCTGCTCGAACCGCGCCGCGCGGTGGCCCTCGCGGGGGCCGTGGGCCGCGACCAGGGTGCCGTCACGGCGCTCGCCGACCGCGCGTCGGGCCTCGTGCTGCTGGCCCCCGGCACCGAGGCCGCGGCGCGCACGCTCGGGGTCGAGCTGCGGGACCTGTCGGACCTGGTCGAGGAGCTGCCCGCCGCGGGCGGCGCCGAGCCCGAGCGGTGGCGCGCCCTGTACGCGGCCCTGGACCCCGTGGCGGGGGACCCCGACGTGCGTGAGCAGCTCGGTGCCCTGCCCGTGCCGCTCGCGGACGGCCGGGTGGTGCGCGGGGCGCGCGGCCTCGTGCTGCGCGAGGACGGTGCCACGCCCGACGACGTGCCGGGCGAGCTCGGCGGTGCCACGCCCGACGGCGTGCCGGGCGAGCTCGACGGTGCCGTGGCGCAGGCGCCCGCGCTCGACGTGCTCGCACGCTGGGGGCTGCGCGTGGTCCACCCCGCCGCCGCGCACCCGCTGCTGGAACGGCTGGGCGCAACCGGCGCGGGCACCCGCGAGCTCCTTGCGCATCCCGCTGTGCGGCAGGCCGTGCTCGACCAGGCCGACGACGACGACCTCGAGCTCGCGGACGAGGTCACGGACGCGGTGCTGACCCTCGTCCGGGCCGCGGTGCACGAGCACGGCGGCGACCCGCCCCCGTGGACCCCGGACGTCGGCGCGTGGCTCGGGCTGCTGACGCTGCCCGCGGCCGACGGCGAGCCGACGCCCGCGCACGGCCTGGTGCTGCCCGGCTCGATCGCCGCACAGCTGCTCGACCAGCGTGTGCTGGCCCCGGTCGAGATCGCCACGCTCGAGCGGTGGGGTCCCGGCGTGCTCGTGGCGGCCGGCGTGCGCGAGGACCTGACGACGGTGCGGGTGGGGGACGTCGTGGCCGACCCCGACGCGCTCGAGCTCGAGGCCGACGGCACCGACCAGCTCGTCGCGCAGTCGCTCGACGGGTGGGAGGACTACCTCGCGGAGCTCGCCCGGCTGCTGGGTCCCGGCGCCTACGTGCCCGAGATGGTCGCGGTGGCCGACCTCGACGCGGTCGACGAGGACGCGTGGGGCCAGGTGCTGGCACGGATCGCGGCCGTGCCCCGGCTGCGTTCGGCCCTGCTCGACCCGGTGCGCGCCGACCGGGTGCAGCGGGTGGCGCCCTCGTACACGGCGTGGTGGCTGCGGACCCGCTCCGGCCTCGGGCTCGGGAGCCCGTTCGCGCCCACCGACGCGCCCGGTGCCGCCCGTCGGCTGCTGCCCCCGGCCCCCGAGGTGCTCGCGGGCCTCGACCCGGCCGTGCAGCGTGCCCTCGGCGGGGTCGGCGACCTGAGCGACCTCGACCGGACCGCGTGGGGCCACGTGCTCGACGAGCTGGGCGACGCGGGCACGCCCGTCGATCTCGGGCTGGCGGCCGGGCTGTGGCGCACGTGGACGGCGATCGCGCTCACCGGGGCGGGCGACGGCCCGGGTGACGACGTGGACCTGCTTCCTGCGCTCGTGGGCACCGACCGCGCCCAGGTGGTCGACGCGGAGGACGTCGCGGTCGCCGACGCCCCCATGTGGCTCCAGCGCACCGACGTCGCGGCGCTGATCCCCGTCGCCGAGCCGTCGGGTGCCCTCGCCTCGCTGCTGGACCTCCCGCTCGTCTCCGACCTCGCTGCGGGTGCAGTCGACGCCCACGCGACGAACGCCGACACCCTGCCCACGCCCGAGGAGGTCGCGACCGTGCTGCCCGGGGCGCCCACCACGTGGGTCGAGCACGACGTGCTGCGGGTCGACGGCGTCACCGTCGACTGGTGGGTCGAGGGTGCCGGGCCGCAGGCCGTGGTGCACGCGACCCAGCTCGCGGGCCTGGCCCGGGGGCTCGCGCAGGCGGCGGGCCGCTGGTCGGCGCGGCACGCCGTCGAGACCGTGCTCACCGACCCCGAGCGGGCCGCCGAGCTGCGCGTCGAGGCTGCGTTCGACGGGGACGACGTCGCCCTGTGACGCAGCCCGATCCCGCACCCCTGCCCGACCCGAACGGCACCCCGAACGAGGCGCGCCAGGTGCCGCTGTCCTCGGGCGCTGTGCTCGCCGGGGTGCTGGCCCCCACCCTCGTGTTCGAGATCGGCCTCGGGGCTGTGCTCCCCGTCGTCGCGCTCACTGCCTCCGACCTGGGTGCGAGCCTCGCGGGTGCGAGCGTGCTCGTGGCGCTGCTCGGGATCGGGCAGGTGATCGGCGACGTGCCCGCGGGGGCGCTCGCGGCCCGGGTGGGCGACCGGCGCGCGATGCTCGTCGCGACCGTGCTCGCCGTGCTCACGCTCGGTGCGTGCGCTCTCGCCCCGAACCTCGCGGCGTTCGGCGCGGCGGTGCTGGTCACCGGCGCGTCGAGCTCGGTCTTCCACCTGGCCCGGCAGTCCTACCTGACCGAGGTCACGCCGGTGGTCAACCGGGCGCGGGCGCTGTCCACGCTCGGCGGGGTCAGCCGGATCGGGGCGTTCCTCGGGCCGTTCCTCGGTGCCGCTGTGCTGCACTGGACCGGGCTGCGCGGGGTGTTCTGGCTCGCGGCGGTCACGACGGTCCTGGCCGGGCTCGTGGTGGCTATCGTGCCCGACGTCGAGGGGAGCCGCCTGCCCACGACCCGGGCGACTGCGCACGTGTCGACCCTCACGGTGCTGCGACGCCACCGGCACGTGCTCCTGACGCTGGGATCGGCCGTGGTGCTGGTCGGTGCGGTGCGGGCAAGCCGCCAGGTCGTGCTGCCGCTGTGGACCGACCACGTGGGCCTCTCGCCCACCACCACGAGCCTGATCTTCGGCCTCGCGGGGGCTGTCGACATGCTGCTGTTCTACCCGGCGGGCCACGTCATGGACCGGCGCGGGAGGCTGTGGGTCGCGGTGCCGTCGATGGTCGTGCTCGGGGGTGCGATCGCGCTGCTCCCGCTCACGGACACCGTCGCGGGGATCTGCGTGGTCGCGATGGTCATGGGCCTGGGCAACGGGATCGGATCGGGCATCCTCATGACGCTGGGGGCCGACGTGGCACCGCCCGAGACCCGGTCGCAGTTCCTCGGGATCTGGCGGCTGCTGCAGGATTCGGGGGCGGCCGCCGGGCCGCTCGTGGTCTCGGCGGGGGCCGCGCTGGGCAGCCTCGCGGCGGGCATCGCGACCATGGGGGCGATGGGCCTGGTCGCCGCAGGGGCGCTGGCCCGCTGGGTGCCTCGCTGGTCGGTGCACGCGAACGCCACGACCCGGCGTCGGGCAGGGATCGAGGTGCCGGCCACGGGACGCGCGGCGCGGCGGGGACGCGGACGGTCCTGAGCGGGGCGGCGCGGCCGGGGGAGCGGTAGGAGCGGTGGGTCAGCGGCCCGGTCGGCTGCGGGCCCACACGTAGCCGGCGGCGCCGAGCAGCGCCCCCGTGAAGCACACCCAGACCGCCGTGGTGGAGGCCAGGTCGGACCAGCGCAGGACCGCGGTCACGACCAGGGCGACGAGCCACACGACCACCCCGTACCGGAACACCGGGACGAGGCTCACCGGGACCGGCTCCGGGGACGCCTTGCGGCGTTCCGGGTGGAGCACGACATCGAGGAGTGTGGGCACGTGCACCAGGTTACGTCGGTCCGGCGTCAGGCCCGGGACCCGACCGCGAGGGACGTGGCCGTGGCGAGCGCGTCGGGCACGGCCGCGAGGTAGGCGTGGGCGACGTCGTACGGCTCGAGACCCGTGGACCGGACCCCGTCGACGTCGTTCTCCTCGTGGGCGAGCACAGCTGCCAGCGCGGGCCCGTACGGACCCGTCTGGGTCTCGATCGCCTGGGCCACGTCGATCGAGACGCCGGTGCGTGCCACGAGCTCGGACGCGGCGATGCCGAGCTGCGACCCGACGGCCGAGAGCAGGCCCACGGTGTAGCCCGCGTCCTCGCCCGTGAGGGTGCGGCAGGTCATGGCGCGGGTGAGCGTCGACCACAGCGCGCCGATGGTGGTGGGCCGCGCGTCGATGAGCGAGGCCATCGCGAGCGCAGCGAGCTGCTGGGGACCGACGAGCACCACGGCCTGGTGCACCGAGTCGATCTCGCGACGCAGCGCGTACACGCTCGAGTTCACCAGGTGCAGCACACGGATCGCGAGCTCGGGGTCCGAGCTCACGACACGCACGGCCGCGGCCTGGTCGATGTGGTCGGCGCTGAGCAGCTGCATGAGCTCGAGGCACTGCAGCTCACCCGCGGTGAAGTCGCGACCCGTGGTCTCGGGGTGGCGCTGGAACATGGGGCCCTGCAGCAGGTCCGCGCCGGCCTGCTGGCCGAGCCGGATGCGCTCACGCGAGTCCGCGCGCTCGGCGATCACGGTCGCCCCCGCGGCGTGCGCACGCGAGACGAGATCCTCGACGCGGTCGGGGCCGCGGCCCACGTCGACCTTGACCAGGTCCACGAGCCCGAGCAGCTCGTCCTGGGACGAGCTGCCGGTGTAGTCGGCGAGCGCGATCTTGACGTCCCGGGCCCGCAGGTCGGTCACGAGCTGGACGGCGTCGGCGCGCTGCGCCAGCAGGGGAGGCAGCTCGAGTACGACGCCGTGCGTGCTGGTCGGCAGGGCGAGGTCACCGGTGAACAACCGGTTCGTGGCGCGCAGCAGCACAGCGCGGTCACCGGCGAGCGAGCCGAGGTCGAGCCGGCCGTACTCGGCCTCGGTCAGGTGCTCGACCTGGTGCTCGGGGAAGATCCGACCGGTCGAGTCGAGCGCGTGGACGCGGACCGCGTAGCCGTACACGGCGCGGTCGGGGTGCACCACGGGCTGCCGCAGGATCGTGATCTCGCTGACACGGCTGGTCGAGCTCTGGTCGCCGAGCACGCTCATGGACGGGTTCCCCTTGACTGCTGGGTGAAGGAAAGGATTTCACCCGACTGATCGACTCGGGGACGGTGCAGATGAGCGAAAGCCCACCACCAGTTGATGTGCGCTCTCAGGCGCGTGCGCCCGTATCGCCCCAGGCCGGAGGGGTCAGGCGATCGGTGCGCGCAGGGGCCAGTCTGCCTCGAGCACGACCTGCGCGGTGCTGCCCGTGACCGGGTCGACCAGGAGCGGGGCGAGCAGGTTCGCGGTCATGGGCTGGTCGCCGTCGGCCGGGTGCACGATGACGAGCGGCACGAGGGCGCTGTCGGTCGACCCGAGCGCCGCCTCGACGGCCGGGTCCAGCAGCGGGGCGTAGTCGGGGAAGAACAGACCGGGCGCGATGACGAACAGCCGCACCGGGGCCATGCCCGCGGAGGCGCTGCGCAGGGCGAACAGCACGCCCGAGTCGTCGAGCGCGGAGAGGCTGAACTCCTCGTGACCCGGCAGGCCCGCGAGCGGCGTGCGCAGGTGCAGCGTGGCCGGCAGGTCGGACGCGACGCCGCGAGGTCCGGCGGCGACCTGGACGGCGTTCATCGGAGGTAGTCCATCAGGCTGGGCTGGAGCACCTTCGAGGCCGCACCGAGAGCGCCCTGGTAGGCGACCTCCTGCGACTTGATGTCGAGGATGATCGCCGCGAGGTCGATGTCCTCGATGCCCGAGAGGGTCGACTTCGTCGCGAGCAGACCGTCCTGGAGCGTGGACTTCGCGGTGAGGATCTGGTTGTGCCGGGCGCCCACGGACGCGACCTCGGTGAGCATCGCGTCGAAGCGGGTGTCGAAGGCGTTCAGCGCCGAGGACGTGGTCCCGCCGGAGCGCAGGGTCGTGACGATGTCGTCGATCATCGCGAACACCGAGTCGTCCCCCTCGCCGAACACAGCGCTGCCGTCGGAGTCGACACGCACTGTCGTCGCCTCGCCGATGCGTCGCTCGACGCTGGTCGAGGCTCCCGCGACCTTGCCGGTGAACGTGTAGTCGGACGTGAAGGCGACGCCCGCGTCGGACGTGCCGGCGAAGACGGAACGCCCCAGGTAGGAGGTGTTGGCCTGCTCCATGAGCGTGTCGCGCAGCCCTTCGAGCTCGGCCGCGAGGGCCTCCCTCGAGACGTCGCCGAGGCTCCCGTTGCCGCCCTGGACCACGAGGTCGCGGGCCCGACGCATGGTCGACAGCGTCGTGACGAGCGCGGAGTCGACGGTGGTCAGCCACGCGTTGCCGTCGTCGGCGTTGCGGGCGAACTGGGTCTGCTGGCGCTGCTCGCCGCGCAGCCGCAGCATGTCGGAGGCTGCAGCAGGGTCGTCCGAGGGGACGGTCACCTTCTTGCCGCCCGACATCTTGGCCTGCAGATCGGCCATCTTGGTCAGGTTGGACTGCAGGTTGGCCAGCGTGGACTGCTGGATGGTCAGGTGGCTCACACGGTTGATCACAATTACCTCCCGACGACGCCGGTGCGGTTGATGAGGGTGTCGAGCATCTCGTCGATGGCCGTCATGACGCGGGCCGCGCCTTCGTACGCACGCTGGTACGCGAGCATGTTGACGGTCTCCTCGTCGGTGTCGACGCTGGCCTGGGAGAGCTGCTGGGAGGCGGCGGCGGAGCGGGACGCCTCGGCGACGGCGGCGCGCGAGCCGAGGCTCGCGGTGCGCACCCCGAGCTGGACGACTGCCGAGCTCCAGCTCGCGTCAGGCCCGTCGGTCGCGGTGCCGAGCCGCGCGATGGCATCGGCCACCGAGCCGTCGAGCGCACCCTTGGCCGGGTCGGCCACCGCGACGTCCGCGGGGTTCGTGATCGCGACCTTGAGCCCCAGCGCGGCGGGCTTCGTGGGGTCGATGGTGAAGAAGTCACCACCGGGCGCGCCACCGACGGTGGTCGCGGAGCCGTGCAGGGCGTTGACGCGGGTCGCGATCTGCGTGGCCACGGCGTCGTAGGTCGCGGCCGCCTCGGTGAGCGCGCCGCCGCTGCCGGCCGGGGTGCCGGGAGGTGCGAGCACCGACAGCAGCCCGGCGACCCGGCCGCTGTCGAGCCCGGCGTTGACCGCGGGGGAGGTACCGGCCCACACGACGGAGACTGTGCCCCCGGCGGTGGCCTGGCCGAACGTCGCGGCGCCCGAGACGGCGAGCTCCTTGGACGAGGCGCCGTCGACGATCGCGTTGCCCCCGACGAACACGTCGATCTGACCGTTGTCCCGGGCCCGTGTCGTGGCACCCGCGAGCGTCGCCAGCTGGGTGATCTGCTGGTCGCGCGCGTCCATGAGCTCGTTCGCTGCCGCCCCGGAGTTCGTGATCGCGAGGATGCGCTCGTTGAGGTCGGCGACGTTCTTGGCGGCCGTGTTGATCTGGTCGACGAGCGCCACGGCCGTGGTGCGGGTCTGCGTCCACTGCGTGTCGGCCGACGTGTAGAGGGTGGCCAGACGGTCGGCGACCTGCTGCGAGGTCTCGAGGAGCACGGCCCGCGACGACTCCTTGCTCGGGGTGTTGGCCACGTCCTGCCAGGCGGACCACATCGCGCCGAGCTGGTTGGCCAGGCCCGTCGTCGCGGGCTCACCGATGGTCTTCTCGAGGTTCGCGTAGGACGTGGCCCGGGCTGCGAGGTAGGCGGCCGCGCCCGACTCGGTGTTGACGCGGGCGTCGAGGAACGCGTCGGACAGCCGCTGGATCGACGTCACGTGGACGCCGTTGCCGACGCCGTTGTTCGTGGAGAACATCGACGGGACCGTCGCGGCCGGCAGAGCCGACATCGCGGCGCGCTGCCGCGTGTACCCGACGGTGTTGGCGTTGGCGATGTTCTGGCCGGAGACCTCGAGGCCCTGGCGCTGCGCGATCAGCGAGCTCAGCGCGGTGCCGAGTCCGGAGAAGGTGCTCACGATCCTGCCTCTCTCAGAAGGACTGGTCGAGCAGCTGGGCGCTGCGGTCGACGGGTGTGGAGCTCGACCCGCGGACGTCGTACGTCTGCACGGTGTCCTGCAGGGAGAGCAGGGTCTCCTGGGTCGCGCGGTGCGACATGGCGAGCAGCTCGCGGTTGCCGTCGGCGACCTGGCTGATCTGCGTGGTCAGCTGGACGAAGGCGTCACGGTGGGCACGCAGCAGCTCGTCCCACGGGCTGGGGGCGTGCTCCGAGATCGTGAGCAGGCTCGATCCGACGTCGAGGCCCAGCAGCTCGGCGACCGCCTCGGCCTCGGCCGAGCGGCCGAGCTCGGCCTCCCGGATCTGCTCGAGCACGGTCTCGACCTCACGGGTCGCGTGGGTGAGCCACTGCGACCGCCCGCTCGTGAGGATGAGCTGCTCCTCCTCGAGCTTGAACAGCAGCAGCTCGAGCAGGTGGCGCTCGCGCCACAGCACGTCGGACAACCGGCTCAGGGCCACGGGTGCCTCCGCCTCTCGCTCGTCGTTGGGTGCGGTGACGCACCGGGGTTCTGGTCTCCTGATCGGACGCCCACCCGTGGTCATGACCCTTTTTCCGCAGGTGATTCGCGCACGAGCGGGTGATCCGGCCGTTTTCGCGGGCTTCTGGTCCGCGACGGGGTGTCGGCGAGCAGGTGGACAAGTGTCCAGCAGGCGGAGGGGCTCCGCACCCCGCTTCACCCGTTGTGACCTTCGTCACAGCAAGCCTTGTCTGGGAGTTCCCTATGCGCGGCTGTGGGTGATTCCGCTGTCCGCATCGTCCTCTTCGTCGTCTCCTACGTTGTAGAGCCCTCGGCAGGCGTCGACGGAATCCCTCAAGCACAGGGGGGTGGCTGACGACACAACACGGGTGACAGCCATCGGACACGCCACCGACGACCTCGTCGTCGCGCACCTGCCGCTGGTCGGGTACCACGTCAGCGAGGTGCTGATGCGGGTTCCTCCGACCGTGACGCGGGACGAGCTCGCGTCGGCAGGCAGCCTCGCCCTCGTGCTCGCGGCCCGGGCCTACGACGCCTCGACCGGTGTCCCGTTCGCTCGCTACGCCGCCCTGCGCATCCGCGGGGCCCTGCTCGACGAGCTCCGCTCGATGGACTGGGCCACCCGCGGTGCGCGGCACCGGGCCCGCGAGCTGGCCTCCACGAGCGACCGCCTCACGGCCGCCCTCGGCCGCAGCCCCTCGCGCGACGAGCTCGCCACCGCCCTGGGCACCGACGTCGCGACGGTCGACCAGGCCCGCCAGGACTCCGAGCGTCGCGTGCTCAGCATCGACGCGACCGTGCACCCCGTGGCCGATCTGATCAGCGACGACACCCCCGGGCCCGAGGAGGCGCTGCTCACCGGTGAGCGGCTGCGCTACCTGCGGGCGGGCGTCGACGCGCTGCCCGAGCGGCTGCGCTGCGTGGTCGAGGAGCTGTTCTTCCACGACCGCCCCGTCGCGGAGCTCGCGGCCGAGCTGGGCGTGACCCAGTCCCGCATCAGCCAGCTGCGCACCGAGGCCCTCGCGCTGCTGCGTGACGGCCTCAACTCGAGCCTCGACCCCGACCTCGTGCCGGCGGCCGACCGCCCCGACGGCGTCGCCGAGCGACGTCGACGCACCTACTTCGCGTCCGTCGCCGCGCGCGCCGCGATGTCGACGACGCCCCACCGGGCCGTCGCCGATCCCGGCCTGATCCCCGCGCAGCGTCAGGTCGCCGACACGGCCCGCGAGCTGCGGGCGCAGGCCGTCACCGGCTGACCAGCCGAGCGGCTGAAAAAGTTCCCGCAAATCCCTCAGAGGTCGGACCGACGGCCGATGAGGGGGATGTGCCCACGGATGGGCAGCATCTGACCCCACAAGGAGGACGTTCATCATGGGTCTCTCGATCAACCAGAACATCGCGGCCGTCAACTCGTACCGCAACCTGTCCAACACGCAGAACGACCTGAGCAAGTCGCTCGAGAAGCTCTCCTCGGGCTTCCGCATCAACCGCGCGGCGGACGACGCTGCCGGCCTCGCGATCTCCGAGGGCCTGCGCTCGCAGGTCGGTGGCCTCAAGGTCGCCGCCCGCAACGCCCAGGACGGCATCTCGGTCGTGCAGACCGCTGAAGGCGCCCTGACCGAGGTCCACGCGATCCTCCAGCGCGTGCGTGACCTGGCCGTGCAGTCGGGTAACGACTCGAACAACCCCGCGGCGCGCGCCAACATCAAGACCGAGTCGGACCAGCTCGTCTCGGAGCTGGACCGTATCTCGAAGTCGACCAACTTCAACGGCACCCAGCTGCTCGACGGCACCGGTGGCACCGGTGGCAAGCTCACGTTCCAGGTCGGCGCGGGCTCGACCGCGGGCAACGACCAGATCGAGGTCGACCTGGCCCCCGCCAACGTCGCGACGATCGCCACGAACCTCGGCGCTCTCGATTTCTCGTCGGCCGCGACGGCGCTCACGTCAATCGCCCTCGTCGACACGCAGATTGGCACGATCTCGACCGCTCGCGCCAACCTCGGTGCGATGCAGAACCGGTTTGAGCACACGGTCAAGAACATCAACGTCGCCGTCGAGAACCTGTCGGCGTCGGAGAGCCGGATCCGCGACACGGACATGGCGTCGGAGATGGTCTCCTTCACCCGCGCGCAGATCCTGTCGCAGGCCGGCACGGCGATGCTCGCGCAGGCCAACCAGATCCCCCAGGGCGTGCTCTCGCTCCTGCGGTGATCCTGACCTCACCTTCGTGGTGAGGACGCAGCGCCACACGACTGGCCCCATGAGCACGGACGAAGGACGGCACCAGATGGCATCGCTCGGGATCGACGGGCTGATCAGCGGTCTGAACACGACGGACCTGATCAACCAGCTGATGACTGCCGAGGCGGCGCCGCAACGGCTCCTCACGCAGAAGCAGACGAGCACGAGCAGCCTCGTGACGGCGCTGCAGGCCCTGAACGCGAAGCTCTCCTCGTTGGGCGACGCGGCGACGGCAGCCACCAAGGCCTCGTCCTGGGCGGCGGTCAAGGCCACATCGTCGCACCCGTCAGTGACGGCCACGGCCGCTGCAGGCGCCCAGCCGTCCACGCTCAGCTTCACGGTCTCGCGGATCGCACAGTCCCAGGCGTCGCTGGTGAAGCTGCCCACGGCCTACGACACCGCGACGCCCACGTTCACCGTCACCCAAGGTGGCGTCGACACGGTGGTCACCGCCGCCAGCTCCGACATCGCCGACATCGTCGCTGCGTTCAACGTCAAGGGGAGCGGGGTCAAGGCCGCGGCCGTCAACGTCGGCACCTCAGCCGCGCCCGAGTACCGGCTCCAGCTCACCGGCGTCGACACCGGCGGGAGCAAGGGCTTCACGATCTCCGTCGCGACAGGTCAGGACGGCTCGGGCTCCGAGGTCCTCGCGCTCAGCACCGTCCGGTCGGCACAGGACGCACAGCTCACCCTGTGGGCAGGCACCACCTCCGAGCAGACCGTCTCCTCGGCCACCAACACCTTCTCCGGGCTGATGTCCGGGATCGACGTCACCGTCACACAGGTCGAGGCGACGCCGGTCTCCCTCACGGTGGCCCGTGACGACGCGGCGATCACCAAGCTGGCCACCGGGTTGATGGGCGCCCTGGGTGTGGTGATGTCCGAGATCTCGGCCCGCACCGCGTCGACCACCTCCACCTCCGAGGACGGCCGCCCGGTCGTCACGGGCGGCCTGTTCAGCGGCGACAGCGCCGTACGCGGCCTCCAGCAGCAGCTGCAGAGCGCCACGTCGCTCCCCATCGAGGGCCTCTCGCCCGCCGAGGCCGGGATCAGCATCAATGCCAAGACCGGGATGTTCGACTTCGACGAGGTGAAGTTCGCGGCCGCGCTCGCCGCCGACCCCGCGAAGGTCGAGAAGATCATCTCGGGACTGGCCGCGCGTGTCGCCGACGTCGCGACCGGGGCGTCGGACAAGTACGAGGGCACCATGACGCTGAAGATCCGGAGCCAGGAGGGGGTGGTCAAGACCCTCGGCGAGCAGATCGCTTCGTGGGACATCCGGCTGGCGTCCCGACGCGAGGGCCTGCAGAAGACGTACTCGGCACTCGAGGTCACGCTGTCCAACCTGCAGTCGCAGTCGAGCTGGCTCACCAGCCAGCTCGCCTCGCTGTCGACCTCCTCCTGAGGAACGGCCGACAGCCGTCCTGACTGACGCCCAAAGGAGTCCGGCAATGTACGACGTGCGTTCGCGGTACCTGGCCGACACGGTCGCGACCGTGGGGCCGGCGCGCCTCCTGACGATGCTCTACGACCGGATGCTGCTCGACGTCGAGCGGGCCGAGGTCGCACAGCGGCAGGGCGACAGGGTCGAGGGGACCGCGCAGCTCACGCACGCGCAGGAGATCATCGCGGAGCTCATCGCGAGCCTCGACACGGGCGTCTGGGACGGAGGACCCGGCCTCCTGTCGCTGTACTCGTTCCTGCTGACCGAGCTCATCGAGGCGTCGATGACGGGGGACGCGGACCGGACCGCGGGGTGCCGCGAGCTCATCGCCCCGCTGCGGGACGCCTGGCACGACGCCGCCGCGGCTGTCGCCCCCGCCCCGGCCTCCGAGCCCGTCGCGGCCGGCGCGCTGATGGGTGACCTCGGTGTCGGCTGACCTCGACGGACAGGGCGGCGCGGTCGACGCGCAGGCCTGGGCCGACGTCCTCGACCGGCTGCAGGGCGAGCTCGAGGCCGCCGAGGCCGTGCTGCTCGCCGACGAGCCCGGTGACGCCGTCGGGCCGACGACCTGGCGGGCCCCCGCGGGCCTGGGACCGATGCCGGTCGAGCACGCCGAGCGCGCACGCGCCCTGCTCGCACGTCAGGGCGTGCTCACCGAGCACCTCACGGCGGCCGCGGCGCTGACCCGTCGCCACCTGGTCGCGGCGAGCGCGCTCGACGCGCGACCCCCGGGCGTCCCGGTCTACCTCGACGTCGAGGGCTGACCAGGGCTGACGCGGGCCGACGCGCGACGGCGGCACGACTCGGACAGCAGGGGACACTTCCGAGCGAACCCGTTCGGCCGACCGGGTGAACGTCCGCGCAGCGCGGGCGAACTTCTCACAGCGATGCAAGGGCCTCCGATGAGGAGTCCGAGCACGGATGGCTCGCGCATGAGGCCACGGATCGGCCGACCCGAAGTACCACGTCGGTGAGGTAGGGCCACGCATGTCCATGTTCGACTCGGTCGGCTATGTCGCGCTCAACAGCGCGCTCGACGGTCTTGCGCTGCGCCAACGCGTCATCGCGGAGAACGTCGCGAACGTGCAGACCCCCGGCTACCAGGCCCAGCGGGTGCAGTTCGAGGACGCGCTCGCCCGTGCCGTGAGCCACGGCTCGGGTGCGACGACGGCCACCACGGCCCGTTCGCTCGAGCCCACCCGCGAGGACGGCAACAACGTCAACCTCGACACCGAGACGTTGCTGAACGTCGACACGAACCTGCGGTACCAGCTCGCCACCCAAGCGGTGAGCGGGACCTACTCCTCGATCCGCACCGCCATGAGGAGCTCCTGATGACCACCTTCGGCGCGATCGGGATCGCCAGCACGGGCCTCACCGTGTACCGCAAGTGGCTCGACGCGGTCAGCGACAACCTCGCGAACATGTCGACCGCGACCTCGACCACCGAGGCGGCGTACCAGACCAAGTACGTCGTCGCGCAGGAGATCGCGAGCGCGGACGGCGGCGGGGTGCAGGTGGCAGGCATCGAGCTCGGCAGCGCCGAGGGGCGGCTCGCGTACGAGCCCGACAACCCGCTCGCCGACGAGCAGGGCTACGTGCGCTACCCCGACGTCGACATGGCCAGCCAGATGACCCAGCTGATCATGGCGCAGCGCGGCTACGAGGCGAACGCCGCCGTGGTCGACCGTGCCAAGGCCACCTACGAGGCAGCACTGCAGATCGGACGTTCCTGATGAGCATCCCCGCGATCGGCGGCGTGACAACCGTCCTGCCCACCACGTACCTCTCCGGAGCGACCGGCACCGACGCGACCTCGTCGGGCGACGGTGCGGGCTTCGCCTCGGTGCTCGGCTCGATCGACTCGCTCCAGCAGCTCCAGTCGACCAGCAACCAGCTCGCGGTGCAGGCCGTGACCGGTGACCTCGACGACGTGCACGACTACACGGTCGCGGCGGCCGAGGCGAGCCTCACGCTCGAGCTGACCGCCGCGCTGCGCAACAAGGCGATCGACGCGTTCTCCGAGATCATGCGGATGCAGGCCTGATGCCCGCGCAGCTCTCGGCGGTGCTCGGCCGGTTCGGGTCGACCGTCAAGCAGTTCACCCTCGCGCAGCGCACCCTCGCCCTGATCGGGCTGGCCGTGCTCGTGCTCGGCGCCGTCGCGCTCACGAGCTGGATGTCGAAGCCCACGCTGAGCCCGCTGTTCACGAGCCTGTCCGCGACCGACGCGAGCGCCGTGGTCGACCAGCTGAGCGCCGAGGGCGTCTCGTACGAGCTGGCCGACGGCGGCAGCACCGTCATGGTGCCCGCCGACAAGCTCTACACGATGCGCCTCAAGCTGGCCGCCGCGGGGCTCCCCGCGAACAGCGACGGCGCGGGCTACTCGCTGCTCGACGACATGGGCATGACGTCGTCCGAGTTCCAGCAGGAGGTCACCTACCAGCGCGCGCTCGAGGGCGAGCTCGCGAAGACGATCGGGGCGATGCAGGGCGTCGACGCCGCGACGGTCAAGCTCGCGCTGCCCCAGGACAGCGTGTTCGTCTCGGAGAAGGAGGACCCGACCGCGTCGGTGTTCCTCCGCACGACCGCGGGCACGACCCTGGGCACCGAGCAGGTGCAGGCCATCGTGCACCTCGTCTCCGCCGGCATCGAAGGCATGGAGCCCACCGACGTCGCCGTGGTCGACTCGACCGGCAAGGTCCTGTCGACCGTCGGGGCGGCGGTCGGCACCGGGCTCTCGGGCCAGCAGACGGGCGAGTACGAGCTGCGGGTGCGTGCCGCGGTCCAGGAGCTGCTCGACCGCGTCGTCGGTGCCGGGCACTCGGCTGTCACCCTCACGGCCGAGCTCGACTACGACCAGACGGACCGCACGAGCGAGGAGTTCACGGCGACGCCCGACGTCCCCCCGCTCATCTCGGCGACCACGACCGAGGAGTACACGGGGAGCGGCGGCACGGCCGCCGGGGTGCTGGGGCCCGACAACATCGCCGTCCCGTCGGACACCTCGACGGCCGGGGTCTACTCCTCGACCACCGAGAACCTCAACAACGCCGTGAACAAGGTCACCGAGAAGACCGTCACGGCCCCGGGCAGCGTCAAGCGGCAGTCGCTCGCGGTCGCCGTCGACTCGGCCTCGACCCCCGACATCGACCTGGGCGAGCTCACCGCGATGGTCAGCGCCGCCGCGGGGATCGACACCACGCGTGGCGACACGGTCGCCGTGCAGCGCATGGCCTTCGACACGACGTCCGCCGAGGCCGCCCAGGACGCCCTCGCGGCCGCCGACGAGCAGGCGAAGGCGCAGGCCAACGAGTCGCTCGTGCGGCAGCTCGCGATCGCCGGCGCCGTCCTGCTCGTGCTCCTGGCCCTCGCTGTCGCCGCGATGCGTCGCTCGCGCCGCAGCCGCCGCGAGTCGCTCGACATCGGCGAGCTGCCGCTGCTGGGCGGGGGCGAGAACACCCTCGAGATCGAGGGCCCTGACATGGGCCTGGCCGCGCTGCCGATGGGCATCGCCCCGGCGCCCGCTCCGGTCGACGGGGTCGCGATCAAGCGCGCCGAGCTCTCGGCGCTCGCCGACGAGCAGCCGGCCGAGATCGCCGAGCTGCTGCGCGGCTGGCTCACGCCGACCGGACCCGGGGCCCGCCGCTGATGGCCGCGCTCACGGGGACCCAGAAGGCCGCCATGATGCTGCTCCAGCTCGGCCGCGACCGGGCCGCGCGCGTCATGGCCCAGCTCGAGGTCAACGAGATCGAGGAGCTGACGGCCGAGATCATGCGGCTCGACCGCGTGGACCAGGACCTCGCGGACGAGGTGCTCGAGGAGTTCTACGCCGCGTCGGTGATCGGTCCGGGCGTCGGGGGAGGGCTCGGCTACGCCCAGCACCTGCTCGAGGCCTCGCTCGGCCGTGACCAGGCCGCCGGCATGATCGAGCGGCTGCAGTCCTCGATGGCCGGCCAGCGCTTCGAGTTCCTGCAGCACGCCGACGCGCGCCAGGTGCTCTCGCTGATCAGCGGCGAGCACCCGCAGACCATCGCGCTCGTGCTCGCCCACCTGCGCCCCGACCACGCGTCGCTGATCCTCGCGGGGCTGCCGCCCGAGCTCCAGGCCGAGGTCGCGCACCGGATCGCGCTCATGGAGCGCGCCAGCCCGGACGTGGTGACTGTCGTCGCCGAGAGCCTGCAGCGCAAGGCGTCGGCCGTGCTCACCCCGCAGGAGCTGTCGGCGGTGGGTGGCGTCCAGCCGCTCGTCGAGATCATCAACCGCGCCGACCCGACCACCGAGAAGCTCATCCTCGAAGGGCTGCAGGCCCGCGACGAGGCGCTCGCGGAGGAGGTCCGCAGCCGCATGTTCGTGTTCGGCGACATCGTGCTGCTCGAGGACCGTGCGATGCAGCTCGTGCTGCGCCAGGTCGAGATGTCGGAGCTGTCGGTCGCGCTCAAGGGTGTCGGCGAGGAGGTGCGCGACAAGATCCTGCGCAACCTGTCCGAGCGGGCCCGCGAGAACCTCGTCGAGGAGGTCGAGCTGCTCGGCCCCGTGCGCATGTCGCAGGTCGAGGACGCCCGCGCGAGCGTGGTGCAGGTCATCCGCCGTCTCGAGGAGAGCGGCCAGATCCTCATCCGCCGCGAGGGCGAGGACGAGTATGTCGCCTGAGGTGCGGGGAGCCGTCTTCGAGCGGGTCGTCATGGGGGCGGCCCCGGACGGTGCGCGCGAGTCGGCGCGGACCGCCGAGCTCGAGCGGGCCCGGGCCGCGGGCTACGCGGCCGGGTTCGCGGCAGGAATGCGCGACGCAGCCCAGGCCGCCCAGGCCGAGGCAGGACGGGTGGCGCGCGAGCTCGAGGTGGCGGCCTCGCGCCGTGCCGCCGAGCACGCCGCGGCGCTCGTGACGCTCGAGCGCGCCGCGCTCGCCGCGCAGGCCCGGACCGTGCCCGTGATCGACGAGCTCGAGCGACGGCTGCAGCGCGCGGCCCTCGAGCTCGCGCAGGCCGTGCTGGGCCACGAGCTGCGCGACGGCGAGCACGGCGCCCGGGCAGCGCTCGCCCGGGCCCTCGAGGACCACCAGCAGGTGGGACCCCAGACCGTGCGCATGAACCCGCGCGACCTCGACGTGCTCGTCGCGGCCGACGCGGTGCCCGACGTCGCCGGCCTGACGTTCGTGCCCGACGCCATGCTCGCCGTCGGCGACGCCGTGAGCGAGCACCCCGACGGCTACCTCGACGCCCGACTGACCACGGCGCTCGAGCGACTGCGCGCCGTGCTCGCGGAGCCGGGCGCATGACCACCACGACGGCCCGGACCACGTGGGACCGGGCGCTCGACGCGGCCCGGCCCGAGCACGTGGGCACGGTGCGGGGGATCGTGGGCCTGACGATCGAGGTCGCCGGCACCGGATCGGCCGTGGGCGACCTCGTCCTGATCGGCGAGGGCCCCGACGCCGTGCCGGCCGAGGTGGTCGCCGCCGAGCGCGCCGCCGCACGCTGCATGCCGCTCGGACCGACGCACGGCCTGCGGGCCGGCATGCCCGTGCGCGCGCTGGGTACCGTGCTCACGGCCCCGGTGGGCCACGCGCTGCTGGGCCGTGTCATCGACGGCCTGGGACGCCCGATCGACGGCAAGGGCCCGCTCCGCGAGGACGCGCACGTGCCCGTCACGGGCCGTTCGCCGCACCCGCTCGAGCGCGCCAGGGTCGCCGCACCGCTCGAGACGGGCGTGCGCGTGCTCGACACCCTCGTGACGCTGGGGCGCGGTCAGCGCATGGGCCTGTTCGCGGGCTCGGGCGTCGGCAAGTCGAGCCTGCTGTCGATGGTCGCGCGCGGCACCGACGCGCAGGTCTCCGTGATCGCGCTGGTCGGGGAGCGCGGTCGCGAGGTCCGGGAGTTCCTCGAGGACGACCTGGGACCCGAAGGCCTGGCCCGCTCGGTCGTCGTGGTGGCGACCTCGGACGAGCCGCCGCTCGTGCGGCTGCGCTCGGCGTTCGTCGCGACCCGCATCGCGGAGCACTTCCGTGACGGGGGAGCGGACGTGGTGCTGATGATGGACTCGCTCACGCGTGTGGCCATGGCCCAGCGTGAGATCGGGCTCTCGGTCGGCGAGCCCCCCGCGACCCGCGGCTACCCGCCCAGCACGTTCGCGCTGCTCGCGCAGCTGCTCGAGCGGGCCGGCACGGCCGCGACCGGTTCGATCACCGGCATCTACACGGTGCTCGTCGACGGCGACGACCACAACGAGCCCATCGCCGACGCGGCCCGCTCGATCCTCGACGGGCACGTCGTGCTCGACCGTCGGCTGGCGGTGCAGGGGCACTTCCCGAGCGTCGACGCCCTCGCCTCGATCTCACGCGTCGCGAACCGGGTGACCTCGACGCACCAGCGCGACCTGGCGGTGCGGCTGCGCACGGTGATGGCCGCGCGCCGCCAGGCGCAGGACCTGCTCGACGTGGGCGCCTACGTCTCGGGCTCCAACCCGCTCGTCGACGCGGCCGTGACGCACGGCCGCGCGATCGACGCGTTCCTGCAGCAGCCGCTCGACGACGCGGCCGGCGCGGACGACTCCTGGGACCGGCTCGCCGGACTCGTGGGCGCGATGGGGATGGCCGCATGAGCCGGCCCTTCCGCCTCGCGGGGCTGCTGCGGCTGCGCACGCTCGCCGAGGATCAGGCTGCGGTCGAGCTCGCGCGCGCCGTGCGCCAGCGCGACGCCGCCGAGGACCGTCGGCACGAGACCGAGACGGTGCTGGGCTCCGCGTCGCTGCCCGCCCGCTCGGACGAGCTGCACTGGCGGGCCGCCGTCGCGAGCCGCGCCGCGCTCAGCGGGCTGCTCGTCGAGCACTCCCACGCCGTCGTCGCGGCGCAGGCCGTGGTGGTCGACTCCGAAGGTCTCTGGTCGCAGGCCCGCACCGCGACCCGCACGCTCGAGAAGCTCGAGGAGCGGCACGACACCGAGGTGCGCGCCGAGGAGGCCCGCGCCGAGCAGGCCGTGCTCGACGAGGTCGCCGGGCGCATGCGGACCGGGGTCCCGACGCAGCAGGACGGGAGCGACCGATGACGGGCATCGCCGCGATCCAGACCCGCATGGCCGAGCTCGCGCAGCTCGTCGAGCCCCCGACCACGTCGTCGGGCACGGCGACCACGTCCGCGACGGGCACCGACGCGACCTTCGCTGCCCAGCTCGCTGCCCTCGGCGTCGACGCGACCCAGGTCGCGGGGCTGACCGGTTCGTCGACCACCACGTCGTCGACCGCGACGGGTCAGGCGCTCGTCGCCGCGGCCTCGAAGTACCTCGGGGTGCCGTACGTGTGGGGCGGGGAATCGCTCGACGAGGGTGGCCTCGACTGCTCGGGCCTCGTGCTGCGGGCGATGACCGACATCGGCGTCGAGGGCATCCCGCGCACAGCGCGCGAGCAGATGACGGTGGGGACCGCCGTCGGCTCGCTCGCCCAGGCGCAGCCGGGTGACCTGCTCGTGTTCGGCGGCGGCACGCACATCGGCATCTACGTGGGCGACGGGAAGATGATCGACGCCCCGAAGGCCGGTTCGTACGTGCAGATCCGCGACGTCTACACGACCCCCACGGCGATCCGGCGCGTGCTCCCCCAGGAGTCCGCGGCGAGCAGCACCCAGCTCACCTCGGCGCTGGCCTCGGCCACCGCGCAGCGCAGTGCGCTCGAGCTCGTGGCGGGGCTCTCGTCGACCACGTCGTCCACCTCGAGCGCGTCCTCGCTCGCGGCCCTCGCACGCAGCATCGGAGTGAGCACATGAGCGCGACGCCCGTGGCGCAGGCCGCCACGCCCAGCATCGCCCCGTCCACGCCCCGGCCGGCGCAGCGCCCGACGGGTGCCGACTTCGACACCGTGCTGCGCGACCAGGTGCGCCCCGACCCCGGCCAGGACCGCACCGCGGTGCGTGACCGTGCGCGGGCCGCAGGTCGCAGCGACCGGGCTCAGGCCGAACCCGCGTCCGGCCCGGAGACGCCGGCCACCGACGGGTCCGCGTCGGCGGGCGACTCGGCCCCCACGCCGCCCGACGGCACCGCCTCGACGACCCCGACGACGCCCGTCCCGGCGAGCGACGGGCTCGCCCTCGTGCTCGCAGCCGCGGCGCAGCCCGCCCCGGTGCCGACATCGGCCGACGTGGTGCCCGACGCGGCACTCGTGGCGGTCGAGAGCGCGTCCGCGACCGTGCCCGCGGCGCCGGTCGTCGTCGCTGCGGCCATCGCCACGGCGACCCCCACAGTGATCCCCACAGCGACCCCCGCGGCGACCCCCGTGACCGAACCCGGCGACACCGCACCTCAGCCCGTGGGCGGGGCTCCGGCGGTCGCGCCCGGCGCCGTGCCGGAGCAGCCCACCGGCACCGGCCCGATCGTGGCGCGCGCCGCCTCGCGGGCCGCCCAGGGCGTGCCCGTGACCGCTGCACCCGCAGCCGCGCAGTCGCCCGCCGGTGCGGGGACCGTCCCCGCAGAGGCCGCCGCGGTCCCGGTGCCCGCCGCTCCCGCGCCCACCGAGGCGACCCCGACGATCGTGGTCGCGCCGGTCGCGCCCGGCGCGACGGCGGGCGTGGTGCGGGCCGTCGACGCCCCCGCCGCACCGCAGCCCGCCCCCGCCCCGGCGCCGCTGCCCGCGCAGCTCGCACCGCAGCTCGCGGGGCTGCGCGACCTGGGCAAGGGCCAGCACGTGATGTCGCTCGCGATCGACCCCGAGCACCTGGGCCCCGTGCGGGTCGTCGCGCACATCTCGGCCGACGCTGTGCGCATCGACCTCATCGGCGCGACCGAGCAGTCCCGGGAGGCGCTGCGCTCCTCGCTCGCCGAGCTCCGCCGTGACCTCGCCGCATCGGGCCTGCAGGCCGAGCTGGGCCTGGGCCAGCGGGACGCGCAGGGCGCGGGCGGCGACGGCACAGGCTCGTCCGACGACCGGCAGCGCTCCACCTCGACCGGCGCCGGGGCCACCGCCCCGGGGGCCGCCACCGCACCCTCCTCCCCGTCGGCCGCCCGGCCGGGCGGCATCGACGTCTTCGCCTGACCAGGAGCACCCATGAGCATCGACGTGTCCGCCGTGTACGGCGCCACCTCCACGACCGCGACGACAGCGACGACAGCCAGCAACGGCGAGCTCAGCAAGCAGGCGTTCCTCAACCTGCTCGTCGCGCAGCTGCGCAACCAGGACCCGAGCAACCCCATGGACAGCTCGGACCTCATGGCGCAGACCACGCAGCTGACCACGATGGAGCGGCTCGTCGAGCTCTCCGACACCTCGCGCGAGAGCTTCGCGCTGCAGATGCGCATGGCTGCCTCGGGCCTCGTGGGCCATCAGGTCAGCTACATCGACGCCGACGGCGTCACCCAGACGGGCACGGTGTCCGCCGTCTCGTACCTCACTGCCGTGCCGACGGTGACCGTGGGCGACGTGCAGGTGCCGCTCGACTCGATCTCCGCGGTCACCACGCCGGGCACGGCGACCACCCCGCCCGACACCGACACCGACACCGACACCGACACCGACCCCGACACCGACCCCGCCTGACGCAGGCCCGCACACCTCCACCGAAGGGACCTTCCCATGCTCCGCTCGCTCTTCTCCGGCATCAGCGGTCTGCGCAGTCACCAGACCATGCTCGACGTGACCGGCAATAACATCGCCAACGTCAACACGACGGGCTTCAAGTCCTCCCAGACCCAGTTCCAGGACACCCTCAGCCAGGTGCTCCAGAACGCGGGCGGCGCCCAGGCCGGCACGGGTGGCACCAACCCCGCGCAGGTCGGCCTCGGAGTGCGCGTCGCGGGCATCACGACCAACTTCACGCAGGGGGCCTCGCAGTCCACGGGCCGCAGCACCGACATGATGATCTCGGGCGACGGGTTCTTCGTGGTGCGCAAGGGCACCGAGACGTTCTACACGCGGGCCGGCAGCTTCGACTTCGACGCGACCGGTCAGATGGTGCTCCCCGGCGAGGGTGCGCTCGTGCAGGGCTGGGCAGCCGTCAACGGCGTCGTCGACACCAACGGGCCCATCGGCGACCTCAAGGTCCCCGCGGGCACCCTCATGGCGGCCGTCCAGACCACGAAGGCCAGCTTCCTGGGCAACCTGCCGTCCGACGCCGCGGAAGACACCGTGCTGCAGCGCACCATCAAGGCGTTCGACTCGACCGGGGTCGAGCGCGAGATCGCGCTGAGCTTCACCAAGTCGGCTACCGGGTGGGACCTCACAGCGACCGACGGCACGACCACCGCGGCCCCCGGCCCGCTCACGTTCGACGGGAACGGCGTACTGACCACGCCCACGACGTTCCCGCTCGGGGGCGTCGATGTCGACCTGAAGGCCATCACGGGCTTCGCAGGCATCGAGACGCTCAAGGCCGGCGTCCAGGACGGTCAGGCCGCGGGCACGCTGCTGTCGTTCGCGCTCGGTGCCGACGGCACGATCACCGGCTCGTTCAGCAACGGCCTGAAGCAGGCCGTGGGTCGCATCGCGCTCGGCAGCTTCACCAACCCGGCCGGCCTCGAGAAGGCGGGCGGCTCGCTGTTCCGCACCTCGGTCAACTCGGGCGCGGCGCAGGTGGGCACGGCCGGCACGGGTGGCCGCGGCGGGCTCGCGGGCGGCTCGCTCGAGATGTCGAACGTCGACCTGTCGAGCGAGTTCACGTCGCTGATCATCGCCCAGCGCGGTTTCCAGGCGAACTCGCGCGTCATCACGACGTCCGACGAGCTGCTCCAGGAGCTCGTCAACCTCAAGCGCTGACCCCCGGCGTGGTGACGGGCCCCGTGGCGCAGGTCGCGGGGCCCGATCACCTGCCGGACGTCACCGGAAGCCTCACACCAGCGCCCGCCCGGCCGATGAGAACGGCACAGGGCCCACGGACGGGCTCGTCGGCACCGACCCAGGGACGGACAAGCTGTGATCGTCGTGACGCGCCTCAACGGACCCCAGTTCGGGGTGAACCCCGACCTGCTCCAGCGCATCGACAGCGCACCCGACACGATCCTGACCCTCATCGACGGCACCAAGTACATCGTCGAGGAGTCGATGACCGAGGTCATCGCCCTGATCCACGAGCACCGGGCCGTGCTGCTGGCGCGCGCGCAGGAGATCCAGGCCGCCCCGAAGCCGAGCGTCGAGCTCGTGCGTGACCTCGACGGCGAGCCCGACGACGACACGCCGATGGCGCACCCGGTGCCTCTTCGTCCCAGGAGCCGCTGATGGACCCCGCCGGCCTGATCGGAATCGTCCTCGCGTTCGGCGCGATCTTCGGGGCGCTCGTCATCGAGGGTGCCGACCCGATGTCGATCTTCCTGCCCGCACCGCTGCTGCTGGTGTGGGTCGGCACGATCGGCGTGGGCATCGCCGGGCACACCGTGAAAGACGTCCTCTCGTCGTTCGCCGCGGTGCCGCGCGCGCTGCGCAGCAAGGCCCCGGACCCCTCGGCCACCGTCGACACGGTCGTGGACCTGGCGGACCGCGCCCGGCGCGAGGGCCTGCTCGCGCTCGAGGACGCCGCCAAGGACATCGACGACCAGTTCCTGCGCAACGGGCTCCAGGCCGCGATCGACGGCACCGACCCCGAGGACCTGCGCATCATCCTCGAGGACCGGATCGCGACCAAGCGCACCCAGGACCGGGTGCACTCCAAGTACTTCCAGGACATGGGCGGCTACGCGCCCACGATCGGCATCATCGGCACCGTCATCTCGCTCGTGCACGTGCTCGAGAACCTGGCCGACCCGGCGTCGCTGGGCCACTCGATCGCGGCGGCCTTCGTCGCGACCCTCTGGGGCATCCTCTCGGCGAACGTGGTGTGGCTGCCCCTCTCGACCCGCATCAAGCGCATCTCCGACCTGGAGTGCCAGCAGATGGAGGTCACGCTCGAGGGCCTCCTCGCGGTGCAGGCCGGCGCGAACCCGCGCCTGGTCGGTGAGCGCCTGCGCTCGCTGCTGCCCGAGAAGGCGCCAGCCAAGGTCGCGGCGTGAGCTCGTCCGCGGCCGCGCGGGGTCACGGCGGTCGACGCCGCCGCGGGGGCGGGGAGGAGGAGCACGTCAACCACGAGCGGTGGCTGGTGAGCTACTCGGACATGATCACGGTGCTCATGGCGCTGTTCATCGTCCTCTTCGCGATCAGCCAGGTCGACCAGCAGAAGTACGTCGCGCTGCGTGACTCGCTCGCGGCGGGGTTCAACACCAACGTGGCGCCGTCGGTGCTCGAGGGCAGCACGGGCACGCTCGACGGCGCGAGCATCGTGCCGGAGACCGCGCCGGCGCAGAGCTCGGGCGGCATGGTGAGCGCCGACGCGGGGCTCGGCGCGCAGGGGGCGAACCCGTCGGCCACCCCCACCGAGACCGTCGACCCGGACGTGCTCGCGGCGGCCCAGCGCGAGGCCGCCCACCTCGAGGAGCTGCGTGACCGGCTGTCGGGCCTGCTGGCCGCGAACGGCCTGGGCGACGCCGTGCGCTTCCGCATCGACGACCGTGGCCTGGTGCTGGGCCTCGTGGCCGACGACGTCTTCTTCGCCGCGGCGAGCGCCGAGCTGACCCCGACCGCACGCCAGGTGCTCGACGTGGCGGGCCCCACGCTCGTCGAGATCGCCGAGAACATCTCGGTCGAGGGGCACGCGAACTCGATCCCCGTCTCGGGCAGGTACCCCACGAACTGGGAGCTGTCCTCCGACCGTGCGACGCAGGTGCTGCGGCACCTCGTCGAGGCGGACGGCATCGCGGCGAACCGCATCATGGCGGTCGGGTTCGGCGACGCCCGTCCGCTGGTCGACGGCACGGGCGAGGACGCGATCGTCGCGAACCGCCGTGTCGACCTCGTCATCCTCAGCAGCGCCCCCGAGGCCGTGCGCGTGCTGGTACCCACCCTGACCGGGACGGAGGGCTAGACCCATGCCCATCGAGCAGCGCGTGATCTCGAGCAACAAGATCGGGGCGAAGAACCCCCAGTCCATCGGGGCGGTCAAGGCCGCGTCCCCCGAGGCGTCCCCCGAACCCCAGGGCGGCAAGCGCAAGAAGCTCATGATCGTGGTGGTCGTGGCCGTCGTCCTGCTGCTCGGCGGCGGCGGTGCCGCGTACTTCCTGGGGGTCTTCGACTCCGGTGCGTCCGCTGCGCCCAGCGCGCCGCCCGCGCCGACCCCGGGCGAGGTGCTCGCTGTCGAGCCGGTGAGCCTGAACCTGGCGGACGGGCACTACCTCCGCGTGGGGCTGGGGCTGCAGCTCACCGCCGACGTGACGGAGGCCCCCGACCCCTCGCGGGCCGTCGACGCGGCCATCGCCCTGTTCTCCGGTCGCACGGTCGAGGAGGTCACCGACCCCACGACGCGGGACGCGCTCAAGGCCCAGCTCGTCGAACAGCTCGCCGAGGTGTACGAGGGCGAGGTGATGGACGTCTACCTGACGAACTACGTCACGCAGTAGACCGGCCACGCCGGTGAGTCGGGGCGCCATGGAGGGCGTCCGCACCGCTGCGCCCGCACGGCGACCCATGACGGGTCCTGGGCGCAGAAAGTTTCACCCCCGGTTTCTCATAACCGGGTGACGCCCGCCGATGGGGCGAGCGTGACCGTTGACGAGACCGCGCACGCCCCTGTGCGCCCCACGGCGCGCCGTGCACGCACCACGGAGCCGGAGACGTACGACTTCCGGCGCCCGATGACCATGGCCCGCGAGCATGCGCGCCTCGTGGAGATGGCGCTCGAGACCTTCGCCCGGCAGTGGGGCACCCAGCTGACCGCACGCCTGCGGGTGACCTCGCAGGTGACGTTCGACGAGCTGACGCTGCGCTCGTACGACGAGTACGTCCGGGCCCTGCCCTCCCCGACCGGGATGGTGCTCTGCACGGTCGAGCAGACCCGCCAGACGGCGGTGGTCCAGCTCCCGGTGGGCGCGTTCATGGTCTGGATCGACTACCTGCTGGGCGGGTCGGGCAAGGGCGACGAACGTGAGGGCCGCGAGCTCTCCGACATCGAGATGACGCTGGTGCGCGAGCTGCTGCAGCACGCGCTCGGCGACCTCGGGTACGCGTTCGCCGCGCTGCTGCCGCTCGACGTGAGCGTGCGCACGGTGCAGTACAACCCGCAGTTCGTGCAGGCCGTCGGGGCGTCCGAGCCTGTGCTCGTGGCGTCCTTCACGCTGCGCTCGGGCCAGCGCGAGGACCGCGCGACGCTGATGTTCCCGGCCGACCTGCTGCTCTCGGCCCTGCTGCGGGGCGAGGGGGCCGACTCGCGCACGGACGACGAGCGCCGCGCTCAGGCCGCCGCGCACGCCGACCTCGAGGCGGCGGTGCAGCACGTGCCCGTGAGCGTCGCCGTGCGCTTCACGCCCGTCACCGTCCACCCGCGCGAGGTGGTCGATCTCGCGGTCGGCGACGTCCTGCCCCTGTCCCACCCGTCGTCACGTCCGCTGGACGTGGTCGTCGACGGGGTCGTGCTCGCCCGAGCCGCCGCCGGGAACAACGGTTCCCGGCTCGCCTGCATGGTTGTCGACGTCGAGGAGAACCTCTGATGAACCCCGCCCTCACCTTCGCCCCGGCCGCCCTCGAGGCGGCCGCGGCGGTGGCTCGTCTGCTGCCCTCGACGGTCCCGCTCGTGGCGGTGCCCGCGGTCGCCGGCCAGGGTCCCGAGGCCCAGGACGTCGCGGTCGTGGCCTCGTTCGTGGGTTCGCCCAGCGCTGACCTGGTGATCGTCGCGGAGGGGGCTGTGCGCGAGGCGCTCGCCGCCGCCGCGGAGGCCGGCGCCCCGCTCGACCTCGCTGACGCGCTGCGTCCGGCCCTCGAGGCCGCGTGCGCCCGGCTCGGCGCCGGGGTGCTCGACGCGGCGTCCACGGCCACCGCGGGCGACGTCGTGGCCGCCGACGCGCACCTGTTCGCGCTCGAGCACGAGGGCACCGCGCACGGCTGGTTCGCGCTGCGGGTGCGCGCCGAGCCGACCCCCACGGGCGTGGCCGGCGTGCCGACCCAGCGCGCTGGGCTGCACGTGCTCTACGACGTCGAGATGACCCTCACCGCCGAGATCGGGCGCACGCGCCTGCCCGTGCGCCAGGTCCTCGAGCTCACTCCCGGTGCTGTGCTCGAGCTCGACCGGGCCGCGGGCAGCCCTGCCGACGTCATGGTCAACGGTCGGCTCATCGCCCGCGGCGAGGTCGTCGTGATCGACGAGGACTACGGCATCCGGATCACCGAGATCCTCGCCGGCTCGGAGGCCGGCGCCTGATGGACGGGCCCGTGCTCGTGCTGCGTGTGGTCCTCGCCCTCGTGTGCGTCATCGCGCTCATCTGGGTCGCGGGACGCAGGCTGGGCGGCGCACAGGCCCGACGTGGGCGCCCGGCGCCCGAGATGCACGTGCTGGCCCGGCAGTCGTTCGGGAGGCACTCGGGGGTGGCCGTGCTCGCGGTCGGCAACCGGCGGCTGCTGCTCGGCTACGGCGACCAGCAGGTCACGATGCTCACCGAGCTCGCGCCCGTGCTCGACGGTGCCCCGAGCCCGTCCTCGGCCCTCACGCACCCGACGGCTGCGCCCGCGGCGCGCCCGTCCACGGGCGGCGCGCAGCTCTCCGCGGTGCCGTCCCCGCGCGCCGAGCTCGACATCGACGCTGTCCTCGCGCAGGCCCGCATCGACGCCCAGGCGCCGCCGCGCGTGCCCGGGTCTGCCCCGGCCGGCCCGGCGCCCACGGGGGCTGCCGACCCCACCGACCCCGCCGCCGCCCCGGGTCCGCTCGACGGCTCGGTCCTGTCTCCCGCGACGTGGCGCCGCGCGGTCGGCGCGCTCCAGGACCGCACGGTGCGCCGATGACGCTGACGGCGACGCCTCCTGCGGTGCGACGGCTGCACGGGCGCACCATCGCCCTGGCCGTGCTCCTGCTCGGCCTCGTCGTCGTGCTGCTCGTCGTCGCCGGCGCCGGGCCGGCCCACGCCGTCCCGGTCGACCCGACCGACCCCGCGGCCCCCACCGCGCCGCTCGACCCGGGGGCGGGGGACACGGTCACGGTGGCGGTCAACGGCGTCAACGGCACGCCCAGCAGCTCGATCGTGGTGCTGCTCGCGATCACGCTGCTCTCGGTCGCGCCGTCGCTGCTGCTCATGACCACGAGCTTCACCAAGATCTTCGTGGTGCTCGCGCTGACCCGGAACGCGCTCGGCCTGCAGGGCGTCCCGCCCAACCAGGTGATCGCGGGCCTCGCGCTGTTCCTCAGCCTGTTCGTCATGGCGCCCGTGGTGAGCGACGTCAACGAGGTGGGTGTGCAGCCCTACCTCGCGGGCGACCTCACGTTCACCCAGGCCGTCGACGTCGGTTCGGGCCCGCTGCGCGACTTCATGGTCGGCCACACCCGCGAGGCGGACCTCGCTCTCGTCACGCGGGCCGCCGACCAGCCCAACCCCGAGGACCCGGCCTCGGTGCCCATGCTCACGCTCATCCCGGCGTTCATGCTCTCCGAGCTGCGGGCCGCGTTCATCATCGGCTTCGTCATCTTCGTGCCGTTCCTCGTGATCGACCTGGTCGTCTCGTCCTCGCTCATGTCGATGGGCATGATGATGCTGCCGCCCGTCATGGTGTCCCTGCCGTTCAAGCTGCTGCTGTTCGTGCTGGTCGACGGGTGGGGCCTGATCATCACCGCCCTGGTGAGCTCGTACACGGGCGGTGGTTGACGGTGGACACCAGTGCGGTCCTCGACATCGGCCTCGACGCCCTCCTGCTCGCGGCCAAGCTCTGCGCCCCGGTGCTGGTCACCGCGCTCGTGGTCGGCTTCGCCGTGTCCCTGCTGCAGTCGATCACCCAGATCCAGGAGGTCACGCTCAGCTTCGTGCCCAAGGCCGTGGCCGCCGCCGTCGCCCTGCTCGTCTCGGGCCACTGGATGATCTCGGAGCTCGTGAGCTTCACGCACGAGCTGTTCTCCCGCATCCCGCAGCTGGTCGGGGGCTGAGGTCCGTGGAGCCGCTGAGCGTCTCGCTCCCGCTCGGCGCCGTCGAGGCGACCATGCTCGCCGGGGTGCGCATCGCCGCGTTCCTGGTGATCGCCCCGCCGTTCTCCCACCGCTCCATCCCCGGACGCATCAAGGCGATGCTCGCGATCGGCCTGGCGCTCGCGGTCAGCCCGCGGCTCGACGCCGACGCGGTGGCCTCGGCCAGCACCGCCGGGTTCGTGGTCGACCTGCTGCTCCAGGTGGTGATCGGGGGTGCGCTCGGGTTCCTCGTCGCGCTCGTGTTCGCGGCCGTGCAGTCCGCGGGCAACCTCATCGACCTGTTCGGCGGCTTCCAGATGGCCGCGGCCTTCGACCCCATGAGCCAGACCAACGGTGCGCAGTTCGCACGGCTGTACACGTTCACCGCGGTCGTGCTGCTGTTCGCCTCGAACGGGTACCAGCTGCTCATCGCGGGGCTCGTGCGGACGTTCGACGCGCTGCCGATCGGTGCCAGCCTCGACCTCGCGACCCTGGCAGACACCGCGACCACGGGCCTGACGCAGATGTTCGTCTCGGCCGTGCAGATCGCGGGGCCGCTGCTCGTCGTGCTGTTCCTCACCGACGTGGGCCTGGGGCTGCTCACGCGGGTGTCGCCCGCGCTGAACGCGTTCGCGCTCGGCTTCCCGCTCAAGATCCTCATGACGATCTCGTTCGCGAGCTTCGCCTACCTGGCCATGCCCGGCATCATCGACGGGATGCTCGGCACGGCCGTGCGCGACCTGGTGGGGGTGGCGCGATGAGCAGCGACGGCCAGGACCGCAGCGAGAAGGCCACCCCGCAGCGCATGAAGGAGGTCCGCCGCAAGGGCGAGCTCGCCCGCTCGCAGGACCTCACGGCGTGGATCGGGCTGGGTGCGGCGGCCCTGATGCTGCCCGGCGTGATCAGCCGGGCCGGGCAGGCCGCGACCGAGCAGCTCCAGACGGTGCGCGACGTGGCGCTCGACCCGGGCGCGCGCTCGGTCGACGTCCTGCTGGGCGACGCGCTGCGCTCGTTCCTGCCCACGATGGGCACCATGTTCGTGGTCGTGGTGATCGTGACCGTGGCGGTCGCGGCCGCGCAGGGCGGCGTGCACCCCAAGCAGCCCAAGCCCACGTTCAAGCAGCTCAACGTGCTCGCGGGGATCAAGAGGCTGGTCGGCGCGCAGACCCTGTGGCAGGGCGTCAAGACGCTGCTCAAGACCGCGGTGGTGGGTCTGGCCCTCGTGGCCGGCGTGCAGGCCCTCGTGCCCGTGCTCGTGGGCTCGGGGCGGCTCGCGCTGTCGCAGCTGGTCGACTCGGCGTCCTCGGGCGCGGTGACGCTGATGCGCGGTGGCGTCGGGGCAGGGATCCTGCTCGCCGTGCTCGACGTGGTCGTGGTCATGCGCCGCAACCGCAAGAAGACCCGCATGACGCTGCGCGAGGTCAAGGACGAGAACAAGCGCTCCGAGGGTGACCCGCTGCTCAAGGGCGCGATCCGCTCCAAGCAGATGGCGATGAGCCGCAACCGCATGATGGCGGCCGTCGCCGACGCGGACGTCGTGCTCGTCAACCCCACGCACGTCGCTGTCGCGCTGCGCTACGAGCCCGGCGCGGGAGCACCGCGGGTCGTCGCGAAGGGCGCCGGCGCGGTCGCGACCCGCATCCGGGCCGAGGCCACCGCGAAGCACGTGCCGATGGTCGAGGACGTGCCGCTCGCCCGCGCGCTGCACAGCGCGTGCGAGATCGGCCAAGAGGTCCCCGAGTACCTGTTCACGGCCGTGGCGCGCGTCCTCGCGTTCGTCATGGCGCTGCGCCGACGCGGTGCCGCGACCGGTCAGCACCGCGTGCCCGGGGCCCCCGTCGAGCTGCCCGAGGCGCCCGCGCGCCGCCGTCGGCGCCGGGTCCCCGCATGAGGGCCGCCCGCGGGCGCCCGCACCGCCCTCCCGGTCACCACCCGCACCCGCCCGGTGCCCCCGACGCCCCACTGAAGCCCGTGCCCGACGCCCGGAAGGCCCGCCCATGAAGAACCGTTCGGTCGCCCAGTTCGCGGTCCCCGTGGGGGTCGTCGGCATCGTGCTGCTGCTCGTCGTGCCGCTGCCCGCGTGGATGCTCGACGGGCTGCTCGCGATCAACATCACAGCCTCGCTCGTCATCCTGCTGACCAGCATGTACGTCCAGCGGCCGCTCGACTTCTCGATCTTCCCCTCGCTGATCCTGGTGTTCACCCTGTTCCGGCTCGGGCTCAACGTGGCCTCGACCCGGCTCGTGCTGCGCGACGGGTACGCCGGGCACGTGATCGACGCGTTCGGGCACTTCGTGGTGGGCGGGTCGCTCGTCATCGGGCTCGTGATCTTCCTGATCCTGGTGGTCATCCAGTTCGTCGTGATCACCAACGGCGCGGGACGCGTCGCCGAGGTCGGCGCCCGGTTCACGCTCGACGCGATGCCCGGCAAGCAGATGGCCATCGACGCGGACCTCAACTCGGGGCTCATCGACGAGGACCAGGCGCGCAAACGGCGGGCCGACGTGGCGGCCGAGGCCGACTTCTACGGCGCGATGGACGGTGGCTCGAAGTTCGTCAAGGGTGACGCGATCGCGGGCATCATCATCACCGTCATCAACCTCGTCGGCGGCTTCGTCATCGGCATGATGCAGATGGGCATGACCGCGGGCGAGTCGCTCGAGCGGTTCAGCCTGCTGACGATCGGCGACGGCCTCGTCACGCAGATCCCCGCGCTGCTGCTCTCGGTCTCCACCGGCATCGTGGTGACCCGGGCCACGGCCGAGGGCGACATGGGCACCGCGGCCGCCAAGCAGCTGCTCCAGTCGCGCTCGGCGCTCATGATCGCCGGGTGCGGCGCGATCGCCCTCGCGCTGCTGCCGGGCATGCCCAAGCCGCCGTTCCTCGTCGTGGGCGGCGCGCTGCTGATCGCGTCGCAGCGCATCAAGGCCGGCCAGACGCGCGACGCCCAGGCCGCGCAGGACGGCGCCGCCGCCAACGCCGTGGCCCCCGCGGGTGACACCCCCGAGCAGCTCATCGAGCAGATGCGGGTGCACACGCTCGAGATCCTGCTCGCGCCGGACCTCGTGGACCTCGTCGGCTCGGGCCCCGACCGCGACCTGCTCACGCGCGTGCGCGGTCTGCGCCGCAAGATCGCGATGGACCTGGGCATCGTGGTGCCGCCCGTGCGGACCCGGGACTCGGTCGACCTGCCGCGCTCGACGTACGTGGTGCGGATCGCCGGGGTCGAGGTCGGCCGCGGCGAGGCCCCCGCGGGGCGCCTCCTCGCCCTGGGCGACGACCTCGCGGCGCTGCCCGGCCAGGCCGTCGTCGAGCCCGTGTTCGGGCTCCCCGGCAAGTGGGTGCCCGCCGAGCTGCGGCACGCGGCCGAGCTCTCCGGGGCGACGGTCGTGGACCGGGTGTCGGTGCTCATCACGCACCTCGGCTCGATCATCACCCAGAACGCCCCCCGCCTGCTCGGTCGGGAGGACGTGCGGGTGCTGACCGAGGGGGTCAAGCAGGTCAACCCGTCGGTGGTCGAGGAGCTCGTGCCGGGCCTGCTGTCGCTCGGCGAGGTGCAGCGCGTGCTGCAGGGCCTGCTCGCCGAGGAGGTCCCCATCCGCGACCTGTCGCGCATCTACGAGGCGCTGACCCTGCGGGCCAAGATCTCGACCGACCCTGAGGGGCTCGTGGAGGCCGCCCGCGGCGCGCTCGGGCCCGCACTGACCGCGCAGCTCGCGCGCGACGGGGTGCTGCGCGTCGTGACGCTCGACCCGTCGCTCGAGCAGTCGCTCGTCGAGCAGCTGCGCCCGTCCGAGGCCGGCAGCCAGCTGCTGGTCGAGCCGGCCCGGCTCGAGTCGATCCTGACCCAGCTGCGCACCCTGGTGAACGCGGCCGAGGCGGCGGGCCAGCAGGTGGTCCTGGTGTGCGCCCCGGCGCTGCGACCTGCGCTCCGCCGCGTCGTGTCGCTGGGCCAGGCGCGCACCGCTGTGCTGTCCTACTCCGAGGTCACCGGAGCCGGTGTCCAGATCGAGACCGTCGGGGTGGTGAGCGGTGCCCACGCGATTGCTGCTTGAGGGGGTCGATCTCGCCGAGCTCATGGTGCACGTGCGCGCCGAGTTCGGACCCACCGCACGGATCGTGAGCGCCGAACGGGTGCGCAGCGGCGGCTTCGCGGGGTTCTTCGCCAAGCAGCGCTACGAGCTCACGGTCGACGTGCCCGACGACGCGCCGCAGCGCCCCCGGGCCATGCGCCAGCCGCCGGCAGCGGTCGGGCTCGAGGCGCTGCTCGTCGCGGCCGAGGCCGTCGAGGCGGGCGAGGCCGGTGCGGGCCCCGCGTTCGCCGGTCAGGACCTCGTGCCGGCGACCGGGTCGGAGGTCGGCACGGTGCCCGGTGCCGCCCCCGGGCCGCAGGTGTCCACGGGGGCCGAGACGTTCGCCTCGGTGCTCGACCAGGTGCGTGCCATGGCCGGCGGCCAACCGCCCGCCGACCTCGAGCTCGCGGCCCCCGCTGCACCGTCGGCCCGCCGGTTCGAGCCGCTCGTCCCGTCCGCGGTGCCGGCGCCCGGCGGTGCGAGCCGCGAGTCGCTGCGCGACCTGGGCGTGCCCGACCACTTCCTGGCCCGCGTCCCCGGCACCGGGCCGGTGCTGCTCTCGACCGTGCTCGAGGCCCTGCCCGTCGTCCCTCCGGTGCCTCGCCGTCCCGGGTCGGTCGTCGTGGTGGCCGGACCCGCGGCCGAGGTCGTGCACGTCGCCGCGCGGCTCGCCGAACGCCTCGGGCAGACCGAGACCGACGTGGTGCTCGCGGGCCGCGCCGAGGCGAGCGGCCACGGGCGCAGGCTCGCGACGTCCGTGGCGGCGAGCCGGTGGCGTCCCCGGGCGAGCGAGGAGGACCACGTCGTGGTCGTCGCGCTCGGCGTCGGCGCCGACACCGAGGCAAGGACCGAGGCCGCGGCGATGCTGCACGCCCTGGCGCCCGACCAGGCGTGGGGCGTCGTCGACGCGCACAGCAAGCTGCGGGACGCCGCGCACTGGCTCGCGCAGGTCGGGCGCAGCCGGGCGTTCGACGTGCTCGCCGTGCACGGCCTGTTCGAGACGACCCAGCCGGGCACCGTGCTCGACCTGGGTGTCCCGGTCGCGTGGATCGACGGCCTGCCCGCCACGCGCGTCGCCTGGGCCGCGGCGCTGAGCGACCGGCTCGACGCGGCGACCCGGTGGGACTGACGGCCGGACCCGCGTCGCGTCGTCGGGTCGCGGCGGCCGTGGCCGGTAGGCTGGCGCGATGCTGGTCCTGAGCCGTCGCGTCGGCGAACGCCTCGTGATCGGGGACGACATCGTCCTCACCGTCATCGAGGTGCGCAGCGACGGGGTGCGGCTGGGCATCGACGCACCGCGTCACGTGCGGGTGCACCGCGCGGAGATCCTCGACGCGGTCAAGGCGGCGAACGTCGAGGCCAGCGCCGTCGACGACGACGCCGTCGCCCAGCTCCGCGAGCTCGTCCGGCCCCGCACGGCCCCGGCAGGGCCGGCTGCCGAACCGGCTGCCGGACCGGGAGCTGCGCCCGCCGCCGCTCCCCAGCCGCCCTCGGCGTAGCACCGTCGGGCGAGGCCCACCGGCCTCCGCGGCCACGTGCCTCGTGCCCTGACCCACCCGAGCACCCCGCAACCCTCAACTGCGCAGCGTCCCGGCCGATCAGAGCATCGACAGTGTGGACGGTGCCATGGAGGGCGCGAAGTGGACGACATGGACGACATCGTCCGGGAGTTCCTGGTCGAGAGCCACGAGAACCTGGATCAGCTGGACCAAGACCTGGTGGCGCTCGAGGAGGCCCCGGGTTCGCGTGAGCTCCTGGGAAGCGTCTTCCGCACGATCCACACCATCAAGGGCACGAGCGGGTTCCTGGCGTTCTCCGAGCTCGAGCGGGTCACCCACGCGGGCGAGAACCTGCTGGTCGAGCTGCGCGACGGGCGCCGGGAGATGGACGGTCCGACCACGGACCTGCTGCTGCGCCTGGTCGACACCGTGCGCGCGATCCTCAGCGCGATCGACGCCGACGGCACCGAGGGCACCGTCGCTGTCGACGACGTCATCGAGGCGATCGCTGCGCTCCAGCGCGGTGAGACCCCGGTCGTGGTCGACGCGTCCGCTCCCGCCGCACCGGTGGTCGCCGACGCCGTTCCCGCCGCCCCGGTGGTCGTCGTCGCGGACGTCGAGCCGGCCCCCGCACCGAGCCCCGCGCCCGAGGTCGTCATCCCGGCCCAGCGCACCGTCCAGGACCAGCGCATCGTCCAGGACCAGCGGCCGGCCGGCGCCACGCCCCCCGAGGAGGGCGGGACGCGCGCCGCGGCCGACTCCTCGATCCGTGTCGACGTCGGCCTGCTCGACGCGCTGATGCGTCAGGTCGGCGAGCTCGTCCTGGCCCGCAACCAGATCAGCCGGCTGGCCACGGGAGCCGACGACGTCGAGCTCGCGCGCTCGGCGCAGCGACTCAACCTCATCGCGGGCGAGCTGCAGGAGGGGGTCATGAAGACCCGCATGCAGCCCATCGAGCACGTGTGGTCGAAGATGCCGCGGATCGTGCGCGACCTCGCCGCGCACTGCGACCGCGAGGTCGCCCTCGAGATGACCGGTGGTGACACCGAGCTCGACCGCAGCCTGCTCGAGGCCGTCAAGGACCCGCTCACGCACCTCGTGCGCAACGCCGTGGACCACGGCATCGAGACGACCGGGGAGCGCGTCGCCGCGGGCAAGCCCGCCAAGGGCAAGCTGTCGCTGCGCGCGTACCACGCGGGCGGTCAGGTGATCGTCGAGATCGCCGACGACGGCCGCGGCATCGACCCCGAGAAGATCGCCGCCAAGGCCCTCGAACGTGGCCTGCGCACCGCGGAGCAGCTCGCGGCGATGAGCACGACCGAGGTCATCCAGCTCGTGTTCCTCGCCGGGTTCTCGACCGCCGAGGCCGTCACGAACGTCTCGGGCCGCGGCGTGGGCATGGACGTGGTGCGCACCAAGATCGAGGCCATCGGCGGGGCCGTGGACGTCGAGTCGGTCGTCGGGGCCGGCACGGTGTGGCGCCTGGGCATCCCGCTGACGCTCGCGATCATGCCCGCGCTGACCGTCGAGTGCGCGGGCGACCTGTACGCCGTGCCGCAGGTCAACCTGCTCGAGCTGGTCGCCCTCGACACGCAGCGCTCCCGCTCGGCGATCGAGTACGTGCACGCCTCCCCGGTCTACCGGCTGCGCGGCGACCTGCTGCCGCTGGTGTCGCTCGCGGGCGTGCTGCACGTGGGACCCGGGCCCGAGGCGGGGACCGAGGGCTCGTCGGTCATCGCCGTGGTGCAGGCCGACCAGCAGCGCTTCGGGCTGCTCGTGGACCGCGTGCTCAACACCGAGGAGATCGTCGTCAAGCCGCTCTCCGCCCGCATCAAGTCGATCGGCACCTACGCGGGGGCGACAGTGCTCGGCGACGGGCGCGTCGCGCTCATCCTCGACGTGCAGTCGATCGCACGCCGCGCGCTGACCAGCGAGGGCGAGCTGGCCCGTGCGGCCCGGCAGGTCGAGGAGGCCGTCGAGGCCCGCGACGTCGTCCAGGTGCTCGTGGTCGGCATCGGCCACGGGCGTCGCGTCGCGATGCCGCTCGCGTCGGTCGCGCGGCTCGAGCTCGTGCGCTCCGAGCACGTCGAGCTCGTGGGCGGTCGCGAGGTCATCCAGTACCGCGGCACGATCCTTCCCCTCGCGCGGCTCGACCGGGTCCTGCGGGTCCCGGGCCGCGCCCACGAGGACCCCGAGGAGCTGCTGCTGGTCGTCTACACCCACGCCGGACGCAGCGTGGGGCTCGTGGTCGACGAGATCGTGGACATCGTCGACGACGACGCCGCGCAGCACTCCGACATCGAGGACACGGGCCTGCTCGGCTCGACCGTGCTCGGCGAGCGCGTCACCGAGCTGCTCGACGTGCGGGGTGCGGTGCTGGCTGCCGACCCGTCCTTCTATGACGCCGACGTGCTCGGCCTGGAACTCGTGGGAGCCGGCCGATGAGCCAGTTCGTGACCTTCACGCTCGGCGGCAGCCTGTACGGCGTGGCCGTGACCCGTGTCCAGGAGGCGCTGCGCGCGCACACCCGCACGCGCGTCCCGCTCGCCCCGGTGGGCGTGGCCGGGCTCGTGAACCTGCGTGGCCAGGTCGTCCTCACGGTCGACCTGCGGCCGCGGCTCGGGCTGGCCCCGCTGGCCGACGACGCCGAGCCGATGATGGTCGTGGTCCAGGTCGACGGCGAGCCCGTGAGCCTGCTCGTCGACGAGATCGGCGACGTCGTCGACGTGGGCCCCGACGCGTTCGAACCCCCGCCCGACACGCTCGACCTCGAGCTGCGCACGCTGATCCTCGGTGCGTACAAGCTCGACGCCGGCCTGCTGCTCGTCCTCGACGTCGACGCCGCTGTCGCCGCCTGAGCCCCTCGACCATGCCGGTGGCACCTGCTGCCGAGCTGGCACCCACCCACCGGAGCGATCTTGCCCAGCACCACACCGACCGACGCCAACGACGCCCCGGTCACCCTTGACGACCTGCCCATCGGCGCCCAGGTCGTCGACGACGTCGGGAGTCCTGCGGCGGTCAGGAACCGGGGCCAAGAGATGTCCCTGGGCACGCGACACGACGCACGAACGGGTGTGAGCACGATGGGCGCTGGACGACGACGTGGACTCTCTGCCCTGATCCAGGACCGATCGGTCGTGGCCAAGATGGTGGCCGCGATGCTCGTGCTCGGCGGGTCCTTCGCGGTGGTGGGCGGCACCGGCGGCCTCGTGCTGCTCGACGTGGGCCGCGAGATGCGGGTCGTCGCCGACCTGACCGACGGCCTCAACTCGTCGCTGAGCGAGCTGCGCACCGCGTACAGCCAGAGCCACCTGCTGGTGCACCGGGCGGCGGGTGTCGGCGACGCGGCGACCCGCACCGCGCTGCTCGCGGAGTCGGCCGCGAACGACCAGGTCGTGCAGGATGCGATCACCGTCGTCTCCGGCTATGCCGAGGCAGACACGCCGGCCTGGCGGCGGTTCGTCACGGACTGGGACCAGTGGGTCGAGTTCCGGGACGCGACGCTCCTGCCGATCGTCCAGAAGGGCGACGTGATGGCGGTCAACGACGTCCTCGCGCTGAGCTCGGCGAGCAACCCCGAGCCTGGTGCGCAGGCGCTCGAGGCGGTCGAGGAGTCGGCGCACGCGCAGATCGACGCGGCATCGGCCGCGACCCAGTCCCGGATCACCGCCACGATCGTCGCGCTCGTCGCGGCGTTCGCCGTGGCGGCAGCCGTGTCGGCCGCGATCGCGACGGTCGTCCTGCGGCGCATCCGACGCTCGCTCCACGCGGTGAAGGCGAGCCTCGACGCGCTCGCGGCGGGTGACCTGACGGTCGAGGCACGGGTGACGGGCGGCGACGAGATCGGGCGGATGGCGGCGTCGTTGGCGGTGGCGCAGGAGTCGTTGCGGTCGACGTTGTCGCAGGTGGCGGTGTCTGCGGATGCGGTGGCGGCGTCGGCGGAGGAGCTGTCGGCGGCGAACGTGCAGGTGGCGGCCGGTTCGCAGGAGACGAGTGTGCAGGCGGGGGTGGTTGCTGCGGCGGCGGAGCAGGTGAACCGCAGCGTGCAGGCGGTGGCTGCGGGGTCGGAGGAGATGGGCGCCTCGATCCGGGAGATCGCGCAGAACGCGAACGAGGCGGCGCGGGTGGCGTCGCGGGCGACGGGGGTGGCTGCGGCCACGAACGAGCAGGTCGCGAAGCTGGGTGCGTCGTCGCAGGAGATCGGCAACGTGGTCAAGACGATCACGTCGATCGCGGAGCAGACGAACCTGTTGGCGCTGAACGCGACGATCGAGGCGGCGCGGGCCGGCGAGGCGGGCAAGGGGTTCGCCGTGGTGGCCGGTGAGGTGAAGGAGCTGGCGTCGGAGACGGCGCGGGCGACGGAGGACATCGCGCGCAGGGTGGCGGCGATCCAGGTGGACACCTCGGGTGCGGTCGCGGCGATCGGGGAGATCGCGGGGATCATCGCGAGCATCAACGACTTCCAGCTGACGATCGCCTCGGCGGTGGAGGAGCAGACGGCCACGACGAACGAGATGTCCCGCGGTGTGGGTGAGGCGGCGTCGGGGTCGGGGGAGATCGCGGCGAACATCATTGGGGTCGCGTCGGCGGCCGAGTCGAACGCGGTCGTCGTCGGGCAGATGGGGTCGGCTGTCGACGACCTCGCGCGGATGTCCGCCGAGCTGCGCACCCAGGTCGCCACTTTCACCTACTGAGACGCCCCGGGGAGTCTGCTACTCGAACGCTCGGGGCTGCCGATCAGACGGGTCGACGTCTGTCGCGCAGTGCTCGATCGAGGAGTTCACATGAACACGCCCGTCACGCAGGTCGCGGCCGACACCGCCGTGAGCGACACCGTCGCGCCCCGCGGTACCGCAGGGCGGCGCGGTCCGGGGTTGCGGTGGTTCCAGGACCGTTCGATCCGTACCCGGATCCTCGCGATGGTCGGCTTCGTCCTCGTCGTCTCCGGCGGGACCGGCGTCTACGTGATCACGGCCCTCGACGCGACCGCGGCGGAGACCCAAGACCTCGCCACGCTGCAGTCGGGCATCGTGAACCCCCTCAACGAGGTGCACCAGGCGCAGCTCAAGGCCCGCATGATCGCGGCCCAGATCGGCGCGACGTCCTCGGCAGGAGCGCGTCTGCGCTGGATCGACGAGCAGGACGCGAACGACGCGGAGCTCGACGCCGCCGTCGCGGCGTTCGAGGAGGGCGGTGGGGCGGGGTTCGCGACCTGGCCGGACTTCCGCGAGAACTACGACGCGTGGCGCACGGCCCGCGACACCCAGCTGGTGCCGGCCGCGCTGTCCGACGACAAGAGCGAGTACGAGCGCGTGCTCAACGAGGTGACCGAGCCGCTCAAGGACGCCTACGTCGCCGCCCTCGACGCGGCGGCCGAGGTCAGCACGGCCTACGCGCGCACGACCGCCGCCGACGCCGCCGCGACGGCGCGCCGCACGGTGCTGACCACGGTCGGGGTCCTGTCGCTCTCGGCGGTCCTCGTCGGCTGGGCGGCGATCGCGACCACGTCGACCATCGTCCGGTCGGTGCGTCGGGTCCAGGTCTCGATCGAGGCCATGGCCGAGGGTGACCTCACGCTCGACGTCGAGGTCGCGAGCCACGACGAGATCGGGCGCATGTCGGCCGCGCTCAACACCTCGCGGGACGCGCTGCGATCGACGCTCGCCGGGGTGGCGGCGTCGGCGGATGCGGTGGCCGCGTCGGCGGAGGAGCTGTCGGCGGCGAACGTGCAGGTGGCGGCGGGGTCGCAGGAGACGAGTGTGCAGGCGGGGGTGGTCGCTGCGGCGGCGGAGCAGGTGAACCGGAACGTGCAGGCGGTGGCTGCGGGGTCGGAGGAGATGGGCGCCTCGATCCGGGAGATCGCGCAGAACGCGAACGAGGCGGCGCGGGTGGCGTCGCGGGCGACGGGGGTGGCCGCGGCCACGAACGAGCAGGTCGCGAAGCTGGGGATCTCGAGCCAGGAGATCGGTGACGTGGTCAAGACCATCACGTCGATCGCGGAGCAGACGAACCTGCTGGCGCTCAACGCGACGATCGAGGCCGCACGGGCCGGTGAGGCCGGCAAGGGGTTCGCGGTGGTGGCCAGCGAGGTCAAGGAGCTCGCGTCGGAGACGGCGCGGGCGACCGAGGACATCGCGCGTCGGGTGGCGGCGATCCAGGTGGACACCTCGGGTGCGGTCGCGGCGATCGGGGAGATCGCGGGGATCATCGCGTCGATCAACGACTTCCAGCTGACGATCGCCTCGGCGGTGGAGGAGCAGACGGCCACGACGAACGAGATGTCCCGCGGTGTGGGCGAGGCCGCCTCGGGGTCGGGGGAGATCGCGGCGAACATCATTGGGGTCGCGTCGGCGGCCGAGTCGAACGCGGTCGTCGTCGGGCAGATGGGGTCGGCGGTCGACGACCTCGCCCGGATGTCCGCCGAGCTGCGCACCCAGGTCGCCGCCTTCACCTACTGACATCTGCTGACCAGCCACACCCCGCGCACCCGGGTGCAGGGGTCCTCCGTCCGAGGGACCCCAGCGGCTGGCCCCTCACAAGTCCGGCCTGCCCGCCGATGGGGGCATTCGACATAGATGTCACCCGGACGGAGCACCATCATGCGCAGCCTGAGGCACGACGACGACGAGGTCCTCCTCGCGCCGCGGGATCCCGCCGACACCGACCCCGACGCCGACACCGACGCCGACGCTGTGCCAGACGACAACGCCGCGACGCCGACCTCCGCGCCACCCGAGGTCGCTCGCACCGGGTCATGGATCGCCGCTCGCTCGGTGCGCACCAAGATCGTCGGCTCGATCCTGCTGCTCGCGGTCGTGGCTGTGGCCGCAGGCTCGTACGCGGTCGTGTCGATGCGCTCGATCGCCGCGCAGGCCGACGAGCTCGCGCGGCTCCAGGAGGAGATGGTCTTCAGCCGCGGCCTCGTCGAGCAGGGCCAGCTCAAGGCGCGGGTCATCGCGGCCGAGGTCGCGGCGTTCGACAACGAGACCATGACCGAGGAGTGGCTCGGGAGGCAGCGCGACAACGACGCCGCGATGACCGAGGCGATCGCCGGGTACGACGCCGCGGGCAACGGCACGGGCGAGGCGTGGGACTCGTTCGTCGCGACCTACGCCAGGTGGATCAAGGTCCGCGACGGCCTGCTCATCCCGACGGCCCTCTACGGCGACCGGGTCTACTACTCGAAGCTCGTCGACGAGTCGAGCGAGCCCCTCGTGCAGGCGTACACCGCCGCGCTCGGGGCGGTGGCCGACGAGACCAACGCCTACTTCTACGACGTCGCCGCGCAGGTCGACGCCGAGTCCGACCGCGCTGTCGCCATCCTGACGGTCAGCCTGACGCTGGCACTCGTCGTCGTCGTGGCTCTCGGGCTGCTGATCGCGCGCTCGATCCGACGGTCGGTGCACGAGGTGCACTGTGCGCTCGAGGGCATGGCCGCGGGCGACTTCACCGTGGTCGCCCCCGTGCGGGCGGACGACGAGATCGGGCGGATGGCCCGCGCACTGACGCAGGCGCAGGACTCGGTGCGCTCGACCCTCACGGGCGTGACCGCGACGGCTGCCTCGGTGGCCGGTGCGGCGCGGGACATGTCGGGGGCCGCGGCGCGCGTGGCCGACGGGTCGCACGAGACGTCGTCGCAGGCCGGTGCCGTCGCGACGGCGGCCGAGCAGGTCAGCCGCAACGTGCAGTCGGTCGCGGCGGGTGCCGAGCAGCTGGGGTCATCGATCCGGGAGATCGCGCAGAACGCCAACGAGGCCGCACGGGTCGCGACCGAGGGGGTCGCGCACGCGCGTGCGGCGGCCGAGACGGTCGACGCGCTGGGGACGACGTCGGACGAGATCGGTGCCGCGATCAAGGCGATCACGTCGATCGCGGCGCAGACGAACCTGCTCGCGCTCAACGCGACGATCGAGGCGGCCCGCGCCGGCGAGGCGGGCAAGGGCTTCGCTGTCGTCGCCGGCGAGGTCAAGGACCTGGCCCGTGAGTCGGCCCGTGCCGCCGAGGACATCGCGGCCCGGGTGGCCGCGAACCGCGCCCACACCGAGACGGCGGTCGCGGCGATCGAGCGGATCACCGAGGTCATCGCCCGCATCAACGACTTCCAGCTGACGATCGCCTCTGCGGTCGAGGAGCAGACCGCGACGACGGGCGAGATGTCCCGCGGGGTGGCCGAGGCAGCGACCGGGTCGGGCCAGATCGCCGAGCGGATCACGGCCGTCGCGAACGAGGCGGCGATCACGTCCGAGGTCGTGGCGCAGCTCGAGGCGTCGGTCCAGGACCTCGCCGCGACGGCCGTGGGCCTCAACGCGCGGGTCGCTGCGTTCACCTACTGAGGTTCACCTGCTGAGGTTCACCTCACAGCAGCACACCGCTCACGAAGCGGTCGGTGCGGCCGATGAGCACGGGGTGCGCCCATTCCTGGGGCGCCCCAGGCAGGAGAGCACGTGACACGCATCCGGGTGCTGGTGGTCGACGACTCGGTGGTCGTCCGCCGTCTCGTGACCGAGGCGTTGTCTCGCGACCCCGCCGTCGAGGTGGTGGGCACGGCCTCGAACGGGCGCTTCGCGCTCGGCAAGGTCGAGCAGCTGGCCCCTGACCTGGTCACGATGGACGTCGAGATGCCCGAGATGGACGGCATCGAAGCCGTGCGCGAGCTGCGCCGGTCGGGTCACCGGATGCCCATCATCATGTTCTCGACGCTCACCGAGCGCGGTGCCGCGGCGACGCTCGACGCCCTCGTCGCCGGGGCGAGCGACTACGTGACCAAGCCGACGAGCACCGGGAGCCTGCAGGCCTCGCTCGACCAGGTCGCCGAGCAGCTGCTCCCCAAGATCCACGCCCTCGTCGCAAGGCCCGAGGTGACCCGCGCGCCGCGCACGCCGCTCGGTGCCCCGGCGTCGGGCAGCACGCCCGGGCACCCGACGGCCCCGACCCGCCCCCGGGAACCGGTGGTCACCGCGGTCCCGCGCGCGTCGGCGACAGGCCGGGTTCCCGTGTGCCGGCCCGAACCGCCCGCGCACCCCGTGCGGGCCGTCGTGCTCGGCTCCTCGACCGGTGGCCCAGAGGCCCTGTCGCGCGTGCTCCGGTCGCTGACGGCCCCGCTGCCCGTGCCGGTGCTCGTGGTCCAGCACATGCCCCCGGTGTTCACCCGCCAGCTCGCGTCGCGGCTCGACCGGCTCGGTCCCTCGACGGTGGTCGAGGCGGAGGGCGGCGAGGAGCTCGTCGCCGGTCACGTGTACGTGGCCCCGGGCGACCACCATCTCGAGCTGCAGCGTTCGGGCGCCGCGGTGCGCACGGTGCTGACGCGCACCCCCCCGGTCAACTTCTGCCGACCCTCGGTCGACGTGCTGTTCCGCTCCGCGGTGCGCGCGCTGGGCGGTGACCTGCTCGCTGTGGTGCTCACCGGGATGGGTGCCGACGGTCGCACGGGCTGCGACGACGTGGTGACAGCGGGCGGCACGGTCGTGGTCCAGGACGAGGCGTCGAGCGTGGTGTGGGGCATGCCGGGGGCCGTGGCGACCGCCGGCCTGGCGCACCGGGTCCTGCCCCTCGACGACGTCGGGCGGGTGGTCGAGGCCGTCGTGGCCCGGAGCCGCGCCGGTGCGACCCGCGTGGCCGCGGCGACGGGGGGTGTCGCGTGACGCTCACGACCGCGTCGTTCGACTTCGTGGCGGACCTGGTCCGTCGACGCAGCGCGATCCAGCTCGACCAGGGCAAGGAGTACCTCGTCGAGAGCCGCCTGGCGCCGCTCGCCCGACGTGCCGGGCTCGGCGTCGACGAGTACGTGCGCGCTGTGCGTGCGGGCCGTTCCGAGCACGACCTCGACCTGGTGGTCGAGGCGCTCACGACCAACGAGACCTCGTGGTTCCGCGACGGTGCGCCGTTCGTGGCGCTGCGCCAGCACCTCGTCCCGACGCTCATGGAGGGCCCGATCCCGGCCTCGGGCCTGCGGGTGTGGTCGGCCGCCTGCTCGACGGGCCAGGAGCCGTACTCGATCGCCATGACGCTGGCCGACGTGCTCCCCGCGTCGGTCCGCGTCGAGATCCTCGCGACCGACCTCTCGGAGCAGGTGCTCGCGCGGGCCCGGGCGGGTCGCTACAGCCAGCTCGAGATGGACCGGGGGCTGCCGACCGCGATGCGGGCGCGCCACTTCCGGGCCGACGGCGCCGAGTGGTGCATCTCGGACGAGCTGCGCGCCGCGGTCCGCTACCAGCGCCACAACCTTCTCGACGCGCCGCCCGCCGGGCCGCCGTTCGACCTGGTCTTCCTGCGCAACGTGCTCATCTACTTCGACCTGACCACCAAGCAGCAGATCCTCTCGCGCGTGCACCGGGTGCTGCGCCCGGGGGGCTTCCTGGTGCTGGGGGCGGCCGAGACGACGATCGGGGTCGACGACGGCTGGGCGCGGCTCGCCCTGGGCAGCGGGTCGGTCTACCGCCCGGTCGCCCGCACCGCGCCCCGCACGTCCGACGTCCCCCTGGTCCCGTCCCCGTTCACCGCGAAGCCTGGAGGGCTGCGTTGAGAGCTCTGGTCATCGACGACTCCCGCACGATGCGACGGATCGTCGCGAGCGTGCTCGAGCCGCTCGGGTTCGAGGTCGTCCAGGCGGGCGACGGGCAGGAGGCGCTCGACGTGCTCGAGCAGGGCGTCGAGGTCGACCTCGCGTGCGTCGACTGGAACATGCCGGTCATGGATGGGCTGACCTTCGTGACCCGGGTCCGGGCGCGCAGGGAGTGGCGTGACGTGACGCTCATGATGGTCACGACCGAGAGCGAGCACGGCCAGATCGTCCGCGCGCTGGCCGCGGGGGCTCACGAGTACGTGATCAAGCCGTTCACCCCCGAGATCATCCGCGGGAAGCTCGAGCTGCTCGGTCTCGTCCGCGCCGGGCAGACGGCATGAGCGCCCCGGCGGACGCCGGCGTGATCGGGCGCCCTGAGGTGCTCGCGATCGCCGTCGACGTCTTCGCGACGATGGTCGACGGGACGCCGGGCACCGTCGGCGAGTGGTCGGGCGTGTTCCCGGGGTTCACCGACCCGCTCGTCGCGTGGGTCGACCTGCACGGGGCGTGGTCGGGCCAGGTCGCGGTCGAGACCTCGACGTCGACCGCGCACGAGCTCACGCGGGCGCTGCTGGGCATGGCCGACGACGAGCCGGTCGGCGAGGCGGACCTGGTCGACGCGTTCGGCGAGGTCGCCAACGTGGTGGGCGGCAACGTGAAGTCGCTGCTGCCCGTGGCGGGCACGCTCGGCCTGCCGCGTGTCGCTGTGCGTCCGCCCGACGAGGGCCCGCTCGTGCACGCGCTGCACCTCGGGTGGGGCGGGAGGCCCCTGGTCGTCACCGTCCGGGGTCAAGGTAGTCGTCCCGCCCACCGATGAGATCAATGTCCGGAGCGATCCAACGTGCACGAGCTGTGCACGTCGAAGGAAGGAAGAACCATGCTGCGAGTCCTGGTCGCGGACGACAGCCGCGTGATGCGTCAGATCGTCATCCGCACCCTGCGGCAGGCCGGGTACGACTGGGAGGTCACGGAGGCTGCTGACGGCGCCGCCGCTCTCGAGGCGGTCCGTGCCGACGAGCCCGACGTGATCCTCTCCGACTGGAACATGCCCGAGATGACGGGGATCGAGCTGTTGCACGCCCTGCGGGCCGAGGGCTTCCAGACGCCGTTCGCGTTCGTGACGTCGGAGGGTTCGCCCGAGATGCGCGAGACCGCCGACGCGGCGGGGGCGCTCTTCTTGATCGCGAAGCCGTTCACCGCGGAGAGCTTCCGCGACGCGATCGAGCCGGTGCTCGCATGAGCGACCTGACGCCGCTGCCCGCGGCCATGGACGTGCGGGACGTGCTCGCGGGGCTGATCGGCCGCGACGTGCAAGTCGTGACGGGCGGGTCGATGGTCGACCCGGCCGCGGAGTTCGGTGCGCTCGTGGGCGCGTACGTCGACCGGCACCAGACGCTGGGTGCGCTCATCCTCATGGACCTCGAGCTCGCGTCGCGCGCGGGTGCGGCGATCGCGCTGCTCCCCACGCCGACGGCCGAGCGGGCCATCGGAGCGGGCCTCATGCCGGACAACCTGCTCGAGAACGCGAGCGAGATCCTCAACGTGCTGGCCTCGCTGTTCAACGCGGAGGACGCGCCGCACCTCAAGCTGGGAGCCGTGTACGCGCCGGGCGACCCGGTGCCGAACGACGTGGCTCAGTGGATCGGGGCGTTCGTGCGCCGGATCGACCTGGACGTCGACGTCAAGGGCTACGGCTCGGGGCGGTTCTCGCTGCTCGTGGTCTGACGGTGAGTGCTTTCACATCGTCCGATCGGCGGCAGCAAGATCACGATCGGATAACGTGCTCACGTGATGACGACGGGTCCGACCGAGCTGCCCCGGCGCCGCGAGCTCCGTTCGTGGCGTGAGCGCAAGGCCCGGCGCGCCCGTCGGACCCGCACGATCGTCGGGATCTCGACCCTGGTCGCGCTCGGGGCGCTCGCCGCGGTCGCCGGGCCCGCGTTGCGCGACGACACCGGCGCTGTGACCCTCGCGGGTCTGCCGACGCGGATCGCGCAGGTCGTCGACCGCAGCCCGTCGAGCTCGCGCGGGGCGTCGCGCACCCCCGCGCCCGAGATCCTCGCGCCCGGCCCCACCGGTACGGGCCCCACCGCGACGGGCCCCACCGCGACCGCCGTCCCGTCCGAGGCGTCGAGCCCGTCGGCGACGCCCGAGCCTGCGGCGTCGTCGCGGGCTCCTGCCGCGAGCCCGGCCCCCGCGTCCACCCCGACCCCCGCGTCCACCCCGGTCGGCGCTGCGGCCGAGGAGTTCTCCGCCGCGCTGGTGGCGCTCACGAACGAGCAGCGCACCGCGGCGGGTCTCGCGACGCTCGCGGTCTCCCCGTGCGCGACCGAGCAGGCGGTGCAGCGGGCCGGCGTGCTCGTGGCCGAGGACCGCTTCGAGCACGACCCGCTCGCCCCCGTCCAGGCGGCGTGCGGCGGACGCGCGGCGGGGGAGAACCTCGCGCTCGGCCACCCGACCCCGGCGGACATGACCGCGGGATGGATGGGCTCGACCGGGCACCGCGAGAACATCCTGCGCGCGTCGTACACGTCGATCGGGATCGGCTGCGCCGAAGGGTCGCGCGGGATGCTCTGCGCGCAGGTCTTCCTCGGCTGATCCGGGGTTCAGCCGGCGTCGGCGCCCGAGGCGCCCACCGGCGCACGCGTCCCGGCGGTCGTGCTCGCGCTCCTGGCCGCCCGCGCCGACCACCACCGCAGCCCCGCGGCGAGGAGCACGAGCCCCACGGCCGTCCCCGCGGTGTTGAGCACCACGTCCTGGGCCGTCGGCACGCGGGTGGGCAGGAACAGGCGCTGGGCGGTCTCGATCGCGACCGACGTGGCACAGCCCGCTGCGAGCACGACCCACCACCGCCCCCGCGCCACGAGCAGCCCCGCCAGGACGCCGAACGGCACGAACATCAGGACGTTCGAGACCGCCTCGACCCCGTCGTAGGTCACCGGTGCCCCGCGCGCGGCCAGCCAGCCGATCACGGCACGGACGACGTCGAACGTCTCCTCGTCGGCAGGCTCGGGACGCAGCGTCATCCTCGCCACGAGGGCGAGGTAGGCGACGAACGCGACCCACGTCCACCGCCGCAGCCGGCCGGACCCCACGCCGCTAACCCCGTCCGCCGTGGCCCGCGACGGGCGCGAGCCCGGACGCACGTCGCCGCCGGACGCGCTGCCACACCGCCGCGAGGCCGATCCCGACGAGCGTGCCCAGCGTGTTCGCGAGCACGTCGCGCGCCGAGCCCACCCGCTGCGCCAGCACGGCGTGCTGCACGACCTCGATCGTGAGCGAGGCGAGCGCGGCTCCCACCAGCACGGCCCACCACCACCGGCGCGCGAGCACGAGCGCGGCGAGCAGGCCGAGCGGCACGAACAGCGCCACGTTCGCGGCCGCCTCGGCCAGGTGCGCGGACCCGGGCAGGCCCCAGCCGTGCAGCAGCGCGAGCACCCGGCCGAGCGGCCGGTCGAGCACCTGCTGCAGCGGGACGGGGCTCAGGGTCACGACCGCGACGACGGCACCGGCTGCCACGAGCGCTCCGAGCACGCGCCGAGGAGGTCGGGTCATCCGTCGACGGTAGTGCAGGGGCACGGCGGACGCGGGGCGGATGGTCGGTCGGCCCGAAGGGGCCCAGACTGGTCGGATGGGAGCGGCGGGCCACCGGCACCGGGTTACGGGCGTGTTAACGCTCTGGACAGCCGCGCGGCGGGTCCAGGGTGATCTGCCATCATGCGCGGCATGGCGACAACCTCCCCCGATGTCGTGAAGACGTCCCCCCCGGGCGCCCTCGACCGCTTCTTCAAGATCACCGAGCGTGGCTCATCCGTCGGCTCCGAGATCCGCGGCGGCCTGGTCACGTTCTTCGCGATGAGCTACATCATCGTCCTCAACCCGCTCATCATCGGGACCGTCCAGGACGGCACCGGCAAGTTCCTCGGCGGCGGTGACGCACCCGACCTGGCGATGGTCGCGGCGACGACGGCGCTCGTCGCGGGTGTCCTGTCGATCCTGATGGGTGTGGTCGCGAACTTCCCCCTCGCGCTCGCCGCGGGCCTCGGGCTGAACGCCGTGGTGGCCTACTCGATCGCCGTGCTGCCCGACATGACGTGGGCCGACGCGATGGGGATCGTGGTCCTCGAGGGCCTGATCATCCTGGCGCTGGTGCTCACCGGGTTCCGGGAGGCTGTCTTCCGTGCCGTCCCCGTCGAGCTCAAGACGGCCATCAGCGTGGGCATCGGCCTGTTCATCGCCTTCATCGGGCTCTTTGACTCGGGCTTCATCCGGGTCCCGGCCAGCCAGGCCACCCCGGTCGAGCTGGGCATCGGCGGCTCGATCGGCTCGTGGCCGCTGCTGATCTTCGTTGTCGGCCTGCTGCTCGCGATCATCCTCATGGTCCGCAAGACCAAGGGCGCGATCCTCATCGCGATCGTCACCACCACCGTGCTCGCGATCCTCGTCGAGTTGGTCGGCAACCTCGGCTCGCAGAGCGCCGACAACCCGGGCGGCTGGAAGCTGAACATCCCCGCCCTGCCCGACACGATCGTGAGCGTGCCGAGCTTCACGGTGCTGGGTCAGTTCTCGCTGTTCGGCTCGTTCGGCAAGATCGGCACCGTCGCGGTCATGCTGCTCGTGTTCGCGATCCTGCTCGCTGACTTCTTCGACACGATGGGCACGATGGTCGCCGTCGGTGGCGAGGCCGGGCTGCTCGACGAGGAGGGCAACCCGCCCAAGACCAAGCAGATCCTGGTGGTCGACTCGATCGCCGCCGCAGCCGGTGGCGCCGGGGGCGTCTCCTCCAACACGAGCTTCGTGGAGTCGGCCGCGGGTGTCGGCGACGGTGCCCGCACGGGTCTGGCGTCGGTCGTGACCGGTATCGCGTTCCTGCTGGCGACCTTCCTGGCCCCGCTCGTGGAGATGGTGCCGTTCGAGGCTGCCACGCCGGCCCTCGTGGTCGTCGGCTTCCTCATGGTCATGCAGGTGACCGGCATCAACTGGAAGAACTACGAGATCGCGATCCCGGCGTTCCTCACGATGATCTTCATGCCGTTCACGTACTCGATCACCGCGGGCATCGGCGCGGGCTTCATCACCTTCGTGATCATCAAGATCGCGGTGGGCAAGGTCCGCCTGATCCACCCGCTCATGTGGGTCGCGAGCGTGCTCTTCCTCGCGTACTTCACGCTCGGCCCGATCAAGTCCGCGATCGGCCTCTGACCCCTGTCGTCCCCGCAGGCCGGGTCCGCCCTCGTGGCGGGCCCGGCCTGCTGTCGTCGAGGCGGGCGGGCGTCCACCTCGTGACGTCGGCCACAGCACATGTACTTACCTTGAGTAATGAGTTAAGGTAACGACATGCCTGTTGTCCCACCCGTCGACGCCGTCGGGTCCGGCCCCGCGCCCACCGTCACCGCCAAGCAGTGCCGCCCCGGCACGCTCGCCGGTGACCTGCGCGTCGCGATCTCGCGGTCTGCCCGCCGGATCCGCTCCGAGCGTGGCGCCGCTGACCTGCCCGACACCCAGTTCAACGTCCTGGCCTGGCTGCACCAGAACGGGCCGATGACCCCCGGGGCGCTCGCCGACCTGCAGCACGTCCAGCCGCCGTCGATGACCCGCACGGTCAACGGCCTCGTCGAGCTGGGCTTCGTCACCAAGCAGGAGCACCCCACCGACGGTCGCCAGGTCGTCGTGACCCTCACCGACGCCGGCACGGCCGAGGTGCGCGAGACGCGCCGCCGCCGCGACGAGTGGCTCACCCGACGCCTGGCGTCGTTCACGCCCGCCGAGCGTGCCACCCTCGCCGAAGCCGCCCAGCTCCTCCGGAGGATCGCCGCCGAATGAGCTCCTCGTCCACGTTCTCCTCGCTCAAGTTCTTCAACTACCGCCTGTGGTTCGCCGGCGCCCTCGTGGCGAACATCGGCACCTGGATGCAGCGCATCGCCCAGGACTGGCTCGTCCTGACCGTCCTCAGCGACGACTCGGGTGTCGCCGTGGGCGTCACCACCGCGCTCCAGTTCGCCCCCACGCTGTTCCTGTCGGCGTGGGCGGGCGTGCTCGCCGACCGCGTCAACCGCCGCAAGCTCCTCATGGCGACCCAGGCGTCCCAGGCCGTGCTGGCCCTCGGGCTCGGTGGGCTCGTGCTCAGCGGGCACGCGCAGCTCTGGCAGGTGTACGTCTTCGCCGCGCTGCTCGGCTGCGTCTCGGCCGTCGACGGCCCCGTGCGGCAGACGTTCGTCGCCGAGCTGGTCCCCGCCACGAAGCTGTCCAACGCCGTGGGCCTGAACAGCGCGTCGTTCAACGCCGCCCGGCTCGTGGGCCCCGGCCTGGCGGGTCTGCTCATCGCCTGGATCGGCACCGGCTGGGTCTTCATGATCAACGGCGTGACGTTCGCCGCGACGATCTTCGCGCTGACCCAGATGCGGCTCTCCGAGCTCCACCCCCTGCCGATCGCGGACCGCGCCAAGGGGCAGATCCGCGAGGGCATCGCCTACGTGCGCAACCGCACCGACATCATCGTCATCATGGTGGTCGTCGGCGTCGTCTCGACGTTCGGCCTGAACTTCCAGATCACCAGCGCCATGATGGCCCGCACCGAGTTCGGCCGGGGCGCGGGGGAGTACGGCGTGCTCGGCTCGGTGCTCGCGATCGGCTCGCTCACGGGCGCGCTCATGGCCGCCCGGCGCGACCGTCCGCGGGTGCGACTCGTCATCGGTGCGGCCTTCGGGTTCGGCGTCGCCTCGGGCGTCATGGCCCTCATGCCCACGTACCCGAGCTATGCGGTGGCGTGCATCCCCGTCGGTTTCGCCTCGCTGACGATGATGACCGCGGCCAACACGACCATCCAGATGTCGACCGACCCCGCGGTGCGCGGGCGCGTGATGTCGCTCTACATGATCGTGTTCCTCGGCGCGACGCCCGTGGGCTCGCCCATCATCGGGTGGGTGGCCGAGGAGTTCGGTCCCCGCTGGGCGATCGGCATCGGCTCGATCGCTGCCCTGATCGTCGCGACCGGCGCAGCGATCTGGGTCAAGCGGCACTGGCAGCTCGAGGTGCACTACAGCGTGCGCACCCGCCCCCACCTGGACGTCCGCTACCCGTCGCTGCCCACGCAGCGCCAGGAGGTCGCCGCCGAGCTGCGGGCACGCGAGATCGAGCAGTCGACCTCGTCGGCCTGAGGTCTCAGCGGATCGAGCGCCTCAGCGGATCGAAGGTCTCAGCGGATCGAGGTGTCCCCGGTGGCCCGGGCCCACCGCCGTGCGAGCGTGACGGTGAGGGCCGCGATCGCGACCAGCACCGGGACGACGCCGAAGGCCGCGCGGGTGCCGACCGCGTCGGCGAGGGCACCGAGCAGCGGTGGGGCGACGCCCACGGCGACGCCGCCCGCGAGCGTCGACCGCGACTGGGCGGCGTCGGGGCGCCCGGCGGACGCGTCCAGCACCGCGACGATCGTCAGCGGGTACTGCGCGCCGTAGCCCAGGCCCGCGACCACGAGGCCCACGAGGCCGACCACCGGGCTGGTCGCGGACCAGAGCACGAACCACCCGACCGCGGCCAGCGCGAACGAGCCCAGCAGCAGGTCGACGGGCGAGAGGCGCAGGGCGAGCCGCCCGACGGCGAACCGGGCGGCGGCCATGCCGGCGACGAGCCCCGAGACGGCGCCCGCGGCCAGCCCTGCGGTGGCCCCGGTCTGCGACTGCAGCAGGTCCGCGGCCCAGAACGTCGTGGCGTTCTCGATGCCGATCGCGCACACCAGCGCGATCCAGAACAGCCAGAACGCGGGCGAGAACCCGCGCCGCCCACCCGTCGCCGGATCGGCGTCGGGAACGGCGACGGTGCGGGTCGGTCGGCCCAGGGCCCCGGTGGCGGGCAGCCGGGACACGGCCAGCGCGACGCCCGCCGCGAGGACGACCGTGATCGCCACCGCGGGCCGCCACCCGCCGCCGAGAGAGACCGAGAGCCCGAGCGCCAGCGGCCCGACGAGCCCGACGAGGGCACCCGCCCCGTTCGCCTCGGTGAGCGCTGCGGCCCCGGCGCCGCCGTGGTGCACGGCCAACGCGGGCTGGAACGCGGAGATCGCGAGCGAGCCGCCGATCGCGACGACGGTCACGGCCGGCAGCGTCACCGCGAGCGACTGCCCGGCGACCAGCATCGCCACGCCACCGACGATGAGCGCCGGCCCGATGAGCAGCACGGTGCGGCGGCCCACCCGGCCCACCAGCTGCGCGCTGAACAGGCCCGCGGCGATCATGCCGCCCGCCATGAACGTGCCGTGCAGGCCCGCCTGGGCCCGGGTGATGCCGAGGTCCTCGGCGATCAGCGGGACCCCCGGGGTGAAGCTGTAGAGCCACCAGCCCCACATCACGGAGTACCCGTAGAGGGTCAGCGTCAGCCGGTCACGGACGAGGCGTGGGGCCCCGACGGCCTGAGCGTCCGCGACCGGGCGGCCGGCCGGGAGATCGGCGACCGCGGGCTCGGATAAGGAAGGGTCAGACAAGGCGGTCGACGACGTGGTCGATGCAGGCAGTCAGGGCGAGCACGTCCTCGGGGTCCACCGCGGGGAACATGGCCACGCGCAGCTGGTTGCGGCCGAGCTTGCGGTACGGCTCGACGTCGACGACGCCGTGCGCGCGCAGCACCGTGGCGACCGTCGCGGCCTCGACCTCGGGGGCGAGGTCGATCGTGCCGACCACCTGCGAGCGGTGCGCGGGGTCCGCGACGAACGGTTCGGCCCAGTCGCGGGCGTCGGCCCAGGTGTACAGGTGGCCCGAGGACGTCGCTGTGCGCGCCGTCGCCCAGTCGAGACCGCCCTGGGCCAGCAGCCAGTCGATCTGCTCGGCCATGAGCACGAGGGTCGAGATCGCCGGGGTGTTGAGGGTCTGGTCGAGACGCGAGTTGGTCAGCGCCGTGGTGAGCGACAGGAACTCGGGCACCCACCGGCCGTCGGCCTCGATGCGCGCGGCCCGCTCGATCGCGGCGGGGGACAGCACAGCGAGCCACAGCCCGCCGTCCGAGGCGAAGCCCTTCTGCGGCGCGAAGTAGTAGGTGTCGGTCTGCGCGATGTCGATCGGCAGACCGGCGGCGCCCGAGGTGCCGTCGACCACCATCAGGGCGCCCTGGTCGCGCGATCCCGCGACGCGACGCACGGGGGCGGCGACGCCCGTCGAGGTCTCGTTGTGCGGCCAGGCGTAGACGTCGACGCCGTCCTCGAGCTCCGGCAGGGCGAGCTGACCCGCGGGGGCGGTGCGGACGGTCGGCGTCCCGAGGAACGGCGCCCGCGTCGCGGCCTGGGCGAACTTGGCACCGAACTCCCCGAACGACGCGTGCTGCGAGCGGTCGCGCACGAGGCAGAAGGTCGCGAGGTCCCAGAACGCGGACGAGCCGCCGTTGCCGAGGGCGACCTCGTAGCCGTCGGGCAGCGAGAACAGCTCGGCGAGGCCGGCGCGCACCCTGTGCACGACGGCGCGCACGGGCGCCTGCCGGTGCGAGGTGCCGAGAAGCGAGGTGCCCAGCGCGGCGAGCGCGTCGACCTGGGCGGTGCGGACCTTGCTCGGTCCGGAGCCGAACCTGCCGTCGCGGGGGAGCAGGTCGGCAGGGATGGTGATCTGCGGGTTCTCGGCCTCGGGCACAGATCGAGGATAGGGGCTGCGTCGCTCCGAGATCGGCACGGCCCGCACCCAGGACCAACTAACCTGGGGCGGCGAGCACCTGATGACCGAAGGGGAGTGCCGTGAGTGATCTGATCGACACGACCGAGATGTACCTCAAGACGATCTACGAGCTCACCGAGGAGGGCATCACCCCGCTGCGCGCGCGGATCGCGGAGCGGCTCGGTCACAGCGGACCGACCGTGTCGCAGACGGTGGCTCGCATGGAGCGTGACGGGCTGCTGGTGGTCAGCGGCGACCGTCACCTCGAGCTGACCGACGCCGGCATGGCCAAGGCCGTGCGCGTCATGCGCAAGCACCGCCTCGCGGAGCGTCTGCTGACCGACGTCATCGGGCTCGACTGGGAGTTCGTCCACGAGGAGGCGTGCCGCTGGGAGCACGTGATGAGCGAGCGCGTCGAGCGCCGGCTCGCCGAGCTGCTCGACCACCCGCACTTCGACCCGTACGGCAACCCGATCCCGGGGCTCGCCGAGATCGGTGAGGAGAGCACTGTCGTGGGCTTCCTCGACGGTGTCGTGTCGCTGCTCACGGTCGCGAGCGCTCCCGGGGCGTCGCCGTCGCGTGCCGTGGTCGCGCGGCTCGGCGAGCCGCTGCAGACCGACGTCGAGCTCCTGTCGCGGCTCGCGCAGGCCGGGGTCGTGCCGGGCGGCGAGATCACCGTCGAGCGCACCCCGGGAGTGGTCACCGTGGCGCGTCCCGACGCCGAGACCGTGCTCGACCTGCCCGACGACGTCGCCCGGCACGTGTTCGTCACGACGAGCTGACGGCGGGCCGTCGTCGCACGGCCTCGCAGGTGGGCGTACCTCCCGACGAGACCCCGCACCCCCGGGTGCGGGGTCTCGTCGTGTCCGGAGCGAGATCTGTCGTGACCGGAGCGTGACATGAGCCGGTCCCTGCTGTACGTTCTGAGTGCTTCACAGACCCTCCTCTGTTGAAGCCCTCGAGCGGAACGCCGAACCCTGCCGCCGCACGAGGTCCGTACTACTTCGCCGGCAGGGGCGGGGGACCCACGTAGTGGGCGCTGAGATCTGGCGCCCTTGGGGTGAAGTCGAGGGGCGGAACGTCGTCCATCGGCCGGGTGTTCTCCCACCCGAACCCGACAGCTCACCTCGTAGGCGACAGGAGAGGCACCGCGTGACCGTGAGCAACACCCGCGCCCGCCATCGTGCAGCGCGACGCCCCGTGACACCTCTGACCGACATAGCCCACGCCGCCACGGCATCCATCGGAGTCGTGGGTCGGCGCAGCGCCGCCGTCGCCGCGACCTCCGGCCTCGTCGTCACCATGATCGGAAGCGTCGCCAACGCCGCTCCGGCCGGTGGCGCCGCAGGTTCCCTTCCGGCCGTCGACACGTCCGCACTGACGGCCTCGGCCCGCGCCGTGCTCGAGACGGCCCCCGTCGTGACCGCCCCCGTCGAGGCGAGCTGGTCCTTCGACGCCCCGGCCGTCGAGGCCGTGGCCCCCGTCGTCAAGAAGGCCACCACGCGCACCGCCACCCTGGCGGCGTCGCGCTCGACCACCCGCACCGCAGTCGCGACCGCCGCGGCGACCAGCGACGTGCCGCAGTCCGTGGCCGGCAACTCCGTCCTCGAGATCGCCGCACGCTACGTCGGCGTCCCGTACGTCTCGGGCGGCACCACGCCCGACGGCTTCGACTGCTCGGGCTTCGTCTCCTACGTCTACGACCAGCTCGGCGTCTCGCTGCCCCGCACGTCCGCGGGCATCAAGGCGGCCGGCACCGTCGTCTCGCGGGCCGACGCGCAGCCGGGCGACATCATCTGGAGCCCCGGCCACGTCGCGATCTACGCGGGCGGCGACCAGCAGATCGACTCGCCCCGTCCGGGCAAGACGATCCAGTTCCGCTCGATCTGGCAGAGCGCTCCGGTGTTCATCCGGATCGGCTGACCTCAGCACAGCACCGAAGGGCCCCGCAGACGCGAGTCGGCGGGGCCCTTCGGCGTCTCCGCAGACCTCACCCGGCGAATCGGCGGGTGTGCACCCGGGGGCGCCGCGTACGCTGGTCGCGCTTGCACCTCCCCCCACGGGACACCGGCAGCCAGCCGGGTCCCACGACCGGGCCTAGGAGTCGCCGTGCTGATGCCCGTACCGCACCGGACCTTGCTGCTGAACGCGAGCCTCGAACCGTTGTGCGTGGTGAGCCTGAGACGGGCCGTCAGCCTCGTGATGTCGGGCAAGGCGACCATCCTCGAGTCCGACGGGCGGATGCTCCGCTCCGAGCGCAGCGCGCTGCCGGCGCCGATCGTGCTCGTCCTGACCCGCTACGTGCACGTGCCCACCCGCCGGACCCTGCCGCCCACCCGTCGGACGGTCCTGCAGCGTGACGCCTTCCGGTGCGCGTACTGCGGGGCGGCGGCCGACACGGTGGACCACGTGCACCCCCGGTCGCGCGGGGGTCGGCACGAGTGGGGCAACGTCGTCGCGGCGTGCGTCCGCTGCAACCACCGCAAGGCGGACCGGCTGCTCACCGAGCTGGGCTGGGAGCTCGCCTACGTGCCCCGGGCCCCGCGCGGGGCGGCTGCGATCGTCCGGGGTGCGGGCGTCGACGAACCGGCCTGGTCGCCGTACCTCGTCGCCTAGGGTCTGCGTCAAGTCTCTCTCAAGTCCTCCCCGCGGTTCTCTCCGCGGAAGGTGCGGAAAGGGCATGCTCTGAGGCAGACTGACGGCTTGATCCACAGGAGGTCGGAGCGATGACGCACGAACGAGCGGTGCTGGTGGGGGTCGACGGGTCGGGCGCGAGCCTGCATGCCCTGGACTGGGCGGCGGCCGAGGCCCGGACCCGCGGGTGGCCCCTGCGGATCGTGTGCTCGTACTCGTTGCCGTCGTTCACGGCGGCCTCGCTCGACGGGGGCTACGCGGCGCTCGACGACACAGCGATCCTCGAGGGTGCCCGGGCGGTGCTGACCGAGGCCAAGGGGCGCGCGCTCGCGGCCGGGTCGATCGACGTGACCGCGACCGTCGCCACCGGTGACGCCGCGGGCGTGCTCGTCGAGATGTCGCGCGACGTCTGCCTCGCCGTCGTCGGCACGCGGGGGCGCGGGGGGTTCGCCGACCGGCTGCTGGGCACCGTGTCCTCGGCGCTGCCGGCGCACGCCCACTGCCCCACGGTCGTGGTGCCGTTGCGCGGACCGGGAGGCGCCGCGGTGCCCGACGACGGGGTGCTGCCCACCGTCCAGCCGCTGCGACGCATCGTGGTCGGCATCGATGGCTCGCCGCAGGCCGACCTCGCGCTGCGACGCGCGATCATCGAGGCCCAGGCGTGGGACGCCGAGCTCATCGCCGTCGCGGGGGTGCCTGTCGGCACCGGGATGGGTGTGCTGGCCTGGATGCCCGCGTCGATCGACCACGAGCAGCTGCTCGCGGACGCGACCGAGGGGCTCAACGTCGTGGTCGACCGGGCCCTGGCGGACTTCCCGGGCTTCACCGTGCGCCGCCATGTGCTGGACGGGTCGGGCGCCGAGCTGCTGACCGAGTTCTCGACCGCGACCGACCTGATCGTGGTCGGCTCGCGCGGGCGGGGCGGGTTCGCCGGGCTGCTGCTGGGCTCCACGAGCCAGGCGGTGCTGCACCACGCGAAGTGCCCGGTCATGGTCGTGACGAGTCGTGCCAAGGACTCCGAGACGCGGGGCTCCGAGGCCTGAGCGGCGAGGTGGCCGGCCCTCGGGCGAGCAGGGTCAGTCCGCGCGGGTCGGCGGCACGTCGGTGCGGCGCACGAGGGCCGAGAGCACCACGGTCGATCGCGTGCGGGCCACGAACGGCTCGGCCGCGAGCCGCTCGACGACCCGTTCGAGGTGGCGCATGTCACGGGCGCGGACCTGGATCATCAGGTCGACGTCACCCGTGACAGTGCTCGCCGCGACGACCTCGGGGTAGGTCTCGACCGCCGCCTGCATGGTCGCCGGGCTCGTCGAGCCGTGGCAGAAGAGCTCGATGAACGCCTCGGTGGTCCAGCCGAGCGCGGCCGGGTCGAGCCGCACCGTGAACCCCCGCACGACGCCGCGCGCCCGCAGCCGGTCGACGCGCCGCTTGACCGCGGGGGCCGACAGGGAGACCACGGCGCCGATGTCGGCGTAGCTCGACCGGGCGTCGACGGACAGCGCTCGCAGGATGGCCTCGTCCAGGGCGTCGAGCCCTTCGGGGCGCGGTTCGGGGGCGTGTGGCACCCGCTCATGATGCTGCACAGGCCGCCCACGTGCACCGACGCGATCCGGGGCACATCGCCCCTACAGGTTGCCGCCCCGGTTGCCGATGCTTGGGTGGTCGAGGAAAGTCGTGCACGACGAAGGGGATCCTCCATGGCGACCGTGCGGCACAAGCACCAACGGCGACTCGCGTCCATCCCGACGCAGCGGGGCAGCGAGCGGCTCGTCGAGGCGGCCGTGGCCCCCGTCGAGAGCCGTCCCGCGGCGTTCGTCCCCGCTCCCCGCGTGGACCCGTTGCCCCCCGAGACCGCGGCGCTGCTGCTCCCCGAGCTGGCCGGCCTGTTCGTTCCTACCGCCGAGCCGCTCACGGCGCCGGCCCCCACCGCCTCCCCGCTGCCGCTCCGGGCCCGGCCCTCGGTGGAGCGCCCCACCACGCAGCCTCCCGCCACGACGCCCGCGCAGCACGAGGCGCCCGCGGCCACCGGCCCCGACGGACGCCGGCGCACCGGCACGGTCGTGGTGAGCCTGGCCGTCGTGCTCGTGCTCGTGGGGACGGCAGGAGGCATCGCGCTGCACCTCGACCAGCAGGCCCGCGCCGCAGAGCTCGCCCTGATGCAGGAGCGCGTCGGCCGTGAGGTGGCCGCAGAGCGCGCCGACACCGCGTTCCTCCGGGGGCGCCAGGTCGAGGTCGCGACGGCCACGCGCCTCGCGTCACGCTCTGCCGAGGTCGCGGACACCGACGGCCTGATCGCCCAGGCCCGTGCCGTGCTGGACGCGAACCCGCAGGCGGGCGACGCCCCGCGCGCGGCCCTCCAGCAGGCCATCGACTCGCTGACCGCCGTGAGCGCGGCGCTGGGGCAGGGCACGAGCGCGCACGAGCTGCGTGCCGCCGGTACCACGCTCGCCGCACCGCAGCAGGCCGTCGTCGAGGCGCAGGCGGCGTGGCAGGCCGCCGAGGACGCCCGCATCGCCGCCGAGCGGGCCGCGGCCGAGGCCGCAGCGCAGGCCGCCGCAGCCAAGCAGCGGACCCGGGCACCCGCCGCGACGACCACCCGGACCCGCGCGACCACCACCGCTCCGGCCGAGTCGTCCGATGAGGCCGCGGCCCCGGTCGCCGGCATCGACGCGTACAGCGCGCAGGCGATCGGCAACGCGATCAACACCCACCGGGCCAACAACGGGCTGGGTGCGCTGAGCATCTCCGGGTCGTCGACCCTGCAGAACCACGCGGTCGCGATGGCCACCGAGGGGCGCATCTGGCACAGCGGCAAGGACAGCATCGTCGGATGGGTCCAGCCCGTGAGCGCGTCGGCCATGATCGACGCCTACGCGAACTCGCCGGCCCACAACGCGTGGATGCTCAACGCCGACGTCACGCGCATGTCGATCGGTGCTGTCACGCGCGACGGCCGGCTGTACACGGCTGTGCTCTTCAGCTGAGCGGCGACGGGTGGTCCGCACCGCTGCGGCGGTGCGGACCACCCGTCACGTTCGGCGGGTCTCGCTCAGCAGAGCGACTGGCCGAGCCGGTCGAGCGCCAGGTCGAGGTCCTGCCGGTCGATCGTGAGCGGCGGAGCCAGCCGGATCGTCGAGCCGTGCGTGTCCTTGGCCAGCACGCCGTGCGCCAGCAGACGCTCGCACAGCTCGCGACCGGTCATGAGCGCCGGGTCCACGTCGATGCCTGCCCACAGGCCGACCCCGCGGCTGCGGGCGATGAGCCCCGCCCCCGTCAGCGTGGCCAGCCGGGAGTGCAGGTGCTCCCCGAGCGTCCGGGCCCGGGCCTGCGGGTCGCCCGTGGCGAGCAGCTCGACCACGGCGAGCCCCACCGCGCACGCGAGGGGGTTGCCGCCGAACGTCGAGCCGTGCGTGCCGGGGGTGAGCACCTCGAGCACGTCCGAGCGGCCGACCACGGCGCTCACGGGGACGATCCCGCCGCCCAACGCCTTGCCGAGCGTCATGAGGTCGGGCTGCACGTCCCAGAGCTGGCACGCGAACGTGGTGCCGGTGCGTCCGAGCCCGGACTGGATCTCGTCCGCCACGAGCAGCACGTCGGCCTCGTCGCAGATGGCCCGCACCGCGGGCCAGTAGCCCGCCGGGGGGACCACGACGCCCTGCTCGCCCTGGATGGGTTCGAGCAGCACAGCGACCGTCGTCTCGTCGATCGCGGCGCGCACGGCGTCGGCGTCGCCGTAGGGCACCACGCGGAACCCGGGCGTGAACGGCCCGAAGCCGTCGCGCGCCTCGTGGTCGGTCGAGAACGACACGATCGTGGTGGTGCGGCCGTGGAAGTTCCCGTCCGCGACGACGATCGTGGCCTGCTCGGGGGCGACGCCCTTGACGTCGTAGCCCCACTTGCGGGCGGCCTTGACTGCCGTCTCGACGGCCTCGGCCCCGGTGTTCATGGGCAGCACGAGCGGGGTGCCGCGCAGCGCAGGTGCGGCCAGCGTCGCGAGCGCGTCGGCGAACGGCTCGAGCAGGTCGTGGCCGAAGGCCCGCGAGGACAGCGTGATCCGCTCGAGCTGGGCCCGAGCGGCCTCGAGCAGCGCCGGGTGGCGGTGACCGAAGTTCAGCGCCGAGTACCCGGCGAGCATGTCGAGGTACGCGCGGCCCTCGACGTCGCGCACCCACGCACCCGACGCCCAGGTGAGCGTGACCGGGAGCGGTGCGTAGTTGGGTGCGAGGCTGCTGCGTCGCGCGCCGGACTCCTGGTCACGGCTCACCGTGGTCGTCACGGCACGTCGCGGATCTCGAGCGTGCAGCACTTCGCGCCGCCGCCGCCCTTGAGCAGCTCGCTCGTGTCGACGGGGATCGTCGTGTAGCCGCGCTCGCGCAGCGCGGGGGCCAGGTCGACCGCGCCGGGGGCCACCACGACGTGCTCGCCGTCGCTCACAGCGTTCAGGCCGAGGGCCGCGGCGTCACGGTCGGTGGCGAGCACGGCGTCGGGGAACATCGCGCGCAGACGCTCCTGGGACGTGGGCGAGAACGCCGGGGGGTAGTACGCGACCTGCGGGTCGGCGGCGTCGCTCTGCAGCACCGTCAGTGCGGTGTCGAGGTGGTAGTAGCGCGCGTCGACCAGCTCGAGCGAGACGACCTCGTGGCCGGTGACCTGGGCGAGCTCGGCGTGCGCGGCGCGGTCGGTGCGGAAGCCCGTGCCGGCCAGGATCACGTCGCCCACCGGCAGGATGTCGCCCTCGCCCTCGTTGACCTCGGCCGCGGTGTGCGTGACGAAGCCGCGGTCGGCGAACCACTTCTGGTAGGCCGGGCCCTCGGGGCCGCGCTCGGGGTGGCGGAACCGGGCCGAGTAGACGATGCCGTCGACGATCAGCGCGCCGTTCGCGGCGTAGACCATGTCGGGCAGGCCCGGGATCGGGTCGATCGTGTCGACCGTGTGGCCCAGGTCCAGGTACACGTCGCGCAGCGTGCGCCACTGCTGGCGCGCGAGCTCGGTGTCGGTGTACCGGTTGACGTCCATCCACGGGTTGATCTCGTACGACACCGTGTAGTGCACCGGTTCGCACATCAGGTAGCGGCGCGGGGTGGCGACGCGGGGGGTGGACGAGCTCACGGCCATGGGGTGCTCCTTCAGGGGCAGGAGGGTGGGTGTCGCGTCATCGGGACGGAGTCACCTGACTCTACGAGGCGATCATGAACAACGTCGGACCGCGATGTTGTCCCCGAGGGCACGAATCATTGCGTGAATACCTGAGTGTGCGGCGATTCGTTGTGCGGCCCGGCGTTGCCGTGCGCGTGATGGTGCCGCCGCCGGTCGTCGACCTCGCGGGCCACCCGCGTCAGGGCTGCGCGCAGCATGAGCCGCAGCACCGGTGCCACCAGCATCCCGGCGGGCACCGGGCCCGCCAGGTGCACCCGCTCGGACCACGTGACCCGTGAGCGGTGCGCCCCGAGACCGGACACGACGATGCGCGCCTCGCCCGCGAGCACCGGACCGAGCTTGGTGAAGACCGCCACCCCCGGACCGTCACCGGGCGGGTCGAGCCGGTCGATGCGCATCCGGTCCACGATCCCCGGCGCGCCCTGCCGCGCGAACGGCCCCGACACCGCCACCACGACGGCACCGCGCACCGGCGGTCCCGGCGGCACCGCGACCCGCGTCCACGGGATCCACCGCACGTGGTGACGCAGGTCCACGAGCAGCGTGAAGGCCTCGGTGGCGCTCAGAGGGAGCACCCGGCTCACCGCGACCTCACGGCCGGGCCACGTGCGGGTCGCGTGCGTCCCGCGGTGCGTGCGCGGCATGCGCCACCCCCCTCGTGGGTTCGTGGGAACCCGCACGTTCCACGGTAGCGTCGCGGTCATGGAGAAGCGTGTGCTGGGACGAACGGGCAGGTCGGTCGGGGTCGTGGGCCTCGGCTGCTGGCAGCTGGGCGGGGACTGGGGCGAGGTGGCGGACGACGACGCCCTCGCTGTGCTCGACGCCGCGGTGGCCGGTGGCGTCACGTTCCTCGACACCGCCGACGTCTACGGCGACGGCCGCAGCGAACGGCTCGTCGGGCGCTTCCTGGCCCAGCGCGGCGGCACGCAGGACCTGACCGTCGCGACCAAGATGGGCCGACGCGCCGACCCGCACGTCGCGGGTGCCTACACCCTGGACGCGTTCCGCGCCTGGACGGACCGCTCGCGCGAGAACCTGGGCGTCGACACGCTCGACCTGGTGCAGCTGCACTGCCCGCCCACCGAGGTCCTCGGTCGTGACGCCGTCTACGACGCGCTCGACACGATCGTCGACGAGGGCCGCGTCGCGGCGTACGGCGTCTCGGTCGAGACGGTCGACGAGGCCCTCACGGCCATCGCCCGCCCGCACGTCGCGAGCGTGCAGATCATCCTCAACGCGTTCCGCCGCAAGCCGCTCGAGCAGGTGCTCCCGGCCGCGGCCGAGGCCGGTGTCGGCATCATCGCGCGGGTGCCGCTCGCGAGCGGGCTGCTCTCGGGCCGCTACGACGAGAGCACCACGTTCGCCCCGACCGACCACCGCACGTTCAACCGCCACGGCGAGTCCTTCGACGTGGGCGAGACCTTCGCGGGCGTGCCGTTCGAGGTCGGGGTGCGGGCCGCCCGCGAGGTCGCGGCGCTCACCCCCGCCGGGGCCACCACCGCGCAGCTCGCGCTGCGGTGGATCCTCGACCAGCCCGGCGTCTCGGTCGTCATCCCCGGGGCGCGCAACGCGGCCCAGGCGCAGGGCAACGCCGCAGCGGCCGATCTCCCGCCGCTCGACGACGCCACGAGCGACGCCCTCGAGCGCATCTACGACGAGCAGGTCCGCGCGCACGTGCACGGGCGGTGGTGAGCGGGGACCAGGTGCGCGCCGCCGCGCACCGGCCCGACGGCGACGCCGCCGGGCTGCACGTGGACACCAGCGCGGTGGACGCCTGGCTCGCGCACGGCACGCTGCCGTCGACGTGGCTCGTGGCCGCAGCCGCCGGAGACGAGGCCCCGCCCGTGGCGGCCCAGCTCCCGGACCCTGCGGTGCGGGACGACGTCGTCCGTGTCCGCGACGCGCTGCTCGACCTGATGCGGCCGTTCCGGCCGGCGCGGGAGGCGGCATGGCGCGCCGTGCTCGGCTCCCCGGAGGTGGGCACCGCCGGCGCGCACGTCGCGCTGTCCGTCGGGTGGCCCGCCCCGTACGACGCGGGCGTCCGCACAGCCCCGGACGGGACCGCGGTGGTCGTGCTCGACGTCGCGCGGCTGGCCGCGTACGGCCATCGCGCGGTGACCGGTGCGCGTCAGGTCCTGGACCACGAGCTCGCGCACGTCGCCATCGCCCGGTCGTGGCCGCTCCCGCCGCAGGCGGGCCACCTCGAGCGGCTGGACCACCTGACCTTCGACGAAGGTCTCGCGCACTGGCTCGCGCTCGGCGACCTGCCCCCCTTCGTGCCGGGGGCGCCCGGACGAGAGGGACGCGCAGCGACCGCCCGGGCGGCGCTCGCCGCGGCGCGCGAGCTCACCGGGCCCGAGGAGCAGCAGGCCGCTCGCGAGGCCGCGGCCGCGGCCGACGAGTTCTGGGACAAGTTCGGGTGCGTCGCCGGGCTGCTCGCGTTCGCCGACGCCGAGCACCGTGATCAGCTCCCCGGAGCGCGCCGCCTCGCCGCCGAGGGCTGGCGCGGGTTCAGCGCGTGCCTGCTCGACGACTGACCCGTCGCGGCGGACCGCTCGGGGGTGAGTGCGGGGAGGCCCTACCCGGTGCCACCCGAGCCCGGCGTGATCGAGCCGGGTGCGCCCTGGTCAGGGGCGGGGCGGAGCTCGGGGGCGCCGCCGCTCTCGATGACCTCGATGCGGGCCGGGAAGTGTGCCGGGGCCGGGCCGAAGGCGAGCCGCGCTCCCTGGATCACGGGCTTGCCGAGCGCCCGTGCCCCCGCGACCCCCACGGCCGCCCCGATGCCGAACGGCAGCAGCCGGCCGAACGCGAAACCGCTCTGCCTGGCTGCCTGGGCGCGGATCAGCCGACGGGTGAGCGTCGAGTTGACCGAGCGGATGGTCGAGGTGGGCATGCGCGTGAGCAGCGTCCGGGCGAAGTGCACGGTCGTGAGCTGCGCCGAGTCGGAGACGACCTTCGCGGCGGACTCGCCCAGGATCGTGGCGAGCAGCAGCGCGCGGCGCCGCTCGGCGTCCTCGACCTCGATGCCGTGCACGCTGGCCACCGCGAGCGAGAACGCCGCCGACGCCCCGAAGAACGTCGCCACGTCGCTCACGGTCAGCGCGAGCGCAACGCCTGTGCCCACGGACGGGGCGGCGGCCGCCACGCCCACCGCGGCACCGGTGCTCTGCACCACGCGCATGTACTCGCGCTCGAGCAGCCACACGATCTGCTGGGGCGAGGCCTCGGGGTTGCGCCGCCGCAGCGACTCGACGTGCGCGTGGATCGTGGCCGAGGGGATCGTCACGGCCTTGTCGAGCGCGGCGTCGAGGACGGGCGTGCGGCGCAGGTGCGGCGTCGCGGCACCCGGTCCGGTGACGTCGGTGCCGGGCGCCCCGCTGATCGATGCCCCGTTGCCCGACGCCCCGTTGCCTGACGCGCCACCGCCCGACGCGCCACCGCCCGACGAGTCGCGTCGTCGGCGCCGCGCGAGGCCGGGGCTCATCGTTCGCCCTCGACGGTCAGCTCCACCGTCGCGCCGTGGGTCAGGGTGCGGCCCACGGTGCAGTGCCCGTCGACGGCGCGGTGCACCACGGTCAGGAGCCGTTCGCGCTGCGCCGGGTCGAGGCTGCTCAGGTCGACCACGAGCCGCTCGGTCAGGACGGGGTACCGGTCCTCGTCGGGGTCGCTCGGGCCGGCGACGTGCACCTCGACGGCCACGTCGTCGCCCAGCCGGTGCGCGAGGGCCGAGTCGGCGCTCATGCCCGTGCACCCCGCGAGCGCGATCTTGAGCAGTTCGCCGGGGGTGAAGACGGCTCCGGCCTCGACCGGGCCGATCTTGACCTCGGCGCCGCGCGAGCTGCGGCCGGTGTACGTGCGTCGCCCGGTGCGCTCGACCCACAGGTCGGCGGGCGGCGCGGCAGGTGCGGGGACGGCGGGGGCCGGGTGCGGAGCCTGCGGTGCCTGGGGGGACTGCTCGGTGGTCATCCCGCGATCCTGCCACGGAGCCCCTGCGACGGCAGGGGCGACGGTCAGGCGGGGCGCGGTGCGCCGCGACGCACGTACGGCTCGAGCAGCTCACGGGCCCGGGCCCGTGCGGCATCCGCGTCGTGGCCGCCCTCGATCAGCCGGCTCGCGGTCAGGACGACGCCGTTGACGAGCTCGGCGGTGACCGCGGGGTCGGGCGCTCCGAGCTCGCGCAGGGCCTCGACCAGCGGCGTGAGGAGCATCCGGTGCATCTCGCGACTGTCCTGCGTGAGGGCGTCGCGGGGGGCGATCTCGGTCAGCGCTCGTGCGACGGCGTGCTCTCCCGAGGCCACGATGTCCAGGTTGGCGCGCACGTAGGCCAGGACGCGCTCGCCCGGGTCGGGGGAATCCATGGCCTTTTCCACGAGCGCGGACCACCGAGGGAAGATGTCGGCCACGAGCGCGCTGAGCAGCGCGTCGCGGGACGCGAAGTACTGGTAGACGCTGGGCCGGGCGAGGCCTGCCCTGGCCCCGACCGCGGCGAGCGTGGGCGGGGAGTCGGGGTGCTCGACGAGCAGCGCGTGCGCGGCGTCGAGGAGGGCCCGGTGCTGGGCTGCGCGGTGCTCGGCCACCGTCGCCGCCTGGATCTTCGGCACGGGCCCTCCTCGTCGTTCGTCGGTACGCCTGGTCGACGTCCCGGGTGGCGCGGCGGGGTCAGCGGGTCGCGGGCAGCGCGCCCGCGAGGGTCCCGTCGACCATCTCGTGCACGCGGTCGCAGTGCTGCAGGATGTCATGGTCGTGCGTGACCATCACCGTCGCGACACCCGCCTGGCGTGTCTCGCGGGCCAGCAGCTCGACGATCTCCTGGCTGCGCGCGCGGTCGAGGGCCGAGGTGGGCTCGTCGACCAGCAGCAGCGACGGCCCGCACACCAGGGCGCGGGCGATGCCGATGCGCTGACGCTCGCCGCCCGAGAGCTCGTGGGGACGGCGTCCGAGCTTTTCGCCCAGGCCGACCTCCTCGAGCAGCTCGCGCGGGTCGCGCCCGGGCGTGCCGCCGCGCATGTGCACCGCGAGGCGCAGCTGGTCGAGGGCCGTCAGGGCGGGCACCAGGTTGCCGGACTGGAACACGAAGCCGATGTGGTCGAGCCGGAAGCGGGTGCGCTCGCGGTCCTTCATGGCGGCGATGTCCCGGCCGTCGATCGTCACGGTCCCCTGGTCGGGCGTGGTGAGCGCACCGGCCACGGCGAGCAGGCTGGACTTGCCCGATCCGGACGGGCCGACGACGGCGACGAGCTCGCCGGGCCGGACGGTCAGCGAGACGGCGTCGAGCGCCGTCACGGTGCCGCCGCCGTCGCCGACCGTGAGCGTCACGTCGCGCAGCACCAGGCCACGGGCGTCGTCGGGTGAGACGTGGGTGGACGGGGTGGTGGTCATCGCTGTCCTCCGAGGGCCTTGAGCGGGTCGACCTTGGCGATGCGGGCGATCGCGAACGCTGCCCCGACGGTCCCGAGGACCACGAGCAGGGCGAACGCGAGCACGATCGCGGGGGCCTCGAGCGCGAACGGCATGGCCGTCCCGCTCAGCAGGCCGCCGCCGGCCACGCCGATCGCGACGCCGACGGCGCTCGAGGCCACGAGCACGATGAGCGCCTGGGCGAGCCCGTCGCGCATGAGGTACCCGGTGGACCCGCCCATGGCGCGCAGCACCGCGAGCTCCTGGCGGCGCTGGATGGTCCAGACGGTGAAGAACGCGCCGACGACGAGCGCCGAGATCGCGTACAGGAACACCTGGATGAGCAGGAGGGTCGAGGTCTCGGCGGTGTAGCCGGGCGACGCGCCGAACGACTCCGTGAGCGTCATGCTCGACGTCCCGGCGGCGGCGTCGCCGGCAGCGAGATCGAGGGTCGCGCCGTCCACGGCGCGTAGTGCGACGGCGCTGGCCTCGGTGTACGCGTCGGGCCGGACCTGTTCGCCCGCGGCGGCACCCGAGTGGATCTCCTGCCAGGTGGTCAGAGGCAGGTAGGCGACGTCGACGTGGCCGAACGTGTGCTGGTTGCCGGTGGTGCCGATGATCGTGAGCGTGGTGCCGATCCGGTCGATCGTCACGGTGTCGCCGATCGCGAGGCCGTCGTCGAGCACGGTCTGGCTCACGACGATGCCGTCGTCCGCGCCGAGCGCCTGGCCGTCGGCGACGTGGGGGTCGATGAACGAGCCGGGCTCGACGCCGAACAGCGCGAGGTCGACGGGCGCGCCGGCTGAGCTGTGCGCGTTGACGAGCATCGAGCCGAACGGGGCGGCGTCGGCGACGTCGGGCTGGGCGGCCCACGTGGTGACCTGCCCGAGGTCGACGATGCTCCGTGAGAACGCCGAGTCGGTCTTGGTGCCGCCGGCGAAGGCGAACGCGTCGACGGGCTGGTTCTTGAGGCCGGAGACGCCGTCGTTGACGAGGCCGGAGGACAGCCCGGAGAGGACGACCATGAGCACGGCGATGAGGGCGACGACACCTCCCATCAGGCTGAAGCGCGATCTGGCGAAGCGCAGCTCGCGGAGGGCGAGGAACATCGGGATCCTCTCGGGTCGGGGACGGTCGGCTCTTGCCGACGCCATGTCGACAAGATAGCAACATTGCGTCGGGAAGTCTGCACCGGGGGCGTGTGACGTCGCGCGGAGCGGTCCGCCATCCGGTGGACACGTGTCCACCGGATGAGACGATCGGACCGCACGGTGGACCGGGAAGCGCGTCGTGCGCCAAGATCCCCGCCATGAGCACCCCACGAGGAGCGGACGTCATGCGACTGGCCCAGGGCCACGTCGCGATGATGTGTTGTCGCCTCGTCGCGTGCCGCTGAGCCTGGCGCCGTACCGCCGCTAGGCCGCCGCCCCCGTCGCCGGGGGTGAGCCGCACCCCTCCGCCGCAGGTCGTCCTGCGCCCGAGGCTCGCACCGACCCCCCGCACACCCCGGCTCGCCACGCCTGTGGCGCACGCCCACGTGCACCCACCGGAAGGACATCTCCATGTTCCGCACCCTGATCCGCACATTTGCCGCAGCCTCGGCGGTCGCCCTGCTCGCCGCGTGCGGCAGCGCGGGTGACGCCGGCGGGTCCGACGACGCCGCGCCCGTGCGCATCGGCGTCGTCGGCGCGAGCGACGACTACTGGAAGGTCTTCACCGACGCGGCCGCCGCGGAGGGCATCGAGGTGAAGCTCGTCGACTTCACCGACTACACCCAGCCCAACCCCGCGCTCTCGCAGGGCCAGCTCGACCTCAACCAGTTCCAGCACCTGCAGTACCTCGCGCAGTACAACGAGGGGACCGGTGACGACCTGACGCCCATCGGCGCCACGGCCGTCTACCCGCTCGGCCTGTACTCCACGAAGTACACCTCGCTCGAGGAGATCCCCGCGGGCAGCGAGATCGCCATCCCCAACGACCCCACCAACCAGGCGCGCGCGCTGCTCGTGCTCCAGGACGCCGGGCTCCTGACCCTCAAGGGCGGCGGCAGCTCGGTCTCGATCCCCGCCGACATCGACGCCGCGAAGTCCACGGTCACCGTCACGCCCGTCGACGCGACGCAGACCGCCGTCGCGCTCCAGAGCGTCGCGGCCTCGATCATCAACAACGACTTCGTCACCGACGCGGGACTCAAGCCCACCGACGCGCTCTACCAGGACAAGGCCGACAGCCCCGGAGCGCGCCCCTACATCAACATCTTCGTGGCCCGGGCCGAGGACAAGGACAACCCCACCTACCTCAAGCTCGTCGAGATCTACCACTCCGACGCCGTGCAGGAAGCGTCGCTCGAGGCCTCGGGCGGCACCGCGGTGTTCGCCGACCAGAGCGCCGCCGAGCTGCAGGGCTACCTGGTCGACATCCAGAAGGCCGTCGCAGCCCAGGGCTGACGTCACGAGGCGACGGGGTCAGGAGCGCTCCTGGCCCCGTCGCCTCCGTACCCGCGGCCCCGCACCGGCCGCGCCCCCGCACCCCCAGGAGGACGAGCGCATGAGCGCCATGGTCACGTTCGAGCACGCCACGAAGGTCTTCGGCGGCGGTGAGCACGCCGTGCGGGCCGTCGACGACGTGAGCCTCGAGATCCGGCGCGGGGAGATCTTCGGCGTCATCGGGTACTCCGGGGCCGGCAAGAGCACCCTCGTGCGGCTCATCAACGCGCTCGAACCGGTCACGTCAGGGCGGGTCGTCGTCGACGGGCACGAGGTCAGCGCGCTCGGCGAGGGCGACCTGCGACGCGTCCGCTCGCAGATCGGCATGGTGTTCCAGCACTTCAACCTGCTCTCCTCACGCACCGTCGCAGGCAACGTCGGCTACCCGCTGCGCGTCGCCGGGTGGCCCAAGGAACGCCGGGCGGCGCGCGTCGCCGAGCTGCTCGAGTTCGTGGGGCTCACCGACAAGGCGCGGCAGCACCCGGCGCAGCTCTCGGGCGGGCAGAAGCAGCGGGTGGGCATCGCCCGGGCGCTCGCGGCCTCGCCCGCGCTGCTCCTGGCCGACGAGGCGACGAGCGCGCTCGACCCCGAGACCAGCCGCGACGTGCTCGCACTGCTGCGCCGCGTCAACCGCGAGCAGGGCGTGACGGTCGTGGTCATCACGCACGAGATGGACGTGGTGCGCAGCACGTGCGACCGCGTGGCCGTCATGGAGCACGGACGCGTCGTCGAGGTCGGCGACGTGTACTCGGTGTTCTCCGAACCGCAGGCGCCGGCCACCCAGCGCTTCGTCGGCACGGCCCTGCACGACCGCCCCGACGCCGACGTCCTCGCGCGGCTGCGGCACCGCCACCAGGGCCGCATCGTGACCGTCGGGGTCCGCGACGACGGCGGATCGGGCACCCTCCTGACGCGCGAGCTGCGCGAGCACGGGGTCGACGGCTCGATCATCTACGGCGGCATCTCCGAGATCGACGAGCGACCGTTCGGCAGCCTCACGCTCGAGCTCGTGGGCGACGACGGCGCGATCGACCGCCTGCTGTCCTCGCTGCGTCGCAGCACCGACGTGGTCGAGCTGACCGGAGGTGCCCGGTGAACCGCGGCTGGGACGTCCTGCTCCCCATCCTGTGGGAGTCGCTGGGCCAGACGCTCTTCATGGTGTCGGTGACCCTCGTGGTCGGCGGGTTCGCGGGGCTGCTGCTCGGGCTCGCGCTCTACACGACCCGCAAGGGCAGCCTGTTCTCGAGCGGGCCCGCGTTCAACGCGCTGAACCTGCTGGTCAACATCGTGCGGCCCATCCCGTTCATCATCTTCATCACCGCGATCGGCCCGCTCACCCTCGCGGTGATGGGCACCACGATCGGCACCACGGCCGCGATCTTCCCGATGACGCTGATGGCCACGTTCGCCACCTCGCGGATCGTCGAGCAGAACCTCGTCGGCCTCGACCCCGGGGTGATCGAGGCCGCCCGCGCGATGGGGGCCTCCCGGCTGCGCATCGTCGCCACCGTCCTCGTCCCCGAAGCGCTCGGCCCGCTGATCCTCGGCTACACGTTCCTGTTCGTGGGCATCGTCGACATGTCCGCGATGGTCGGCGCGATCGGCGGCGGCGGGCTCGGCAACTTCGCCATCGTCTACGGCTACCAGCGCTTCAACTGGCAGGTCACGTTCGTGACCGTCGTCGTGATCGTGGTGCTCGTGCAGCTCGCCCAGTGGCTCGGCAACACCCTCGCCAGGCGCGTCCTGCGGCGATGACCGGGTGTTGGTGGTCGGTCGTAGCGTGATCCGTACCGCAGGTCAGCCCGTCGATGCGAGGAGTCCTTGATGACCACACTGCCCGAACGACCGAACACCGCTCTGCTCGTGATCGACGTGCAGAACGGTGTCGTGGACGGAGCCCACGCACGCGAGGAGGTCGTCGCCCGGATCGCCGCGCTGGTCGGCAGGGCCCGCGACGAGCAGGTGCCGGTCGTCTGGGTGCAGCACTCGGACGAGGAGCTCGAGCGGGGGAGCCAGCCCTGGGAGTACGTCCCCGAGCTCGTCCGCGACGAGGCCGAGCCCGTGATCCACAAGAGCTACGGCGACTCGTTCGAGGGCACCGACCTCGAGGAGGTGCTGAGCGCGGCCGGGATCGGGCGGCTCGTGGTGGCCGGCGCCGAGTCCGACGCGTGCATCCGATCCACGATCCACGGTGCGTTCACCCGTGGCTACGACGTGACCCTCGTCGGCGACGCCCACACCGCCGGCGACAAGACCGCGTGGGGTGCGCCGCCCGTCGACCAGGTCATCGCGCACACCAACCTGTACTGGGGCTTCCAGGCGGCACCCGGCCGCATCGCCGCTGTGGTCCCGGCTGCCGAGGTGGCGTTCAGCGGCGTCTGACCCGGAACCGGCGGGCACGACGAGAGGGACGCACCCACCTGACGGTGAGCGCGCCCCCTCTCGTCGGTCAGGTCAGCGTGCGGCGACGAGCGCGGCCCACGTCTTCGGTCCGACGATGCCGTCGACCGTCAGGCCGTGCGACGCCTGGAACGACGTGACCGCGGTCCGGGTCGTCGCGTCGAACCGGCTGGTGACCGGGGCACCGAGGGCGCGCTGGACCACCGCGATCGCACTGGCGGAAGACCCGGTCCGGATGCCGCGGGCGATCTGCGCCGCCGGGACCGAGCTCGCGGTGAGCGGGGCGAAGCCCGAGCCGCCGTTGGCGACGTCGACGATCGCGGCCCAGGTGAGGGGGCCGACGATGCCGTCCGCGTACAGGCCGTGCGCGCGCTGGAAGGCCCTGACCGCTGCCGTCGTCTTCGCGCCGAACCTGCCGTCAGCCGGCGTCCCGACGACCGACTGGATGATCGAGACAGACGCCCCGCGGGCACCGGACCGGATGCCACGGTTGATGGTGGCGGCGGGGATGGCGCCGCTGCTGAGCACCGGCGCGGCCGCGGCGGGCGCAGCGGTCGCCGTGACATCCCACTCGAACACGAGGATCTCCGAGTGCGCGCCGTTCAGCGTGGCGCCCACCTGGATCTTGTGGTGGCCGATCGACAGGGCGGTCAGGTCGAAGGACGTGCCGGTCACGGCGATGGGGGAGGAGTTCTGCGCGCCCTCGGGCAGGTCCAGGAGGTACTCGACCTGGGCGCCTGCCGGCACCGTCACGGCGAAGTGCGCGTTCGTCGAGGTGGTCGACGCGGGCGGGGTGCTGGCCCACGCGATGGACGGCGCGACGGCGGTGACCTCGAAGGCGGTCGTGGTGCTCGTGCTGTTGCCGAGGCTGTCCACGGCCGTGAGGCGGAAGGTGTGCGCACCGGTCGCCAGGCCGGAGAAGCTGGCGGTCGTGGCGGTGCCCCAGCCGGCGGGCTCGCCGTCGAGCGACCAGGTGTAGCTGACGTCGGTGTCCGAGTCGGTCGACTCCCACCCGAACGTCACGTTCGCGGACGTCGAGATGGCGACCGGCGCCGTGACGATCGACAGCACCGGCGCGGTCGCGTCGACCGTGAAGGCGCCGGACGCGAAGGACGCGCCGTCGACCGAGGCATCCCAGTCGTAGCTGCCGTCTTCGTAGCTGGACCCGCTCCACTGCCAGAACCCGTCACCGTCCGCGACAGAGGTGTAGGCCGTGGACCCGACGTGGAGGTCGACCGACTCGCCCGGGATGGCCATGCCCTGGATCGTCGGGTCGGTATCCGTCGTGCGTGCGCTCGGTGACACCGTGACCGTCCTGGGAACCGGTACGGCGGTCGCCGGGGCGACCGTCCCGGCCGTCAGCGCTGCGGCGAGGATGCCGGCGGCGATGGTGCTGCGGCGCAGGCGCGAGGGGCGGGTCGTACGAGCCGACATGGTGGGCCTTCCGGTCACGGGCGACCCTGGTGGGACGCCCAGCACCCTTTGTATCGGCACCGACCGGTAAATAGTTGAACCTTCAGCGTCTCAAGATTTGATAGAAGCGGTCTCAGTCACCGAGCACGTCGTGCAGCGTGGTGGCGAAGCCGTCGGGGTCGCCCAGCATGCCGAGCGACCCGTCGAGGAACCCGACGTGGTCGCTCGGGAACACCACTGGTTCGAGGCCGAGCAGCCCGGCGATCGCCACCCCGGCCCGGTGCGCGAGCTGGCCCTCCGACTCGGCGCCGACCCCGATGACGATGCGGGTGGGTGCAGCCGTCAGCGCGTCGATGTCCGGCTGGTACGACGTGGACGTCACCAGGTTCTGCATCAGCAGCACGTCGTCGCGGCTGCCGTCGTCCTCGGTCGGCAGGCCGAAGGTCTGCGGGTCCGGCGCAGGGAGAGGCTCGTCCGGGAGCTCGCCCTCCCACATCGTCAGCCCGATGAACTGGGCCATCCCCGGACCGAACCCGTCTGCCGCATAGGTGGCGCGGACGGCGTCCACGGCTGCCCTCGCTGCCTCTCGATCGGGCAGCACCCCCGTGACGGGCGGCTCGTGGGCCACCAGCGTCACCACGTCCTCCGGGTACCGGGCGACGAGGGCGAGCGCGTTGATCGCACCGCCGCTGGTGGCGAAGAGGTCGACCGGACCGAGAGCGACCGCATCGATGATCTGGTGCAGGTCGTCCGCGTGCTGCTCGGGCGTCGACTCCGGCGCCGGGTCGGTGCGGGTGCTGCGCGCCGCGCCCCGCGGGTCGTACGTGACGACCGTGCGGGTGGGGAACCGGTCCACGAGCCCGCCGAACCAGCGGGCCTCCATCGGAGATCCGATGATGAACAGGGCGGCCCCGGTACCCGGGTCTCCGTCCCGCACGTCGTAGTGCAGCTCGGCTCCCTCCACGTCGAGGGTGTGGCTCGCTGCCGCGGTCGTTCCGTCGTCGGTCGCCATGCTCGCGACGCTACCCGGGTCATCCCGGGACGAACAGCCCAGACGGGGGCGTCGCCGGTCGGGCGACGTCCTCTCTCAGGCGGAGGCGTCGGCTGCCTGGCCGACGAACAGCTCCGACCGGTACGGCAGGGCGAGCTGACCGCCGTCGGCGTGGGCCGAGGCGAGGGCGCGCACGCGATCGAGGAACGCCGCACCGTCCACGGCCACGGCCCGTTGCACGTGGGCAGACGACGCGGCCATCTGCACGAAGTCGTCGACCGACATCGGGCGGGTCCACGTCACCGCTGAGGTGTGGACCTGCCCGCCGGCCGGGACGAACTGCGCCGCGAGCTCGCCCGCGACGTCGAGCACGCGGTACCCGCGGGTGTAGCCCGGGCTGCGCTCCTCGAGCAGGTCCTCGTACGCGCTGAGGAACGGGTCGCTCGCGTGGTCACGGTTGTTCTGCAGGATCGCGAGCAGACCACCGGGTGCGAGCGCCCGCAGCACGGCCCGGACGAACCGCTCCCGGTCCAGCCAGTTGTACGCCTGCGCCGCCACGACGACGTGCACCGGACGCCCCAGCGTCTCGAGGAACGGCTCGGCCTCGGTCAGCATCCAGGTGACCTCGGGGAACTTCGCCCGGCCCGCGGCGACCATGCCGTCCGACACGTCGACCGCGAGGTACTCGTGCACGTCGCGCAGCGCCGGGACCAGCCCCTCGAGCGCGATGCCGGTGCCGGCCCCCGCATCGACCACCGTCAGCGGTGTGCCCCGGGGTGCCAGCTCGGCGATCGTGGCGAACAGCTCGGACGGGTAGCGCGGGCGGCTGGCGTCGTAGTCGACCGCCAGGGCGTCGAACTCGCTCTTCGTCGTCATGCAGGGGGCCTCCTCGCACCAGGCACCGTTCGTGCCCGGTGCGATCCGACCGCCGGCTGCACGCCGTCCGCCCGCACGCCGTCCGCCCGCACCGGCGGGCCCAGCCCTGCCGGCGCACGAAAAGTAGCACCTGCCTGGTCGCGGGCCGGGGGACGATCGCCGTGCGCGAGGCGGTCGGGGCGTGCCTCAGGAGGTGACGGGTCGGAGGCCCTGCATCACGACCGCGAGGTAGAGACGGACGGCGGCGGCGCGGTCTGCGGTGTCTGTGGTGCGCAAGGTTGCCGCGTGCACGACCCCGCAGACGAGCGGCACGAGGTCTGCCAGCGTGACGTCCGGGTCGACCTCACCGATCCCATGAGCCCGGCTGAGCAGCTCACCGAGCAGCCCGACCAAGCGCTGCGCGCTCTGGGTCGTGGCCGGGAGGTCGTGCTGCGAGGCGGCGAAGACCTGGGCCAGGGCCGGGTCGGCAGCCTGTGCCTGCAGTGCGTCGAGCAGGAACTCCTCGAGCGCGCCCGCGGGATCCTGACCGGTCATGGCGCGCTCGCCGCGCTCGATCAGGTCGGCCATTCCCGGCTGCGCGAGCGTCTCCATGAGTGCTCCGGGCCCGGGGAAGTGCCGGTACACCGTGGCGACGCCCACCGAGGCGGCTCGTGCGATCTCGTTGAGCTGGATGGCGCGACCCGCATCGACGTGCTCGCGGCCGACCTCGACGATGCGCTGCCAGTTGCGGGCGGCGTCGGTGCGTGGCCGGGTGGTCGTCATGCTCTCAGGGTAACCGGATGGTGAATCCGGTTCGTGCTACGGTTCTCCGGATAGGCCATCCGTTTAGCGGTTCGACCTCGGCGTCGACACAGGCGAGAGCCACCGCGACCTGCGAGGGAGAGCTGACGATGAACGTCGATGTCAACGGGGTGGCCCGGAGCGTCACCGTGGTCGGTCAACCTGGGCACGAAGGCACCCGCGACCTCGTGCTGGTCTTCCACGGCTCGCGCCAGAACGGGCAGCGGCACCGCGCGTTCACCGGGAACTCCTACGATCGGCTCGCCCAGCAGGGCGCGGTCGTCGCCTACCTCGATGGCTACCGAGGCAACTGGAACGACGCTCGTCGGCAGAGTGCGTTCCCCACCCGGCTCAAGGGCACTGACGACATGGGCTTCGTCCGCGCGGTGATCGACGCCCTGGTGATGAGCCACGGAGTCGACCGCCGGCGAGTGCTCGCCGTGGGCTACTCCAACGGCGGGCAGATGGTCCTGCGCATCATCCACGAGGCGCCCGAGCTCATCGCGGGTGCGGCCGTCATCGCAGCCACGATGCCGGCCCCGGAGGACTTCCTCGTACCCGACGCACCAGCCGTGCCGTTGCCGGTGCTGCTGGTGCACGGCACCAAGGACCCGATCGTCCCTTACGGCGGGGGCGAGATGTCACGCTGGGCCCAGAGAGTGTTCAAGGTCGGCGGACGCTCGCTGTCGATGCCCGAGACGGCCGCCTACTTCGCCGGGCGCAACGGGATCAGCGCTGCACCGGTGCGCACGACGGTCCCCGGGCGCGATGGGGGGCGGCGCCGGACCTGGGTCGAGCGCACCCGCTACGGGCAAGACGGCTCAGCTCCCGTGGAGCTGTACACCGTGCACGGTGGCGGGCACACCGTTCCCGGCCCGCGCAGCGCACCGTTCGTCCTCGGCGCGACCACTCACGACGTGAGCACGGCCGACCTCGTGAGCGAGCTCTTCCGACCCCGGGACTGACTCGCGGGATACTCCGCACGTGCCATCCCGTCGGGTCCACAGAGAGGCCTCAGCCATGTCGCTCGCGCACCCCCTGATCCCCGTGTTCGTCGCGGGCATCGGCAACTCCGGGCCGGCCCACTGGCAGGCCGCCTGGCACGACGAGATGCCGCACGGCGTCTGGGTCGAGCACGAGTCGTGGGACAGGCCCGTCCGCGATGCCTGGGTGCGCGAGCTCGATGAGACGTTGCGGGCAGTCGAGGGCCCGAAGGTGCTGGTCGCGCACAGCCTGGGGTGCACGCTCGTCACCGAGTGGGCGGCCGAGCACGTCGACGACGAGGTGGTCGCTGCTCTTCTGGTGGCGGTGCCCGACGTCGGAGGGTCGGAGTTCCCCGCCGAGGCCCGTGGCTTCGAGGCCCCGAGGCGTCGCAGGCTGCCCTTCCGGACGATCGTCGTCACCAGCGAGAACGACCAGTTCGGGACGCCTGAGCATGCCGCTGCCGTCGCTCACGAGCTCGGGGCGGAGCTCGTGAGCGTCGGGCGCAAGGGCCACATCAACGAGCAGTCCGGTCTGGGTGGATGGTCGGAGGGCAAGGCCATCCTCGACGGGCTGCTGGACCGACGGCTCCGCGACCGCGTCGACCCGGAGTGAGCGCCCAGGTCGCGAGGTCGAGGTAAGCGGGAACCCGACCTTCCGGGTCAAACGCCGCGCTCCCGCTGCGGGCCCGGCGGGGGCCGGATAGAAGTCCCTGTGTGTCTCTCGCCCTAGCGCCTCCCATAGCCCCACCCCGGGTCCCCGCCGAAAACGCTCCCCGTCTGAGGGTCCTCGACCTGCTCCGGCTGGTCGCGGCGGTCGCCGTGGTGCTCTTCCACTTCACCGCAAGCACGAGACCACAGCAGGTGGCCGGGCGGGCTCCCGGCGGAGGTGTTCCCCGACCTGTCGTCCGTGACGCGCTACGGCTACCTCGGCGTGCACCTGTTCTTCGTGATCAGCGGCTTCGTCATCCTGTCGTCGGCATGGGGTCGCCCGGTCGGCTCGTTCGCGGCGTCGCGCGTCAGCCGCCTCTACCCGGCCTTCTGGGCCGCGGTGCTGCTGACCGCGACGCTGCGGTACCTGTGGCCGAGCTTCGAGGCGCGCTCCCCGGGCGAGGTGCTCGTCAACCTGACGATGCTGCAGGACCTGTTCGGCGTCCCACGCGTCGACGGCGTGTACTGGACGCTGTGGGTCGAGCTGCAGTTCTACCTGCTGATCGCGGTGTTCATGCGGGCCGGCATCACCACGAAGCGGGTGCTGGCCGTCGCCGCGACGGCACCTGCGTTCACCGTCCCGGCCACGCTGGTCTTCCCTGACCTGATCCGCACGTTCACGGTGATCGAGTGGCTCCCGCTGTTCTGCGCGGGGATGGTGGTCTACCTGATGCACCGCGGCGGGTCCAGCCGTCTCGCGTGGCTGGCCCTGGCCATCGACGTCGCCGCCGCTGCGCTCACGTCCGTGGTCAACACGACGAGCGCGATCGACCAGGTCGCCTCAGGCGCGCGGACGTCGTCGGCGGTCGTGGCGTGCGGCGTGGTGCTCTGCGTCGCCCTCGTCGCTGGCGCGACCCTCGTCCCGCGCGTGGCTCGCGTCGACTCGCGGTTCCTGACCCGTGCCGGGCTGCTGACGTACCCGCTCTACCTGACCCACGAGTACACCGGGTGGGCGTCGATCGAGGTGCTCGCCACCCACCTCCGCCCGATCCCGGCGCTGGTGCTGAGCGTAGGCGTCTGCCTGGTCGTCGCAGGGCTTGTGCACCTCATCGCGGAGCGATCGGTCCAGAAGCCGATGCGCCGGTACCTCGAGCGGACGCTCGGTGCGCCGCGGACGTCGGCAGCCCCGGCGCCCGGGCTGCGGCGCGACGCGTATCAGGCGGCCTCGGTCGCGGGGGCGAGCGCGGGCTGCGGGGGCTGAGCCGAGCTGCGGGTGGGGCGGGTGGCGCCGGCCCAGAACGTCACGACGCCGACTACCAGCCACGTCCCGAGGGCCAGCAGGGGAGCGCCGATGGCGGCGCCGTCGAAGAACGCGACGTCGCGCAGCAGGGTGCCGGTCGCACCGGGAGGCAGCGTCTGGCCGATCGCACCCCACGGCAGGGGCAGCATCTCGGGTGCGCTGGCGAGCCCGGACAGCGGGTTGCCGAGGATCACGACGACGAGCGCGGCGAGCCCGATGCCGATGCGGCCGAGCAGCTGCTCCAGGCCGAGCACCGTCATGCCGGTGGCGAGGACGCCGAGCGTCGCCGCGGCGGACGTCGCCAGGTACGAGCCGGTGAGCGTCCCGAACCAGAACTGCAGCACCGCGGTCATCGCCAGGCCCGCGAGGACGGCGAAGCCGAGCATCACCCCGACCCGTCGCCACGTGCCGGGAACGGCCAGCGAGATGGCGACGCCGGCGATCATCCCTCCGAGAGCGATCGGCAGCGCACCAGCGGCCAGGCCCACGCCTCGAGGGTCGTCAGGCGACATCGGCACCACGTCCTCGACGCTCGCCGTGAGGTCCAGCTGCGTCGCGAGGGCCTGGCCGACCGCCGTGACCACCTGCGCGACCGACGGGCTGGCCGCCGTCGCGGTCTGGATCTGCAGGCCGTCCGGGCCGAGCACGAGCGCGCCGTACACCTCGCGGTCCTCGATCATCGTGCGGGCCGCGTCGGACGAGGGGGCGACCGTGATCGCGAACGCACCGGGTTGCGCCTGCTCGAGGCCGGCCTCGACCTGCTCCGCCACCGCGGTGGGCGCGACGAGGGCGAGCGGGACGTCACGGGGCGCGGAGTGGATGGCCGGCAACCCGAAAGCGAGGAGCAGCATGCTCAGCAGCAGGGTGAGCGCGACGGGCAGGCCGATGACGACGCGCCGGTCAGCGCGGGGGCTGGTGGTGGCCATGGTTCCTCGATCTCGGATCGGAGCACTAGATACGGTCCGTATCTAAGCACGTCCGGGCCTCCGGGTCAGGCACGATGGGGCCGTGACTGAACCCCCCGTGCGGCGGCGTCGGCGAGCCGAAGAGCTGCAGGCCGAGATCCGGCAGGCCGTGCGCGCCGAGCTGTATGAGCGCGGCTACGCCGGGGTGACCTACGAGGGCGTCGCTCGACGGGTCGGCACGAGCAAGCCGGTGCTGTACCGCCGGTACGGCAGTCGAGCCGTGATGGTCCTCGACGCGCTGGTGCTGCCGGATGCCGAGCCGCTCCCCATCGCACCCTGCGGCCCGTTCGTGCAGGACTTCGCCGCACTGGTCGGCGTGGTCACGGACCGGTTCGGTCCGGCCAGCGTCAAGACGTTCCTCGGGCTCATGGCGGAGGCCGACGACGACACCGTCGCCAGGGCCACCGAGCAGATGTTCGGGGTCGTCGAGAGGTGGCTCGCGCAGATCGTCGACGAGGCGCGACTGCGAGGCGAGCTCGGGCCGCGGCCTGTTCCCCGACACGTCCTCGGGGCGGTGCTCTCGCTGGTCCGGGGCGAGGTCCTCTTCGCCCGCAGCACCAGGCGCGACGTCGACATCGACAGGCTTGCCGGCGACGTGATCCTGCCGCTGCTGCGCGTCACGACGACGCCCGCGTAACCGACCCTCGAGGCTCTGCGTCGTGAGCGGGGGTTCAGCCCCGGACCAGCTCGGTCGCGGAAGGGTCGCCGTCCAGGGCGGGGGCGTCGGTCGGGCGGGCCCAGTAGCTCCACCACGCCCAGCCCGACCCGACGGGCATCCAGCCGTCGCCGCTCGGGACAGACCCGTGGGTGCGGGTGTGCTCCCACTGGCGGTCGTCGCGTTCGACGATGTGGAACAGTGGGCCGTAGGCGACCGAGTGCCAGCCGTAACGGCTGGCGCGGGCGAGGACCGACATCTCGTTGAACGCGGTCAGCGGGCGCAGGATGAGCTGCGGTCGCGAGCCGCCGCCGGTGGTGGCCGCGGTCGCGGACGCGTCGGGCTGCCCGTAGCGCTGCTGGGCTGCCTGGCGGGTCATGCCCAGCACCGATCCGACCTGCTCCCAGGTGCAGCCGGCACTGCGCGCGGACTGCACCGCGGCGGCGAGCAGCACGTCGGTCTCGGAGCGTGCGGCGCGGGCCAGTGCGACGAGTTCGAGGTGCGCGTCGGCGTCGTGCGTGAGGCGCTCGCTCAGGGTGGGGTCGACGTCGTGCAGCGCGCGGGCTAGGTGGTCGCGGAGCGTGTCTCCGCCGGGCTGGGTGGGGCCGTCGTCGGGGGTCATGTGTCAACTATTGCTTGACGACATGAGTGCTGTCAACCACCAATTGACGAGGGAGTTTCTGCGGTCGCACCGCGCGAACGCTGGCACCCCGGCGGCGAACGGGCGCACGGTCGAGCTGACCCGCGCGCGTTCGAATGGTGGGGATGGCTGGCGCCATCGGCCCCTGAGGACTGCTTCCTCACTTCTCGGTCAGCTTGTCCGATACGGAAGATCAGCGGGGCGCGTGAGGCCGCCCTCGCACCGACCAAGGGATCGATGGACATGCCCGCTCGGAGCCGCCGAACAACTGCTGCCGTGGCAACGGCCCCCCTCGTACTGGAGAGCTCGTCGCACATCCTCACGATGAACTGGACGGAGCGGTCCTGATGCAGATCTCCGGAACGGCCGCGAACTACGCGACTGGCGCACGGCCTCAACGCAGTCCAGGGCCCAACGCGCTCGAGAGCCTCACGGATGAGGACCGTGCGTTCATTGCGGCGAGCACCGGTGTCGCTCTCACAGCCGACTCGATCGCGGCTCCCGCCGCTGCTTTTGACATCGCGTACGACCGTCAGGCTGGCATCCTGACCGGACAGATCGACCGCAGCTATTTGGACTCCGTCCTGTTCCGGTCGGAGGCCAGCGTCGCGGAGCAGACCAACGATCTCGGTCACGGGTCGAACGACGCCATCGAGTCGAGTCGCGACTACTACCAGCAGTGGTGGCGGGCCGCTGTGGTCGCCCTCGGCGAGGACACCAGCTCGGTCGACCTGGACCTCTGAGTTGCTCGACGCGGACCCATACTGCTCGACAGGGGGTTTCCGCGTTGTCATGGGCGCCGCCGACACGTCGGTACTTCTTGTACTTGGGTGGGCCGCGGCGTGCGACAGACCGAAACCGGACGTGGAGCGCCGACTGTCGTCGGGGCGACCCGATGGCCCCGCTCACCAGCTGCCCGAGTGGGCGGCTCCTGCCTGGTCCGTCGACGAGTTCGACGCAAGGGCGGACTCCGCCCTTGCGTCAGCTCACATGTCGCACTCGCAGACGTGGTTGAACTCCACGACCTGCTCGCCGACCTCCGGGTGCGCCCACGCCTCCGCCTCGGCGCGGCTGCAGAACGACCGACCGGCCAGACGTCCATTCGCAAGAAGGACGCCGACCTCGATGTCCTCGCGGGGGTCCGCCTGATCGGTGGTGGACGCAGGTGCTGTGGTCATGCGGACCTCCACGATGAACGGCGTTCGGTGTCGTCCGCCTCAACGCTCACGCGGGCGCGTCTATTCAGCGGCCGGCGGATGGATCTGGGACGCGACCAGGACAGGCGTGCACATCCGTGCGCTGAGCACGACCGCGGCCGGCAGTTGGTGCTGTGGCTCCCCAGGAGCCGTGAACCGCAGCGCGTCCCCGCCGTGCACGGTGGGCGGGACGAAGAACATCAGCGCACCCGACCCGCGCGCGGACGGCCAGTACTGCTGGACCCGGCCGCGGGCGACGACCGCACGCTTGTCGTAGGCGGTCACCGGACCGGACCGGTGGGCTTCCTCGAGGGCGCGGAGGTCCTGCTCGCGCACCTCGCCGTCCAGGACGGCGTCGCTGAGCGCGTCCCCGCTGGCGTAGAACAGCGCCGTCTGCGTGTGCTCCACGTCGAGCAGCGCCGCCGACGGCGTCGCGACCCCGAGGAGGTCGAGCACGGGGAACGCGGCAGGGATCGGGGTGAGGACCCGGCCGGGGAACGGCTCGAACTCCTGGCTCGCGAGCGCCGGGGTCCTCTTTCCCTGCCACCAGGTCGTGGCGGGGAACTCCAGCTGTGCGGGGTCGTACGTCGGCCAGCTCACGAGTACATCCGATCGATGGTCCTGGCGAGCAGGACCGTGGTGTTCATTCGGGCAGAGGCCACGATCACGTCACGAACCACGGCGGGCAGGTCGGTGGCGCTCAGCCTCACCATCAGCCCGTCCACGTTCGACAGGTCGTACTCGCCTCTCACGGTCGGCGCGCAGACCAGGGCGTACTCCCCGGTCACGTCCGAGTGTGCGGGCCACAGGCGCAGCAGGTTGCCGCGGTGCGCGATCGCGCGCTTCTCACGGGTGAACAAGACCGCGCGGTCGAAGTTGAACCAGTCGTGCTGCTCACGAGTCATGTCGGCGGGATTCACGTGGGCGTCGCTGACCTGGTACCCGATGCTGTAGAACCACGCGGTCGTCGCGTGCTCGAGATCGAACAGCGGCGCGGTCCCCGCATCGCCCAACGTCCCGGTCTCCAGACGCGGGAACGGCACAGGTGTGGGGACAGCGGGCGACGTGGCGTGCCATGACGTGTCGTCGGTGAGGGCGGCCAGCCATGCGGGGTCGATGCGCGCGGGGACGTACCCGTCCGGGAGCGCGTCGGTGATGGGTGGGCTCATGGACTGGATCGTGCCACCTGCAGAACTGACCGACCAGGTCCACGAAGTGCGGTGCCTTCGTGTGGAGGTCCATCGCCCGCAGGTCCTCGATAGCCCCGGTCGCCACCTGCCCGAGTCGCCGCCTCCTGCTGTGGCCCCTCGACGAGTTCGGCGGGTTCACTCGACCCCGGCCCACCCCGCTACCGTTTCGCGTGCTCCGCTGCCGATCACGGTAGAGTTCACGCGTCCGAACCAGCCCCGTCAGGGTCCCCGACGGACACCTCGGCACGAGTCAGTCTCCGCCAGAACCCGCGCGGGAATACCGCACGAGCTTCTGACCACGTTGCTGACCAGTGCCACGCGCCTGTAGCTCAGGGGATAGAGCACCGCTCTCCTAAAGCGGGTGTCGGCAGTTCGAATCTGCCCAGGCGCACTGTGTGTTGTTGCAGGTCAGGAGCGGTGGGTGTGCGTCGACTGACGTCACCGCGGTCCTCGCGCGGGCCTTGTGGTCAGCAAGCCCCGCAGCGGACGTTCGATGCCACGCGTGAAGTCAGTTGATCGGCCGGATCGCCGTCGCCTCCGCGGCCGCCGTCGTCAAGAAGGCCTTCGCGTAGATCTCCAACGCTGCCGCCTGCGCGGCTTCCATGTCTTGCGCGAGGGCCGCCGACTGGGCTTCTCGCTGTTCCGGGGACCAGTCCGGCACCGGGTCAGGTGCGGGACGGACGACGACGTCGAACTCGAATTCGGTCCTGATGCGTGGCCCGTAGGTGCAGACGGCGGCCGGGCACCAGAGGTCGAGCACGCCGGAGCCGTCGTCGATCGCGACGCGGCGGCCCGCGGCGGAGGCGGCGAGGCTCGTGACTACAGCGCGCACGGTCCCCTCCGATACGGCGCCCGTGGCGGCTTGCTGGAGCAGGTCGGAGATTGTTGTCGTCGCGCCCCGCAGTCGTCTCTTCTCGGGCGTTAGCCCGTCGGCGAGCAACCAGTGCTCCGGCCATGCAAGGACGTCTTCGTCAAGCTTCCGGACGTGCCCGAAGTGGTGAAGAGGCTGCGCCGCTGAAAGGCGCACGCTCAGCGCGTCCTCCCATCGGTCGTCTGGATCGAACTCGATGTACGAGTGGGTCTCGAGCTGATGATGGACGAATTCCCCCAGCTCGATCATCGTGGCCAGCAAGTCGACAAACGCTGACAGCGTGGGGAAGAGCAAAGAGTAGGGCGAGCCGGCGTAGGCCCAGCGAAACACGGGTCCTCCGCTTCCCCGACCGTCCTCCAGCTCGACGAAGAGGAACCCGTGGCTCTCGTACGCGACGGGAAAGAGAAGACGTGGCGTCATGCCGGGGAACTCGTCGCGGTGCGACTTCCAGCAGTGCAGCGCGAACGCGGCGTCGGTCGGATGCGGATACGGGGCGACGCTGATCGATGCCGGGTCGACGCGCTGCCAGAATCTCTCGAGTTCTGGGGGCAGGCGCAGCGGGGCGATCTCGGCGCGGATCTCAGCGAGGACTGCGTCGACGTCCTCCGCCGGACGGATCGGGGGCAGGCCCCGGCTCTTGTACGCAGTTTCGAGGTGGTCCAGGGCTTGGTCGATCATCTGGGGTTCCTTGGTCACTGTGGAGAAGTCGGCGCGCCGGGCGGCGGAGTTGAGGGAGGCATCGCCACGTCCTTGGCACATCAGGACTGACTCCCGGCGTGGGCGGGTGTTGGAGGAGCATCGGCATCCGTTCCATAGCCACCCAGCGCGCTTCGGAGAACAGGTGGGGGTAGAGGTCCATCGTCATCATCGCTGTGGCGTGCCCGAGGATCATCTGGACCGCCTTCACGTCGGCGCCGGCGGCGATGAGGAGCGAGCGGCGGTGTGGCGGAGGTCGTGGATCGTCGTGCCGGCCAGGCCGACCGCCTGCGTGGTCTCGGTCCAGCGGGAGCGGACCCAGAAGTTGGTGTTGGTCCAGATCGCGCCCGTCGGGCTGGGGAACAGGTGCGACCCGGGCTGGGACTCTCGATCTGGTCCCGGACGTAGGTCTCGAGCGTCGGCGGGACCGGCTCAGTGCGGGTCTGGTGCGCCTTCGTCGTTCCGAAGATCGCTCCGCTGGTTCGCGTCGACTGCGGAGCGGCCACCACACGAACTACCGGCGTGTACTTCCGCAGTTCAGTGCGTTATCCACGGGCAAAGATCGAACTTCTAAGCGGGTGTCGGCAGTTCGAATCTGACCAGGCAATGTTTGTGCTCACTGGGGATTTCCGTGACGTGAGCGTCCGGGCTGCGGTGTCCGTTCGGACGACAGCGGACGTCGGAGGCACGGCCGGTTCCAACCACTGCGGCCTCGACCAGCAGGGTCGGTCATCTGGGGCGCAAGACCGTCTGGGGGCACCGTCCCATGCCACGCGCGCAGCGACGAAATCGGGCGAAGGGTGGACTGCCTACGGCGCAGCGGCGCCCCTGACCCCTCCCCTCGGCGGTGGCTCAGTGATCTCACGTCCGTGGTGTTGCCGGTGTCGGCGCGACGCTGCACGCTGTAGCCCTCGTCCCGACGGAGGGCACCATGGGCAAGCTGATCTACGCGGCCAACATCTCGCTCGACGGATTCCTGGAGGACGAGTCAGGTTCGTTCGACTGGTCCGTGCCTGACGAGGACGTGCACGCGTTCTGGAACGAGCACGAGAGCCACATCGGCACGTCGCTCTATGGGCGCCGGATGTACGAGACGATGCGCGTCTGGGAGAGCGACGACTGGTTGGCGGACGAGCCTGCGGTGGTCCGCGAGTACGCGAACATCTGGCGCGACACCGACAAGATCGTCTACTCCTCCTCGCTCACCGATGTCTCGACCGCGCGCACGACGATCGAGCGGAAGTTCGAGCCGGCGGCAGTGCGACGGCTCAAGGAGTCCTCCGGTTCGGACCTGAGCATCGGAGGCGCGGGAATCGCGGCGGAGGCGTTCCGGCAGGGTCTGGTCGACGAGTGCGTGCTGCTGCTCTGCCCGGTCGCTGTGGGCGGCGGCAAGCCGGCGTTGCCCCGGGGCGTACGGCTCGATCTCGAGCTGCTGGACGAGCGACGGTTCGACAACGGCGTGATCTACGTGCGCCACGCGGTCCGGAACTCCGCCTGAGGCCTGCGGCCCCGGGCGACTGCTTCTGTGCCAGCGCACGCGGAAGATGCCGCTGCGACGTCAGCCGGATGATGATCGGGACGGGACAGGGCCCCCACCCGTGGTCGCCGGGCGGCATGAGGTGTCGTGAGCTGTTCCTGACCAAGCGGTGGATGGCCTGCGGGTAGGCTACGAACCACCACACCAGAGCGTCGGCCGTCAACGGTCCGCCCTCTCGTGCAGCGGGTGTCGGCAGTCGAATCTGCCCAGACGCACTGTGTCTGACGTCATGATGAACCGTCGCGCCAGGTGAGCGGAGTGCGGCGGACGCCCATGGGCGTAGGCGTGGGCAGATGGATGACGCCTGTCGCCCACGGAGTGAGCACGGACCCGCGATCGGCGCAGGCGGGGATGCTGCACCGTGCCCTGTGCTGTCGCCCGAGGCAGCCGTGGCGTGGCGCGCTGTGCCGCAGCAGCGGTACGGACGTACGAAGGAGGAGATGTGGCTCGACCAGGTCAACGCGGGTCCGGTCGCGCGCGCACCGACTCCGGCGCCCAGCGCCGCCGCCCCCAGCGTCCGGCTGAGCAGGGGATCATCCCCGTGCTCGCCGAGGTCGCCCGCGAGGTCGACAACGCCGTGCGACGCCCCCCGACACGCCCGGCGGTGCGCACGAAGTTCCAGGTCGTGGCGCTGCTCGTGCGTGAGGAGCGAGCCCGGTTGATGGCTGACAGCGGCCTGTCCGCGTCAAAGCGCACCGAGCAGCTCAAGCGGCTCGACGGGGTGGCGACGCAGCTGGCGAAGACCGCCGCCCGGGACACCTCGCTGCTCGAGCTTCTCGCTGAGGACGCTCGGGTCACCGACGCCGCGCGTGCCTTCAAGGCGACCGTGATGCGCGCCGGCGGGCTGGAGCCGCCGGAGGAGCCCGAGCCCGTGGCGCCGCCCGCGCCGTCGTTCAGCGCCGCGCCCCAGGTGGTGCCCCGCTCGGTGATCTCGCGCCAGCTGGCGAACCCGTTCCTGGCTCCGGACTACGAGGCCGCGGCCGAGCGGATCGCGACGCGGGCCCGCCGACTGGCCGGCTGGGAGCTGCTCGAACCGCTCTTCAGGTCGTTCGAGCGCGCCGCGACCGGCGCGCCAGCCTGCATGCCGCTGCCCGATCCGCGCCCGGTGCACACGCCTCTCGGCCGGGAGCTCATGCCGCACCAGGCCCGGGTCGTCACCGCCACGGCCCGCGGTCACCGCACGTTCCTGCTCGCGGACGAGCCCGGGCTCGGCAAGACGGCGCAGGCGCTGCTCGCCGCCCAGGTAGCCGACGCCTACCCGCTGCTGGTCGTGGTGCCCAACGTGGTGAAGACGAACTGGGCGCACGAGGTCGAGCTGTGGACGCCGCACCGTCGAGCCACGGTCGTCCACGGTGACGGCGACCAGGTCGACGGGTTCGCGGACGTCGTGATCGTGAACTACGAGCTGCTGGACCGGCACGTCGGCTGGCTCGGCGACCTGGGCTTCCGCGGCATGGTGGTCGACGAGGCGCACTTCATCAAGAACAAGACGTCGCAGCGCTCGCAGCACGTCCTGGCGCTGTCCGAGCGGATCCGCGCCCGCACCGGCCGCCCGCTGCTGATGGCGCTCACCGGCACCCCGCTGATCAACGACATCGAGGACTTCCGGGCGATCTGGCAGTTCCTCGGCTGGATCGACGACAAGCAACCGCTCGGCGCGCTGCAGGGCGCCCTCGAGGAGACCGGGCTCACCCCGGCCGACCCGGGGTTCTACTCTGCCGCGCGGGCCAGCGTGATCGACATGGGCATCGTGCGCCGCCGCAAGGTCGACGTGGTCGCCGACATCCCCGCCCGCCGCGTGGCGGACCTGCCGGTCGAGCTCGACGGCGCCGCCGGACGCTCGATCCGCGCCGCCGAGGTCGCGCTCACCCGTCGCATGGTCGAGCGCTACCGCGCCGCCATGGAGGTGCGCAGTGCCGAGGGGGTCGCGGACGGGATCGACCACGAGCTCGTGCGCCGGGTCGCGGCTGCCGAGCTCAAGGACTCCAGCTCGAAGGCCAGCGGCGAGAACGTGTTCACGATGGTCCGCCGGATCGGCCAGGCCAAGGCAGGGCTGGCCGCCGACTACGCCGCGCAGCTCTCCCGCAACGTCGGGAAGGTGGTGTTCTTCGCCAAGCACGTCGATGTGATGGACCAGGCCGAGCAGACCTTCGCCGACCGCGGCATCCGTTACGCCTCGATCCGCGGCGACCAGACGCCCAAGGCGCGCGAGAAGAACATCGCCGCGTTCGTCGACGACCCTGAGGTGTCGATCGTCGTGTGCTCCCTGACGGCCGCCGGCGTGGGGCTGAACCTCCAGGTCGCCTCCAACCTGGTGCTGGCCGAGCTGTCCTGGACCCACGCCGAGCAGACCCAGGCCATCGACCGGATCCACCGGATCGGCCAGTCGGAGCCCGTCACCGCGTGGCGGATCATCGCCGCGCAGACCATCGACTCCAGGATCGCCCAGCTGATCGACAGCAAGTCGGGACTGGCCGCCCGGGCGCTCGACGGGGCAGCCGACGAGGATCTCCCCTCGTCGACCGACGTCCAGCTCGAGGCGCTGGTCGGGCTGCTGACCGACGCGCTCGCCGCCGAGGGCATGGGCTGAGCCACGAGCAGGGCGCCGCTGCCGTGGATCAGTGTGCGTTGATCAGGCCACCTGGCCGCTGAGCCAGTTCTGCCACGCCTCGGTCTCGGTCGACGGGTCTCGGTTGTCGAAGTAGTGCGCGGTCGCGAAGACCATGTCGTTGTAGCCGTGGATCAGCATGTACATCGCGTCGTCGGTCTGCATGCCCACGAAGCTCGGCGGGCTCGCGAACTGCACGGTGCCGTCCACCGGCTCGATCCCGGGCACGCTGAGCCGCGCCGGCTGACCGTCCGCCGCGTCCTCGCCGACGCCGACCGCCGCGGTCAAGGCCGCCCACGAGTCCTGGGTGATCGGTCCCGGCAGGAAGAGTGAGCTCGTCGCGGTGCGCGGCGCGAAGTGGTTCAGGTAGAAGGCGAGATTGGCCATGTAGAGGCGGTCGCCGGCGGACAGGGCGTTGTACTCGCCCTCCCAGTCCTCGCCGAGGAGACCGCTGTGCGCCACGCGCACCACCGCGCCGCCCCCGTCTCGCGCCTCGATGAGCCACTCGTATGCCGTGAACGTGCCGTCCGGGTTCTCGTCCTCGTGCCACGCGTAGCGGTGACCGGGCTCCCAGGCCGTGATGGTGCCGTGGGACACCTCGCCGAACATCTCGAACCTGACGGTCTTCGTGGCGCTGTCGATCTCGGTGCGCCCCATGAGCCAGGAGTCGACTCCCGGCCCCGACGCGATCGCCTCCCACACCTCGTCCGGCGTGGCGTCGACGGTGAACTCGTCTCGGATCTCGAAGGGATGCGTCATGACGGCTTCTCCTCTGCTGGAGGGTCGGCGCCCGCGGTGATGCTCGGGTGCACCGCCACGACAAGGCGGTGCGGTCGACCGGTGTCGGTGTCGTACCTGCTGATCAGCTCGGCGAGCGTGTCCGTGAGCTCACCCACGAACGCGGCACGGTCTGCTGGCTTCGCGAACCGCACCTCGGCGTCGAGCCCGAACGTGGCGAGCGGCTTGTTGGCCCGCGCCGCCCCGTTGATGAGCGTGCCCGTCTCCCGAACGAGCCGCGCGGCGAGCGCGAGCAACCAGCGCGCGGACAGCCGATCGGGCGACTGAGCCGGATCGGGCGCGACCGCGGCGAGCGCGGCCGGCGAGATCACGTAGGCCGCTGCGGAAGCCCGCACGACCCGCTCGGTCATGTTGCCCTTGCGTCGCTCCTCGACCAGCTCCACCAGACCGTGCTGCTCGAGGACCTTGACGTGGTAGTTGACCTTCTGCCGGGCAAGTCCCAGCCGTGCCGCGAGTGTGGTCGCGGTGTGTGGCTCGGCCAGCGCTGCCAGCATCCGGGCCCGGATCGGATCGAGCGAGACCTCCGCGGCTGCGGCGTCCTCGATCACTGCGACATCGTGCATCTCCCAACGCTGTCACCGACAATTCCTGTTGTCAAGACCGCAAGAACTGTCGGTGAAGCGTCCTCTATGGCTCGTGCTCACCCGCCACAGCCATCGCAGACCTCGGGCCGGGGCCGGGCGCCAGGGAGCAGAGCGGGTTCCGTACTGGAAGCACACATGACCGGGTGGTCAGCCCTCCGCGGCGGACCGCGGCCGCCGACACGGCGACGAGGATCACGGCATGTCGACGAACCCTAGATGCCGGAACAGGCGCGCAGCCCGCTCGTTGGCGACGCTGACCCACAGCGCGACGGAGTCGTACCCGTCGGCCGCGAGCGCCTGGCACACCCGCCCGACCAGCCGCGTGGCCACCCCTCGACCCACCGCGTCCGGCACGGTGAAGAGAAACGCGACGAGGGGCACGTCGTCGGAGAGCACGGTGACGGCGGCTCCGACTGGCTGGCCGTCCTCGAGAGCCCACAGCCCGGTGGGCAGCAGCACCATCCACACCAGCGCGTAGTCGCGGATCATCACCGCGAAGAACAGGTCGAGGCCCACACCGACCACGAGCCCGAGGGCGTGCAGAGCGACCCGGCAGGAGCCAGCGCGCGCCTGCGGCAGGCGCGACCTGACCCGTCTGCCGCCTCCACCTTTCGATGCAACCTCCGACGTTCGTCCCTCTGCCCGGCGCGGCACGAGGCCCCCGATTCCTAACGTCAAGTCACGTCACCGACACACTTCGACGAGAGGACCCCCGATGAGCGTCATCACAGCTGAGGCCACCGCACCTCCCCGGCGCGGCGGCGCGCTCGACGTCGTCCGGCGCCGCCCGATCCTGTCGTTCTTCGTGCTGGCGAACGCGGCCAGCTGGATCGCGTGGATCCCGTACATCCTGTCGCTGCACGGCCTGGGCGTCTGGAACTTCCAGTTTCCGGGCGGGGCCATCGGCGGACAGCTCCTGGGCATGCTGCCTGGCGCCTACCTCGGCCCCATCGGCGCCGCGCTCTTCGTGACCGCGGTCGCGGACGGCCGTGCGGGGGTGCGTGCGTGGGTGCGGCGGCTGTGGCGGTGGAAGGTCAACTGGGGGTGGTACGTCGGCATCCTGGTCGGCGTCCCCGCCGCGATGGTGCTGTCCGCGCTGGTGTTCTCCGGCGGTGAGGCGCAGCTGCCGCGCGTGACCATTCTGGTTCCCCTCGTCGTCGGGCTCATCATGCAGATGCTGACGACCGGGCTCGCGGAGGAGCCGGGCTGGCGCGACTTCGCGCTCGTTCGCGTGCAGCGACTCCTGGGCGCACCCTCGGCGGCGGTCATCATCGGCGTCATGTGGGGCGTGTGGCACCTCCCGCTGTACCTGACGGAGTGGGGCGGCTGGCCCGACGTGCCCTGGTACCGGCCGGTCGAGCTCATCGCGTTCTGCGTCGCGTTCAACGTCGTGATGACGTGGGTGTTCAATCGGACCGGGCAGAGCCTCCCGATGGCGATGCTGCTGCACGTGAGCATCAACAACACGGCAGGGACCGTGTGGGGCGAGATGTTCCCCGCGATGCACAGGGACATGGGCCAGCACGCGCTGCTGGTGGGGGCGACGGTGGCCGCGGTCGTGGTGCTCATCGGCACCCGCGGGCGCCTCGGCTACCAGCCGGAAAGCCTCGACAGCGAGAGCGCTGACCAGCGCGTGGCGGCGCGTCTATCGTGACGTGGGTGATCGAGCGCCTCGCTCAGCACGGCCGCCGGACGGCGTACGTCGTCCCGGCGGCCTGCTGGGTGCTGTCGATGAGCCTTCTCGCCGCCTCCGTGATGGTGCAGCAGTCCGACCCGTCGGCCGCCCGTGGCGTGCCGGGGTTCGGCGACGCGGCGTGGTGGTGGTCGGCAGCGGTGCTGACCCTGCAGGCGGTCGTGCTCTGGGGGTGGCGGGCGTACCCCCGCGCCGCGCTCCTCGCGGTGGCCGCGGGGCTGCCCGCGCTCATGTTCCTCGGCGAGGCCATCGGTGTCGGCCTCGTGGCGGTGCTCGTCGCGACGTACCGGGCGGCCCTCGCGCCGCCCGCCCGGCGGCTCGCGCCGACCCTGCTCGGGGCCGGCGCCCTGGTGGCCGTGGGCGTCACCGCCGCCGGGATCCGGACCAGCAGTGCGGGGTCGGCCGCGGTCGTCGGGGGTCTGCTGCAGGGGTTGGCGGCAGTCGGCCTCCCGCTCTTGCTCGCGATCCTCGTCGGCGCACGGCGTGAAGCCGACGCCGCGCTCGCGGGCACGGCCGAGGCGCAGAGCCGGGAGCGTGACGCCCTGGTGCAGGTGGTCGTCGAGCGGGAGCGGACGGCGATGGCGCGCGAGCTGCACGACATCGCAGCCCACCACCTCTCGGGCATCGCGGTGATGACCGCGGCCATCGGCCGGCAGATCGACGTCGACCCGGAGGGCGCCAAGCGCGCGGTCGCGCAGGTCCGCGAGCAGAGCACGGCGATGCTGCGGGACCTGCGGAACCTCGTGGTGCTGCTGCGCGACACCGATGCGCCGTCCGACCCTGCCGGCCCGGTACGGGTGGAGACGCTGGCCGGCATCGCGGACCTCGTCGGGCGGGCGCAGGAGTCAGGTCTGGACGTCGCGCTCGAGACGTCCGGGCCCGTCGAGGAGGTGGCAGCCTCGGGCGCCATCGGCCCGCTCGCGCAGCTCGCGGCGTACCGGGTCGTCCAGGAGGCCCTGGCCAACGCCGCCAGGCACGCGCACGGGGCGCGCTGCACCGTGCGGCTCGACGTGCGCGAGGGCGAACACGTCGAGGTGCTGGTCCGCAACAGCGCACCCGGCCGCGGCGAGGCGCTGGTCCACCACGACCCCGGCTACGGTCTTGTCGGGATGCGGGAGCGTGCCGAGCTGACCGGCGCCACGCTCCGGTACGGGGCCACCGACGACGGTGGGTGGCGGGTCGCGCTCGCGATCCCTGTCGCAGTCGTACCTGCGGCGCAGACGACGAGCACGGGGGAGGCCTCATGAGCGACCTCAGACCGGCCCTCGCGACCGTGCGGGTGCTGGTCGCCGACGACCAGCCGCTCGTCCGCGCCGGCCTGTCCACGATGCTCGGCACCGAGCCGGGCGTCGAGGTGGTCGGGCAAGCCGCCGACGGGGCGACCGCGGTCGACCTCGCCCGCGCGCTCCGGCCCGACGTGGTCTGCATGGACATCCGCATGCCCGGCAAAGACGGCATCACCGCGACGCGCGAGCTGTGCGGCCCTGGCGTGGCGGACCCCATCCCCGTCCTCGTCCTGACGACCTTCGACGTCGACGAGTACCTGTTCGGTGCTCTCGAGGCGGGCGCGTCGGGCTTCCTGCTCAAGGACGCCGAGCCCGCGACGCTCATCGAGGCGGTCCGCTCGGTGGCCGCCGGTCACGGCATGCTCGCGAACGAGCTGACCAGGCGGGTGCTCCGCGAGGTCGTGACCCGGCGCCGGACGCAGCCCGTGACGGCCGCACGCGCGAGCGAGCTGCTGACACCGCGTGAGCTCGACATCCTGCTGCTGCTGGCGCAGGGCATGTCCAACGAGGAGATCGCGCGCGAGCTGTTCCTCGAGGTGTCGACGGTGAAGTCGCACCTGGCCCGGTCCATGCCGAAGCTCGGCGTCAGGTCGCGGCTCCAGGCGGTGGTGTGGGCGTACCAGAACGGCATCGTCGACATCGGAAGCTGATCGGGCACGGACCGCCCGGCGCCCTGCCGTCTCCCGCTACGCTCCCGCGGGGAGGTGGGACATGACCGGTTTGACCGCACCGTCACCTGGCCGATCGGAGACCCCGCGTCGGCAGCCACATCCGCGCTAGAGACAGAGGACGCTCGATGAGACCGCGGATCTCCCGGGCACCCCGGACCGTCGCCGTTCTGATGCTCCTCGGCGCAGCCATGGCGGCGTGCACGCCGGGGTCGGCCGATCCTGCGAGCGCGAGAAGCACCATGCCCGACGAGTCGCCGACGAAGTCCGGCACGGGCGAGGTCCGGCACGAGCTGGAGCCGCTGGTGAGCAGGATCCCGGCGCTGTCCGCGGCCACGGACGCGACGTGGTTGAGCGGCACGCTCGGCGACTCACGGGCGCCGGGACCCTCGCTCTACTGGATCGACGCCGTGGTCGTCCTGCCCGACGAGGCCGCTGACGGGATGCGTGCGTCGCTAGACCTTGAGCCCGCCGCGGGAGCGCCCGAGGTCGCCGACGGACTCGAAGCGACGCTGCCTGAGGGTGACCTGTTGCAGGGGGATGCGCTCGACGAGGCGTTCTCGGCCGGCGACTGGCAGACGACGGCGTACCTCGAGGCTCAGGGCAACCGCCTGGTGCTCCTGGTCGTCGGGCGATAGCGGGCGCCGGGGCGGACACCGAGATGCCCGACCGCCGTCCATCCGGCGGTCGGGCATCCCAGCGTGTCAGCGGCGGTTCGGTGGGTTCAGCGGGTGGTGGTCTGCGTCAGCGGCCCGAGCCGCCAGGGCGGGGCGTTGTCGTCGCCCGACACGTTCGGAGGCGGCGATCCGCCGGAGGATGACCGGGTTCACCGGGTCCCACCGGAGCTCATCGCCTGGACGGTCAAGCGTTGAGGGTCGCCGCCGCGGGCGTGCCGCGTCGCGCGCGAGCGGTTCCCCAGCAGACGAGCACGGCGGCGAGCGCTGTCAGCACCAATCCTCCGATCCTCACGGCGTGGCTGAACTCCGCGGCCTGCGCGGCAGTCCAGGTGGAGGCCGTGACGTCGCCGGTGAACAGCGCCGCGAGGATGGTTCCGCAGACGGCGATCCCGATGGCGGTGGCGACCTCGCTGGCGGTGTCGACCAGGGCGGCGCCGATGGTGGTGCGCTCCTTCGGGAGGCCCCTCATGACGTTGGTGCCCGCGACGACGCCGTTGACCCGCATGCCCGCGGCGACGAGCACCAGGGCGACGGCGACCCACACGTACGCGTACGTGCCCAGCGCGGCGTAGACGGACAGCCCGCACACGACGGCGGCGGCACTGAGCCACGCTGCCTTGTCGAACCCGAGTCGCTGCACGACCGGGCCGACGAGAGCCCCGCCGGCGATGAGCACGACGACCTGGGGCAGCAGGCCGATGGCCGCCTGCGCGGGCGTCCAGCCCCAGGCGAGCTGCAGCTGCAGGGTCACCAGGTAGCTGAGGCCCGCGGTCGCCAGACCCGTGGCGGCCTTGAACGCAAGACCGCTCGACACGAGCGGGCGTGCGACCAGCGCGAGGTCCAGGAGCGGGTGTCGAGCGGATCGCTCCCGCACGACGAAGGTGATCGCCGCGCCGACCGCCCCTGCGGTGATCGTCCAGGGGAGCCACGAGTCGGCCCCGATCTCGACGAACAGCGACGGCCCGATCAGGGCCAGCACGATCGTCAGGGTGCCCAGGATCGCGCCAGCGACATCGATGGGGGTGCGATGCAGATCGCTCGGGTCGTCGGTGGCGATGCCATGGCGGATGCAGACGAAGGCGAGCCCGGCGATCGGTACGTTCACGAGCAGCAGCACCTGCCACGGGGCGAAGGACAGCACGAACCCGCCGACCGTGGGTCCGAGGGCGAGCCCGATGAGCCCGACCGTGGAGATCAGCGTCGTCGCGCGGACGCGCAGCGCATCGTCGTCGAAGAGGCGGAAGGCCAGGGCGAGCGATCCCGGCGTCGTCATCGCGGCGGCCACACCCATCGCGGCGCGGACGACGATGAGCTGCTCCGCGGTCGTGACGACGGCGGTGGCCAGGCTCGCCGCGGCGAGCAGCGCCAGCCCGATGAGCATGACCCTGCGCCGTCCCACGCGATCGGCCAGGGCGCTGAGGGCCAGCATGAGCCCGCCGAAGACGACGGCGTACGCGCTCGTCACCAGCTGCAACGCTGACGCCGACGCGTGCAGCTCGCGACCGATGGTGGGCAGGGCGACGTTGAGGATCGAGTTGTCGAGCATCTCGAACAGGAACACGGCCGACAGGCCGGCGAGAGCGACCCACGCCTCGCGCAGCGTGCGAGGGGATCGAGCAGGGCGCTGGGCTGTGGCGAGCTGCTGAGCCGAAGAGGACATCTGGGCACACTCCTTCACGGGGAAGAAGTGGCGACTCATCCGATGCCGCGTGCGCGCGCCGGCCGCGAGAACTGTCCGGGCCTGCGTCTCTACTTCAGATGGCAGGACTGTACAACGAAACGGGTTCTGCGCACGTGCCGGGCAAGAGCGGGCGCCGGGGCAATCACCGAGATGCCCGACCGCCGTCCATCCGGCGGTCGGGCACCCCAGCGTGTCAGCGGCGGTTCAGTGGTTCAGCAGCTGGTGTTGGTCTGCGTCAGCAGCCCGAGCCGCCAGGGCAGCGCGTTGTAGTCGCCGGACGCGTTCGGATCCAGCCCCTGGTAGAGGTACCGCAGGTTGCAGGGGCTGATCTCCATGGTCTGGTCGGTGCCGGAGCGCACCATCTCGCCGTGGCTGATGTCGCGCGTCCAGGCGCCGGCCGGGAACGTGACGTTGTTGGCCCGGGCGAAGGGGTTGGCCTCGGTGTCGGCCAGCGCCGACCAGGAGCCGGTGATGGACGGGGCCGTCCAGGACCGGAAGTACCGCTTGCCGTCTGACCCGATGGCCTCGTGGACCATGAGCCAGCTGTTCTGCCCGGCGATCTTGTAGATGTTCGAGGCCTCGAACAGGCGGTTGCGGTTGGAGTCCTGCATCGCGATGACGGTGTTGGTGAAGCCGTTCGGGAAGTTCGCGACCGTCGTCTCCGAGCGGTACAGGTGCCCGTTGTCGTCGGAGGAGAACAGGTAGCACTTCGCGGTGTCGCAGACGGTCCAGAAGTCGACCCAGTACCCGTTGCCGATGTTGTCGCTGATGATCTGCGGCTGCGAGGAGTAGAAGTTCTTCGGAGCCGACCAGGACGCGGGGTTGGAGATGTCAGTGGTGGTCGAGTACGAGCCCCCGGCGCCGGTCTGGTAGACGAGGTACCACTGGTTCTGCGGGGCGAACCAGAACACCTGGGGTGCCGCGCGGTACCCGGAGCCGATGCCGGACCGGTCGAGGTAGTAGGGCGTCGCGGACGAGGCCTGCGACCAGTCCGTGAAGCTCGTGTACATCATGTTGTAGCCGTTGGCCCAGACCGTGGCGAAGACGTGCCACTTGCCGTTGGCGTACACGACGGTCGGGTCCTTGACCGAGGTCACGGCGTGCGAGCTGTCGGGCTTGGGGCTGATGAGCGCCCCGCTGGACGACCACCGGAAGCTCGACGGGAGGGCACCGGTGGATGCGGTCGGTGTCGGCGTGGGCGTCGGGCTGGTGGAAGGCGTCGGGGTGGTCGTGGGTGTCGGCGTGGGGTTGACGCTGCCGTTGCACAGCGTGCCGTTGAGCCGGAAGCTCGTCGGGTTGGTGTTGGTGCCGCTGAACGCACCGTTGAAGCCGAACTCCGTGGTGCCGCCTGCGGCGATCTGCGCGTTGTAGTCGACGTTGCGCGCGGTCACCTGGTTGCCGCTCTGCGTCACAGCGGCGCTCCAGGCCTGCTGCACGGTCTGGTTGCCGGGGAACGCCCAGGTCAGGTTCCAGCCGTTGATCGCGGAGCCATGGTTCGTGATCCGCACGTTGGCGGTGAACCCGTTGTTCCACTGGCTCGGTGCGGCGTACGTGACCGTGCAGCCGGCGCCGGCCGGCGGCGTGGTCGTGGTGGGTGTCGGGGTCGGCGTCGTGGTGGGTGTGGGGGTCGGCGTCGTGGTGGGTGTCGGTGTCGGGGTGGTGGTCGGGGTCGCCGCGTTGAGAGCGTCGAGCGTGGAGGTGTACGCGGCCTTCTTGTTGCCGGACGAGTCGAAGAGCAGCGGGTTCTCCCCGGTGCGCCAGGAGTCGTTGTCACGCACGCCCCACACCGTGATGCCGGTGCATCGCGCCACCGCCAGGCAGGCGCGCGTCACGGTCTGGTAGATGTTCGCCTGGTTGCCGCCCTGCGCGACGTCGAGCTCGGTGATCTGCACGTCCACGCCGAGGTCCGCGAACCGTTGGATGTTGGCCTGGTAGTCGCTCGCGATCGTCGTCCCGAGGTGGCTCTGGAGACCGACGCAGTCGATGGGCACGCCGCGGGACTTGAAGTCGCGGACCATGTTGTAGATGCCCGTGGACTTCGCGTTGATCCCGTCGGTGTTGTAGTCGTTGTAGCAGAGCTTGGCGTTGGGGTCGGCGGCGCGGGCTGCCCGGAAGGCGGCCTCGATCCAGTCGTTGCCCGTGCGCTGCAGGTTGGAGTCGCGGCGCCCGCCTGAGGAGCCGTCGGCGAACGCCTCGTTCACGACGTCCCAGGTGTGGATCTTGCCCTTGTAGTGCGTGGCCACCTGGGTGATGTGGTTGATCATGGCGTTGCGCAGGGCGGTCCCGGACAAGTTCTGCATCCAGCCCGGCTGCTGCTGGTGCCAGGCCAAGGCGTGGCCGCGCACCGTCTTCCCGTTGCTGGTGGCCCAGTTGAGGATCCGGTCGCCGTTGGTGAAGTTGAACTGGTTCTGCGACGGCTCCGTCGCGTCCATCTTCATCTCGTTCTCGGCCGTGATCATGGAGAACTCACGGTTGGCGATGGTCGTGTAGGCCGAGTCGCTGAGCTTTCCTGCCGCCAGTGCGGTGCCGAAGTAGCGACCGCTCTGTGCGGCGGCCGCGCCCAGGGTGCTGGCTGCAGCCTGGGCCGGGCCGGCCGCGGACAGTCCGGCGAGCACGAGCGCGGCGGACAGGGTGGTGGCGGCGAGTGCTTGTCGTCTCCGTCGTGGTGAGGGGGTCATGCGGGCCTCTCTCTTTCGAGCACCTGGCGTCGCCGACAGGTGGGCGGGACCGAGTGAGCCGTCCCGTTCTTCGCCAGCCGGCGGGCCGCTGCCGGACTCCTGCCTGCGGGCACGCGTGTGCGCCGCCGACCGGACCCCAGCTCGTGCGGACGTCCGTTGTCCGCGCCGGTGGGGTGTGCCTGTGGGAAGGACGAAAACGATCTCCAAGGCCGAGTGAGCGCTCACACTGGCACCGGTGCCGACGCGGGTTCCAGATGTGAAACGATTTAGTTCGCCAGATGGGGGACCGGCGCCACAACATCAGAGCTCGCGGCAAAGGAGCCACCATGAGCCAGGTCGAGCAGCTCGTGCCGATCACGCTTCCCGACGGGACGACCCTGCGCGCCACGGTCCATCGGCCGGTGACGACCCACCCGGTGCCCGTCGTGCTGGCGCTCACCCCCTACCCGGTGGACGCCGCCCGGCAGGAGATGGGGGAGTCGGAGCTCGTGGCCCGCGGCCTCGCGGTCGTCGTCGTGGCCCTGCGCGGCACCGGCTCGTCGGAGGGCACGTTCGTGCCGTGGCGACGGCACGTCGAGGACGCGCACGCGGTGATCGAGTGGTGCTCGCAGCAGCCGTGGTCCACGGGGTCGGTGGTGGGCTGGGGACGCTCCTACCTGGCGCAGACCCAGCTGTACCTGGCATCCACCGGTCACCCGGCACTGCGCGCGATGCACCTGGGGGTGTGCCCGGGCGACCCCGTGGGGATCATCTACCGCGGCGGCGCGGTGGTGCTGGGCTCGGCTCTCAGCTGGGCGACGGCGATGTCGCGCGGGGAGCTGATGCGCGCGGCGGCGCGGGGCGAGGACATGACGGCCGAGCTCGCCGAGTGGGAGGAGCTCGCGGCCGACCCCGACGCCGCTGCCCGCACAGCGCCGCTCGCCGACATCCCGCTGCTGGACCGGCGCTTCCCCGCCTGGCGGGACTGGATGACCCACCCGGCCGGTGACCCCTGGTGGCAGGAGCGGGCGCTCCCGCCCCGACCGGCCGTGCCGACGCTGTTCGTCGCCGGCTGGCACGACCTGTTCCGGGACCTCACGTTGCAGCAGTTCGCCGTCGCGCAGCACCCCGCGTCCCGGCTGGTCGTCGGGCCGTGGGGTCACGGCTTCCCCGCACAGGCGATGGGCGAGGTCGACTACGGGCGCGCGGCCGCACGCGGCGCCGAGCACCTGGGTGCGGACGGCATCGAGTTCCTGGTGGCGCACGCGACCGGTGCGCCCGACGAGGCGACCGGCCCGCGGGTCCGCGTCTTCGTGATGGGTGAGAACGAGTGGCGGGACCTCGAGGCGTGGCCGCCGCCGGGCACGGCCCCGACGCCGTGGCATCTCGCCCCCGATGGTGGGCTGGCGCCGGAGGTCGTGGACGGCACTGCCGAACCGTCCACGTTCGTCTTCGACCCGTGCGACCCGGTGCCGACGGTCGGGGGACCCAACCTGTTCGCCCGCGGCGACGCCGCCCGAGGGGCCGGACCGTGGGACCAGCGCCCGCTCGACGATCGGGCCGACGTGCTGCACTTCGTGTCCCCGCCGCTCGCCGACGACCTCACGGTGCTGGGCGACGTGGTGGTCCACCTGTTCGCGGCGACGGACGCGGTGGACACCGACTGGACCGCGAAGCTCGTCGACGTGCACCCCGACGGCACGGCCATCGCGGTGCTCGACGGGATCGCCCGGGTCCGCGAGGTGCTGGGCGAGCTGGTCCCACCCGCCGAGGTCCACGAGGTCCCCGTGGAGCTCGGCGCCACCGCGTACCTGTTCCGGGCGGGCCACCGCCTGCGCCTGGACATCTCCAGCTCCAACTTCCCCCGCTTCGACCCCAACCCCGGGACGGGCACCGGAGCAGGGGTCACCGACCGGTCGCAGTTCCGGGTGGCCCACCAGCAGGTGCACCACGACGGTCCCCACCCGTCGCGGCTCGTCCTGCCCGTCGCACCGTGAGCACGCGACGGTCCGTCACGGCGCCGCTCCCGCGGGGTGCGCTCGGCGCTGCGCTCGGCGCTGCGCTCGGCGCTGCACTCGGAGCCGCGATGCGGGCCGGGCCCCCGGTGCTCGCTACCGGTACTCGGCCACGACCTCGATCGACCCGACGATGTGCCGGTTGAGGTCCTGGAGGTCCTCCGCGGGGATCCAGTACTCCAGGATCGTCTGACCGCCGGCCTGCTGGACCTCGTAGCGATCCAAGAACGCCTTCTCGACCTCGAAGCGCGTCACGTAGCCGACACCACTTGCCTTGACGTTCCAGTCGCGGGCGATCTTGGTCGCGTAGTCCTCGTTGAGCACGGGGTAGAAGATCGGCTGATCAGGCAACCGTGGCGGCCACTCACGCCAAGCAGACGCCTCGACCAAAGCGAGCTCTTCCGGGCCGGTCGGACGCCAGAGCGTGACAGTCTCCACGCGGTGAATGGTGCCACGCGACGTCCGGACCGGCGCGTACTGCACCCGCGTCACCTGAGCTTGATGAGGCCGGCGTTCGTCGGGACGAACCCGCACGCGTCGAAGTAGAAGTTGCGCAGGTCGTCGTCGAAGTCCACGTGCAACCACTCGCAGCCAGCGGCGGCGGAGTGCTCACGCGCGACGGCGATCAGCCGTTCGCCGATCCCTTGGCGGCGGGACCGGAGAGCGACGGAGGTGTCCTCGACGAAGGCATGGACGCCGCCGTCCCAGATGATGTTGACGAAGCCGACGAGGCCCTGGTCGTCGCAGGCGATGACCCATCCCAGGCTGAGCCGGTCCAGCTGGCCGTTCCAGTCGTCGTCCACCAGGCGGTGGTCGAAAGCCTCCGCGTGCAGGGCGTTGACCTCCTCGTTGGTGAAGGTCCCTCGCCACTCGTAGTGGAGGGGTTCGCCAGCGGGACGAGGCACGGGAGGGCTCCTTGATGCGATGGGCAGGCGGGCCGACTCGTGACGATATCGACCGCGGCGGGGCGAGCGTCCAGTGGGGTTCGACGGGACGTCACCGCTGGCTCGGACGTCAGCCGACCCAGACGATCGCCGCGAGCCAGGCCGCGACGCCGGCGAGGACCAGCAGCGTCAGGTTCAGCCCGATGTTCTTGGCCTCGCCGCGCGACAGGTGCAGGCCCGCGGCCCCGATCTGCAGCAGCACCAGCCCGATCGCCGCGGCCAGCGCGAGCTCCGGCGCGACACCGGTCAGCGGCGGGAGCACCAGCCCGACCACCCCGAGCAGCTCCAGCACCCCGATGGTGCGGACCAGACCCAGCGGCATGTCGTCGACCCAGGCCATCATGGGCCGCAGCTGGTCTTTCGTCTGCAGCACCTTCTTTCCCCCGGAGTAGAGGTAGAGGACGCTGAGCAGGCCTGCGACGATCCAGTAGGCGACGGTCATGGGATTCCTCCGGCGTGGGTGACGAACGATGAGCAGCCACATCGTGGGTCACCGTCGAGACGGCTACAAAAGCCACATCCGTGTGCGTGACTGACAGGGAGCAGCGCATGTCGCAGTACGAGCAGGCGTGCCTGATCCGCGGTGACGCCGGGCGGGCCATCCGGGGGATCCTCGACCGGATCGGTGACAAGTGGACGCTGCTGGTCGTCGCGACGCTCGAGGGGGAGAGGTTGCGCTTCACCGAGCTGCAGCGGCGCGTCCCGGGCATCTCGCAGCGCATGCTGTCGCTCACGGTGCGACACCTCGAGCGGGACGGTCTGGTGCTGCGCACGGTGCATGCCGAGGTGCCTCCGCGCGTGGAGTACGAGCTCACGGGCATGGGCCGGACCTTGATCGGCCCGGCAGTCGCGCTCGCCGAGTGGGCGGTCGAGCACAACCCGGCGATCGAGCGCGGTCAGGCGGCCTACGACGCGGCGAGACAGCCCGCGAGCTGACCACCTTCCTGGGGTCGCCGGTAGTCTGAACCGGCGCGAGTGCGCCCGGCCGTCGTTCCGGCCCGCCCTCGCCGCCGTCGTGTGCAGTGCTGCGCGCACCCCCGCCTTGTCCATCAGGCCAGGTCGCGCGACCTGGTCGTGGGGCACCCGTGCCCCGAGACCGTGAACGGAACCTCACTGTGCCCAGCGCGCTCCGTGCCTCCCTGCCCGACGTCGCCGCGCGTCCGCAGCCCTCGCCGGGTGCGCCCGCGGCCGACGAGGTGCACTCCGTGCTGGCGGCGCTGCGGTCCCCGCGGCGGCTCAAGACCGAGGTCCTCGCAGGCCTCGTCGTCGCGCTCGCGCTGATCCCCGAGGCGATCGCGTTCTCGATCATCGCGGGTGTCGACCCGCGCATCGGCCTGTTCGCGTCGTTCACGATGGCGGTCTCGATCGCGTTCCTCGGTGGGCGCCCCGCGATGATCTCGGCCGCGACCGGCGCGGTCGCCCTGGTGGTCGCGCCGGTGGTGCGCGAGCACGGCCTCGACTACCTGGTCGCGACCGTGATCCTGGGCGGGGTCATCCAGGTGGCGCTCGGGCTGCTGGGCATCGCGAAGGTCATGCGGTTCATCCCGCGCGCGGTGATGGTCGGGTTCGTCAACGCGCTGGCGATCCTCATCTTCGTGTCGCAGCTCCCGCACCTGACCGGGGTGCCGTGGATGGTCTTCCCGCTGGTCGCCGTCGGCATCGCGATCATGGTCCTCCTGCCGCGCTGGACCACGGTGGTGCCGGCCCCGCTGGTTGCGATCGTGCTCCTGACGGCCACGACCGTCCTGGCCTCGATCAACGTCCCGACCGTGGGCGACGAAGGTGCGCTGCCCGACTCGCTGCCCTCTCTCGCCCTGCCCGACGTCCCGTTCGATCTGGCGACGTTGCGCATCATCGCCCCGTTCGCCCTCGCGATGGCCCTCGTCGGGATCCTCGAGTCGTTGCTCACCGCGAAGCTCGTCGACGACGTCACCGACACCCGCTCCAACAAGACCCGGGAGGCATGGGGGCAGGGCACCGCGAACATCATCACCGGCTTCTTCGGCGGCATGGGCGGGTGCGCCATGATCGGCCAGACCATGATCAACGTGAAGGTCTCGGGTGCCCGCACCCGCATCTCGACGTTCCTGGCGGGGGCGTTCCTGCTGGTCCTCGTCGTGGGGCTCGGCGACGTCGTCGCGATCATCCCGATGGCGGCCCTGGTCGCGGTCATGATCATGGTGTCGGTCGGCACGTTCGACTGGCACTCGGTGCGCCCCTCCACGCTGCGCCGCATGCCGAAGTCCGAGACCACCGTCATGGTCGCGACCGTCGCGGTCACGGTCGCCACGCACAACCTCGCCTACGGCGTGATCGTCGGCGTGCTCGTGGCGATGGTCCTGTTCGCCCGCCGCGTCGCGCACTTCACGACAGTGACCCGCGTGGACTCCGCCGACGATGACGACGCCCGACGCGTCTACGCCGTCGAGGGCGAGCTGTTCTTCGCGTCCTCCAACGACCTCGTCTACCAGTTCGACTATGCGGGCGACCCGCAGGACGTCGTCATCGACATGACGAACGCGCACGTCTGGGACGCCTCGACCGTCGCCACCCTCGACGCCATCACCACCCGGTACGCGGCCAAGGGCAAGACGGTCACCATCGTCGGCCTGAACCCCGACAGCGCCGCCCGCCACGACCGCCTCGCCGGGAACCTCGGCGCCGGCCACTAGACCGGGTCAGGTCCTGCGTGCTCGCAGGACGGTGTCGTGCACGGTGATCGGGTGCCCGTCGGGGTCTTCGGCCTGCCGGGGGCGGGCCTCGGCGACGAGCACCTGCCAGGTGTCGGGGTCGAGGGCCAGCTCGGCGACGAGCTGCTCGGGAGTGAAGAGCATGCTGCGCAGCCTCAGGCGGGGCAGCACCTGCAGGTCCAGGGGGTGGTGGCCCACCAGCAGCAACGTGCCGCCGGGTGCGACCGCCTCCGCGAGCCGGCCGAACATCCGGACCCTGGCGTCCGCCGGCAGGTGCATGAACTGGGCTGTGACCAGGTCGTAGGCGTCGGCCTCGGGCGGGTCCGCGAGCAGGTCCGCGTGCCGCCACCCCACGTCCAGGCCCTGCGCCTCGGCCTGGGCGGCGGCGCGCGCGAGGGCCACCGTGGAGATGTCCGTGGCGGTCACCCGCCAGCCGCGGGCAGCCAGCCACAGCGCATCGGCCCCCTCGCCGCAGCCCACGTCCAACGCGGAGCCGGGTGCCAGGTCGGTGGCCTCGGCGACCAGGACGGGGTTGGGCCGGCCGCTCCAGATCCGGTCCTCCTTCTCCCGGTACCGGGCTTCCCAGGCGTCCTGGCCGAACACGCGGTGCTCGTCGACGGCGATGCGGGTGTCCTCGGCGATCAGGTCGCCGTTGAGGGCTGCCCCCGCGGTGAGGCCCGCGGCGGCCGACGTGATGACCTGCGCTCGCGGATCGGCGACGTTGCCGGCCACCCAGACGCCGGGCACGGCCGTCATGCCGGTCGGGTCGGACGCGACGAAGCTGCCGACCACCTGCCCGCCCATCTCGAGGTCGGTGGTCGTCAGGCCGAGCGTGACCAGCGCGTCGGCGCGGGCATGGAGCGTCGTTGCGACGACCAGCGCCTGCCGCGGGACCAGCTCGCCGTCGGCGAGACGGACGCCGTCGGGCTCCCACGCGGCGACCTCGCCCTCGACCACCCGGATGCCGCGGGCCGCGAGCTGCTCGGCCTCGTCGTCGGTCGGCTGCGGCGCCGTGTGCAGGAACAGCACGACGTCGGCGCTCCACTGCCGGAACATCAGGGCCTGGTGCACGGCGAGGGCGCTGGTCGCGAGGACGCCGAGCGCCTGGTCGCGCACCTCCCACCCGTGGCAGTAGGGGCAGTGCAGCACGGTGCGGCCCCAACCCTCGGCGACCCCGGGGACGTCCGGCAGCTCGTCGACGAGACCTGTGGTGACGAGCAGGCGTCGGGCGGCGACCGACCGGTCGGCCAGTGTCACGAGGAAGGTGCCGTCGGGCTGTCTGCTCACGTCTCGAACGGTGCCGTCGTGGACCTGCACGCCGTACTGCTGCACCTCGCGGCGGCCGATCGCGAGCAGCTCGCCCGGCGGGGTCCCCTCGCGCCCCAGGTAGTTGTGCACGTGCCCGGCGGGAGCGTTGCGCGGCTCGCCCGCGTCGACCACCAGCACCGATCGGCGTGCCCTGCCCAGGGCCAACGCCCCGCTCAGCCCGGCAGCGCCGCCACCGATGACCACCACGTCGTACGTCTCGTCGTCCATGGGTCCAGCGTCCGTGCCCAGCCCCAGGTCTACCTAGGTTTGTTGCCGATACGGCAAAGTGGGGGCATGGCGAACCACCAGGACGTGCTGAAGGCGGTCGGACCACGGCTGCGGGCGCTGCGCCTGAAGAGCCGGCGGACGCTGGCTGACGTCTCCGAGGCGACGGGGATCTCGATCAGCACCCTGTCGCGCCTGGAGTCCGGGCTGCGGCGGCCCACCCTCGAGCTGCTGCTGCCGCTGGCCGAGACCTACCAGGTCCACCTCGACGAGCTCGTCAAGGCCCCCGCGACGGGCGATCCGCGCATCCACCTCACCCCGCTGCGGGTGCGTGGCTCGACGTACATCCCGCTGACCCGCCGTCCCGGCGGCGTGCAGGCCTACAAGCAGGTCATCGCCCCGAACTGGCCGACGGCGCCGCCCGAGCTGTCGGTCCACCCCGGCTACGAGTGGATGTACGTGCTGTCCGGCCAGGTGCGCCTGCTGCTCGGCGACCAGGACGTGACCCTGAGCGTCGGGGAGGTCGCGGAGTTCGACACGAACCTGCCGCACTTCGTCGGCAACCCCGGGCCGCACCCCGCCGAGATCCTCAGCCTGTTCGGTCGCCAGGGCGAGCGGATGCACGTCCGAGCCCGCCCGCGCACAGCCGACCGAGGCTGACCCGCACCCTCGCGGCCGCCCGCGCCGTGCATGTTGCGGGCGACACCCGTTGCCCTCGACTGGTTGCGCGTATAGCGTCTTGGTCATGGGTACAGCCCAGACCGTCGACGGTCGCCCGAGCTCGGACCTGACCGCTCGCGCGCGGATCCGCGACGCGGCGATCGAGTGCTTCGCCCGCGACGGGTTCGAGGCGTCGTTCCGCTCCATCGCGACGCGGGTCGACGTGTCGCCCGGGCTCATCACGCACCACTTCGGGTCGAAGGCCACCCTGCGCGCCGAGTGCGACGCGGAGGTGCTGCGCCAGTACCGGCTCGTCAAGGCCGACGCGATCACCCGCCCGAGCGCGCATCTGCTCGAGGCGCTCGCGGCCCCCGGGCTGAGCGGGACGCTGCTCGTCTACATCCTGCGGGCGATCCACGCTGGCGGGCAGCCCGCGCGCGAGTTCCTCGACCACCTGATGGCCGACGTCCGCGGGGTCATGGCCGATGCCGTCGCGAGCGGGCTCGTGCGTCCGTCGCGCGACGAGGAGGCGCGGCTGCGCCACCTCACGTACCAGACGATGGGCGCGCTCCTCGTCGAGTTCGTCACCTCGCCCGGCCTGACCCCTGACGAGTTCGTCGCCGCGCTCCACGCCGGGACGCGGGAGTCGGTGCTCCCGACGCTCGAGCTGTTCAGCGAGGGGCTGCTCACCAGCACCGACATGCTCGACGACTACCTGACCTACCGCGGTCGCCATCCCGCGGACGAGGCTCCGCCGGGCGAGACGGAACGCGCTGCTCGACCCACGTGACGGCTCCGGCCCGTCGTCGTGGTCCTACTCCGCCGGTGAGGGGAAGCGCATGTCAACGAACCAGACGATGGCCGTCGAGGTCGACGGCCTGACGAAGAGCTTCGGTCGGGTGCACGCGTTGCGGGGGCTCGACCTGACGGTGCCCACCGGGCAGGTCACCGGGTTCCTCGGGCCGAACGGATCGGGCAAGTCGACGACGATCCGCATCCTGCTCGGCCTGCTGCGCGCCGACGGCGGCACCGCCCGTCTGCTGGGCGGGGACCCGTGGGCCGACGCGGTCCGGCTGCACCGGTCGATCGCCTACGTCCCGGGCGACGTCGCGCTGTGGCCCAACCTCACCGGCGGCGAGGTCATCGACATCTTGTGCCGGCTCTCGGGCGGGCTCGACGCGCGGCGCAAGGCGGTGATGATCGAGCGGTTCGACCTGGACCCGACCAAGAAGACGCGCACGTACTCCAAGGGCAACCGGCAGAAGGTCGCGCTCGTCGCAGCCCTCGCGACCGACGCCGAGCTGCTCCTGCTCGACGAGCCCACCTCGGGGCTCGACCCGCTCATGGAGGCCGCGTTCACCGAGTCGATCCGCGAGGCGAAGGCAGCCGGCCGCTCCGTGCTGCTGTCGAGCCACATCTTCGCCGAGGTCGAGAAGCTCGCGGACCGGGTGACGATCATCCGCGACGGCGCCACGGTCGAGCAGGGCACCATCGCCGAGCTGCGGCACCTGACCCGGACGACGTTCACCGTCGTGCTCGGCGCGGGCGCGGACGCGGACACCCTCGCCGCGCAACCGGGGGTGCACGACCTGCGCACCGTCGACGGCCGCCTGACGTTCGCGGTGGACGACGTCGACCTGCCTGCGGTCCTCGCGCTCGTCGCCCGGCTGCGCCCGCGCTCGCTCGTCGCGAACCCGCCCTCGCTCGAGGAGCTGTTCCTGTCCCACTACGGCGACGAGCTCGCCGCGCTCGACGGAGCCCACCGATGACCGCGACCACTCACCCCCGGGTGGGTGCCGCCGCACCGGCCCGGCGTCACCCGGCGACCGGCACGCTCGCGGGCACGGGCACCCTGGCACGGCTCGTCGTGCGGCGCAGCCGGGTGCGGCTCGCGGTGTGGTGGGTCGTGCTGGTCGGGATGTTCGCGTACGTGGGCGCGTACTACCGCTCGCTGTTCGACACCCAGCAGCTGCTCGACGACTTCGCCGCACTGGGCCGCACCCCGGGCATGCGCGCGCTCACCGGTGTCGCCGCCACGCCGGACACCCTCGGGGGAGCGGTCTGGACCAAGATCTGGATGACGTGCGCCCTCGCGCTGGCCTTCGCCGTCCTGTTCCTCGTCACCCGGCACGGACGCGCCGACGAGGAGCTCGGCCGCACCGAGCTGCTGCGCTCGCGGGTCACGGGCCTGCACGCCGGGTCGGTGGCGTCGTGGCTCGTCGTCGGTGCGCTGTGCGTGGCGGTCGGGGCGGGCATCGCGCTGGTCTCGGTCGCGGTCGGCCTGGACCCCGAGGGTGCCGGAGTCACCGGCTCGCTCGTGCTCGGCGCCTCGGTCACGGGGGTCGGGCTGATCGGCCTGGGAGTGGGAGCGGTCGCCGGTCGGGTCGCGAGCACAGCGCGGGGCGCCAACGCCCTCGGCTCAGCTGTGCTCGGCGGGTTCTACGTGCTGCGGATGGTCGGTGACCTCGGCGACGGTCGGCTCAGCTGGGCGTCGCCGGTGGGCTGGGCGCAGCAGATGCAGCCGTGGGGCGCCGACCGGTGGTGGCCGTTCGGGCTGATCGTGCTTCTCACCGCGGCGCTGCTCGCGCTGGCGACCCGCATCGAGGCCCACGCCGACCTCGGCAGCGGCCTGCTCGCCGCCCGCCCCGGACCGTCCGGGGCACCCGCCCGCTACGCGAGCCCGCTCGCCCTCGCGCTGCGGCTGCAACGGGGCGCGATCATCGGCTGGACGGCCACTGTCGTCCTCACCGGGCTCTTGTGCGGCTCCGTCGTCCAGTCGATGACCGACCTCGTCGCGTCCGCGGACGCCGCCGCGTCCATCGCCGGCGGCACCGGCACCGCCGCGCTGCTGTCGCTGCTCGTGGTCATGATTGCCCTGGTCACCGCCGTGTTCGGGCTGCAGACCGCGGTCCAGCTCCGCACCGACGAGGCCAGCGGCATCATCGAGCCGCAGCTCACCGGGGCTCTGTCCCGCACCCGGTGGGCCGGGCAGCGGCTGCTCGTGCCCGCCGTCGGGTCGGCCGCGCTGCTGCTGATCGGCGGCGCGTGCCTGGGTGCGGCCTACGGCGCCGCCGTGGGTGAACCGGCCCAGGTCGGGGCGCTCGCGCTCGCGGCCCTCGCGTACTGGCCGGCCGTCATGGTGCTCGTGGGGATCGGCGTCGCGCTCTTCGGCTGGGTGCCGCGGCTCGCTGTCCCGGGGACGTGGGCCGTCCTCGCGGCGACGTGGTTCGTGGTGCTCATCGGCGACGCGCTGAACCTTCCCGGCTGGGTGGTCGACGTCCTGCCGTTCTCGGCGACGCCCTACCAGCCGCTCGACCCGATGACCTGGATCCCGCTGGTCGCGATGACCGCCGTCGCGGGCCTGCTCACCTGGGCGGGTCTGGGCCGCTTCGCTCGGCGTGACATCCAGGTGGGGTGAACGGGCAGGGCGCGCGCAGCAGTCTCCCGTGTCGCGCCCATTCTGCGAATGAGCACGTCGAGGGCGCCGGGAGGTGCTCGGTCGATCGCCGCGGGAGATTCCACAAGAATGCCGAGAAATTGTGCAGGCGGCGCGTCTTCTCGGATTCGGGGAGTCGCACCAGCACTCCCGCCACCACCCTCGCTCGGGACTCGCTGACAGTCATCGGCCCGTGACGTGCCTGTGCGTCGACCCGTCCTCACCAGGGTGTGGACCCTCCGTAGGTCGCGCGTCGAGGCCGTTGCTCGTGGGGCCCGGACGCCGATCCGGGCGTGCGGCCCCGTGCGTTCCTCACGAATGTCTGGCGACCGGGCCATGCGCCTCGGAACCCGTTGACAGGGTTCGTCCCGGGTCGTTACGTTCTGGGTGCGCCGACAGGTGGAGAGCAAAGGGGCTTTCTCTCAGCGGCGCCGAGAATGAGGCGGGAATGACGCGAAGAAGAGACATCACCTCGCCTCTTGCGGTGGTGCGCGATTTCCCGTCGTCGCTGTCCCGCTGGCTTCACTCGCGGCCCCAGCGCACCGAGAGCGAGGCCACGGTGCGGCGCTCCGCGGGCGACGAGTCCGCCGAGGCCGCCTGCCCGCAGTACTGGATCCACTGATGCGCAGGTGGTCGGCGGTGGCGTGGGTCGTCGCGCTCGTCGTGGCGGGGGCTGCCGGCTGGACGGCAGGTCGGGCGACGTTCGTGCCGCCGCAGGCCGAGGAGGCCGTGGCTGCCGTGCAGCTGTTCACCGTGGCCGAGGACACCGTCGGGTCGTCGATCGGGCTGACGGCGGTGGCGCAGTGGGTCTCTGCCCCGCTCGTCGGCGGGGACGTCGCCGGCAAGGTCACGAGCCTGGTCGCGGCGCCCGGGGCCGTGGTCGACCAGGGTGACGTGCTGCTCACCGTCGACCTTCGCCCGGTGGTCGTCGCGGCGGGTGAGGTGCCCGCGTTCCGCTCGCTCGACCCGTCAATCGAGGGTCCCGACGTCGCGCAGCTGCAACAGATGCTCATCGCACGGGGGCACCTGACCGGCACCGCCGACGGCAGGTTCGGGTCGTCGACGACGCAGGCCGTGCGGGCGTGGCAGAAGGCGCTCGGGGTGCCGGTCACCGGTGTGGTCACGCTCGGCGACGTGGTCTTCGTGCCCGAGCTCCCGGTGCGGGTCACGTTCGAGGACGAGGTCGTGGTCGGTGCGACGCTCGCGCCGGGGGACGCCGTGCTCCGTGCCGTCGAGCCGACCCCCACGTTCACCCTCCGGGTGAGCCCCGACCAGCGATCGGTCGTCCCCGAGGTCGGGGCCCTGGTGCGGCTCATGCTGGGGGACGCGATGGTGGATGCCGTCATCGGCTCCGCGCGGACGGCTGACGACGGCTCGTTGGTGCTCACGCTGAGCGCCCCTGACGGTGGTCCGGTGTGCCCGGGGCCGTGCGACGCGATCCCGTTCGACGCGCAGGAGCACCGGGTGCCCGCGACGGTGCTGATCACACCCGAGGTCACCGGCCCCGCGGTGCCGCTGTCGGCGCTGGCCACCGCGGCCGGGGGAGCGGCGTACGTGACGCTGGCGGACGGTTCACGCACGGCCGTGACCGTGCGCGCGCAGGACGGCTCACGCGCTGTGGTCGACGGGATCGCGGCGGGCACCTCGGTGCGGCTCTTCTCCGAGGGGACGGGCGCTGACGTCGACGCGCCCTCGCCGGACGAGGCGGGTCCGGCCACGACCGAGCCGACGCCGTGACGGCTCTCGGCGCTCACCGCCTCACGTTCGGCTACCGCGCCGGGCAGCCCGTCTTCGAAAACCCCGACCTCGAGGTGCCGCCGGTCGTCCACGCCCCGCCACGCCGCCCCGGGCGACCCCGCCCGCACCTGGTCCTGCGCGACGGACTCCTCGGCGCGCTCGCGCAGCCGGTCGCGACCCTCACTGTCGCGCTGGTCGTCGCGTCGGTGTGCCTCGTCGTGCTGCTCACCACCGGCCGCTCGGCGGCGACCGAACGTGAGGTCGTCTCGTCGCTCGACTCGGTCGGCACCCGGCTCGTCACCGTGACCGACACCCGGGGCACCGCGGGCATCGAACCTTCCGCGGTGGCGGACGTCGCGGCGCTCGTCGGCGTCGAGTGGGCCTTCGGGCTGGGCCCCGCGACCGACACCCACAACGCCGACCTGCCCGTCGCCGGGGTCGGCACCCCCATGCGTGCCCTCGTCGGCGACCTCCCGCCCACCGTCGAGCTCCTGACCGGACGCGACGCGACGGGGCCGGGAGAGGCCGTCGTGGGGTCCGGGGCGTTCGCCCGGCTCCGCATGGGCGACTCGGTCGGCACGGCGACGGACGGCACCACCCGGGTGGGTGTCGTCGGGCAGGTGCACGCCGAGGGTGCCCTCGCGTTCCTCGACGACCTCGTCCTCTACCGTCCGATGGTCGATGTCGCCACCACCGCGCAGGACCTGCCCGTGCGCTACCTCTACGTGCTGGTCGAGGACGCCGCGGCCGCCTCCGGGGTCGCCGACGCGATCACCGCGGTGCTGCGCGCGCAGGACCCGGCCGGGGTCGAGGTCAGCACCTCCGACGGCGTGCTGCGGCTGCGCGAGGTCGTCGCCGGCAGCCTCGGCGCCGGGTCGCGCCAGCTCATGGCCGGGGTGCTGGGCGGCGGGCTCGTCCTCGTCACCACCACGGTGCTGGGGGCCGTCGCGGGGCGCCGCCGGGACTTCGGGCGGCGCCGGGCGCTCGGTGCGAGCCGGAGCGCCATCGTCGTGCTCGTCCTGGTGCAGACGGGCGTCGCGGCGAGCGTGGGGGCCGTCCTGGGGACCGGCGCGGGCCTGGTGGCCGTCGACGTGCTGACCGGGAGCCTGCCCGCCCCGGCCTTCACGGCAGGCGTCGCGGCGCTCGCGCTGCTCGTCGCGCTCGTCGGGTCGGTGCCGCCGGCGCTCGCGGCGGCCTCCCGCGACCCGGTGCGCATCCTCCGGGTGCCGTGAGCGTCCTGGTTCCCCCGCTGACGCTCGGGGGCGCAAACGCGGAAGGTATCTGACGCGGCGTCGTACGACAATTGTCCGAATGATCTGCCGGCCCGAACCCAGACAAGACGAATACCGGCGGCGAGCCGCGGGGAATGGGAACGTGGGACACCGCGGCGCGCGTATATGGTATGTCGAGACAAAGACGCATCGGGCGCATCCTCGTGAGGACATTCATGCCGGTCACACCCCAGTCCTCCTCGGGCGCAACGGCGCCACGCGGTCGTCCGCACGTGCGTCCTACGGGCGTGGAACGGCCGTACGGGCGCGAGGAGATCATCGTCTCCAAGACCGACACCAAGGGCGTCATCCGGTACGCCAACGACGTGTTCCTGCGAGTGGCGGGATACGACGAGTCCGACATCGTCGGAAAGCCCCACAACGTGATCCGCCACCCGGACATGCCCCGCGCGGTCTTCCAGGTCATGTGGGACACGATCGGTGCCGGCGACGAGCTGTTCGCGTACGTCCTGAACCTCGCCGCCGACGGCGGGCACTACTGGGTCCTCGCGCACGTCACCCCCACGTTCGGCCCGACCGGGGCGATCGTCGGGTACCACTCGAACCGCCGCTGGGTCGAGCCGGAGATCCGCGAGGAGGTCGCCGCGGTGTACGCGCGCATCCGCAAGGTCGAAACAGCGCACCAGCGCACCCCCGACGCGATCGCGGCCGGGGTCGAGGCGCTCACCGACGAGCTGACCGCCGCCGGTCACACCCTCGACACGTGGGTGTGGGCGCTGGCCGGACGAGAGATGGCAGGACCCCGATGAAGCGTCGTCCGCGGACCGAGCCCACGCCCGCGACCGAGCAGGTGCCCGTGGGCACCCTCGAGTCGCTCGCCACGATCGCCGCCTTCCTCGACGGGGTCGCCGAGGGCAACCTCGAGGACCGGCTGCCGGCCCTCACCGGCGCCCCGCAGGCCGTGGCGCTGCGCACGTCGATCAACCGCACGGTCGACGTCATGGACGCGTACGTGCGTGAGGCCACGGGTGTCCTGGCGGCGGCCGAGCAGCGGCGCTTCCACCGTCGGTTCCTCGTGCGCGGGATGCCCGGGCGGCTGCGTGGCGACGCCGGACGGATCGACGCCGCCCGGGAGGCGCTGGCGGCCTCTGCGGCGCGCGTCGCCCAGGAGCAGACCGCCCGCGAGTCGCTCGGGGACCGGATCACGGAGGTGGCGACGAACGTCGCGAGCGAGTCAGGCGGCCTCGCCGACGCCGCCGGTGCGCTCACTGCGGCGTCCCGCGAGACGGCGTCGGCCGCGCAGAGCTCCATGGAGATCGTCGCGTCGCTCGAACGCTCGTCGGTCGAGATCCAGCAGGCGGTCGAGGTCATCACGCGGATCGCGTCGCAGACCCGGCTGCTCGCGCTCAACGCGACGATCGAGGCGGCGCGCGCCGGTGCGGCCGGCAAGGGTTTCGGCGTCGTGGCGAACGAGGTCAAGACCCTCGCGGACGAGTCGGCGGCCAGCTCGGACCTCATCAGCGTCCAGGTCGAGGCCGTGCAGGCCGCCGCGGCGCAGTCCGTGGCCGCGCTCGAGCAGATCAGGGCGCGCACGTCGGACATGGACGAGCAGGTCGCCCGGATCTACGCGGCGGCCGGGGGGAACGGCATGCAGGACGGAGGGCTGGCCGCGCTCGCGGGTGAGCTCCGCCACGAGATCGAGGCGTTCGTACGCGTCTGAGCCCTGCCGGCCCGACCGGCGGCTATCCCAACCCGCCCAGCACGAGCAGCAGCACCTGCGCGAGCAGGATCTTGGTGATCATCGCGACGGGGTAGACCATCGCGTACCCGACGTTGGGGGCCTCGTCGCCCGAGTCCTCGAGCGCGTAGCCGAGCACAGCGGGCTGGGTCTGCTGGGCCGAGACCATCCCGGTGAGCTGGCCGAACGGGATGCGCAGCAGCCGGTAGCCGATCAGCAGCGTGAGCATCGGGACCACGATCGAGATGACCGCGCCGACCAGCAGCAGGGTCACCCCGGAGTTGGCCGCGAACATCGTGCGGAACGTGTAGCCCGAACCCAGACCCACGGCCGCCAGGAACAGCATCAGGCCGAGCTGGCGCAGCGTGAGGTTGGCGCTGTACGGGATGTTCCACACGATCGGTCCGGTGCGGCGCAACGCCCCGAGCACCAGGCCGACGATGAGCGGCCCCGCGGCCGAGCCCAGCTCGAACGTCAGGCCGCCGGGCAGCGGCACCTGGATCGACCCCAGCAGCAGGCCGAGCGACATGCCCACGCCGAACGTGAGCAGGTCGATCTCGGAGAGGTGCTTGTACGAGTCGCCGAGCCGGTCGGTCACGGCCTTCATGCGCGTGCGACCGGCGACGACGCGCACCCGGTCGCCCAGCTCGAGCACGGTGTCTCCCGTGGCGGTCACGTCGACGTCGCCACGCCGCACGCGGGTCACGATCGCGTCGAAGTCCTCGGGCAGGCGCAGGTCGCGCAGCCGGCGCCCGACGACGTCGGTGCGGGAGACGAAGATGCGGCGGAAGTCGTAGCGGCTGCGGTCGAGCTCGGGGTGGCGCGGGTCGCGCTCGCCGATCGCGGCGACGGCCGCCTCGACGTGAGCGGGTGCACCCACGACCGAGACGAGGTCGCCCTCGTGCAGCCGCACGTCGCCCTCGGCGAGCATCGTCTCGGTGCCGCGCTGGATGCGGCTCAGCACCACGGGGACCTGGAGGCTGCGCTGCAGCTCCCGCACCGACCGGCCGATCGCGGCGGGCACCGTCACCCGGGCCGTGGCCGAGGCGATCTCCTCCTGCACGAGGTGCAGCGACGCGAGGCGGCCGGCCTCCTTGCGGTAGTCGATCCGGAAGAGGCGACGCGCGAGCGCGATCGCGATGATCGGGCCGAGCACCCCCATGGGGTAGGCGATCGAGTAGCCGACGGTGGGTTCGTTCGCGGCGGCCTCGCCGGCCTCGCCCGCGCCGCGCACCGCCTCGATGACCCCTGCCAGCGCGGGCGTGTTGGTCGTCGCCCCGGCGAAGAACCCGGCCGCGACGGTGGGCTTGAGGTCGAAGATCCCCGCGGCGAGCAGGACGAGCAGCGCGGCGAACGAGAGGACCAGGATCACCAGCGCGTTGTCCCGCAGCCCCTTGCGGTTGAACGACGCGAAGAAGCTCGCGCCGCTGGAGAGCCCGATCGTGTACACGAAGATCGCCAGGCCGAGGGTGCGGGCGAACTCCGGGATCACCAGGTCGGGGTTCTGCGCCCCGATCACGAGCCCGACGAACAGCACGGCGGCCACGCCGAGGCTCGCGCCGCGCACGTGCACGCGGCCCACCGCGAAGCCGATCGCGGCGGTGACGAAGAGGAGGAGCACGGGGTTCTCAGCCAGGAGCGCGACCATGAGCAGGTCCTCTTTTCGCGAGTCGTCCCCACGACGCTGCGGGGAGGTGTTCCAGCCGGGGACCAGCGTGCCGTCCCGAGGGTCGCCCTGTCCCGGGCCTTGAGTCCTGTCGGGTGGGGGGAATGCGACGGGGATCACCCGTCCGGCGGGCACCGAGCATCTCGAAACCCTCGACGCGGAAGCTCGTCGGATTTCGTCGTGTCGGCCCGGTTCCTGCCCCATCTCGGGGGTCGCGTTCACCCGAATGCGTCGCCCTGGACATTTGACCAGGGGGCCAGGGACCCGGCACACTCGTCTTCGACAGTGCGCATCGCCTGCCCCCTGCGCGGTGCGCACTGTTCTCACGTCCGGGGTCGGGCGGGTGGCTGAGAAGCCCCCGCCCGACGACCCGCGACAGCTCCCCGGAACCCGGGTCGAGCACCACGAATCCCCTGTCGGACCACCCATCGCACCCCCATCCTGCGGGGTGTCGGCGCGCCAGTGGGCCATCGTCGCGCCCGGCCGTTAGCGTTCGACGGGTGAACGTCCCTGCGCGCACCCCCGGCTCGGGACCTGAGATGGATCCCGCCGTCGGCACCCCCACGACCAGCGGCCCGGCCGCGCCCCGCACCGACCCCGTGGTCGTCGAACCGCCGTCGCCGGCCGAGCTGCTCGCGGACGCCGTCGCGACCTGGCGCGCCTCGCTCGTCGAGGCGGCGGGGGGCTCGACCCTCGCCGACGTCGACCTCTTGGGGGACGCGGCGCTCGACCTCTCGGCGGCGCACCCGTCGGGCATCGCCCAGCTCTTCGCGGGCCGCGAGACGCGCCTGTCGAACCTCGTGCGCGAGGGCGGCGCGCTCGCGACCGCCAAGCGCCGCGCCCGCGCCGTGAGCGCCCGCGCGGAGCGCTACGCGCAGCGCTACGGCATCGCCCCGACCTACCTGGCCATCGGCGTCGCGACGTGGACCGAGCGCACCACGCCCGACGTCGCGGCCGACGACGTCGCGGCCCTCGCAGCCGTGACCCGGGCACGTGTCCCGCAGCCCCGCACCGGGGCCGGGACCGACGAGCGCGAGGGCGACGCGTCGAGCGTGCGCACGGTGCGCGCCCCCGTGCTGCTGCGCCCCGTCTCGCTGCGGGCCCGGGGCAGCGGCGAGAGCGACTACGAGCTGACCCTCGAACCGTCCCTCGAGGTCAACCCCGTCATCGCGCGCGCCCTGCGCAGCCGCGGTGCGCTGCTCGACCCGGGTGCGGTGGCCCGGGGTGCCTTCACCGGGACGGGCTTCGAGCCGCGACCCGCGCTGCAGCGGCTCATGGCGCTCGGGGAGGCCGTGCTCGAGGGGTTCCGGCTCGACGAGAACCTCGTGGTCGGCACCTTCGTGCACCCGGGCCAGGTGCTCGTGGACGACCTGGACAACCTGTCCGGCACGCTCGACCGGCACGAGGTCGTCGCGGCGCTCGCGGGGGTCCCCGAGGCACGCAGCCGCCTGGCCCGCCCGTTGCCCGAGCCGGTGCGCGGCGACCGCGACCCCGACCTGGAACGTGGCGTGGGCGACCTGGACCCCGCGCAGCAGCACGTGCTCGACGTGCTCGCGACCGGCGAGCACCTGTTCATCGACGCGCCGACCGGCTGCGACGTCACGGGCACCCTCGCGGCCGTCGTGGCCGACGCGGCCGCGTCGGGACGCACAGTCCTCTACGTGCCGGGTCACCGGCGGGCCGCTGTCGCCCTGAGCGACCGCCTCGACGCGCTGGGGCTGTCCGACCTGCTGCTCGACGTGGCCCCCGACGCGGGCTGGCGCACCGCCGCCGGCCGACGGCTGCTGGGCGCCATGACCCTCGAGGCCGAGCCCATCGACCAGAAGCGGCTCGCCGGGCTCCGCCGCGACCTCGTGTCCCGCCGCGAGCAGCTGCGTGCCTACGTCGACGCGCTGCACGCGACCCGGCTGCCGTGGGGGGCCTCGGCCTACGACGCGCAGCAGGCGCTCGCGCACCTGACCGCCACCCGGCCCGCCCCCCGGACCCGCGTGCGGCTGCCCGCCGAGGTCGCGCACCCGCTCGACGCCGCCCGCCGCGAGCAGCTCGCCGCGGACCTCGAACGGGTCGCGGTCCTGGGTGCGTTCGCCCTGCGCCCCACCGACACCCCCTGGTTCGGTGCGGACCTGCGCACCGCCGCCGACGCCGCGGACGTGCTCGCGCGGATCGAACGGCTGCTCGACGCGCGCCTGCAGGGGCTCGTGCTGCGGGTGAGCGACGTGGCCGCCGCCACCGGGCTCGTCGAGGCGACCACGCTCTCCGCGTGGGGCGAGCAGCTCGTCATGCTCGCGGGCATCCGCGGCGCGCTCGACGTGTTCCAGCCGATGGTCTTCGAGCGCTCGGCCGCCGACCTGGTCGCCGCGACCGCCACCAAGGAGTGGCGCGCGCAGCACGACATGCCCATGGGGTTCTGGCTCCGGCGTCGGCTGCGCAAGCAGGCCAAGGACATGCTGCGCCCCGGGCGGCCCGTCGCCGACCTGCACGGCGCCCTCCTCGAGGTGCAGGTGCAGCGCCAGATCTGGCAGGCGCACTGCCCCGCCGGAGGCTGGCCCCGGCTGCCCGAGGGTCTCGCCACGATCGAGGACGAGCTGCGCGCCGTGCTCGCCGACGTCGAGGTGCTCGAGGTGGTGCTCGCCCGCACCCCGGGTGGCGGCGGCCTCACCGACATGCCGTTCGCCGAGCTCATCGACCGCCTCGCGCGGCTGCGCGCCGACGCCGCGGCCCTCGAGACCCTGCCCGAACGGACCGCGATCCTCGCGCACCTCGCCGGCGCGGGGCTGGGTGACCTGCTCGACGACCTGCGGGCCCGACGCGTCGACGCGACCATGGTGGGCCCCGAGCTCGAGCTCGCGTGGTGGAGCACGGTCTTCGAGCACATCCTCACGGTCGACCCCGCGCTCGCGGGCTACGACGGCACGGCCCTCGGCGCGCTGAGCGCCGACTACGCGGCCCTCGACCGGGCGCACGTCGCGAGCCTGCCCGGACCCGTGCGCAGCGCCGCGATCGGGCACGTCGCCGCGGCCGTGCGGGTGCACCGGGACCAGGCCGAGGCGCTGTTCGCCGAGCTCGTGGGCGACCGCATGACGAGCCTGCGCGACACCGCGACCCGGTACCCCGATCTCGTGCGCCGGCTGCGGCCCGTGCTCGCGGCCTCGCCGATGCTCGTGCCGCAGGTCCTGCCCGCGACCCGCACCGTCGACGTCGTGGTCATCGACGCGGCGGCGCAGCTGCCGATCGAGGTGGCCCTCGCCGCGATCGCCCGTGGCCGCCAGGTCGTCGTGGTCGGCGACGCCCGCTGCGCGTCGGGCACCGCGGTGCGCGAGCTCGCGGACGTGCTGCCCGTGGTCGCGCTGCGGGCCGACGCCTCGCGCCGCGACCCGTACCTCACGCAGTTCCTCGCCGCGCACGGCTACGCGGGCGTGCTCAGCCCCACCCCGCTGCCCCACAGCGCCCCGCTCGTGCGGCTCGACGTGGTCGACGGCACCGGCATGCCCGACGCGACGACCGGCACCGTCGACAGCACGCGGGCCGAGGTCGAGCACGTCGTCGAGGTGGTCCTCACGCACGCGCTCATGCGGCCCGACGAGTCGCTCGCCGTCATCACCTCGTCCGTGCTGCACGCCGAGCAGGTGCGCGAGGCCATCCTCGCCGAGGTGCGGGACAACCCCGCGCTCGCCGTCTTCTTCGACGCGCGCCGTCCCGAGCCGTTCGTGGTCGCGGACCTGCGCGGCGTCGCCGGGCTGCGCCGTGACGCCGTGCTGCTCTCGGTCGGCTACGGCCGCACCCCGCACGGACGCGTGCTGCACCGCTTCGGGCCGATCAGCGGCCCGGGGGGCGACGCGCTGCTGCTCGACGCCCTGGGTGCCACGCGGCACCGCCTGCACGTCGTGTCGTGCTTCGCGGCCGACGACCTCGACCGTGACCGGCTGCGCGGTCCGGGGGCCCAGATGCTCGCGGCCGTCCTGGACTTCGCCGCGCGGCGCGGTGCGGGGGAGGCCGATCCCGTGCGTGCCTTCGTCGTCGACGGCACCGGGCCCGACGAGGTGACTTCCGACGTCGCGAGCGCCGATGGCGGCACGGCTCCTGACGGTGCGGTGCTCGACGGTGCTGTGCTCGACGGCGCGGCGTCCGGCAGCACGGCGTCCGGCAGCACGACGTCCGACGGCACGGCGCCCAGCAGCGAGCTCGGCGGCACGGCTGGCGAGAGCGGGTCCGACGGCGCCACCCCGGGCGACGAGCCGACCGGCTCCGACCGGCTCGTGCTCGACCTCGCCGAGCGGCTGTGGCGGCACGGGCTCGTGGTCGAGGTCGACCACGGGCTGCCCGGTGGCACCCGCATCCCGCTGGCGGTGGGTCACCCGGACCTGCCCGGTCAGCTGCTCGTCGCTGTGCTCACCGACGACGACGCGTACGTCGCGGAGGAGAGCGTGCGCGTGCGCGACCGGCAGACGGCCGAGCGCCTCGAACGGCTCGGGTGGAGCACGGTGCAGGTGTGGTCCGCCGCAGCGTTCCTCGACCCGCAGGCCGAGGTCGACCGGATCCGGCGGGTCGTCCACGCGCGCGTGGTCGCCGCCCGTCCCGCGCCGGCCGCGCCGCCCCGCATGCCGGTCGCCGCGCAGCCCGGTTCGGCGCTGCCGCAGCGCCTGCCGGTCGGTCGCGTCGTGGAGTACGCACCACAGACGGGTGCGCTGCCGTTCGTCCTCGAGACGCCCCTCACGGGTGCGATGCCCGTGGTCGACCCCGACGACGGCACCGCCGACGGGCAGCACGCGCCGGCCGACGCGGACGACGCGCCGCTCATCGACCGTGCGCCGGGTACGCCGCAGGTGCGGCACGTCCCGGTGACCGGTGCGGTGCCCGTCGTGGTCCCCGCACTGCAGCCGATGCTCGCGGTGCGGGTGCGCCCGCGGCCCGCGGTGCGTTCGGGGCTGCCGATCAGCGCGTACAGCGACGACGAGATCGACGACCTGGTCACGTGGCTCACGTCGGACGGCACGCACCGTTCGCGTGACGACCTGGCGGCCGAGGTGCGCGCCGAGCTCGGCATCACGCGCCGCAGCTCACGGGTCGATGCCGTGGTCGCCGCGGCGGTTCGCCGGGCCGTCCGCTGACGTCCGCCGCTGGGGGAGCCCAGGGCGCGGTGGGATCATGGGGTCCGTGAACGTGAACCACCCGCAGGACCCCCCGGCGCCGACGTCGCCCGGCCCCGGCCCCGGACCCGAACCCGCCGCGCGCCGCGAGCCGCGCGTCGTGGTGGTGCCGCCGCGCCGGGCGGTGGTCGGCGACGACAGCCCGCTGGTCCCCGGACGCAGCGCCGACGACTCCGACACCGGCTGGGGCGAGCGCACCGATTCGAACGACGACCGGCTGCTCCGGGACGTCCCCCCGCACTGGGCCTGACCCTCCGCACCTGGCCGGCCCCGCACGCGGCGCGATCCGGCGCTGGGCTCAGTTCTGGCGCTGCGTGACCTGGGCCTGGGCGCGGTGTGCGGCCTGGTCGGCGAGCAGGTCGCGGATCTCGCGCAGCAGGGCGGTGTCCTCGCTGACCGACGGGGCGTCCGGCGCCTCGGGGTCCTTGCGGCGCAGCTCGGCGAGCCGGTTGAGCGGCACGACGATGAGGAAGTACACGACGGCCGCGGTGACCAGGAACAGGATCAGTGCGTCGATCACTGCGCCGAACTCGAAGCCGCGGTACGTCCAATCTTTGGCGAGGGTCGTGCCGCCGAAGATCGCGGCGATGAGCGGGCTGATGAGCCCCTCGACGACCGCCTTCACGACCTGCGTGAACGCCGTGCCGATGACCACGGCGATCGCGAGCTCGATCACGTTGCCGCGCGAGATGAAGTCCTTGAAGCCGGACAGGATGTTCTTCACGGGTCTCCTCGGGATCGGGGGATCGGGGTGGATCGGGGCAGATCGTCGGGGATCATCCCACGATCACCGGACTGAGCGTCGCCCACGACCCTGCGCCGGCGAGGGCCTCGGCGTCGGCGGGCGAGACCGCGAGCAGCACGGGAGGCGCCTGCCCTGAGGTGTCGCCGAGCCCGCCGAGCCCCGTGGCGGTGGTGGCGTCGGCCGGGCCGGCCAGGACGAGCGCCGACCGCGCGAGGCTGCGTCCGCCCTGGTCGGCGCCGTCGCTCGCCGCGGCGAGCACGTCGACCCGGGTGCCCGGGGTCAGCAGCGCGGCCACGCCCTGGTCGGCGAAGCGTACGGGGGCCACGACCGTGCCGGGCGGGCCTTCGAGGACCGGGGCGGCCACCACGCCCTCGACGAGCGGCAGCCCGGCGGGGACGTCCACCGCGACGGTGCGGCCGAGCAGGTCGTTTGAGGTCGACGCGGCCCCGGACGGGGCGGCGTCGCGGGGGAGCCTGGCCGTGGCGAGGTCCCGCGCGCCGAGCACCGCGCCCGCGGCGAGGGACCGGGCGGCGACCACGACGAGGTCGGCAGGCGCGGGAGGTGGACGCAGCTCGGCGACCGTGACGGCGCACGCGCCCCCGACGAGCGTGGCGGCGATGAGCAGGCGAGCCCGCCACAGCAGCAGGCGCAGGGGGCGTCGGGCGGACCGGGACACGCCCGGTCTCGGACGTACTGGGCTGGGCATGCCGCGACGCTAGGTGGCGGTCGAGCGGGTGCCGACGAGCGCCCTGCCGCTCAGGGGGGCGAGCAGCAGAGGTCGGTGGCTGAGGGTGCGTCGCGGGGTGCGGCCGGGCCTCAGCCGATCCTCAGCCTGCGGCGGGCTTGGACGTGCTCGCGCTCGACGAGGTCGACGAGCCGGATGAAGACCCGCCCGACGACGAGCCGCCCGACGACGAGCCGGACGAGCCCGACGTCGACGACGAGCCCGACGACCCCGAGGAGCCGGACGACGAGGCCGCGGCGGACGAGCCCGAGGACGAGCCGGAGTCCTTGGACGACGAGCTCGGGACGGCGGGCGACGACGAGGTCTTCCCGTTGCGCGAGTCGGTGCGGTAGAAGCCGGAGCCCTTGAACACGACCCCGACGGTCGAGAAGACCTTGCGCAGGCGGCCCTCGCACTCCGGGCAGACTGTCAGCGAGTCGTCGCTGAAGGACTGCTGGATGTCGAAGGCGTGACCGCACTCCGTGCACGCGTAGGCGTAGGTGGGCACTGTGTCTCCCTGTCGCGCGACGTGCCGGCCGCCGGGACGCGGCTGGCACTCTCCAAGTTCGAGTGCCAATCTTACGCGGCACCGGGGCCAGCTCGGTGCGGGTGTCCACGGGTACCCTCGCAGCGTGCCTCGTCCCCGTGTCTCCCGGTTGGTCCTTTCTGTCGTCGCCCTGGCCCTCGTGGTCGTCCTGGTCGCCACCGTCGTGGTGGCCGCAGTGGTGGTGCGGCGCCCGCTCCCGCAGGTCTCCGGCGAGGTCGAGCTCAGCGGGCTCGACGCCGAGGTCAGCGTCGTGCGGGACGACCTGGGCGTGCCGCACATCACGGCCAAGACGGCCGACGACCTGTTCCGCGCCCAGGGCTACGTCCACGCGCAGGACCGGTTCTTCGAGATGGACTACCGCCGCCACGTGACAGCGGGCCGGCTGAGCGAGCTCGTCGGCGAGAACGAGGACGCGCTCGCGGCCGACAAGGTCGTGCGCACCCTCGGGTGGCGGCGCGTCGCCGAGCAGGAGCTGCCGCTGCTGGCCCCGAGCACCCAGGAGTACCTGCAGGCCTACGCCGACGGCGTGAACGCCTACCTCGAGGGCCGCGAGCCCGGCGAGATCGCGGTCGAGTACACGATCCTCGGGCTCCGGGTCGACGTCGCCGACCCCGAGCCGTGGACCCCCGCCGACTCGCTCGCGTGGCTCAAGGCCATGGCCTGGGACCTGCGCTCGAACTACGACGACGAGGTGTTCCGGGCGACCGCGTACGCGACCGTCGGCGACGTCGCCCGGGTCGAGGAGCTCTTCCCCGCCTACCCCGAGGACACCAACCTGCCGATCCTCACGGGCACCGACGCCCAGACGGTGTCCGCGCAGGTCGCCACCGACGGGCTCGACCTGGCCGACGCGGGTGTGCAGCGCGCGCTGACCTCGGTCGAGGAGGCCCTCGCGTCGGTGCCACGACTGATCGGCGAGGGGGAGGGGACCGGGTCGAACTCGTGGGTCGTGTCGGGCGAGCACACCGTCTCGGGCAACCCGGTGCTCGCGAACGACCCGCACCTGGGCATCTCGGCTCCTGGCATCTGGTCGCAGGTCTCGCTGCGCTGCGAGACCGTGGACGACGCGTGCCCGTTCGACGTCGCGGGCTTCTCGTTCGCGGGCTTCCCGGGTGTGGTGATCGGGCACAACGCGCACCTCGCGTGGGGCCTGACGAACATGGGGGCGGACGTCACCGACCTGTTCCTCGAGCGGGTCGTGGAGCGCACCACGCTCGTCGACGGCGAGCGGGTCCCGATGGACATCCGCAGGGAGACCATCAAGGTCAACGGCGGCGCGGACGTCGACCTGGTGGTGCGCGAGTCGGTGCACGGCCCGATCGTGTCCGACGTGCTCGACATGGACGGCGTGACGACCACCCCCGTCTCGGCCGAGACGCCGTGGGGCGCCTACGAGGTCGCGCTGCGCTGGACCGCCCTCGAGCCCTCGACCACGGCCGACGCGATCTTCGCGTTCGGCACCGCCCGGGACGCGGCCGACGTCGCGGAGGCCGCTGCGCTGTTCTCAGCGCCCGCGCAGAACATCGTGTACGCGACGGTCGACGGCCACATCGGCTACCAGGCGCCGGGCCTGGTGCCGGTGCGCAACGAGGTCCCGGGTGCGCTGCCGTCCGACGGCTCGTGGCCGCGGCCCGGCTGGGACAGCGCGTACGACTGGCAGGGCTGGATCTCCGCCGACGAGCTGCCCGCGGTGCAGGACCCCGCCGAGGGCTACGTCGTCACCGCGAACCAGGCCGTGACAGGTGTCGACGCCGGACCGTTCCTGTCGAACGACTTCGACTACGGCTACCGCTCGCAGCGCATCCGCGAGGTGCTCGAGCAGCAGATCGCCGCGGGCACCAAGATCGACGTGGCCTCGACCGAGGCGCTCCAGCTCGACGACCTCAACCCGTTCGCGCAGATGCTCGTGCCCGCGCTGCTCGACGTGCCCATCGCGGACGCCTTCGACGACGACGGCCAGGAGCTGCTGCGCGACTGGGACCTGCGCTCGGACGTCGACTCGCCCGCCGCGGCCTACTTCGCGGCGGTCTGGTCCACGCTGCTGCGCCTGACGTTCTGGGACGACGTGCCCGACGGCTACGAGCCCACGGGCGGCTCGCGCTGGCTCGAGGTCGTGCGCGCCATGATCGACGACCCGCAGTCGCCGTGGTGGGACGACCGCAGCACCGTCGGCGTGGTCGAGGGCCGCGACGAGATCCTCACCCGGGCGCTCGTCTCGGCGCGCAGCGAGCTCACGGTGTCGCTCGGCAAGGTCGCGCAGGACTGGACGTGGGGTCAGCTGCACACCGTGGCACCGACGCACGCCGTGCTGGGCGGGGAGGCGATGCCCGGCATCGTGCGCCGGCTCGTCAACCCGGGCGCGATCGGCGTCGCCGGCGGCTCGTCGATCGTCGACGCCACGTCGTGGGACGCCGGCTCGGGCTCGTTCACCGTCACGGCGGCGCCGTCGATGCGCATGGTCGTCGACCTGGGTGACCTGGACTCGAGCACGTGGGTCACGCTCACGGGCGCGTCGGGTCACCCGGCCAGCTCGCACTACGCCGACCAGCTCGGCGCGTGGGCCCGGGGCGAGACCTACCCGTGGCCGTTCACGCCGGACGCCGTGGGCGACGCTGCCCGGGACACTCTCACCCTGGTGCCCGCGGGATCCCGCATCGAGGGCTGAGCACCCGGCCGCGTCGGCCCTCGGCGTCAGGGGTGCGTGCTGTCGCCCGGTCGCAGGCTCTGCCAGCCGTCGGGCGTGGCCACGGCGTCGACCCGCTGGTCGTGCGGCTGGCGCGGCAGCGGCCGGGTGCCGGCGTCGTAGATCTCCTCGGGGAACACGAGGCCGATGACCCGCACCCCGGGACGGGCGTGCAGCAGCGCGCGGTCGTACCAGCCGCCGCCCTGACCGAGCCGGGTGCCCGCGGTGTCGACAGCGAGCGCTGGCGCGACGATCACGTCGGCGTCGGCGATCGCCTCGGCACCCAGCGCGGGGGTGCCGGGCTCGGGCGGGCGGCCGGGGGCACGCTGACGCAGGTCGTCGGGCCCGGCGTACTCGGCCCAGTCGCGCTGCAGGCCCGTGCCCAGCACCGGGAGCAGCACGCGGACCCCGCGCGCGGCGAGGCGCTCGAGCAGGGGACCGGTGTCGGGCTCGGTCGGGCGGGCGGCGTACACCGACACGCAGCGCGCCGCCGCGACCTCGGGGATCGTCTCCACCACGTCCGCCAGCGCGAGCCCCGCCTCGGCGCGCCGGCGCGTCGACCTGGCGACCCGGGAGGCCCGGATCGTGCTGCGCAGATGCTCCTTGAGGTCCTCGACATCCGGGCCGTCGGACGCGGACGGATGGGGCTGTGCTGCGCTGCGCATGTGGATCATTGTCTCAAACGTGACACCGAGCCCTGGGACGTGTGGCCCATGTCTCACGAACAATCGGTAAGTAGGGCACAAGTGGGACGAATCTTCCGAGCCGGTTCGGGGCATCAGCGCTAGCGTCGTCAGGCATGACAATCCACAAAGCGGTCATCCCCGCAGCCGGTCTCGGCACCCGGTTCCTGCCTGCGACGAAGTCCACGCCCAAGGAGATGCTCCCGGTCGTCGACAAGCCCGCGATCCAGTACGTGGTCGAGGAGGCTGCGGCCGCGGGCCTCGACGACGTGCTGATCGTCACGGGCCGCAACAAGGGCTCGATCGAGGACCACTTCGACTCGGCCCCCGAGGTCGAGCGGGCGCTCGAGGCCAAGGGCGACCAGGGTCGGCTCGACGCTGTGCGCCGCTCCTCCGAGCTCGCGCACGTGCACTTCGTGCGGCAGGGCCAGCCCAAGGGCCTCGGGCACGCTGTGCTGCAGGCCAAGGACCACGTGGGCGACGAGCCGTTCGCCGTGCTCCTGGGCGACGACCTGATCGACGAGCGCGACCCGCTGCTGCCCACCATGATCGCGCTGCAGCAGCGCACGGGTGGGTCGGTGATCGCCCTCCTCGAGGTCGAGCCCAGCCAGATCTCGCTGTACGGCGCGGCCGAGGTCGAGGCCCTGCCCGACGCCCCGGCCGACCAGGTGCGGGTGACCGGTCTCGTCGAGAAGCCCCCGGTCGAGGACGCGCCCAGCAACCTGGCCGTGATCGGCCGGTACGTGCTGAGCCCGGCGGTCTTCGAGGTGCTCGAGCGCACGGAGCCGGGCCGCGGTGGGGAGATCCAGCTGACCGACGCCCTCGCGACGCTCGCCGACCTGCCCGCCGAGCAGGGGGGCGGGGTCTACGGCGTGGTGTTCCGCGGGCGGCGCTACGACACCGGAGACCGCCTGGACTACCTCAAGGCCGTGGTGCAGCTCGCCGCGGACCGCGACGACCTGGGCCCCGACTTCCGCGAGTGGCTCGCCGGTTTCACCCCCACCCTCGGAGCCTGATCAGCCCCGACGGTGTCGGTGCGCGCGTCGGGCGTGCGGCGGCGGGGCAGAATGCGGGCATGAGATCCGTCCAGGACCACCTGGCGGGTGTGCTGTCCGCCGTCGGCCCCGTCGCCCCGCTCGACGTGGTGCTCGCCGATGCCGTCGGCTGCATCCTCGCCTCCGACGTGACAGTGGCCCAGGACGTGCCCGGGGTCCCTGTCGCCGCGCGTGACGGCTACGCGCTCGCGGCGTTCGACACCGCCGACGCGGGTCCCACGAGCACCCGCACCCTGCCCGTCGCGCACGACGTCCTCGTGGGGGCCCCTGCGGCGCTGCGTCTGGCCCCCGGGCAGGCCGTGCGGATCGCGTCGGGCGCCCCGCTGCCACAGGGGGCCGACGCCGTGGTCCCGGTCGAGGAGACCGACCGGGGCACGGCCCGGGTCGCGCTCCAGCGCCCGGCCACGGCGTGGCAGCACGTGCGGCTGCCCGGCACGGACGCCCGCGCGGGGCAGGTCGCGCTCGCGGCCGGGACACGCCTCGGCGCCCGGCAGCTCGCCCTGGCCGCGCTGCTCGGCCGTGGGCGGCTGCGCGTGCACCCGACCCCGCGCGTCGTGATCATCTCCGTGGGCGACGAGCTCGTCGAGCCGGGCACCGCGCTGCGCGACGGCGGGGTGTACGAGGCCGACGGCCACGCGCTCGAGACCGCGGTGCGTGACGCGGGGGCGTCCGCCCGGCGGGTGGGCATCGTGCCCGACGACCGCGCGACGCTGCGTGAGGCCCTCGAGGACCAGCTCGTGCGCGCCGACCTCATCCTCACCACCGGCGGGCTGAGCGAGTACGCGCTCGACACCGTGAAGGACGTGCTCGCACCGCTCGGCACCGTGCGCTTCGACCACGTAGCCATGACCCCGGGGCACCGGCAGGGCTTCGGGACGGTCACAGGGCTCGGCGGGGACGGCGCCGTGCCGATCTTCGCGCTCCAGGGGCACCCGGTCGCGGCCCAGGTCTCGTTCGAGGTGTTCGTCCGACCCGCGCTGCGGGCCATGGCCGGCCACGCCGACCTGTTCCGCCCGTCGGTCACAGCCGAAGCGAGCGTCGGCTGGTCCTCGCCCCCCGGGCTGCGGCAGTTCGTGCCCGCGTTCGTGGTGGGCTCGCCCGACGAGGGCTACCAGGTGGCGCCGGTGGGCGACCCGGGTCAGGTGTCCGTGACGTCGCTCGCGCGGGCCAACGCGCTCGCGGTCGTGGGCGAGCAGGACCTCGCGGTGCACCCCGGTCAGCGCGTGCACTGCCTGGTCCTGGAGGGTTGAATGGCCGTCGGCTGGCCCGCGGTCCTGACCGAGGGGGACGTGCGCCTGCGACCCCTGCGGCGGCGCGACCACCACCCGTGGATGACGTTGCGCGCGCAGAACGCCACCTGGCTCGAGCCGTGGGACGCGACCTCGCCGACGCCGCTGCACGGGTTGCGCCCCACGTTCGGGGAGTTCGTGCGGACCCTGGCCCGGCAGGGCCGCTCGGGCACCGCGCTGCCCTTCGCGGTCGAGCACGACGGGCAGCTCGTCGGGCAGCTCACAGTCTCCGGCATCACGTACGGCTCGCTGTGCTCCGGGTCGATCGGGTACTGGGTCTCGCGGCACGTCGCCGGGCAGGGCATCATCCCGACCGCCGTCGCGCTCGCGACCGACCACTGCTTCAAGGTGCTCGGGCTGCACCGTGTCGAGGTGAACATCCGCCCCGAGAACCGCCCGTCGCTGCGCGTCGTCGAGAAGCTGGGCTTCCGCGACGAAGGGCTGCGCGAGCGGTACCTGCACATCGGCGACGCGTGGTGCGACCACCGCACCTTCGCGCTCACGGCCGAGGAGCTGCCCGTCGGAGGGCTGCTGGGCCGGTGGCGCGAGGTGCGCTGAACGGTCGTCCACTACTCGCCGCCGTCGGCGTGTCGCCGGAGGGCGCGCGCGACACGCCGCGACCGGTCCCGGAGCGGCGACGGCGCTGCACCTACCGTCAGGACGTGGAAACTCCTGCAGGCCTCGTCACCCTCGCGGTGGTCGGCCTGTGGATCGTGTACCTGGTGCCGCACCACCTGCGACACCGTCAACAGCTGCTCGAGGCGCGCGTCGACGACCGCTTCTCGGGGGCGCTGCGGGTGCTCGCCGTCTCGGACCGGCCGCGAGGTCGTCGTCGTCGACGGAACGAGCGCTCGGCGCCGACCCTGCTCGCGACCACAGCCGACTGCAGGGCCGTGGCCGACCCGCGGATCGGTTTGCTCACCCCGGGCCGGGGGGTCCCGCTCGGGACGTCCGGCGGTGCGAACGGAGGCATGGCCGTGGATCGACCTCACGGGACGCAGGACAGGATCACGACCGACGCCGCACGGCGCTCGGCCCAGCAGCACGCCTCGCACGCGGCAGCCGTCGCCCGCCGCGGTGCGGCAGCCCGGCGCCGCGCGGTGCTGGCGCTGACGCTGCTCGTCGCGACCGGCGCAGGCTGGGCCGTGGCAGGCCTCACGGCCGTGTCCGTGCTCGCCGGCGTGGTGCCGACCGTGCTGCTCGGGTCGGTGCTCGTGCTCGGGCGCCGCGCCGTCGTCGCGGGTCACGCCGCGGACGCCGAGTGGGCGCGCCGCCGTCGGGAGGACGGGCTCGCCCCGGCCCGCCCGACCGCGCAGTCGCCCGCGGTGACCGGACGCGCTGTGCGCCCGTCGGACGCCCACACCGAGGTGTTCGCCCGCATCGTCGACGACGTCGCGGGCGTGGCCCCCGTCGCGGCGGTGCCCGGCGTCGCCACGCCCGTGGTGCGCCGCAGCACGCGGACCGGCTCGCAGCCGACGCTCGACGAGGCCGCTGACGACGACGCGTGGTCGCCCGTCCCGGTGCCGCGACCCACGTACACGCTCAAGGCGTCCGCGCCGCGCCGGGAGCCCGCACCGCTCGGTGACGTCGAGGGGTCCACGGCGGCCGCCCAGCACCCGGTCGCCACCGTCCGGACCACGACCCTCGAGGCCGACGGCGTGAGCGCGCAGGCGACCTCGACGCCCGAGCCGCCGGTCGAGCGGACCCCCATCGAGCCGCCCGCCACCACGACGGGCGCGATCAACCTGGACGAGATCCTCGCGCGCCGCCGGGCCGCAGGGGAGTAGGCCGGGGCAGGAGGCCCGGTTCGCAACCAGGGCCGAGCGGGTGCTAGTCTCTAGACCGCTCAAGGGGCTGTGGCGCAGTTGGTAGCGCGTCTCGTTCGCAATGAGAAGGTCAGGGGTTCGAATCCCCTCAGCTCCACCCCGAGGTCCTAACAGTTGGCCCGTCTCGGGCTGACGATTGGTACCGAAAGAGCACGACGAAGGACCCGGCACCGTTCCTGGTGCCGGGTCCTTCGCCCTTCATGGCCGTTCGGGCGTGCCATCACGCCGGGGCGCCCGGTCTTGCGCCAGCGCGGGCGTGTTCCAGGCGTGACTATGGCCCGCTGGGCGCTGGGCCGAGCGGGTTCGTGGTCTGTTCGGTTCGGTACTGCGAGCGGGCTCAGCTCACGTGAGCGCGGGTAGTCCTGCGCGTTGGTGTGCCGCGATGTCGGCCGCTCGGCGTTGGGCGCCCGCGATGGCGGCGCCGGCCTCCTGCCGCAGGAGCGTGCGCCGACGAGGGCGTCGCGTGCGCGGCTCGGGCGCCCCGGCGGCTGCGATGGCTTCGGCCGCCGCTTGGCGGGCTTGCCAGCGGTCGAGCAGGCGCAGGTTGGTGGCGATGACGGTCATCAGGGTCATCAGGGAGGTCTTCGCCAGGCCCATCACGCGGATGTTGCCGCGGCTGATGTCCTGGGTGGCGTCGTTCTTGAGGTTGCCGAAGATGCCCTCGATGCGGTTGCGGCGGCTGTAGGAGGTGTACCAGGCCGCGGACCCGTAGAGGTCGGGCTGCCAGAACGGGAGCTCCTCGCGGGCGACGCGGGCCTTCTCCTGCCCGCAGACCTTCGGCAGGCGGGCGGGGTTGGCGGGTTGGTAGACGCCCGGGTCGGTCGTCGTTCGGGTGTGCGGCAGGGCCATGGAGCGGGGCTTGAGGTCGCAGCGCAGCTGCCCGAGCAGCGCCATCGCGCGGCAGCCGAAGTCCCAGGACCCATCCGGGTTGCGGCCCCCGACGGCGTGCAGTGCGTACAGGCGACGCCGGGCGATGTCCTTCTGGTAGGTGTCGAGGACCACGCGCGGGGAGCCGACCGGCGGTGGGGTCAGGGACCGCAGGTGCGCGGGCAGGCGAGGGGAGTGCGGCTGCCCGTCGATGATGATGGCCCCGGTGGACGTGCTCCGGCGGTGCCCGAGCTGGTGCACGGTCAGCTCGTGGACCGAGGTGAACCCCATCGCCCACAGCGGCCAAATCCAGTCGTCGGCGCGCCGCGTCTCGGCCGTGTAGGCGCGGTCGGCGAGCACGTCCCGGCGTGGCCGGTCAGGCACCGCAGCGTCGGCGTCAGCGGCCTCGTGGTCGGCGACCATCCGGGTCAGCACCTCCACGCCGGCGACACGGCTGTCGGCGTTCGCGGGAGTCAGCTCGATGCGTTCGACGAGGCATGGCGCGTCAGCGCCACCGACCTCCCCGACGCGGACGAGCCCGTGCAGCCAGTACCCGAACCATCCGGTGGTGTGTCCGTGCTGGCCCCAGGACGGCTTGCCGTTCCATGCCGCGTCCGGGTCGGGGTGCAGCCACGGGCGTCGTGGTGTCGCACGGTTCTGCCGAGCCCAGGTGCTCAGGGCTGACCCGTCGATGGCGTAGGACCCGGTGTGTTGCTGGTCGGCAGGCAGCGTGGCGTCCAGGCCGCGGTCCAGGACCCAGCGCAGTCGGGCGTGCTTGGCGTCCAGCCATGCCCGGTGTTCGGTACGTGCCCGTTCGACGGCTGCGCTCATCGCGGCTTGGAGGACGTCCTGTTCGGCGGTCTCGCCGAGCTCGAGCCGGACCTGGTCGCGGGCGGTGTCGCGCAGGTGCTCGTACCGGTCGCGGTTGGCTGCGGAGTGCGGGGATGGGTCGAGCAAGGCGGTGATGCGTCCAAACAGGTAGGACACGTGCCGTTCGGTCACGCCGCCCTCCAGGCGGGTGGGCACACCGAGGCGGTGCTTGTCCGAGGGGTGCAAAGCGTTGAGGACGTCGCGCACGGTGCGCAGGATGATGGGCTGACCAGCCCAGGTCGTCGCGAGCATCGCCTCGCGAAGCCGCGTACGTGAATCCGCGCCGACGCACCCCCGCCGCAGGTCAGAGCAAACGTCAGCACCCCACCCGCAGGTCGTCTCGATTGGCCCGTCTTGGGTTGACGAGGGGGACCGACAGAGCACGACGAAGGCCTCGGTACCGCTCCTGGCGCCGGGTCCCTCGTCCGTCCTGGTGGATCACTGGCCGGAGAGCTCGCTCGCATCTGCCGCGTCCCGGCGCAGGCGTGCCCGCCAGCTCACCACGTTGCCGATCGCCAGGACCGGCCACGCGAAAACGGCCAGCCACGGCCCCGGCCCGCGGCCGCCCTGCGCGAGCTCCCACACCGCGTAGCCCGTCATGAGGACGAACAAGACCGCCGCAGCCAGGTACACCGACGGTGCCCAGCGAGGATCTTGCGATGCGATGAGTCTCATGCGCGCGACAGTACGCGCACCACCCCGGACGCACGTGCGTGGTGGTACGACCACGGAATCTCGGGGTGGGGCCACGGTCCGATGTGCGCGCAGCGGTCGTGGCGATCTTCTCTGCGCGGGCATCTGAGTAGTCGGTCGAGCGCATGCCGCGGAGTACGGTGTAAGTCCCTTCGCGAAGTCGCGTAAGTGGGTCCGCGCCAGCGCACCCCGCCGCAGGTCACAGCAATCGTTGGCACCCCGCCCACTCGGGCTGACGATTGGGACCGAAAGAGCACGGCGAAGGACCCGACACCGTTCCTGGTGTCGGGCCCTTCGCCCTTCATGTGTGGACGAGCCCACGGCAGCCCACGTCATCGAAGCCATCCTCCACAACAGCCCACGCATCGCTGCGAACGTCGATACCCTCCGGCGCAAGCGGTCACGCCCCGGACTGTGAGGCCCGGCAAGGGCATCGGACAGGAGACGTGACGAATGACGGACGAGACCGAACCCACCGCGGCCGGCTGGGACGCGATCGACTCCGAGTGCAAGCGCCTGTACGGCGAGCAGGTCCCCCGGCACGTGGGGTACGCACCAGGTCGAGCGTTCGGGTCGGTCCTGCAGGGATGCAGCGCCTTCCGGGCGCAGGACCACTGGCACTACGTGACGTACGGGCTGAGCAACATCTTCGACGACGACGAAGGTGAGAACGACGGCTTCAGCGGTTGGGGCTACGAACTGACGTGGCGCGTCCGTGATCTGGCCGGCGGCGAGGAGCCGCCGAGCTGGCCGTTCGCCATCCTCCAGCGCCTCGCGAAGTGGGCGGCGGAAGCGCCGGTCCTGCTCGAGGAGGGCACACGGCTGCACATCGGCGGACCTGTCACCGGCTTCCCGCACACCGACGGACCAGACACGGACCTCACTGGCATCCTGCTGGCCAACGATCCGCTGCTTGGTGAGATCTCTACGGTCAACGGGCGTGTCACATTCCTGCAGTTCGTCGCTGTTGATGCCGGCGACATTGCGCTCGCCAAGGAGAACGGGTCTGCTGCAGTGCTTGAGCGACTGGTCCAAGACGACCCCCTCCTCGTGACCGTGGTCGGGCAGTAAGGTGCTGACGCACTTCGTGAGTCAGCGCCACGGCGACGTCCGCGAGATCGAGTTCGTGGCACGCCCGGGCATGAGCCCAACCGCCGCGCGCGAGCTCTCCACGGCACTGGAGTCCATCCCCTGGAACCAGCTTCAGCACGCCTACGGACCTGCGGGCGAGGTACCGGCGCTCCTGTACGCCGTCAGCCTTGGCACTGACCCCGTCAGGCTCGAGGCGTGGTGGGAGCTTTGGGGCAACATCCACCATCAGGGCACGGTCTATGAGGCCACACCTGCGTCCATCCCGTTCCTCGCCCGGATCGCAGCCGACCTGGACCACCCCGACCGTGTCAACGCGCTGTCGTTCCTACGTCAGGTCGCCGTCGGTGGCGGCACGTTCGCTGCACAGACCCGCGCGGCCGTCGAACGAGACCTGTCGCCCGTCCTCCAGTCCTGGCAGCAGCAGTCTGAACTCGTCCAGCGAGCTCTGCTCCTACTCACTTCGGCGTTCCCCGACCGCCTCACCCAGTACCCAGAGCTCATCGAGCAACTCCCGTCGCACCTTCAGCCCGCGTGGGACGAACTGGTCGACGCGGGAGGCAGCCCGACCACCTTGGCCGGGGACGAGGAAGACGTCGGCGAGAACGACGAGTTGTGGGACCGGCAGGGCGAGCTCGAGCAGTGGGCGCTGGCCGGTTGGAACGAGCCAAGCGGCACCTGACCTGCCGGCGTAAGTCCCAACCCGGAGCCGTGTAAGCGCCGCCATCGAGCCGCCGTCACGCTCCAGGTCAGAACAACCGTTAGGACCCCACCCCAGAGTCACCAGCAAGAACCCCGGACGCGTCGGACGCGACCGGGGTTCTCGCATTTTTCACGGCTCGTCCGTGTCTTCCCGAGCATCGACTCGCCGCGGTGGCATGATGACGCGGAGTCGCATGAGGACCCTCGTCGTCAGGTCGGGTGCACGCCCCCGACCAGCGCGTTCACGGTCGTCGTGCCCTGGATCCCACCGTGGAGAGTGCCGTGCCGCAGCCCCTCTCGCTCGTCCCGCAGCCGCTGCGGTGCACGCAGCTCGACGACGCCCCGTTCGTGCTCGGCCCAGGTCTCGCGGTCCTCGTGGGCGAGAGCCCCGACGAGGTCGCCGTGGGGGTCCGGGTGGCCGACGTGCTGGGCCGGATCACGCGGCACGCCGTCGAGCTGCGGCCCGGCGCGAGCGACGAGACCGCTGCCTGTGTGGTCGTGCTGCGCCTCGACCCGCGGGCCGCGGTGCCGGCCCACGCCAGCACGCCGCTCGCCGACGCCGACGCGACCACGGCCGAGAGCTACCGGCTCACCGTGCGTCCCGGTCGGGTCGAGGTCGTGGCGCCCACCCCCGCGGGGCTGCTCGGCGGCTTCGTGACGTTCCGGCAGCTGCTGCGGTACAGCGACGACGGTGCGCTGGTGGCGCCCGCGGTGCACGTCGAGGACGTGCCGCGCTACCGCTGGCGCGGCCTGTCGGTCGACGTGGCGCGCAGCTTCTTCGGTCTCGAAGACCTCAAGGTCGTGGTGTCGCTCATGACGCACCACAAGCTCAACGTGCTGCACCTGCACCTGACCGACGACCAGGGCTGGCGGGTCGACCTGCCGTCGCGTCCTCGGCTCGCCCGCACGTCGGGCAGCACGGCGGTCCAGGGCGGACGCCCCGGGTACCTGTGCGCCGAGGCGCTCACCGAGCTCACGGCCTACGCCCGGGCCCGCAACGTGACTGTGGTGCCCGAGATCGACGTCCCGGGCCACGTCAACGCGGCCCTGCACGCCTACCCCGAGCTCACGCCCACGGGCGAGGACCCGGGTGGGTACACCGGGGTCGAGGTGGGGTTCAGCCGCCTGCACGCCGACCTGCCCGCGACGCACGCGTTCCTGCGCGACGTGTTCACCGACCTCGCGGCCCTCACCCCCGGCGAGTACGTGCACCTGGGCGGCGACGAGGTGCTCACGATGGACGCCCCCGAGTACGCGCGCCTGGTCGGCGCCGCGGCCGAGGTGCTGCGGACCGCGGGCAAGACCGTGGTCGGCTGGCAGGAGGTCGCGACCGTCCCGCTGCCGTCCGGCTCGGTGGTCCAGCTCTGGGACCTGCGTGAGGACCTGCAGCACGTCGTCGCCGCGACGCGGGCGGGCGCCCGGCTGCTGGTGTCGCCGGGATCGCGCACCTACCTCGACATGAAGTACGACGCGACGACGGTCGCCGGTCTCGAGTGGGCCGGGCACATCGAGCTGCGTGACGCGTACGACTGGGAGCCCGCGACCCTCGCCGAGGGGGTCGACCCGCAGGCCGTCATCGGGGTCGAGGCCGCCGTGTGGACCGAGACGCTGCACGACCTGGACGGTCTGATGCGGATGCTGCTGCCCCGGCTCGCGGCCGTGGCCGAGGTCGCCTGGACCGTGCCCGAGAGGCGCTCGTGGGAGGACTTCCGCACGCGGGTGGCCGGGCAGGGGCCGATGTGGGACGCCGCAGGGCTGGCCTGGCACCCGTCGCCGCAGGTCGACTGGCCGGCCCGGCCGTCACGGTTCGGGTTCGCGCCCTCGCCCGCACCGGCCGCCGACCCCGCCGTCGCCGGGTCCTGACAGGTCAGATCCAGCTGGGCAGCCACATGTGGATGTGCCAGAAGTCGTACGGCACCACCCACGCCGTCCAGATCGGGTAGAAGAAGGCGCTCACCACCACGAGCAGCCCGACGAACGCCCCGACCCAGATCACGGCGAGCCGCCGCTCGCGCGGGTCCTCGTCGGGTGGTCCGACGATCAGACCCAGCACGTACGTGAGCGTGAGCACGATCCACGGCACGAACGCGACCGAGTAGAACGTGAAGATCGTGCGCTCGGCGTACATGAACCACGGCAGCCAGCCGGCTGCGATGCCCGAGAGCACAGCGCCCGCGCGCCAGTCGCGGCGCCACACGAGCCACACGAGGGCCACCACGATCGAGGCGGCACCGGCCCACCACAGCAGCGGGTTGCCGAGCGAGGTGATCGCCTGCGCGCAGTGGTTCGCGCCGCACGCCGCGCGGGCAGCGTCGCCCGTGAGGTCCGAGACCTCGGGCGGGAAGAAGTACGACGTGGGCCGCCACTGCACGATCCAGCCGAGCGGGTGGGCCGAGTACGGGTGCTCCGAGGTCAGGCCCCGGTGGAAGCTGTACATGTCCTGGTGGTACCGCCACAGCGAGCGCAGCGCCTCGGGCAGCCACTGGACGCCCTCGTCGGGGTTCTGCGCGGCCCACTGACGCAGGTACGCGTCGGGCGAGCGGAACCACGAGAACCACGACGCCAGGTAGGTGACCGCCGCGAGGGGCACCATGACCAGCCCGGCCGGGATCGCGTCCCGCAGGAGCGTCGCGACCGGCCACGACCGCACCCCCACCGAGCGGCGCGCTGTCGCGTCCCACAGCACGCTCAGGACCCCGAACACCGCCAGGAAGTACAGGCCCGACCACTTGGTCCCGATGCACAGGCCCAGCAGCACGGCGGCCGCGATGCGCCACCAGCGCACACCCAGCCCCGGGCCCCGGCCGAGCGGCAGGCCCGCGTCGACCAGCGCGGCCGTCCGGACCGCGAGCCGGCGTCTGGCCTGCTCGCGGTCGAGGATCAGCGCCCCGAACGCCGCGAGGGCGAAGAACATCACGAACCCGTCGAGCAGCGAGATGCGCGAGTGCACGATCGCCACGCCGTCGATCGCGAGCAGCAGGCCCGCGAGCGTGCCGAGCGCGGTCGAGGCGAACAGACGGCGCGCGATGCGGGTCAGCAGCAGCACGCTCAGCGTGCCCACCACGGCCGCCGCCAGCCGCCAGGAGGCCGGGTTGCCGGGCCCGCCGCCGAGCTCGATGCCCCACGCGATGAGCCACTTGCCCACGGGCGGGTGCACCACGTACGACGGGTCGAACCCCAGCAGGCTCGTGTCGCCCGACTCGAACGCCGGGTTCGCGTTCTCGCCCCACTGCGCCTCGTAGCCGCGCCGGAGCAGCGAGTACGCGTCCTTGACGTAGTACGTCTCGTCGAACACGAGCGTCCCGGGGGTGCCCAGCCGGACGAAGCGCAGCAGCCCGGCGAACGCCGTGACGGCCAGCGCCCACAGCCAGCCGGTCAGCCGGTCGCCCGGCGCGGCGTCGAGCAGCATCGTCCGGGTGCCGATCAGGCGGCGCAGCAGCCGCGTCTCGGTGGGCACCGCGGGCGCCTCGTCCTGCGGGGCGCCGTCGCCGGTGACGTCGACATCCACGGCGGAGAGGGTGCTGGTGTCCGAGGGCGTGGGCGACAGGGGGTCGACCGGGCGCTCGTCGGCGTCGTCGAGGGAGGGCGGCACGCCGTCATGGTAGGCGCGGACCGCACACCCGGGACAGTGCGGATGCCCGACTCGTCACCGGCGAACGGCGCAGGGTGCGCGCGGGCCGCACCGACGGAGGTGGCAGGCTTGCCGGTGTGACCACACCCCAGACCCCGACCGGCCGGCTCGTGCTCGCGGCGACCCCGATCGGTGACGTCGAGGACGCCTCGCCGCGGCTGCGCCGGCTGCTCGCCGAGGCGGACGTCGTCGCTGCCGAGGACACCCGGCGGCTGCGGGCGCTCGCGGCGCGCATGGGCGTGAGCATCGGCGGACGCGTCATCAGCTACCACGAGCACAACGAGGCGGGGCGCGCGGGCGACCTGCTCGAGGTCGTCGCGGGCGGTGGCACCGTCGTGGTCGTGACCGACGCGGGCATGCCCTCGGTGTCCGACCCCGGCTTCCGGGTCGTGGCCGCGGCGGTCGAGGCCGGCCTGCCCGTCACGGCGGCCCCCGGCCCCAGCGCGGTGCTCACGGCCCTGGCGCTCTCCGGGCTCCCCAGCGACCGTTTCTGCTTCGAGGGGTTCCCGCCGCGCAAGCCCGGCGAGCGTGCGCGGGCCCTGGCCGAGCTGGCCACCGAGCGGCGCACCCTCATCTTCTTCGAGGCCCCGCACCGGCTCGCCGACACCCTCGCCGCGATGGCCGAGGCGTTCGGCCCGCAGCGGCCCGCCGCGGTGTGCCGTGAGCTCACCAAGACCTACGAGGAGGTGCGGCGCGGCCCGCTCGCCGAGCTCGCCGCGTGGGCCTCGGCCGGCGAGGTGCGCGGCGAGATCGCTGTGGTCGTGGGCGGGGACGTCGACCGGGCACCCACCTCGACCCGGGACCTCGTCGCCGAGGTGCTGGCCCGGGCGGACGCGGGGGAGCGGCTCAAGGACGCCGTGTCCGACGTCGCCGAGACGGCCCAGGTGCCCAAGCGCGAGCTGTACGCCGCGGCGCTCGCGGCCCGCTCGCGCTGACCGGACGCGCTGACCGGACCCCGAGTCCTCAGGCGTCCTCGGACGCGACCAGCTCGGCCCCCGCCACGACCATCGCCACCCGCGCCTCGGCGCCCTGCTCCGGGGTCACCGGCACCGTGAGGTCCGTGAGCACCCGAGCCCGCAGACCCTGCGTGAGCGCGTCGAGCGTCGTGGCCTTGACGCAGTGCGACTCGGCGATGCCCACGACGTCGACGTCCGTCACCCGCGCGGCCGCGAGCAGCGTGGCGAGCGAGCGGCCGTCGGGGTCGACCGCCTCGAAGCCCGAGTAGGCAGCGGCGTACTCGCCCTTCTTGAGGCTCGCGTCGGGGAACAGCCGGGCGAGAGCCGGGTGCAGCTCCGCCTCGGCGGTGCCCGCGACGCCGTGCGGCGGCCACGTGTCCACGAAGTCCGGGGTGTCGCTGAAGTGGTGGCCGGGGTCGACGTGCCAGTCCTGCGTGGTCACGACCAGGTCGTAGCGGTCGCGGTGCTTCGCGGCGTACCCGGCGATGGCCTCGGCCACCGCGTGACCACCCTCGACCCCCAGCGCGCCGCCCTCGCAGAACGTGGGCTGCACGTCGACGACCACGAGCGCGCGGCGGGTCGTGGGGCGGGTTCCGGTGCTGGTCATGGGGGCTCTCCCGTGATGGTGCGGACTCTCGGCACCAGCCTCGCAGGTCCGGCGGGGCACGTCAGCCCCCGGTCGCAGCGAGCGCCGTCCCGTCCAGCGAAAGGCCTGTCCGTGGCAGCGTGGGCGCCGCTAGCGTGCGCGCATGGAGTTCCGTCGCATCCCCGGCCTGCCGCCCTACGTGTTCACGATCATCGACTCGCTCAAGCTCGAGGCCCGCCGCGAGGGCCGCGACGTGATCGACCTGGGCTTCGGCAACCCCGACCTGCCCAGCCCGCAGATCGCCGTGGACAAGCTCGCCGAGGCCGCGCAGAACACCCGCAACCACCGGTACTCGTCCTCGCGCGGGCTGCCGAAGCTGCGGCAGGCCGCGGCCGACCACTACCTGCGCCGCTTCGGCGTGAGCCTCGACCCCGACACCGAGGTGATCTCGACCATCGGGGCCAAGGAGGGGTTCAGCCACCTCATGTGGGTGCTGCTGCAGCCCGGCGACGCGGCCATCGTGCCGACCCCGAGCTACCCCATCCACATCTGGGGCCCGTACTTCGCGGGGGCCGACGCGCGCCAGGTGCCGATCGGCGACGGCACGGACGGCGCGGGGTACATCGACCGCGTGATGGAGGCGTGGGAGCTCGGCTGGCCCAAGCCGCGCGTCGTGGTCCTGTCCTTCCCGCACAACCCCACGACGACCACCATCGAGCTCGCCGACCTGCAGCGCCTGGTCGACTGGGCCCGGGAGCGCGACGTCGTGCTCGTGCACGACCTGGCCTACGGCGACATGTGCTTCGACGGCTGGAGCCCGCCGTCGATCATGCAGTGCGTGGGCGCCAAGGAGGTCGCCGTCGAGCTGTACTCGATGACCAAGTCCTTCTCGATGGCCGGCTGGCGCGTCGCGTTCCTCGTCGGGCGCCGTGACGTCGTCGACGCCCTCGCCAAGCTCAAGAGCTACCTCGACTACGGCACGTTCCAGCCGATCCAGATCGCCGCGACCGTGACCCTCAACGAGGCGTCCGACTACCCGAGCGAGCTCAACAAGGTCTACGAGTCGCGGCGTGACGCCCTCGTCGACGGTCTCGCGCGCATCGGCTGGGACATCCTGCGGCCGAAGGGCACGATGTTCGCCTGGGCCAAGATCCCCGAGCCGTACGCCGACATGGGGTCGATCGAGTTCGCCCAGCACCTGGTGCGCGAGTGCGACGTGGCGGTCTCGCCCGGCGTCGGCTTCGGCCCCGGTGGCGACGGGCACGTGCGGTTCGCGCTCATCGAGAACGAGCAGCGCATCGCTCAGGCCGTCCGCGGGCTGCGGCGCGGCCTGACGCGCCTGTGACCTGTGCCGCGCGGCGACCCGGGCGGTGACCCGTGCGGCGACCCGGCCGCCGCGTGGCGTGGCGACAGGGTGCGTGGTGGGCTGTCGGGGTGAGCCGCAGACCCCGCCGCCGCGTGCTGCCCCGGGTGGGTGCAGCGTGCGTGGCCGTGGTGCTCGCGGGGTGCACGGCCGCGGGCGACGGTGCCCCGACCTCGTCCGTATCCGCTCCGACGAGCGGCACCACGGGCACGGCCGTGCCCGGCCCCGCGACGCCCGACCCGGCTACGCCGGTCGAGGTGACCGACGTGACAGAGGTCGCCTCGGGCCTGGACGTGCCGTGGGGCATGGGCCTGCTGCCCGACGGCCGGCTCGTCGTCACGCAGCGTGACGCGGGGACGCTCGTGCTGGTGGGGCCGGACGGCCAGGTCACGGAGGTGACCGGCACCGGCGCCGAGGAGCTGCGGGACCTGACGCACGCGCAGGGCGAGGGCGGCCTGCTCGGGGTGGCCGTCGGGCCGACGGGCGAGGACCTGTTCCTGTACGCGACGACGGGTCAGGACAACCGCGTCGTGCGGGCGGCCCTCGACGGGACGGTGCTCGGCCCCCTCGACGGGGTCCTGGACGGGATCCCCGCGGCCCGCAACCACGACGGCGGGCGGCTGGCGTTCGGCCCGGACGGCTTCCTCTACGTGACGACGGGCGACGCGGGGCAGCGCCAGGACGCGCCGGACCCGGGGTCGCTCGCGGGCAAGATCCTGCGGGTCACGACCGGCGGTGACCCGGCTCCCGGCAACCCCGACCCGGGCTCGCCGGTGTGGAGCTCGGGGCACCGCAACGTCGAAGGGCTGGGCTGGGCGCCCGACGGGCGGATGTTCGCGAGCGAGTTCGGCCAGGACGCGTGGGACGAGCTCAACGTGATCGTGCCGGGCGGTGACTACGGGTGGCCCACCCACGAGGGCGACCCGGGGACAGACGACGGCACGGTGGCCCCGGTGGTGACGTGGGCCACGCGCGAGGCGTCACCGTCGGGGCTCGCGGTGACCGACGAGGCGGTGTACGTGGCGGCGCTGCGCGGCGAGCGGCTGTGGCGGGTGCCCCTGACCGCCGGCGGCGTGGGGGAGCCGCAGGCGCTGCTCGTGGGCGAGCACGGCCGCCTCCGCGCGGTCGAGGTCGCCCCCGACGGCACGCTGTGGGTGCTCACGGGCAACACCGACGGGCGCGGCGAGATCCGTGCGGGCGACGACCGGCTGCTGCGCGTGACGCTCGCCCCGGTGGTCGGCTGAGGGCGCGCCCACCGGCGGAATGGTCTGCGTCCGGCACCGGGCGCCGTCCTACGATGAACCCATGCCCGACGCGAGCTCGACCTTCTACCTGACGACGCCGATCTACTACGTCAACGACGCCCCCCACATCGGGCACGCGTACACGACGGTCGCGGCGGACGTCATCACCCGCTGGCACCGCCAGCGTCAGGAGCCCGTGTGGTTCCTGACCGGGACGGACGAGCACGGCCAGAAGGTCATGCGCACCGCCGACGCGAACGGCGTCACGCCCCAGCAGTGGGCCGACCGCCTGGTCGAGGGCTCGTGGAAGCCGGTGCTCGAGACGCTCGACGTGCGCAACGACGACTTCATCCGCACCACGCAGCCGCGGCACACCGAGCGCGTCCAGGCGTTCATCCAGGAGCTCAAGGACAAGGGCGAGATCTACGCCGGGTCGTACGAGGGCCCGTACTGCGTGGGCTGCGAGGAGTTCAAGCTCCCCGGCGACCTGGTCGACGGCACGGGGGAGTACGAGGGCCAGAAGGTGTGCGCGATCCACAGCACGCCCGTCGAGATGCTCTCGGAGCAGAACTACTTCTTCCGGATGAGCGCGTACACCCAGCGGCTGCTGGACTTCTACGAGCAGAACCCGACGTTCGTGCAGCCCGCCAGCGCGCGCAACGAGGTGATCTCGTTCGTGAAGCAGGGTCTGCAGGACCTGTCGATCTCCCGCAACACGTTCGACTGGGGCATCCCGATCCCGTGGGACACCTCGCACGTGCTGTACGTGTGGTTCGACGCGCTGCTGAACTACGCCACGGCCGTGGGCGTCGACTCGGACGACCCCGAGGAGAAGGCCCGGTTCGAGCGGACCTGGCCCGCGAACGTGCACCTGGTCGGCAAGGACATCCTGCGCTTCCACGCGGTCATCTGGCCGGCCATGCTCATGGCGGCGGGGCTGCCGCTGCCCGGGCAGGTCTTCGCGCACGGCTGGCTGCTCGTCGGCGGCGAGAAGATGAGCAAGTCGAAGCTCACGGGCATCGCCCCGAGCCAGATCATCGACACGTTCGGTTCGGACGCGTTCCGCTACTACTTCCTGCGCTCGATCGCGTTCGGGCAGGACGGGTCGTTCTCGTGGGAGGACCTGGCTGCGCGCTACCAGGCCGAGCTCGCGAACGGCTTCGGCAACCTGGCCTCGCGCGTCGCGGCGATGATCGGCAAGTACTACGGCGGCGTGCTGCCGCAGACGGGCCCGCAGGCGGAGGCCGAGGAGGCGCTCGCGGCCGTCGCGGCCCGCGCGGTGACCGACGCCGAGGACGCGATGGACCGGCTCGCGCTGCACGAGGCGATCGCCGCCGTGTGGACGGTGGTCGAGGCGACCAACGGGTACATCACCGAGCAGGAGCCGTGGAAGGTCGCGAAGGACCCGGCCGAGGTCGGGCCCGACGGCGCCGCGGTGCAGGGTGGACGGCTCGCGACGATCCTCGTCACGGCCGCCGAGTCGCTGCGCGCGCTCGCGGTGCTGCTCAACCCGGTGACCCCGAAGGCCGCCGCGGCGCTGTGGGAGTCGCTGGGTGCCGAGGCCGCGCTGGGTGCCCTCGACCTGCAGCCCGTCGACGCCGCGGCCCGCTGGGGCCAGCTGCGTCCCGGCTCGGTCGTCACGAAGGGCGCGTCGCTGTTCCCGCGGATCGAGGAGCCGGCCGCGTCGTGAGCCGTCGTCCCCGGGAGCGCGGCTGGCCGGCCGACCCCGAGCCGCTGCCCGCGCCCGTCGTCGACAACCACACGCACCTCGAGAGCGTGCTGGGCTTCGACGTGCCCGACGAGCCGGCGCGCACCCTCGACGACCACCTCGCGCGCGCCGCGTCGGTCGGGGTGACGCGCCTGGTGCAGGTCGGCTGCGACCTCGACGCGGCCGCGTGGACGGACACCCTGCTGCGCGAGCGCGCCGCGGCGGGGGACACGTCGCTGCTCGGCGCCGTCGCGGTCCACCCGAACGAGGCTGTGCTGCACGCGGGGGTCCGTGAGGTCGCGCCGGACGGTCTCGAGCCGTCGCCCGAGGCCCGGCACGACGTGGACCTCGCGGCGGCGATGTCCCGGATCGCGGACCTCGCGCGCGGCAACCCGCGGATCCGGGCGATCGGCGAGACCGGCCTGGACCACTTCCGGGCCGGACCCCAGGGTCGTGCGGTGCAGGTCGAGGCGTTCCGGTCGCACGTCGCCCTCGCCAAGGAGCTGGGCCTCGCGCTGCAGATCCACGACCGCGACGCGCACCAGGAGGTCCTGGACGTGCTGCGGCGCGACGGGGCCCCCGAGCGCACCGTCTTCCACTGCTTCTCGGGCGATGCGGAGATGGCCCGCACGTGCGCCGAGCAGGGCTGGTTCCTGTCGTTCGCCGGGCCGGTGACGTTCGGCGCGAACGCGGGCCTGCGCGAGGCGCTGCACGCGGTGCCGCTCGGTCACGTGCTCGTCGAGACCGACGCGCCGTACCTCACGCCGCACCCCTACCGGGGTCGGCCGAACGCGCCGTACCTGCTGCCGCACACCGTCCGGCGGGTCGCCGACGAGCTCGACCGGGACGTGGCGGAGGTCTGCGCGAGCCTGGCCGCGACGTCCGAGGCGGTCTACGGGCCCTGGTGACGACCCGCCCGCCACGACCGGCGGCCGCTGCCGCCGGTCGAGTGAGAAGCGGGTGAGAACCCGGTCGGTCGTCCGGCTCCGGCTACCGGTCCTGGTCACGGATCGGTTACGGTCGGACCGCCCCCCGGGCAGCGCCGCTGCTGCCGTCGTCCTCCGATCCCCAGGAGCACCCTGTGCCCACGCCCGACGCACCGCCGCAGACGCGGCGTGAACGCGCGGCGCTGCGGGAGGCCCAGGAGCGCGCTCAGCAGCAGCAGACGCCCAGCCTGTCACGATTCGCCCGGCTCGGTGCGCAGGCCGTCGTCCTCGCGCTCGTCGCGGGCGGGACGAGCGCCTTCGCTGTGCTCCACAAGTCGGTCACGGTCGACGTGGACGGCGTCGACGTCGAGGTCAGCGCGTTCGGTCGCACCGTGGGTGACGTGCTCGCGGGTGGCGGCATCGAGGTGGGTGAGCGTGACCTCGTCGCGCCGGCCCTCGGTGAGCACGTGGCGAACAACTCCCAGGTCGTCGTGCGGCACGGGCGTGAGCTCGACGTCGTCGTCGACGGTGCCGAGCAGCGGGTGTGGACCACGGCGCTCACGGTCGGCGAGGCCGTCGACGGGCTCGGCCTGCGAGGTGGCGACACGATGCTGTCGGCCGCGCGCTCGGCCTCGCTCGGGCGTGAACCGCTGCGGGTCTCGACCCAGAAGACGATCCACCTGGTGGTCGACGGCCAGGTCATCGACGGCGTGAGCAGCGCCCCCACGGTCCGTGAGGCGCTCCGCGAGATCGGCCTGGTGCTCGAGGAGGGCGACGCGCTCTCGGTGCCGCTCGACGCGACGGCCGTCGACGGGCTCGTGGTGCTGGTCACGCGCGCGAGCCAGAGCGGGGAGACCGAGACCGAGGCGCTGCCGTTCGACGTCGAGGAGACCGAGGACCCGACGCTCACGAAGGGCACCACGAAGGTCGAGACCCGTGGTCGGGCGGGCGTGCGCACCACCACGTACTCGCTGTCGGTCGTGGGCGGCGTGGTCGTGGACCGCGCGGTCGTCGCGACGGCCGTCACTGTCGAGCCCGTCACCCAGGTGGTGCGGATCGGCACCAAGGAGCTCGCGTCCGCGGCGGTCGAGCCCGGCACGTCGCAGGCCATCGGCAAGGAGCTCGCGGCTGCGCGCGGCTGGGGCGACGACCAGTTCTCGTGCCTGCTCGAGCTGTGGGACCACGAGAGCGGCTGGCGGATCGACGCCGAGAACAAGTCCTCCGGGGCGTACGGCATCCCGCAGGCGCTGCCCGGGTCGAAGATGGCGAGCGTGGCCGACGACTGGCGCACGAACCCTGCCACGCAGATCACGTGGGGTCTCAACTACGTCGCGGGCCGCTACAGCACCCCGTGCGGGGCCTGGAGCTCGTTCCAGTCGAAGGGCTGGTACTGACCCCTCCGGGACGTGCGCGCTTGGCGAAACTGTCACGCACCAGTTACGTTCTCATGTCGCCGTACGGTCCGGGCGCGTCCCTGACGCTCCCGTCGCCGGGCGACGACGGCCCTCCCTGAGTGGGGATCTGGGCCGTGACAGCCGGATCGGGGATCCGGACCAGCGGGTGCGACCTCCTGAGGGTGCACGACGACGTGAGCCTGTGCCCACGCGCGCTGGGTGCCGTCAGCGGCGCACCGCACCCCCGTGCCCGGGCCCGATGACGTCTGGAACCGTGTGACCCACTCGACCCGTACCGCCGGCATAGCCGCGCGCGTCGCCCACCCCCTGTCCCAGCTCCGCGAGCGTCCGGCCGACTCCAGGTCCGGCTCGATCCGCACCCGCATCCTCCTGACCGCCGCAGCGGTCGCCCTCGTCGGGACCGGCACCGCCGTCGCGGCTGAGGCGCACAAGACCGTCACGCTCGACGTCGACGGCACCACCACCACGGTCAGCACCTGGTCCGGCAGCGTCGAGGGCCTCCTCGACGAGAAGTCCGTGAGCACCTCCGAGCGTGACCTGGTCGCCCCCGAGGGCAAGCTCACCGACGGCTCCGAGGTCGTGGTGCGCCACGCCCACGAGATCGACGTGCAGACCGACGGCACCGCCGAGACCGTGTGGACCACCGCCCTGACCGCCGACGAGGCCCTCGAGGCCCTCGAGGCCCGCGGCGCCGACGTCCGGCTCGTCGCCTCGCGCTCGCTCGACGGCGGACGCCCCGAGCTCGCGCTCGCCCTCACGCTCGACGGCCCGGCCGACGTGCTCGTGGACGGCCAGACCCTCACGGTCGACGACGGCTCGACCACTGTCGCCGAGGCGCTCGACCACCTCGGCGTCACGCTCGGCGAGCTCGACACCGTCACCGTCGCCAAGGCCGACGGTGGCCGCGTGCAGGTCGTCGTGAGCCGCATCGCGGTCCAGGACGTCACGAGCACGGTCGACGTCGCCTACGCGAGCACCTCGGTCGACGACGCGACCCGCTACGTCGGGCAGAAGAGCGTCGTGACGGCCGGGGTGACCGGTCAGCGGACCGTCGTCGAGCGCGTCACCACCGTGGACGGCGTCGAGACCACCCGCGAGGTGCTCTCCGACGACCTGACCCGTGCGGCGGTCGACGAGGTCGTCAAGGTCGGCACCAAGAAGCGCACCTCGACGGGTACGTCGTCGGCGGGTTCGTCGTCGACCGGCGGCGCGATCACGGCGGGCGGCGCGGCCGACTCGCTCAACTGGGCCGCGCTCGCGCGCTGCGAGTCGGGCGGCAATGCCTCGGTCGTGTCGGCGAGCGGCAGGTACCACGGCCTCTACCAGTTCTCGGTCGCCACGTGGCAGGCCGTGGGCGGGTCGGGGCTGCCGTCGCAGGCCTCGGCCGACGAGCAGACCGCGCGCGCCAAGATGCTCTACAACCGTGCGGGCGCCGGTCAGTGGCCCGTGTGCGGCAAGAACCTGTTCGGCTGACGCTGCTCGGCCGACCACCACGAGCGTGCTGCCCCCCGGGGTCGCACGCTCGTGGTGCGTCACGGGTCAGGCCCGCGCGTGCACGCCCGACGCGGGGGCCCGGTCCGTCGGCCGTTAGGCTTCGGGCATGACCTCCACCGCCGGACCCCTGCTCGGTCCCGCGGAGATCCGGGAGCTGGCCGCCCGCGCGGGCATCCGCCCCACCAAGACCCTCGGGCAGAACTTCGTGCTCGACGGCGGCACGGTGCGCAAGATCGTCCGCCAGGCCGAGGTGACCGCCGGCGAGCGTGTCGTCGAGGTGGGGCCCGGGCTGGGTTCGCTCACCCTGGGCCTGCTCGAGGCGGGCGCGAGCGTCGTCGCGGTCGAGATCGACCCCGTGCTCGCGGGCCTGCTGCCGGGCACCGTGGCCGCGCACGCGCCGGGCGCCGACCTGACGGTCGTGGGCGCCGACGCGCTCGACGTGCACGAGCTGCCCGGACCGCCGCCCACCGCGCTCGTGGCCAACCTCCCGTACAACGTCTCCGTCCCGGTCCTGCTCACGTTCCTCGAACGCTTCCCGACGCTCGAGCGCGTGCTCGTCATGGTGCAGGCCGAGGTCGCCGACCGGCTCGCCGCACCGCCGGGCAGCCGGGTGTACGGCGTGCCGTCCGCCAAGGTCGCCTGGTACGCGTCCGCGCGGCGCACCGCGACGGTGGGACGCAGCGTGTTCTGGCCCGTGCCCAACGTCGACTCCGCGCTCGTGCGGCTCGACCGTCGCGAGCCGCCCGTGACCGCTGTGAGCCGCCGCGAGGTGTTCGCCGTGGTCGACGCCGCGTTCGCGCAGCGCCGCAAGATGCTCCGCTCGGCGCTCGCGACCCTCGCCGGGTCGCCCGACGCCGCCGTCGCGGCCCTCGAGGCCGCCGGGGTCGACCCGCAGGCCCGCGGCGAACGCGTCGACATCGACGGTTTCGCCCGGGTCGCAGCAGCGCTCGCCGCCCGCTCCGGGGGCACGGACCCGTCTGTGCCGTCCGCAGGTGGACCTGGCACAGTGGAGCCGTGACGCTGCCCCGCACCGACCTCGGACCCGAGCGCGAGACGCGTGTGCGCGCGCCCGGGAAGGTCAACCTCGGGTTGCGCGTCGGCGCTCGGGAGCCCGACGGCTACCACCCGCTCGTCACCGTCTTCCAGGCGGTCTCGGTGTACGAGGACGTGGTCGCGACGCCCGCCGAGGGCTTCTCGCTGACGGTCTCCGGGCCGCAGGCCGACCTGGTCCCGACCGACGGGTCGAACCTCGCGCTGCGCGCCGCACGCGCCCTCGCCGAGTACGCCGGGATCGACGACGGCGTGCACCTGCACATCGACAAGGCCGTGCCCGTCGCGGGCGGCATGGCGGGCGGCTCGGCCGACGCCGCCGCGGCGCTCCTCGCGTGCGACGCGTTCTGGGGTGCCGGGCTGACCCGCGAGCAGCTGCACGACCTCGCCGCCGAGCTGGGGTCGGACGTGCCGTTCGGGCTCATGGGCCACACAGCGGTCGGCACGGGTCGCGGTGACGTGCTGACCCCCGCGCTCAGCCGGGGCGAGTACCACTGGGCCTTCGCGGTGCGCGATGCGGGGCTCTCGACCGCGCGCGTGTACACCGCGTTCGACGAGCTCGCTGGCGCCGGGTCACCCGGCCCCGACAGCGACCTCGAGCTGCTGCACGCACTGAGCGCGGGTGACGCGCACGCGCTCGGCCGCGCGCTGCGCAACGACCTGCAGCTGGCCGCGCTCGAGCTCGCCCCCGACCTGGCCGAGACCCTCGCTGTCGCGCAGGACGCGGGTGCGCTCGGGGTGGTCGTCTCCGGCTCGGGTCCCACCGTCGCCGCGCTCGGCCGCAGCCGGCAGCACGCCCACGCGATAGCCGCGGCTCTGACCGCTGCCGGGGTCGCCGACACGGTGCTCACCGCCACCGGCCCGGTGCCGGGAGCACGCGTGCTCACCTCGTCCTAGGCCCCGCCGGGCAGCCGCCCGGCACCGCCCCTCCTCGTACGGAAAGAGCTCGATGGCCCACCTGCTCGGAGCGGACTCCGTGTCCCTCACGCTCGGTACCCGCACGCTGCTCGACCACGTGAGCCTCGGCATCGACGACGGCATGCGCGTCGGTGTCGTCGGACCCAACGGCGCCGGGAAGTCGACGCTGCTGCGCGTCCTCGCGGGCCTGCAGGGTCCCGACGACGGCCGGGTGACCCGCGCGGGCGGCGTGCGCGTGGCGGTGCTCGACCAGCGCGACGAGCTGCCCCCGGGCAAGACCGTGCGCGACCTGGTGCACGGCGACGCCGACGAGCACACCTGGGCGACCGACTCCCGCATCCGCTCGGTGCACGCGGGGCTGCTGGGCGACCTCTCGCTCGACGACGACGTGGCGACCCTCTCGGGCGGCCAGCGCCGACGCGTGGCGCTCGCAGCGCTGCTCGTGCGCGACGACGAGGTGCTGGCCCTCGACGAGCCCACCAACCACCTCGACGTCGAGGGGGTCGCGTGGCTCGCCGAGCACCTGGTCGAGCGGTACGCCCGCTCGAACGGCGCGCTCGTGGTCGTCACGCACGACCGGTGGTTCCTCGACGCGGTGTGCACGCGCATGTGGGAGGTCAACGACGGCTCGGTCGAGGCCTACGAGGGCGGCTACGCGGCGTACGTGCTGGCCCGCGCCGAACGCGCCCGCACCGCGTCGGTGACCGAGGAGAAGCGGCAGAACCTGCTCCGCAAGGAGCTCGCCTGGCTGCGCCGCGGCGCCCCCGCCCGCACGTCCAAGCCCAAGTTCCGCATCGACGCGGCGACCGAGCTCATCGCGGACGAGCCGCCGCCGCGCGACCGCCTCGAGCTCACCCGGATGGCCACGAGCCGGCTCGGCAAGGACGTGCTCGACCTCGAGGGCGTGACCGTCCGCTTCGACGAGCCGGCGACGGCGGAGACCCCGGCGGTGCGCGGCCGCACGCTGCTCGACGACGTCACGTGGCGGCTCGGCCCGGGTGACCGCTACGGGGTGGTGGGCGTCAACGGAGCGGGCAAGACGACGCTGCTGCGCCTGCTCTCGGGGCGGCTCGAGCCCACCTCGGGCCGGGTCAAGCGCGGCAAGACCGTCCAGGTGGCCGAGCTCACCCAGGACGTCGAGGACATCGACGAGCTCGCCGACCTGCGGGTCGTCGAGGTCATCGAGCGCGAGAAGCGCACGGTCGTGGCCGGTGGCAAGGAGCTCACCGCCGCGCAGCTCGTCGAACGGCTCGGCTTCACCAAGGACCGTGCGCGCACCCCCGTGCGCGACCTTTCGGGCGGCGAGCGCCGCCGCCTGCAGCTGCTGCGCCTGCTCGTGGGCGAGCCCAACGTGCTGCTGCTCGACGAGCCCACCAACGACCTCGACACCGACACGCTCGCGGCGCTCGAGGACCTGCTCGACGGCTGGCCGGGGACGCTCATCGTCGTCTCGCACGACCGCTACCTGCTCGAACGTGTCTGCGACCGGCAGGTGGCGCTGCTCGGTGACGCCACGATCCGCGACCTGCCCGGCGGGGTCGAGCAGTACCTCGAGCTGCGCCGTGCCGCCTCCGCCGCGCCCCGCTCGGCGGCCGCCACCTCCGGGTCCGCTCCGGCGAGCCCCGCGCCGGCGAGCGACGCGGCGCCCGTGCTCAGCGCCGCGGACCAGCGCGCCGCCCGCAAGGAGGTGCAGCGCATCGAACGACGGCTCAGCAAGATCGCCGAGCTCGAGGCGCGCCTGCACGAGAAGATGGCCGCCCAGGCCACCGACCACCAGGCGGTCCAGCAGCTCGACACCGAGCTGCGCGCCCTCGCCGAGGAGCGCGACGCGCTCGAGGAGCTGTGGCTGACCGCGGCGGAGACGGCCGGGTAGCCCCGACGCGCCTGCGGGCCCAGAACCGCAGGTTCGTCGCGCTGGCTGTGTCTCTCGCGCTGCTCGCGGTCGTCGTGCGCCTGGGCCCGGTGCTGTACCGCCGATCGCTGCGGGGGGTCATCGGGTACGACGACGGGGTGCACCTCGCGGCCGCGCAGCACCTGCTCGCCGGGGACCTGCCGTACACGGACTTCACGTTCCTGCAGCCCGGCGGGGTGGTCGTCGCGCTCACCCCCTTCGCTGCCGTCGCGGGGCTCGTGGGGGACAGCTGGGCGCTCGCCGCGGCCCGGGTCGCCGTCGTGCTCGTCGCGGCCGTCAACGCCGTGCTCGTCGCGGCGATCCTGCGCCCGCGGGGTCTGGTGGCCGCCGCCGTGGGCGGGGTGCTGTACGCGGGGTGGGCCACGATCGTCATCGCCGAGCGCACCGTCTACCTCGAGCCCCTCCTCAACGTGTGCCTGCTCGTGGCCCTGCTCGCCCTGCGCCGACGGCCTGACCCGGCGTCGGCAGGGCCGCCCGGGTCGCCCGGGCCGCCCGGGCCGTCCGCATCGTCGGCGCGCGCGGTCGCGGTCGCCGGCGTGGCACTCGGGCTCGGGGTCGGTTTCAAGCTGTGGGGCGTGGCCGCCGTCGTGGTGCTGGGCGCGCTCGTGCTCGCGCGCGGCGGCGTCCGCTCGGCCGTGCGGGGTGCGGCGTGGTGCGTGGTCGGGCTGCTCCCGGCGCTCGTGCTCGCCGCGGCGGACCCCGCCGCGGCGTGGCGTGACGTCGTGGTGGTGCAGCGGGAGCGGGCCCCGAGCGAGATCGGCGCGCTGGACCGGATCGGGACGCTCGTCGGGCCCGCGTTGTTCACCGGGCCCACGATCGGGCGCGGCCTCGCGGTGGCCGGGGGAGCACTGCTCGTCGCGATGTGCCTCGTGCCGGTCGGGCGTGCGCTCGTCCGGCGTGTCCCGCCACGTGCCTGGTCCGACCCGGTGTGGTGGGGGCTGCTGGCGCTCGTGCAGCTCGCGCTGCTGCTCGTCGCGCCGAGCTGGGGCACGCACTACCCCGCGTACCTCGGGCCCGCGCTGTGCCTGCTGCTGGGCGCCGGGGCCGGACGCCTGGCCGCGCGCGCGGCCCCGCGCGTGGGCCGGGTGGGTCGACCGGTCGCGGGCGTCGTGGCCGGGGTCGTCGCGGTGCCGCTCGTGCTCGCGGGCGTCGCCGCGCCCGGCTGGGGACGGCCCGTCGACAACGCCCCGCTCGCGGCCTTCGCCGGAGAGCAGCCGTGCACGTGGAGCGCGACACCGTCGCTGCTCGCGGCGGCCGACGCGAGCCGGCGGCAGATCCGGGCCGGCTGCCCCGACGTGGTCGACATCTTCGGCATCCGGCTCGCGCTCGCCGCCGGGTACCCGGTGCCCGAGGTGGAGGCGCTCGACCTGGGCACCTCGCCGGGGCGCGGGCTCGAGCCCGACGAGGAGCTGCTGCAGGCGCAGATGGCGGCCTCGCAGGCGGCGCTGCTCACGAACGTCTTCACGGCCAACGACATGAGCGAGCAGCTCGCGGGCTGGGTGCGCGCGGAGTTCACCCAGGTCGGGACGAACCACTACGTGGGGCTGTGGGTGCGCCGACCGTGACGTGCCCCGCCGTCAGCGGGTCAGGGGGCGTCGAACGGGGCCACGACGCTGCGCAGCAGGTCAGCGAGCCGCGCACGGTCCTCGTCGGGCAGGCCCGCCAGCAGCGTGCGCTCCTCGTCCAGCAGGTCCGCGAGGGCGCCGTCCACCTGCTCGCGGCCCAGGCCGGTGAGCTCGACGAGCACGCCGCGCCGGTCGTCGGGGGAGGGCAGCCGGGCGACCAGGCCGCGCTGCGCGAGCCGGTCGATGCGGTTGGTCATCGTCCCGCTCGTCACGAGCGTCTGCGTCAGGAGCGCGCCCGGGGACAGCCGGTAGGGCGACCCCTCGCGGCGCAGCGCGGAGAGCACGTCGAACTCCCACGTCTCGAGCCCGTGCCGGGCGAACACGCCGCGCCGCGCGAGGTCGAGGTGACGGGCGAGGCGGCTGACCCGGGAGAGCACCGTGAGCGGGGTCACGTCCAGGTCGGGTCGCTCGCGCTCCCACGCGGCCACGATCCGGTCGACCTCGTCGTGGACCGGGGCGTCGTGCACCTCGTCCGCGCTCCCGGGGCGGTCGTCCGCGGGGTGGCCGGCGGGATGGCCGGATGGGTGGCCGGCGGGGCGTCCGTCGGGTGCAGGGGTACGGGGGCGGCCCATGGCCCCCAGGTTAGTCGACGTCGAGATACCTGTTCGTGCGCTCACGACTCGTCACGCGTCGTCAGCTGAGGCCGCCGCTCCAGGCCCGCGAGACCGTTCCACGCGAGGTTCACCAGGTGGGCCGCGACCTCGGACTTCTCGGGGCTGCGGGCGTCGAGCCAGTACTGGCCCGTGAGCGCGACCATCCCGACCAGCATCTGGGCGTAGATCGGGGCGGTCTTCGGGTCGAGCTCCTGCTTCGTGAACTGCTCGGCCAGCAGGTGCTCGACCTGCGAGGCGACGTCCCCGATGAGGCTCGAGAACGTGCCCGTCGCCTGCGCCACGGGCGAGTCCCGCACCAGGATCTGGAAGCCGTCGGTCGAGTTCTCGATGTACTCGAGGAGGGCCAGCGCTGTGCGCTCGACCATCACCTTGGGGTGCCCGCCCTGGGCGAGCGCGTCGGTGAGGGCACCCGTGAGCGCCCGGATCTCGCGGTCGACCACCACCGCGTAGACGCCTTCCTTGCCCCCGAAGTGCTCGTAGACGACCGGCTTGGACACCTGGGCGCGCGACGCGATCTCCTCGACGCTCGTCCCGTCGAACCCCTTCTCCGCGAAGAGGCGCCGGCTCACGTCGAGCAGCTGCTCGCGTCGTTGGGTGCCGGTCATCCTGGAGCGGGTCGGTCGTCTCGCCTCGGTAGCCACCGGCCCATCATGCCGTGCGGGGCCTGGCAGACTGGTCCGCCGGGGTGCACCTCATCCCCTCGTCGGGGTGCAGCATCCCCGATCCGCCCTGGTGTAACGGCAGCACGCAGGCCTTTGGTGCCTTGCGGTCCGGGTTCGAATCCTGGGGGCGGAGCCGCACGACGCGACGGCGCCGTGCCGGGGACGGCACCTCGGTGCTGTCCCCGGCACGGCAGATCACGTCACTCGCGGAGCAGGTCCGCCTCGTCGCTGGGCTGGACGGCCAGGCCGTCCAGCTCCGCCCGGGCTGCTGCCCCACCGCCCGGCGGCGTGCCGCCGAGCTCGACGATGATGGCGTCGATGCTGCGCAGCAGCGCCGCCTCGGCGTCCTCGTCCAGGTCGAGGCTCAGCACCTGGTTCCGCATGCCGCGGAGCAGGATCACCGCCCCCGAGTCGTCGCCCCGCGCCTCGAGCGCGCGGACCTGGAAGAGCGTGTTCCGCAGGGCGACGACGTCCACCGGGTCGACGACCCCGGAGGCCTCGAAGTTCTGCAGCATGATGTCGAGGTCCCGCAACGAGGTCTTCAGGTAGAACCTGAAGGTCTCCGTCGTGGAGTTGCCCGACTCGTCGGTGGCTGTCACGACCACGACGTGCTGACCGAGGTCGAGCCGCCACAGCTCGAGCGGCACGCTCAGGTCGAGCGGTGCCCCGTCGATCGTCGCGTCGACGGTGGCCGTCGGCGGGTCGACCGTCAGGCCCCAGTCGATCGTCCCGCCCACGCCGTACAGCCCGCCGTCCGTGAAGCCGGTCAGCTCGAAGGTCGGCGGGGTGGTGTCGGGCTCGAGCGGCTCGCGCACCTCGAGGGTCGAGGCCAGCCGGACGTCCTGCGAGGACGAGCCCACGTAGAGGTCGGTGGTCCCCGTCGGGGTGATCCAGTAGCCGAACTCGGTGTCCCAGTACGCCAGGACGTGCTGCGGCGTGTAGAGCTCGATGGGCACCTCGACCGTGGACGTCTCTCCGGGGGCCAGGGTCACTCGACCCCAGCCGAGCAGTGCCTTGGGCGGGGTCACCGCCCGATCGGTGGGCAGCCTGCCGTTGTAGACCTGGACCACCTCGGTCGAGGTGACGGCGCCGGTGTTGGTCACGTCGACGCTCACCAGCCCCGGCTCCGAGGTGTCGGGCCCCTCGTTCTGCCGGGCCCGCGGCCCGACCACCTCCAGGTTGTCGTACGCGAACGACGAGTACGACAGGCCGTACCCGAACGGGAAGAGCGGCTGGATGCCGAGCTCGTCGTACGCCCGGTAGCCGACGAAGATGCCGTCCGTGTAGTCGAGCGTGATGTCCGGGACGTTGACGTCGTAGTACGGGTTCGCCAGGCCGAGCCCGTCGACGACCTGCTCCTCCGAGGCAGGCCAGCTGATCGGGAGCCGACCCGAGAAGTTCTCGTCGCCGAACAGCAGCGCGGCGATGGCGCTCCCTTGCTGCTGACCGGGATACCAGGACTCGAACACGGCTGGCACGTTCTCCAGCCAGGGCATCTCCACCGGCGCCCCCGTGGCGAGCACGACGACGACGTTGGGGTTGACAGCTGCGACGGACTCGATCAGCAGGCTCATGTCCTGGAACAGGCCGAGGTTGCCGCGGTCGAGCGACTCACCCATGTAGTCGTTGGCCACGATCACAGCGACGTCGGACGTCGCGGCGGCGCCGACCGCCTCCGCGATCTGCGGTGACGCGTTGCCGCTCGGCGGGACCCACGAGAACCGGATCGTGGGCCCGATCTCGGAGGTCGTCGCCGGGCAGCACTGGTTCGGTGCGTCGGCGACGTACTCGATCTCGATGTCGTAGCTCTGCCCGGCGTTGAGCGTGATGTCGGTGGACAGGGTCCGGATGACGTCGGCGTCGGCGGAGAGGACCTCCTGGCCGTCGACCGTCAGCCTGACCTGGCCCAGCACCGTCAGCCCGAGCTGGTAGGAGCCGGTCTCGGTCGGGTTGAGGCTCCCGGACCAGCGGACCGAGGGGTTCGGTGTGGCGAGGAACGCCTCGGGCAGCTTCGGCGCCGGCGTCGGGTTGTACCCGTACTGGCCGAACACCGCTGCGAGGCCTTCGGCCCAGTTGACCTGGTCCTCGACCCGGCTGGTGTTGGGTGTGCCGCTGAAGTCCGAGTTCGTGTACCACTCGGCCCACAGCCCGTCGCCGGTGCCGGAGGACGGCTGCAGCACCCCGGAGGGCACGGGCGCGTCGCCGGGCATCAGGTCGCCCGGACGCACCGGGTCGGCGCCGTCGACGTGCGTGACCTCCACGCCGCTCCCGGCCCGGGCGGAGATCCCGTCCAGGATGGTGGTCACCTGCGTGGGGTCGACCACGATGTCGCTGCCGAACCCGGTGAGGTACCGGTCCGCGGCCTCACCGATCACGGCGATCGAGTCGAGCTCGTCGGCGTCCAGCGGCAGCGCCTCGGCCTCGTTGCGCAGCAGCACCGACCCGTCGACCGCGATGCGGTACGCCGTCTCGTTGCTCTGCGCCGCGACCTCGTCCGAGAGCGGCGGCGTGGACGGCTTCGGGTTCACGAGGCCGCCGACGGGCGGGTTGTCGATGAGCCCGTCCTTGAAGTACGAGCGCAGGATGCGGTGCACCATGTTCTCGAACCGCTCCGGGGCGATCGTCCCGTCCTCGACCGCCGCGGTGAACGTCGCGAAGTCGGGGAAGCTCGGGCCGCACACGTCGGCGCCCAGGTCGTACGCCTCGATGGTGGTGCAGGCGTTGAAGTCGGAGGACACCCAGCCGGGGTACCCGAGCTCGCCCTTGAGGATGTCGAACAGCAGGTTCGGGTTCTCGCACGCGTGCGTCCCGTTCACGCGGGGGAACGCGCACATGATCGCGCCGGGATCAGCCTCGACCAGGGACTCCCAGGTGCGGACGTAGGTCTCCCGCAGGGTGCGTTCGTCCAGCACGGCGTCCAGCGTGTTGCGCTGGGTCTCCTGGTTGTTCGCGATGTAGTGCTTCGGCAGCGCGTAGACCCCGTTGGTGTCGTTCGTCTGGTTGACGCCGGTGATCACGTTGCCGGGCATCAGCCCCGCCAGGAGCGGGTCTTCGCCGTAGGTGGCCCACTGGCGGCCGTTGAACGGGGAGCGCACGAGGTCGCTCGACGGGCCGGCCCAGCCGGAGAATCCCGTCAGGTGGGCCTCGAGCCCGGCCTGCCGGCCGAACTCCTGCGCGAGCTCGGTGTTCCAGGTGGAGGCGAGCGCGGCACCGGCCGGGAAGGCCGTCGTCGGCACGTCCGCCACGATCACGCCGGTCGCGCCGTCGATCTCCCGCCGGGCGGGGATGCCCAGCTCGGGGATCGCGACGGCGCCGGTGCCGCTGCCGTCGAACAGCGTGAGCTTCTGGTCGAGGGTCATCGCGTCGGCGAGCAGGTCGGCGCGCTCGTCGGGCGACAGGTCGGTGTTCATCCAGGGTTCGTCCTGGGCGGCGGCCGACGTGGCCATCGTCGTCACGCCCGTCACCATCACCGCCACGCCGAGGGTCGCGGCGACCACCCTGCGTGCGGTGGTGCGCAGCCGCTGTCGACGTGGCGGCCCGTGGAAGAGCGCCGTGGTGGGGGAAGTGCGTGGCTCCATCGTCAGACCTCCAGCGCGCCGCTGACGGCGCATCGCGGCCGTGGCCGCCGGCTTCGCCGGGTCGGCCGCGCAGGGCACGGTCGACCCGGTGCTGAGAGGGGGGAGTGGGTGCGAGCCCTCGGGCGTCACACCTGACGGGCGCCGACCGTCGTGCGTCCGGCCCTGGACGGCCCCGCCGCGGCGGGTGCCGTGATCGCGCCGCTCGTGAGGGGCCGGCAGGCGCGCTGGGGACCAACGTAACCAAACCCCAGAACCCTCGCAATTGGGTCACCCGTCCGGGAGCCGGCCCGACCCGTCCGCTGAACGAGCCGCCGCCCCAGCGGCGGTAGAGTGCTGCTGCGCAAGATCCGCCGCCCGACCGCTCGGGCAGATCCGACGGGAGCACCTACAGGTGACCACCCCCCGCCCCGCAGCCGTCATCGTCCTCGCCGCCGGCGAGGGCACACGGATGCGTTCGGCCACACCCAAGGTCCTGCACACCCTCGCAGGCCGCAGCATGCTCGGTCACGCCCTGACGGCAGCGCGCGAGCTCGACCCCGGCCGCGTCGCGGTCGTCGTGCGGCACGAGCGGGAGCAGGTCGCGGCGCACGCCCGTCAGCTCGACCCGCAGGTGCTCCTCGCCGACCAGGACGACATCCCCGGCACGGGCCGTGCTGTGCAGTGCGCGCTGTCGGTGCTCGACGCCGCCGCGCAGGCCGACGCCGCCGACACCGGCGAGGGTCCCGCGGCCCCCGGCGGAGCAGCCGACGTCCGCATCGAAGGCCCCGTCGTGGTGCTCGCCGGCGACATCCCGCTGCTCGACGGCAGCACGCTCGCCGAGCTCCTCTCCGCGCACACCGCCGACGGCAACGCCGTGACGGTGCTCACGACCGAGGTCGACGACCCCACGGGCTACGGCCGGATCCTGCGTGACCCCGACGGCGCCGACGTGGTGGGCATCGTCGAGGAGAAGGACGCGGACGCGGCGCAGCGCGCCGTCCGCGAGATCAACTCCTCGGTCTACGTCTTCGACTCCGCGGTGCTGCGCGGCGCGCTGGGCCGCCTGGGCCGCGACAACGCGCAGGGCGAGGTCTACCTCACCGACGTGCTCGCGATCGCCCGCCAGGACGGTGGCCGGGTGCGCGCGCTGCGCACCGACGACCCCCTGCTGGTCGAGGGCGTCAACGACCGCGTGCAGCTCGCGTCCCTGCGCGCCGAGATGAACCGCCGGATCCTCGACGACTGGATGCGTGCCGGGGTCACCGTCGTCGACCCGGCCACCACATGGGTCGACGTCGACGTGGACCTGGCCCGTGACGTGACGCTGCTGCCCGGCACCCAGCTGCACGGCGCGACGTCGGTCGGCGAGGCCGCGACCGTGGGCCCCGACACCACGCTCACCGACGTCGAGGTGGGGGAGCGTGCCACGATCGTGCGCACCCACGGCTCGCTCGCGGTGATCGGTGCGGGCGCGACGGTCGGTCCGTTCGCCTACCTGCGCCCGGGCACGGTGCTGGGCGACGCGGGCAAGATCGGCACGTTCGTCGAGACGAAGAACGCGCAGATCGGCGCCGGCTCGAAGGTGCCGCACCTGTCCTACGTGGGCGACGCGACGATCGGCGAGCAGACGAACATCGGCGCCGCGTCGGTGTTCGTGAACTACGACGGCGTGAACAAGCACCACACGACGATCGGCTCGTACGCCCGCACCGGTTCCGACAACATGTTCGTCGCCCCCGTCACGGTGGGCGACGGCGCGTACACCGGTGCCGGCTCGGTCATCCGCCGCGACGTCCCTGCCGGGGCGCTCGGCGTGAGCGGCGGCCCGCAGCGCAACATCGAGGGCTGGGTGCTGCGCGCCCGCGCCGGCACGCCCGCCGCCGACGCCGCCGCGCGCGCGCTCGGCGGTCGCCCGGACGACCTCTCCCCGCAGGCCCGCGCCGAGCGCGACCGTGCGCAGGACGCCGCGACCGGCCCTGTCCCGACCCCACCCCCCGCGCTGCCGGACCAACCCGCAGAGCTGCCCGACGTACCCCCGAACACGAAGGACTCCGCACGATGACCGGGATCGTCTCCCCCGACGGCGAGCGCAGGCTCGTCCTCATCTCCGGTCGGGCCCACACCGACCTCGCCGTGAACGTCGCCGAGCAGCTGGGCAGCGAGCTCGTGCCGACCACGGCCTACGACTTCGCGAACGGTGAGATCTACGTCCGCTTCGGCGAGTCGATCCGTGGCTCCGACGCGTTCGTGCTGCAGAGCCACGCGGCGCCGATCAACCAGTGGATCATGGAGCAGCTGCTCATGGTCGACGCGCTCAAGCGGGCCTCCGCCAAGACCATCACCGTCGTCGCCCCGTTCTACGGCTACGCCCGGCAGGACAAGAAGCACCGCGGTCGCGAACCGATCTCGGCCCGCCTCATGGCCGACCTGTTCAAGACGGCCGGCGCCGACCGGCTCATGAGCGTCGACCTGCACGCGGCCCAGATCCAGGGCTTCTTCGACGGCCCGGTCGACCACCTGTGGGCCATGCCGATCCTCACCGAGTACGTCCGTTCGCGCGTCGACACCTCCAACGTGACGGTCGTCTCGCCCGACGCCGGCCGGATCCGGGTGGCCGAGCAGTGGGCCGCGAAGCTCGGCGGGGGACCGCTGGCCTTCGTCCACAAGACGCGTGACATCTCGCGCCCCAACCGCACGGTCGCGAACCGCGTCGTGGGTGACGTCGAGGGCCGCAGCTGCGTGCTCGTCGACGACCTCATCGACACCGCAGGCACCATCTCGGGCGCCGTGCGCGTGCTGCTCGAGGCCGGCGCGAAGGACGTCATCGTGGCGGCGACGCACGGTGTGCTGTCCGACCCGGCCGTGGACCGCCTGCAGCAGTGCGGTGCGCGTGAGGTCATCGTGACCGACACGCTCCCGATCCCCGAGGACCGCCGCTTCGACAAGCTCACCGTCCTGTCGATCGCGCCGCTCCTGGCGCGGGCGATCCGCGAGGTCTTCGACGACGGTTCGGTCACCTCGCTCTTCGACGGCCAGGCCTGATCAGCCCGGGTGCCGCCGCGTGCGGCACCGCCCGGCTTGGGGAGACGCCCCGAGCCGGGTAGGATCATCCGGTTGCCTCGGCGAGGGACGTCGGACGGTCAGGTTCCACGGGGCCCGTGGGTGCGCAAGCACCTCACAGGCGCCGCAGAGACCGGCTGTCGGGTCCGTGATCGACTGGGCGGAAGCTCCCGCCTCCGCGTGCCCGTCCAGCGTCCCGCGTCGAGGCCACCACACAGCTTCGCCCCACTCATTCGTCTTTTCTGGGAGTCATCGTGTCCGAGGTCAAGCTCGTCGCCACCGCCCGTTCCGAGTTCGGCAAGGGCGCAGCGCGTCGCCTGCGTCGCGCCCACCAGATCCCGGCCGTCCTGTACGGGCACGGCACCGACCCCGTCCACGTCGCCCTCCCGGGCCACGAGACGATGCTCGCGCTCAAGCACGCGAACGCGCTGTTCGCGATCGAGCTCGACGGCGAGAAGACCCTCGCGATCGCCAAGGACGTCCAGCGCGAGCCGGTCCGCAACGTCATCGAGCACGTCGACCTGCTCATCGTGACGAAGGGCGAGAAGGTCTCCGTCGAGGTGCCCGTCGTCATCGTCGGCGAGTCGGCCCCCGGCACGATCCACATCGTCGACCTGCAGACGCTGGCCCTCGAGGCCGAGGCGACGCACCTGCCCCAGGAGATCGAGGTCTCGATCGAGGGTGTCCAGGCCGGCCACACGGTCCAGGCGCGCGACATCCCGCTGCCCGCCGGCGCGGTCCTCGTGACCGACCCCGACGCGATCATCGTCTCGATCACCTCGCCGCACGCCACGGCCGCGGACATCGCCGCCGACGCGGCCGTCGCGGAGCTCGCCGCCGAGCAGTCGGCAGAGTCGGCCGCCGAGAAGGAGTGATCTGACCGGACGGTCGGGTCACCCGACCGCACGCGCGACGACGCCCGGTACCGTGCGAACGGTGCCGGGCGTCGTCGTGCCGCGCCCCGGACGGTCGCCGGTGCGCCGCACGGAGAACCGAAGGAGTCGTATGTCGGAGGGACCCTGGCTCGTCGTCGGGCTCGGCAACCCGGGCGCGCAGTACGCGGGCAACAGGCACAACGTGGGCCACATGGTGCTCGACGAGCTGGCCCGGCGCACAGGCGCGAGCTTCGGCTCGCGCGGCGGGCTGCTCTCGCGCCGCCCGCAGGCCGTGGTCGCCGAGACCCGGCTGGGCACGCTGCCGGGCGGGGCCCCCGGGCCGCGCGTGGTGCTGGCCAAGCCCACGACGTACATGAACGTCTCGGGCGGGCCGGTCAAGGCGCTGGCCCAGTACTTCGACGTGCCGCCCGAGCGGGTGGTCATGGTGCACGACGAGCTCGACATCCCGTACGCCGAGATCAGGCTAAAGATCGGCGGTGGCGAGGGCGGCCACAACGGGCTGCGCGACACGACGAAGGCGCTCGGCACGAAGGACTACGTGCGGGTGCGCGTTGGTGTCGGGCGGCCGCCCGGGCGGATGGACGCGGCGGACTACGTGCTGCGCGACTTCTCGGCGGCCGAGCGCAAGGACCTGCCGTGGCTCGTCGACGCCGCCGCGGACGCGGTGGAGCTCGTGGTCACGGAAGGGCTCGAGCGTGCACAGCTGAAGTACCACACGCGCACCTGACGCCTGACGAAAGCGCGACACGCCGAGCGACTCGCCGGACAAGAGGGGTGAATTCGGGCAACTAGCAGTTACCAGAACCAATCCCCCCATATACCCTCAAGGCACACCATCTGCCGCGGGGGGCCGTGCATGAGCCTGATCGACGACCGGAACGCGTCCCGTGCCACCGAAGCAGTCGAGATCGAGGTCGAAGAACGCCGTCGCGAGTCCACCGGACCCCGGTTGTCGTGGGCCTCGAGCCAGCCGTTCGTCCGCCGCTCGCGGGTCCGGGTCCAACCTGCCGGCCTGAGCTGGCGCGACCAGCAGGGCGCGTACCAGTGGGCCACGCTCGCGCGCGACCTGCTGCTGTGCACCTTCGTGCCCACGATCCTGCTGTTCGTCATGCACGGGGTGACGCTCCTCCAGCTCAGCTGGGGCGCGCTCATCGGGCTGACGTTCGTGATCATGGTCGGCGTCGAGCGGGGCTACGAGCGCGCGGGCCTGGGTGACGGGCCGCTCGAGTTCCAGGCCGTGCTGCGCGGCGGGGTCCTGACCGCGGCGACGCTCGCGCTCTTCGCTGTCGGGTTCGACGTCGAGGTGCCCCGCACCGTCGTGTTCGGCGCCCTGCCGCTGATGATGTGCCTGCTCGCGGGAGCCCGGCACCTCAACCGGCGTGGCCTGCACCGACGCCGCGGCGCGGGCGAGGCGATGCGGCGCACGCTCGTCGTGGGTGACGTCGCCTCGATCGACGGGGTGGTCGCCGACCTGCGGGCCGCACCGCGGCACGGGTACCAGATCGAGGGGCTGTGCCTGCCCGCCCTGCACACGCGGCGCACCACCACGGGGGTCCCGGTGCTCGGGACGCTCTCCGACATCCCTCAGGTGGTCGTCGACGGGGACTTCGACGTGGTCATCGTCGCCGGCTCCGAGCTGACCGGGCAGGCGCTGCGTCGCCTGTCGTGGGCGCTCGAACGGACCGACGCCGAGCTGGTCGTCGCCCCGGGGCTGGTCGAGGTCTTCGGGCCGCGCGTGACGTTCGAGCCGACCGCCGGGCTCTCGCTCATCCACGTGCGGCACACCGAGTCGCGCGGCCCGCGCCTGACGATCAAGCGGATGTTCGACATCGGGGCGGCCGGCGCTGCGCTCGTGCTGCTCAGCCCCGTGCTGCTCGTCGTCGCGCTCGTCGTCCGGCTCACGAGCCGCGGGCCCGTGCTGTTCCGCCAGGCGCGCGTCGGGCGGGAGGGCCGCGAGTTCCAGATGCTCAAGTTCCGCAGCATGGTCGCCGACGCGGAGGCCCGGCTCGAGGTGCTCGCCGCGCAGAACCAGGCCGACGGCCCGCTGTTCAAGCTCGCCGACGACCCCCGGATCACCCGGGTGGGCAGGTTCCTGCGCAAGCACTCGATCGACGAGCTGCCCCAGCTGTTCAACGTGCTGCGCGGCGAGATGGCCATCGTCGGTCCGCGCCCCCCGCTGCCCCGTGAGGTCGCCCAGTACGGCGACTCGGTGGGGCGGCGGCTGCTCGTGAAGCCAGGCCTGACCGGGCTGTGGCAGATCAGTGGCCGGGCGGACCTGGCGTGGGACGAGGCGGTCAAGCTCGACCTGCGCTACGTCGAGAACTGGTCGATGGCCCTCGACCTGATGATCATGTGGAAGACCGTCAACGTAGTCCTGAGCGGGCACGGTGGGCGCTGATCGGGTCGCGCTCGCGCACGACTACGCGACCCAGCGTGGTGGTGCCGAGCGCGTGGCGCTCGTGATGGCCCGCGGGTTCCCCGGTGCACCGATGTACGCGTCCCTGTACGACCCGGGGGCCACGTTCCCCGAGTTCGGCGCGATGGACCTGCGCACGAGCCCGCTCGACCGGGTCGGCTTCGTACGGCGGCACCACCGTTTCGCGCTGCCGCTGCTCGCGCCCGCGGTGTCCGCGACCCGACCGATCGAGTCGCAGGTGCTGCTCGCGAGCTCGACGGGCTGGGCGCACGGCTTCCGCTCGACGGGCCGCAAGGTCGTCTACTGCCACGCCCCCGCCCGCTGGCTGTACCAGAGCGAGCGCTACCTCGGTGCGGCGCACACGGGTCGTGGCATGAGCCGATGGGTCGCGGCCCGGGCGCTCGACGTCATGTCGCCGTCGTTGCGCTCGTGGGACCGGCGTGCGGCCGCGAGCGCTGACCGGTACGTCGCGAACTCGACTGTCACCGCGGCCGCGGTGCGTGAGGTGTACGGCATCGAGGCCGAGGTGCTCGCGCCGCCCCCTGCGATGCTCCCGGGCGGTCCGTCCGCCCGGGTGCGGGGCGTCGAGCCCGGCTTCGTGCTGTGCGTCGCGCGGCTGCTGCCGTACAAGAACGTCGACGTCGTGATGCGGGCCGTCGAGCGGGTCGGGGGGCTGCGGCTTCTTGTGGTGGGCGACGGTCCGGACCGTCCGCGGCTCGAGGCGCTCGCGCGCGGTGTGCCCGGGGTCCGTCTCCTGGGCCGCATCGGCGACGCCGAGCTGCGCTGGGCGTACGCGAGCTGCTCGGCGCTCGTCGCGGCCTCCTACGAGGACTACGGGTTGTCGCCGCTCGAGGCGGCCGCGTTCGGCCGGCCGTCGGTCGTGCTGCGCGCGGGCGGCTACCTCGACACCGTGGTCGAGCACGTCACCGGCGAGCTCTTCGACAGCCCCGACCCCGAGCTCGCAGCCCAGGCCGTCGAACGCGCCCTCGCCCGCACGTGGGACGAGGACGCGCTGCGGTCCCACGCCGCCCGGTTCGCTGCCCCTCGTTTCGTCGCACGGCTCCAGGAGATCGTCGACGAGGAGCTGGCCCTGCTGTGATCCCGCGCTCGAGCGTGCCGTCGGAGAAAGGTGCCCCATGACACTTCAAGAGCTCTTCAGGACCGTCTGGTTCAGCCGGTGGCTCGTGCTCGTCTCGGTCGCCGCGGCGCTCGCGGGGGCGTGGTGGTACCTGTCCCGGCAGGTGCCGGAGCATGTGGCCACCGCCGTCGTGCAGCTCGTCGACGCCGAGACGATCTCGGCGGCCGGGGTGCGGATCGACAGCGACCCCAGCCTCGTCACGAGCCCCGCGGTCACCTCCGCCGCGGCGGCCGCCCTCGGGTACACGCCGCGCGCGTCCGTCATCGCCGAGACCGTGACGGGCGAGTACCTGCCCGACGTCACCGACCGGATCGGCGTCGAGGCCTCGAGCAGCGACCCGTCGCAGGCCATCGAGGTCGCCAACGCCTCGGCCGGCGCGTACGTGGCCACGCTGCAGACGCAGTACGACGCCGGGGTCGCGGCCATGCAGGCCCGGCTCGACGCCCTCGGTGAGTCGATCGCGCAGCGCCAGGGTGCGATCAACGCCACGCGGGCGGCGGAAACCGCCGACGGGCTGCTCGAGGCGCAGTACGCCGCGGCCATGGACCAGTACGAGACGCTCTCCGCGCAGCTCGTGCAGGCCCAGCTGCTCGCGTCGCCCGCCGCTGTGCGGCAGAACGCCACGGCGGCGAAGCTCACGAGCACACCCCCCTCGCTCGTCTACGTCCTCGCCCTGCTCGGTGGCCTGCTGCTCGGCATCGGTCTCGCGGTCGCCCGGCGGGCGCTCGACACCAAGGTGCGCACCACGACCGCGGCGCGCCGTGCCGCCGGTGCGCCCGTGCTGGCCCGGCTGAGCGGCACCGCCGCGGCGCACCGCACGCATGCCCACACGGGTGACCTCCCGGTCGCGATCCGTGCCGCGACGCCGTACACGCAGTCGGTGCGCGAGCTGCGGACCGCGGTCCAGGCCGCGGTCGACGGCAGCCGGGGCGCCGTCATCGTGGTGACCGCCGCAGGGCTCGAGGCGCCGCGCAGCTTCATCGCGGCGAACCTCGCGGCCTCGTGGGCGCTGAGCGGCCGACGTGTCATCGCGCTCTCGGGCGACCTGCGCCAGCCGCGCCTCAACGCGCTGCTGCCCGCCACCCCGGGCGTGCTCGACCCCGACGCACTCTCCGGTGACGGCGCCGAGCTGCACCACCCGGTGCCCACGCACATCCCGTACCTCAGCGTGCTCCCGGCGCTGCGGACCGAGCTCGACCCTGCGGACTACCTCGCGAGCGACGCCGTGCGCCTGCTCGTCGAGCGGCTGCGCGGCGAGGCCGACGTGGTCATCATCGACGCGCCTCCGATGCTGGTCGCCGCCGACGCGACGATCGTCGGCGCCTACGCGGACGGGGTGCTGCTCGCTGTCACCGCGGGGCAGACCGAGATCGGCGCCCTCGAGGAGTCGGCCGACCGGCTGCGGGCCGCGAACGCCCGGCTGCTCGGGGTGGTGCTCGAGGCCGGCGGCCGCGGCCGCAGGTCGGCGTACGCCGCGACGTACCGCTTCACGGGCGACTCGCCGCGACCCTCCGCGCCGGCCGCCACCGGCGAGGCCGCGGGGCAGACCCGGGACACGGTGCTGCTGGACACCCCGTGAACCGACCCGTCCGGGTCGTGGTGCTGGACCACACCGCCCAGCTCGGCGGTGCGGAGCTCGCGCTCGTCCGGCTCTGCGCGGCGCTCGACCCCGAGCGCGTGCAGGTCGTCGTGGTGCTGTTCGCCGAAGGGCCGCTCGTGGCCCGGCTGCGGGCGACGGGCGTCGACGTGCGCGTGCTGCCGCTCGCACGCTCGATCGCCACGACCGACCGGCACGCCGCGGGCCGCTCGGCCCTGCGCGCCGTGGGGTCGGCGGTCGCGACCCTGCCCTTCGTGGTCCGGCTCGCGCGGCTCCTGCGTGAGGTCGACGCGGACGTGGTCCACGCGACGTCGCTCAAGGCCGACCTGCTCGCCCTGCCCGCGGCCCGCTGGGCCCGCCGGCCCCTGGTGTGGCACGTGCACGACAGGATCAGCTCGGACTACCTGCCCGCGGGGCTCGCCCGCGCGCTGCGCTGGACCGCCCGGCACGGGCCCGCGCACGTGGTCGTCAACTCGCGGGCGACGGCCTCGACGCTGCTGCCGCTGCGGCAGGGCTGGACCCTGGCGCACCCCGGGCTGGCCCCGGACCAGCTCGTGGCCGACCCGGACGCGCGCCCCGACCCCGAGCCGGCCGTGGTGGGGCTCGTCGGCCGGGTGAGCCCCACCAAGGGTCAGCTCGAGTTCGTGCGGGCCTGCGCGGCGCTCGCGGCCCGGCACCCCACTGTGCGTTTCCGGGTGGTGGGGGAGGCGCTGTTCGACGAGGTCGGCTACGAGCGGCAGGTGCGTGCGCTCGCGCAGCGGCTCGACCTGGGCGACCGGCTCGAGCTCGCCGGGTGGAGCGGGGACCCGGCGCGCGAGATGGACGGGCTCAGCGTGCTCGTGCACGCCTCGCCCGTGCCCGAGCCGTTCGGTCAGGTCGTCGCCGAGGGCCTGGCCCGGGGTGTGCCCGTCGTCGCGACCCGTGGCGGCGGCATCGAGGAGATCGCCTACGCGCGCGACGGGACGGCGTGGTGCACGCTGGTGGAGCCCCGTGACGTGGACGGGCTGACGCACGCCGTCGACCAGATCCTGCTCGACCCGGTGACGGCCCGCGACCGGTCGCGGGCCGCCTGGGCGGACGTCGGCGAGCGCTTCGGCATCGGGCGCACAGCCGAGCAGGTCACACGGGTGTGGGAGCTGCTCGGCTCGCGGCGACGCGGCTGAGCACGAGGCCCATCGCGACCGCCCGCTCGTCCCAGCCCGGCACCTCGGGTCGGTCGGTGCCGGCGCCGGGGGCGTCGCCGCGCAGCACCTCGACCACCGCGGCGGGCAGCGCAGCAGCGTCGGCCACGCGGACCAGGCCGGGTGGCTGGTCACGGAACCCCGCGACGGGGGTGCTCACGACCGGGCGACCTGCGGCGAGGTACTCGTAGAGCTTGAGCGGGTCGAGCGACCCCGTGAAGTCGTCCACGACGTGCGGGACCACGAGCACGTCGGCGTGCTGCAGGTAGCCCGGCACCTGGGCCGCGGGTCGGGGCCCGGTCAGGTAGACCCCGGCCCGGGTGAGCCGGGCGAGATCGGCCGCGGGCAGCAGCGCCGGCCCCACGAGCACGAGCGTGCCGGCGCCGTCGCGCTCGAGCCGCTCGGCCAGCCGCGCGCACAGCCCCACGTCGGTGCGGTCGGGGTGCAGCGTGCCCACGTACACCACGCACGGGCCGGGAGGCAGGTCGGCCGGTCGCGGGTTCGGCGCACTGTAGGCAGCCACGTCGACCCCGTTGGGCACGAGCGTGACCGGCCGGGTGGCGCCCTTGGTGGCGGCCAGGGCCGGCGAGCACACGACCACCTCGGCGCAGCGCTCCAGCAGCAGCTGCTCGTGGGCCAGCAGGGCCGCGCGTTCGCGGGGGCTGCGGGCCGCGTGCAGCCAGTCGTCCGTCACGTCGTACAGCGCGGGCCAGCCCGTGGTGCGCAGCACGGTGGCGCCCGCGGGGTCGTTGACCCAGAGCGCGGGCGCGTGCATGCCGAGGCCCGCGGCGACGGCCCGCACCGCCCGGGCCCGTCGCACGTCGCCCCGGGGGTCGAGCCGGCGCGGCAGCCACTTCGTCGGGCGCAGCGCCCACAGCCTGCCCGGCGAGCCGCCCTCGTCGGTGCCGACCGGACGGACCCGACGGCCCCGACCGGGGCGCACGCCCCGCCGGACGTCGTGCACCGGGTCGGCGGGCGGCTCGACGAACAGCACCCGCAGCGTGGGGTCGGCCGCGAGCAGACCGGCGAGCAGGTGCTGGTTGCGTCGCCACACCTCGTCCCACGCCTCGAGCGACACCACGACGAGGTCGAGACCGGAGGGTGCCGGGGGCGCCGTCATCGGGCGCCGTCCGGGACGGGTGCCGCGCCGCGGCCCCGCGCGACGACCCCGCGGTACACCTCCTCGAGCCGCGACGCGTGCGCCTCGACCGTGAACAGGCGACGCTGCAGCTCGCGCAGCGCCGCCCCGTACCCCGCCCGGCGCGTGGCGTCGGCGGCGAGGGCGGCGAGCTGCCCGCCGGCCTCGGCGACCGCCTCGGCGCGCACCAGCACCGCGTCCGGGCAGAGCCCGACGGTCTCGACGTGCCCGCCCCCGTCCGACGCGACCACGGGCGTCGCGTGCGCCATCGCTTCGACGACCGAGAGCCCGTACGGCTCGTCGGGGCGCGGGGCGAGGAAGATCGCCGCGTGCGCCATGAGTCGCCCGACGTCCGTCCGTGCACCCAGGAAGTCGCAGGACGCGGAGACGTCGAGGGCCTCGGCGAGGTCGCGCAGCTCGGCCAGCCGGGCCCCCGAGCCGGCGACCTGCAGCCGCCAACCCCGCCCGGCCAGGCCCGAGGCCGCCCAGATGCGCAGGGCGAGGTCGGTCCGCTTCTCGGCCTCGAGGCGCTGGGCGACGAGCACCACGGGGCGTCGTCCGCTCGAGGTGACGGCCTGGTCCGGCACCCCCGGGTGGATCACGGTCGACGCTCCCTCCACGCGCGCCGCCACGTAGGCGCTGATCGCGACCTGGCCCGCGATGCGCGCGCTCACGAGCCGCCCGACGGCCCGGGCCGGGGTGCTCGAGCCGCGCGTGCTCGCGAAGTGCCGGGTGGCCACCACGGGGGCACGGGCGGCGAGCACAGCGGCGGTCTCGGCCGCCGTCATGTGCGCGTGCACGACCCGCACGTCGCGCAGCCTCGTCAGGGCGTGAGCCGCCTGCCACGGGGTGCCCGCGGGCGACCAGTGCACGCCCGACCCGGCCAGCTCGGCGCGCATGCGCGGGCCGTCGCCGCCCAGCACCCGCACCCGGGAGCCCTGCGCGTCCTGGACCCGCGCCAGCGTCGCCACGTACCGCTCGACCCCCGCGAACGCCTCGGTGCACACGACGTGCACCACCTCGGTGCCCGGGCTCATCGGCCCCGGACCTGCTCGGGCTCGGGGAGCGCGAGACCGTGCGACCGGGGCGGGTGCTGCGCGGCGAAGGCCTGCGCGCCGAGGCACACCCCCGCGACGGCGAACGGGATCGAGACCTGGGCGGCGACCCAGAACAGGTCGAACTGGCCCTGCACGACCCGCATGAGCACGATCGCGAAGGCCAGCGTGCCGAACTGCGGGTCGACCCGCCACAGCACCACGAGCGCGACCACCACCAGCAGCACGAAGCCGACGAGCCCCACGACGCCCGCGGACGAGAGCACCTCGAACTCGGCGTTGGGCGGTTGGAAGCGCTCGGGGAACCGGTCGGTGTACCACCACCGCAGCCCCGCGCCGAAGAGCGGGTCGTGCTGCCAGATCGCGATCGACTGCTCGAACCAGGCGAGCCGCTGGTTGGCCGAGTTGTGCACGTCACCCGAGGCGATCTGGTCGCGGACGAGCGAGAGGACGGCCACGGTGGCGGCCACGACCGCGACCAGCACCACGCGTGACCTGCGTCGGTGGGGGTCGGGACGCAGCGCGACGACTGTCACCGCCACGGCCAGCCCGAGCATCGCCTGACGCGACTGCGAGGCGAGGATGCCGAGCACGAACAGCGCGAACAGCGCGAGGCAGACCGCGTCGTCCCAGCGCAACCACGTCGGTCGTACGTAGACGACCACCGCGGCGAACGCGAGCAGGCCGCCCAGGTAGTTCTTGTGCATGAGCAGCGGCTCTTCGAGGTACACCGGACCGAACCGGCCCTGGACGGCCTCGCCCACCCATACGACGCACGCGAGCACCGCCACGCACGCGGCGACCCCCACGAGCAGCCCCAGGCCGAGGCGCGCGTGCCCACCGGCACCGACGGCCCAGCCGACCACGAGCGCGCCGGAGACGAGCAGCCACGCGTGGAACCACTCGACGGTGTTCGCGGCGTAGGGGTTCACGATCACGGTGAAGAGCGTCAGCGCCTGGTAGACCGCCGAGGCCCACAGCAGCGAGCGCAGCGCCGGGCTGAACGGCCGCGCACCGAGGAGCAACGCCGGCCAGAAGGCCAGGAACAGCACGAGGTCGGAGATCGACAGGACGCCGTCGCCCCCGACGACCCGGTTGACGAGGACCATCGCGGGCATCGCGAGCGCCGGGACCAGCGCGGGCTGCCGCAGCGTGAGCCCCACGGTCAGCGCGACGCCGCCGACCACGAGCACCAGGGCAGGCCGGGCCGAGGTGAGGACCGTGACCCCGAGCCCGAGGACCAGGACCGCCACCACGGCCAGCACGTGCCTCCCGATCCGGGCGCCGTGCCCCGCGAACGACGGTTCGGCCGTGCGGGCCTCGGGCTCGAGGCGCTGGTCGGAGCTCGTGCTGGTGCTCATGCGTCGGCCGTCCCGTCGGTGAGATCGCGTGGTTCCGTGGCATCGGGCCGGACCGGGCGGTCGCGGGGCTCCGGGAGCGTGGCCTCGGCGCGCAGGGGCCCGCGCACGTAGAGCCGCACGCGGCGACGGGCCTCGCGCCCGCGGGCGCCCGGCAGCACCACGCCCCGGGCCACGCCGCCCAGCACGACGGCGGTGCGCGCAGCCGTCCACCCGTGGGCGCCGAAGTGCTTGCGCAGGTAGCGCTCCTGCGACGCGTGGAAGTGCGTCTCGCGGCGCAGCGGGTCGGTGCTCGTGCCGCCGCCGACATGGGTCGCGACGACGGCGGGGACCGCCTCCGCACGCCAGCCCGCGTGGTGCGCGCGGTACTGCCAGTCGGTCTCCTCGCTGTACAGGAAGAAGTCCTCGTCGAGCGCGCCGACGTCGGTGAGGGCCGCGCCCCGCAGCAGCAGCACCGAGCCGATCGCGAACGGGGCACCGCGGTGCAGCCGCGCGAGCCCCACGGCCTGCAGCCAGGCCCCGCGCGGGGACGGGAACGGCCACATCACCTGGGCGTCGGTGCCCGTGTCGTCGCGCTGCGCGGGGGCGACCGCGGCGACGTCGGGCTCGGCGTGCAGCGCGTGCTGGAGCTCGCGGATCCCCGCGGCGTCGATGGCCGCGTCGGGGTTGAGCAGCAGCACGTCGGTGTCGGTCCGGTCGCGCCGCGCGACCGCCAGGTTCACGGCCCGCGCGAACCCGAGGTTGCGGCCGGGGTCGACGTAGTCCGCGCCCGCGCGGTCCACGACCTCCCGGACGTCGGGGTCGCTCGAGTTGTCGACCACCACCACCGGCAGCGTCGGGCCCAGCCGTTCGAGGCAGCGGGCCAGCAGGTCCGGGGCACCGTACGCCACGACCACGACGTCGGGCACCGGCACCGAAACCTGCGGGCTCGTGCGGGCCGGGGATGGGGCGGAGGCCGGGGGTGCGGAGGCCGAGGCGTGACCCGCTGCCACCTCGCGGTACAGCTCGACGTACTGCTCGCCGATCCGCTCCCACGAGAAGGCGCGGGCACGTGCGAGGCCCCGTGCGCGCAGCTCGTCCCGGCGGGCCGGGTCGCCGTGCAGCGCACCGAGGGCGGCCCCGAGCGCCGCGACGTCGCGCGGGGGCACGAGCACGCCCGCGTCGCCCACCACGTCGGGCAGGGCCCCCGTGTCCGAGGCGACGACGACGCAGCCGCTCGCCATGGCCTCGACCGCGACCCGGCAGAACTGCTCGCGCCAGCCGGCGGTGGGCACCGACGGCACGGCCAGCACGTCGAGCTCGCGGTAGAACGCGGTGAGCGCCTCCTGGTCGAGGGGCCCGAGGAGCTGGACGCGTCCCGCGAGGTCGGGCTGCTCCGCGCGGGTCCGCAGGGCCGCGGCGTCGGGGCCACCACCGGCTACCCGGACGTGCAGGCGGGGGTCGCGGGCCGCGGCCTCGAGCAGCACGTCGACACCCTTGTGGGCCGCGAGACGCCCGACGTAGCCGACGCGCAGCACGTCGACGCCCTCGCCCGCGGGGTCGGGTGCGAGCCCGTCCGTCGGAGCCGGGGCGAACCGGCCCAGGTCCACCCCCAGCCCGATGAGGCGCGCAGGCCCGGTCAGCCCCCGGGCCCGCACGATGCGTCCGGCCTCGGCGTTGCACACCGCGACGGCCGCGGCACGGCGCAGGGCCCGCCGTTCGAGCCACCCGAACGGCGGGGGGAACCGTTTGGCGATGTTCTGCGCGGAGTACAGCACCACGGGGGTGCGTCGCGCGCGCCGCAGGGCCAGCAGCGCGAGCACCTCGGCTGTGGCGAGCGAGTACGGCTCCTCGTGGACGTCGACCACGTCCCATCCCTCGCCGAGGGCGCGCCACAGCGCGACCGGGTCGTACACGAACAGGTTGGGGTGGGTGCCGACCGTGCGGACGCCCTGCACGTGCTCGCCCGGTGCCGGGTCGAGGCTCACCCGCTGCCCGCCCTCGTCCCACCGGCGGGCCGTGAGCAGGCGGACGTCCACACCGTGGGAACGGATCGCGCGCTCGCGGCGACGCCACTCGCCGACCACGGAGCTGTGGGAGATCCGTAGCACGCGCATGCGGACATACTGCCCCAGATCGGGCACGGCGAGCGAGGTCGGGTCGACCCGTCGTCCCGGGAGCCCCGCCGTCGCGCGGATCATCCGAGCCCCGCGAGCACGGCGTCGAGCCGCGTCCGGGCCCACCGCCAGTCGTGGCCCTGCGCCCACGCCCGCGCCTCGGCACCGAGCCGCCGCCGCAGCGCCTCGTCCGACGCGAGCGCGTCGAGCGCGTCGGCCAGGTCCTGCGGGTCGTCGGGCCGCACCTGCACGCCTGCCGATCCCATGACCTCGGGGATGCCACCCACCGCGCTCGCGACCACCGGCACGCCGCTCGCCATGCCCTCCATCACGGTCAGCGCGAACGGCTCGGCCCACCGCGAGGGGACCACCACCACGTCGGACTCCCGGTAGACCTGGGCTACCTGGGCGCGCGGCACGAACGGCTCGAGGCTCACCCGGTCGCCGAGCGCCGCCGCTCGCGCGTGCAGCTCGCGCACGTACGGCGACGGGGCAGCCCCCGCGTCGAAGTTCTGGCTGCCGACCACCCGCACGCACACGTCCGACCGGCCCAGCAGCGCGACGGCGTCGAGCAGCACGTCCGCGCCCTTGTCGCGGATCAGCCGGCCCACGAACGTGACGCGCAGCCGATCACCCCGGGCCGGGTCGCCCCGCGGATGGAACTGCTCGACGTCGACCCCGTTGCGCACCACGCGCAGCCGGGCCGCGAGTCCCGGCGGCAGGTACGGGCGGGTCTGCTCGGCGAGCGACTCGCTCACGCACACGATCGCCGCGACCCGGGACAGCACCCGCGCGACCTCGCGCCGGGAGTACGTGCGCAGCAGCAGGTTGTGGGCGTAGAGCACAGCGCGGTGCCGATCGGCCACGAGGGGCACGAGCTGCGGGGCGTTGTGGGCCAGCACGACCGCAGGGGGCCACGCCGCCTGGTCGGTGAGCGTGGGACGCAGCGTGCGGCGGGCGCCGGGACGGGGCAGGGCGGTGCGGGCCAGGGCCAGGTCGACGTAGCGGTCCCACGAGCGGGCCGCGGCCGGCCGGTAGGTCAGCACCTCGGCGCTCGCGTACCGCTCGGGGTAGGTGCCGAGGGCGACGACGGCGCGGGGCCGCGGCGCGTCCGGCGGCGCGGCCCGGCACAGCCCGTCGACCACCGTGGGGATCGCCGAGCCCGTGCGCGGCGAGAAGTGGTCGCCCGGGGTCAGCACGTGCACGTCGCCGCGCGCACCGGACGCCGCACCCGGTGCCGCACCCCGCGCCGCGGGCGTCATCGGGCACCGCCACGCGGCCGGACCCCCAGGGCCGTCCGGACGTCGGACGCCGGCCCTCGCCAGCGCGGGATCGTCCACGCGACCGGAACTGTCGCGAGGCAGCGGGCCTTCTCGGCGCGGGGGATGGGCGACGACGTCACGGCGGTGCACAGCTCCCAGCTCACCTGGGTGTGCGGGAACGCGAAGCGCACCGACGCGGACGGCGCGTGCCAGGCCACCTGCCCCGCGCGCCGCACCGAGAACTGCTCGCTGTGCCGGCGCTGCCAGAACAGCTGCTCGGGGACCAGGGCGAACGGTCCGCGGCACGCGAGCTCGGTCAGCACGACCATGTCGTTGCCGACCGTGGGGCGGATCCCGCGGGTGCTGCGCAGCACCTCGGTGCGGTGCAGCCCGTAGAAGATGTGCGCGGCCTGCGCGCGCAGGAAGTGCGCCATGCGCTCGTGCGGGGTCGGTTCGTCGCACGCGAGGTCGGTGTCGTTGAGGTCCTCGGTGAGTGCGCCCTGGCCGTCGATGATCTGGGTGCGGGGGTACACCAGCACCGTGGCCGGGTCCGCGTCGGCGAACACCTCGAGGCAGCGGCGCACGAACGCGGGGCGGCGCACGTCGTCGGCCGCTGCCCACGTGAAGTACGGCGCCCGCGCGAGCGCGAGGACGTGGTTGAAGTTCCACGCCCCACCGCGGTTGGTGGGGTGCCGGACGTAGCGCACCCGCGGGTCGGCGCGGGCCGCCGCGCGGCAGATCTCCTCGGTGGCGTCGGTCGAGCCGTTGTCCGAGATCACGATGTCGAGGTCGGCCTCGTCCTGCGTGCGCACAGCGTCGAGCGCCTGCGCGAGGTAGCGCTCGCCGTTGTACACGGGCACCCCGACCGTCGCCCGTGGGCTTGCCGTCGCTGCCATCGTTCGTCCTGTCGCCGTCGGGAGAGAGGTCGGGAACCGGGGTGGGTCAGGGACCGAGGGCGGTCGGTCCGGGGGCGTAGGCCGCGAGCGACACGAGCGAGGCCGGCCAGCTGGTGTCGGGCACCACGGGAGACCACGCGGGGTGCAGCCCCGCGGTCTGCCCCGAGTAGTTCAGGCGGGGCACCTGCACCCCGCGCTCGCGGGTCGAGGGCACCTGGACCTGCACCGCGAGCACCTCGACGGGGTCGAAGCGCACCTCGGACGTGCGCTCGTAGAACAGGTCGGTGCGGGTGCCGACGTCGTGCCAGGCGCCGTCGGTGGTCTGCACGCGCACGGTGTAGTCCCGCAGCGCCGACGTGCAGCAGCGCAGGCCCGCGCTCTCGACCACGACCCGGTCGATCGTGGTCGGTGCGGCGAGGTCCACCTGGAGCCAGGGCGTGAGGTCGAGCGTGCCGTCGCTGCGACGCACGTCCGCGCGCCACGGGTTCGTCCCGGCGCCCCCCGACAGCAGCACGTCGGCAGGGTCGGTGCCCTCCCACGTCGAGCTCGCGCTCGCGCGTCCGCCGACCAGCACGTCGGGGCCCGTCGGCTCGTCCGGCGCGAGGTCCAGACGCACGCCCGTGGGGGCGGCGAGGAAGACCGGGGCGCCGCTGACCGGCAGCGCGACGGGCTCTCCGGCGACCGCCTCGAGGTCACGCGTCGCGCCGTACACGTCGGTGACGCGCACGGTCGTGTCCGCGTCGGCCGTGAGAGCGAGCGAGGTGACGAGGTCGTCGGTCCACACCGCGGTGAGCTCGTCGTCCCCGTCCGCGCGGGACCCCATGTGCATGACGTGCGTGGCCGGCGCGGTGGTCTCGACGACCTCGGGCGGCGGGCGGCCCTCGAGCAGCGCCGAGACCGTCGACATCGCGAGCGCCGCCGGCTTGACGAAGCTGTCGATCTGCAGGAGCGACCAGCTGAACCCGCCCTCGCCCCAGCCGCCCTCGCTGAAGAAGTACGTCCACTGGGGGACGCCGAGCGCCCGCGTCCACAGCAGCGTGCGGGCCACGTCGTACCCCTGGGCCCAGTGGTTGCCCGGGCCGTCCGACCACCAGCCCGACTCGGTGTCCCACACGGGTGGCGGGTCCTCCCCGCAGTCGGCCAGCACGTCGGCGAGCTCGGTGAGCTGCCCGATCGGGCCGTCCGCGCCCTCCTCGTCCCACGAGCGGTTGTAGCCCGTGTACGGGTGGATGCCCACGACGTCGAGGGACTCGCAGCCGCCGGCCTCGACGACCTGGCGGTACCAGGGCACCACGAGGTTGAGCGCGTTGCCGCCGATCACCTTCGCCTGGTCGTCGACGCCACGCACGGCCCGCGCGAACGGGGCCAGCACGTCGCGCGCGTAGTCGCCGCCGTCCCCGAAGCCGGTGTTGTTGGGCTCGTTCCACGGGGCCCACAGGTGCACGTCCGGGGCACCTGTCGCGAACGCGGCGGCGATCGCGCCCACCCACGCGCCCCACGTGCCGTCCTCGACCGCCTGGTGCTCGGCGTCGCCGCCCTGCCCGACCTGCACGTAGAGCTGCACGTCGCGCGTCGCGGCGAGCCGGGCGGCGGCGCCGATCCCGGCGAACGGGTCACCGTCGTCGGCCCCCGGCAGGGCGTCGAGGTCGAGGTGCGCGACCGACGGCTCGGCGTCCACGTCGGGCACCACGTCGCCGAAGCTGAGCTGCACGCGGGCCGACCCGATGCCGAGCTGGTCGGCGATCTGCACGCTGCGCAACGGACCAGCACCGCCCCAGTCCGCGCCGTCGGCGAGCGAGGCGGGGTCGAACGTCGATCCCGGGGCGCCGACCGCGTACCGCAGGCACGTCGCGCTCCGCGCCGCGCCGCTCGTGCGGTCGACCACCTCGACGTGCACGTCGTACGGCCCGGGTCGCGTCTCGGGCAGCGTGAGGGGCAGCCGCCCGCCGTCCTCGGGGATCGAGAGCGTGCCCGACGTCGCCGCCACGGGCGGCTCGGCCCACGGGTCGCCGCTCACCCGGTAGCGCAGCTCGTACCGTTCGGCGGCCGCGGCACCCCACCACGGCTCGAGCTCGACGAACACCTCGGGGGTGCTGCCCTCGGCGAAGTAGTCGTACGGCGCGTCGGTGACGACCCCCGCCCCGATGCCGAGCCGGTCGATCGTCGAGGCGTGGTTGATGTCCCAGGTCACCGGCGCGTCGAGCAGCTGCTCCATGCCCGCCACGTCGACCTGTTCGAGCGCGACCTCGCCGTCCTCGGACGAGAACCACGAGTACGTGTCGCCGTGGCGCACGAACGGGCTGAGGTCGGCCAGGTGCAGGACGGGGCCCGACGACGCCTCGCCCGCGAGCGCGATCCGCCCCCGGACGCCCGTGTCGTCGACCTCGACCAGGCGCCACGTGGGTCCGGCCAGCAGGAACCCGCCGTCGGGCCCGGGGGCGATGCCGCGCGGGTGGTCGAGCGACTGGACGCGACCGTTCGAGGACGTCTCGCGCAGCGTGCCCTCGAACCGGGTGAGCAGCACGCCGTCGGTCCCGTACCGGCGCAGGCTGATCGCGTCCGTGTCGGAGTCGCTCAGCACGAACAGCGTGCCGTCCTCCTGCGGGAAGAACGCGGGGTACTCGTCCCGCTCGAGCGTGGGTCCGCCCGGGTCGACGGTGCCGTCGGCCCCGAGCAGCGCGAGCTGGTCGGAGCCGTCGAACGCGACGGTGGCGACGGTGTCCCGGTCGCCCGCGGTCCAGCCGACCACCGCCACGACCGTGCCCCGGTCGATCCCCGCGAGGTCGTACGTGCGCTCGACGTCGCCCGCGGCGGAGTACCGGCGCACGCTCGTGCCGTCACGCGTCCCCGCCGTGGTGAGCACGTCGCCGTCCGGGGTCAGCGCGAACGTGTCCGACCCGTCAGCCGCGGCGGCTGTGAACTCGTCCCGGACGTCGCCGTCCGGGCCCCACGACGTGAACGTCGCCTCGTCGTCCGTGCCGAGCGTGAGGGCCACGAGCGCGTCGTCCTGGGCGACGAGCGCGCGCGGCACCGTGCCCGTGCCTCCCGAGACGTCGTCCGTCAGGGTCTGCACCACGGGTGCCGCCTCGGCCTCGGCGAGCGCCGAGTAGCGCGCGACGTCCGCGACCCCGCAGATCGAGGTGGCCGCGGAGCCCGCGGTGCTGCGCGACGAGCCGGGGCCCGGTGCCTTGCCCCCGCCCTCGCCCCCGCCCGCGTCGGGCACCGATCCGCCCACCTGCCAGCCCACGACGCCCGCGACCGCCACGCCCGCGACCAGCACGACCGCGAGGCCGCCCGCGAGCAGCAGGCGTCGCCGTCGCGTGGCGCGCACGCGCCGCGGGGGAGCCGGCTCGTCCGTCATGTCAGATCACGTCCGCGAAGCCGCGTTCCATCTTCGAGAACACCAGCAGCCCCGCGACGAAGGCGCCGACGCACGTGACCACCGCCGCGGCGATCTGCCACGGTGCCGGTTGGGCCAGCCCGAGCAGCGACCACCGGAACCCCTCGAGCAGCCAGGTGAGCGGGTTGAGGTCGAAGAGCCAGCGGATGCTGGGGTCCACGGCCGAGAGCGAGTACGCGAGCGGGCTCGCGTACAGCAGCGTCTGGAGCGCGAACGGCACCACGTACTGGATGTCGCGGTAGCTGACCATGAGCGCGGACGCGGCGAGGCCCACCCCGGCGGCGAGCAGCGTCACGAGCACGATCCACAGAGGGAGCAGCAGCAGCGGCCAACCGGGCCAGATGCCCGTGACCGCGAGCATCACGACCATGATGCTGCCCGCCACCAGCACGTCGACGGCGACCGAGATCACCGAGGACAGCGGCACGAGCACGCGCGGGAAGAAGACCTTCGACACGAGGGCCTGGTTGTTCACGAGCGAGGGCGCGGCGCGCGTGACGATCCCGCTGAACAGCGTCCAGCACAGCATCCCCGCGAAGCTGAACACGAAGTACGGCACCCCGTCGCTCGGCAGGTCGGCGATGCGCCCGAAGACGACCGAGAAGATGCCCGCGCTGAGCAGCGGCTGCAGCACGACCCACACGACACCGAGCGCGGTCTGGCGATAGCGCAGGCGCAGGTCACGGACCCCGAAGGCCCACAGCACCTCGCGGGCCTCCCACAGCTCGCGGGGGCTGGGCAGCGGGAGGCGGCCGGGCGGGTTGACGACGATCGTGCGGGGCATCCGGTCAGCGCCTCTCGTAGCCGAAGTCGGCGAGCACGAGACCGTTCTCGAGCCCTTCGTCTGACACCGCGTTCGGGTAGGGCAGCACCGGGTGGATCTCGAAGCGGGCGGCGTTCTCGAACGCGTCGAGCACCCCCGAGCTGCACACGAACAGGTCCACCGAGTACTCCCCGGGCTTGAGCCACGGCGAGCCGATCGTCAGGGCGACCTTCTGGTCGGTCGCGGCGTCGAGCCACAGGCCGTCCACCCGCGAGTCGCACTGCAGGATCGTGGTGCCGTGCCGGTCGTTGACGTGGCACGAGACGAAGTAGCGGCCCACGAACTCGGGGTTCGCGCCGACCACGAGCTCGAGGGTCTTCGCCTCGGTCGTGCGGTACAGCGGGCTCGAGATCGCGGCCGACGTGATGCGCACCTCGCCGGTGCCGGGGCGACGCTCGATGTCGGTCGCGGCGAGCTGGGCCCGGTCGCGGCTCGTCTGGTACAGCTCGATCGCCTCGTCGACGGGGCCCTGCAGCACCAGCCGCCCGTTCTCGAGGTACAGCGCCGAGCTGCACAGCGCCGTGACGGTCTGCACCTGGTGGCTCACGTACAGCACGGTGCGGCCGTCGGCCGCGGCCCGCCGCATCCGGTCGATGCACTTGGCCTGGAACTCCGCGTCGCCCACCGCGAGCACCTCGTCGATCGCGAGGATCTCGGTGTCGAGGTGGGCCGCGACCGCGAACGCCAGCCGCACGTACATGCCCGACGAGTACCGCTTGACGGGCGTGTCGAGGAACTTCTCGACACCTGAGAAGTCGACGATCTCGTCGAAGCGCCGCTGGATCTCCGAGCGCCGCATGCCCAGCAGCGTGCCGTTGAGGAAGACGTTCTCGCGGCCCGTCAGCTCGGGGTGGAAGCCGGTGCCGACCTCGAGCAGGCTCCCGACCCGCCCGTGCAGGCGGATCTGCCCCTCGGACGGCGCCGCGACCCGCGTGAGCAGCTTGAGCAGGGTGCTCTTGCCCGCGCCGTTGCGACCCAGGATGCCCACGGCCGAGCCCGCCGCGATGTCGAAGTCGAGGTGGTCGAGCGCTGTGAACCGCTCGTGGCCCTGCCGGGTGAGCGGGTGCCGCAGGCGGCGCAGCACAGCCTCGCTCGCCGTGGCCGGACGGTCCTCGTCGTGCGAGATCCGGTAGTGCTTGGACAGGCCACGGACCTGGATCGCGGCGGTCGTCATCGGTGGTCCCCCTGGTGGGCCGGGCGGTGGTGGGCCGGGTGGGCGGGCTCGCGGAACAGGTCCTCGTAGCGGTCCACGACGTGGTCGAGGGTGAACGCGCTCGCGCGGTCGAGCCCCGCGGTGGCCAGCGCGTCCCGGCGCGGGGCGTCGTCGAGCAGGTCTGCGAGGGCCGGGCCCAGGTCGTCCAGGTCGGTCAGCAGTCCCGCGCGGCCCTCGTCGGTCACGTAGCGCGCCCCGACGTTGGGCGTGGCGACCACGGGCAGGCCCGACGCCATGGCCTCGGCGTAGGGGATGCCGAAGCCCTCGTAGGACGACGGCAGGCAGAACACCCACGCGGCGCGGTACACGTCCGCGAGCTCGTCGTCGGTCAGCGCGCCCAGCACCCGCACCCCCGGTCCGGGCTCGGCAGGGGCGTCGCGGGTGACCATCCACAGCTCGGCGTCGGGGTGCCGGGGCAGCACGTGCTCGGTGAAGGCGGCCGCGAGCGCGGCACCTCGCTTGCGGCCGCCCCAGGTGCCCACGAACAGCACCACGGGATGCGCGGTGCGCGCTCCGGAGCCGGGGTGGAAGCGGCGCGCGTCGACCCCGTTCGGGATGACGGCGTCGGTGCGCGGCACCCAGTGCCGGGTGCGGGGCGAGACCACGACCGTCCGGTCGGCGACCAGGGCGGCCAGCACCTCGCTGCAGCCGAGCATGACCATGCGCAGCCGCTCCTTGGCGCCGCGGATCCGGCGCGCCTCCTCGAAGCACGAGCCGTGCACGGTGCGCACGTGCAGCCCCACCCGGCGGCGCCACAGCCAGTAGTCGTCGCCGTGCGCGTGCAGCACGTCGTAGGACGTGAGGTCGAGGCGCCGGACCGCGAACGCGAAGCGGAACGTGCGCAGCGCGCCGTGCAGCTCGACGTGCCGGTGCCCGTACGTGGCCCCCGGCACCGGGGGGCACTCGCTGACCATGTCGACGTGGTGCCCGCGGCGCACCAGCTCGGTCGCGAGCTCGTGCGCCTGGAAGCCCACCCCGATCTTGCTGCCCGAGGGCAGGTAGTAGCTGACGACCGCGATGCGCAGGGGTGGTTCAGTCATCGCGACCCCCACGAACCGGGGCGGGCGCCGGGTCAACGGGCGTCAGGCCGTCGCGCAGCGCCTCGAGCCAGCCCCGACCGTGGCGCAGGTCGGGCTCGAGGTGGTTGCCCTCGGCCCACTCGTTCCAGGACTTGACCCACAGGAAGCGCTCCTGCGCAGGCCGGTCCGCGAGCGGGGCCACGGCCTGGCGCACGTGCGCCGCGAACAGCTCGGGGCTCGACCCGGTGATCGCGAGGCCGCGACGCCCCGAGCGGGGGGTGTTGTCCCAGTTGGGGAACACGCTCGGCTGGATCCGGGGCGAGGTCAGCGCGGGCTGCGGGTGCTGCGCGGCGTGCGGGTAGATCTCGGGCCAGCGCAGCAGCTTGCGCCCGGCCCGCATGCGCAGCCGCGACACGCGGGTCACCTGGACGGGCATGCGGATGTACGCCCCCGCGTCGAAGCCCGCCGCGTCGACGTCAACGAAGCGCGGTCCGCCGCCCAGCAGGTCGGCGATCTCGGCCACGAGGTACAGGCCGGGCAGCCCCGCCCGGCGGGCCATGTCCTGCCAGCGGTCCACGAACGCGGCCGGGTCGGGCAGGTCCTCGGGGCGGAACACGTAGAACACCGGACGGTCGTCGACCCGCAGGTAGCGCTCGTCGCAGAACGCGGGCAGCACCGCCTCGAAGTGGGCCCGTTCGTCCTCGGGCCCCGGGTAGGTCTGCTCCTTGAGCACCCGGTCGGACGCGCCGTGCCAGATCCCGCTCCAGGTCTGGTTCGCCCACGCGAGGCAGAACGAGATGTCGGGCTCCCCGGTCTTGAGCACCTCCGCGAACGGGCGCTCGAGCATGCGTGAGCCGTTCCCGAACCAGTAGTGCCAGTACACGAACGCCTCGATGCCGTACTCCTGGGCGAGCGCGCTCTGCGCGGCGCGCGACTCGGGCAGCCGCAGGTCGTAGAACCCCAGGTCGGCGGGCAGCGTGGGCTGGCGGTGTCCGGGGAACAGGGGACGGGCGCGGGCGGTGTTGGTCCACTCCGTGAAGCCCGCGCCCCACCACTCGTCGTTCTCCGGCACCGGGTGGTACTGCGGCAGGTAGAACGCGACGGCCCGTGCCGCGAGCCCGGTCATCGGGGCAACGTCCGCAGCGAGGCCTGCTCGGTCCGCAGCAGGTCCACCAGCCGCCCTGCGGGCAGGTCCACGTCGTCGTACGTGAGGGTGGCGTCCCGTGGTACCGGTCGGCGAAGCACGCAGCCCTCCGCGACGCCGACCGGCAGCAGGCGCTCGCGGCGGGTGATCACGGCCGTCTCGGCCTGGCCGTAGTAGTCGTACCCGCCGAGCCCGTCGAGCACCTCACCGGCCGCGAGGTCCCGCTTCGCGGTCGTGACCACCTCGACGCTCGGGGCGCCCGACGGCCGGATCGTGGCGTCGCCCAGCAGCGCGGCCCGGGCCACCGTGGTCGGCACCTCGAAGTGGCACAGGTGGTACGGCGCGTAGAAGCTGTACAACGGCCCGGGACCCAGCTTGTACAGGTCGAGGTAGTGCCGCTGACGGGGGTCGTCGTGCGTCGCGAGCACGTAGACCCCGGGCCCCGGCTGCGCGCCGACCACGTAGTCGACAGCGCCGCCCATCGCGCGCAGCTCGTCCACGTCGTAGCGCGTCGTCAGCTCGTCCACGTGCCCCGTGTGGTCACGCCCGAGCATGCCCCGGCGGTGCACCGACATGCCCGTCGCGTTGGCCACGACGGCCTGCTCGATGCTGATCTTGGTGCCGTCCGCGAAGCTCGTGACCATGTGCGGGTCCTGACCCCAGCGCTGCGCGAACGCGCGCTGCGTGGTCGGGGTGCGGTACGGGTCCTGCAGGCCCTTGACGTTGCCCGCGACGAGCGGCGTCAGCCCGATGCCGCGCACGAACCGGTAGAGGTTGAGCTGCACGCCCGGCTGGTCGCCGTCGCAGCCCGTGTACACGACGCCGGCGGCCTCGGCGCGCCGGGCGAGCACGGCGCCCACCGTGGCGTCCACCTCGGCGTTCATCAGCACGAGGTGCTTGCCCTGGGCGAAGCACTCGAGCGCGACGCGCGCGCCGAACTCGACGGCACCCGTCACGTCGACCACCACGTCGACCGAGTGCGAACGGGTCGCCACGGTGTGGTCCGCGGTCACGGCCGGGACGCCCGCCGCCGCGGCACGGTCGAGCGCGGCAGGGCTCTCGACGTCGCGCACCTCCTCGACGCCTGCCTCGTGGAACGCGCGCAGCCCCTGCGCCGTGCGCCGGGCCACGACGACGGTGACGAGCATCCCGGGCACCGAGTTGACGATCTGGTTGACCAGGCCGCGGCCCATGAACCCCGCGCCGACTATCGCGACCCGCACGGGCCGCCCGTCGGTCTGCCTCTCCTGCAGCAGGGTGTCGACGACGATCACAGCGCCACCTGCTCGGTGACGAGCGGCCAGGCCGCGTCCTTGTCCGAGATCATGCTCACGGGCAGCGGCCACGGGATGGCGAACGCCTCGTCGTCGTACCGGAAGCCCTGCTCCGCGCCGGGCACGTACGGGCCGCTGACCTGGTAGACCACCTCGGTCGCGTCCTCGAGGGTCTGGTACCCGTGCGCGACGTACGCGGGCACGAACAGCGCGGTGCGGTTGCGTGCGCTGAGCTCGACCATGACGTGGCGTCCGTGGGTGGGGGAGCCGGGGCGGACGTCGACCGCGACGTCGACGACCGCCCCGGCCGTGCAGCGCACGAGCTTCCCCTCGGCGTGCGGCGGCACCTGGCGGTGCAGCCCGCGCAGGGTGCCCGCACGGTGGTTGAACGAGACGTTGGCCTGCACGACGGGCACGTCGAGCCCGTGCGCGGTGAACTCGGTCGCGTCGAACGTGCGCGCGAACAGGCCGCGGGCGTCGCTGTGCGGCTCGAGGTCGACCACGAGCACCCCGTCGACGGCGGTCGGCGTGTACCTCATGCCGCGTCCGTCCAGAACAGCCCGGCGTCGACCTGGCCCGTCTTGAGGAGGTGCTCGACCTGCGCCAGGCGCGTGTGCCCGCGACCCCGGAACGTCTCCTCGTCGAGGGCCACGGCCTCGAAGACGCGGTGCAGCTGCGCGGCCCCGGCGGCGACGTCCCAGTCGGTGTCGAAGCCGGGCAGGACGGTGCGGATCCGGTCGAACGCGACCCGGTAGCTGCGGTTGTCGGCCCCGGGTGCCCCGAACGTCACCGCGCAGCCCGGGAACTCGGCCGCGACGGTCTCGGCGATGTCGCGCACCGTGCGGTTCTCGCGCTCGCTCCCCACGTTGAGGACCTGCCCGTGCACGGCCTCGCGCGGGGCGTCGAGGACCGCGCGGATCGCCTTGGCGATGTCGAGGCCGTGCACGAGCGGGCGCCACGGCGTCCCGTCGCTCGTCATCGCTATCCGGTGGGTCGTCCAGGCGAGGCCCGCGAGGTTGTTGAGCACGATGTCGAAGCGCATCCGCGGCGAGGCGCCGAACGCCGTCGCGTTGCGCAGGAACGTCGGGCTGAAGCCGTCGTCGGCGAGCGCTCCCACGTCGCGCTCGACGAGCGCCTTGCACCGGGCGTACGCCGTCTGCGGGTCGATCGGGCTCGTCTCGTCGACGGTGCCCTCGGCGACGCCGTACACGCTGCACGACGACATGTGCACGAACCGCTCGACCCCGGCGGCCCGGGCCGTGCGGGCGAGGTGCACCGAGCCGTGGTGGTTGATGTCGGCCGTGACGTCGCCGATCAGGTCGCCGATCGGGTCGTTCGACAGCTCGGCCATGTGGACCACGGCGTCGTGGCCGGCCAGGTCCTCGACCGTGACGTCCCGGACGTCCTTGACGAGCGTGCGGGGCAGCTCGCCGCCCGCGTGGTACAGCCAGCCGTTGCGGTAGTAGCCCGTGTCGAGGCCCGTGACCTCGTCGCCGCGGGCCAGCAGGGTGGGGGTGAGCAGGCTGCCGAGGTAGCCCTCGTTGCCGGTGACCAGGATGCGCATCAGTCCTCCCACGTCTTCCACGGCGCACGGCCGCTGTCCCACAGGCTGTTGAGCTCGGTCCAGTCGCGGAACGTGTCCATGCCCATCCAGAACCCCTCGTGCTCGTACACGCTCAGCTCGCGGTCGCGGGCGAGCTGCTGCAGCGGCGTGCTCTCGAGCATCACGCCGGGGTCGTCGTCGACGTACTTGTCGATGAACTCGCGCTCGAAGACGAAGAAGCCGCCGTTGACCCAGCCGTCCGCGAGGGTCGGCTTCTCGTTGAACTCCAGGACCGTCGCGTCCTCGACGCGCATCTCCCCGTAGCGGCTCGACGGGTGCACGCCGGTCAGGGTCCCGAGGCGTCCCTGGGCCAGGTGGTGCGCGAGGCCCGCGGTGAGGTCGACGTCGCCGATGCCGTCGCCGTACGTCAGGGCGAAGCGCTCGGCGTCCAGGTGCGGGGTGAGGCGTCGCAGCCGGGCGGCGGTGGCGGTGGTCAGCCCCGTCTCCACGAACGTGATCTCCCAGTCCTCGTTGCCCGACGTGGTGTGGAACACGGGGGCGTCGGGTCGGGCGAGCCGGAGGGTGAAGTCCGAGGTGAGGTGGTGGTAGCCGAGGAAGTACTGCTTGATCAGGTCGCTCTTGTAGCCCAGGGCGAGCACGAAGCGCCGGAAGCCGTGCTCGCCGTAGGTCTTCATGATGTGCCAGAGGATCGGGCGCCCTCCGATGTCGACCAGAGGCTTCGGCAGCTTCTCGCTCGCCTCACGGAGCCGGGTGCCCATGCCGCCGCACAGGATGACCACGGGGATGTCGGACGGGTCGGCGCTCATGGTGCCTCCAAGGACGCGGGGGGCGGTGGGTGGCGCAACGGGTCGGGTCGAGCGTATCGGGTGGATTACTATCAAATCATGCCTGACGGGACAAAAGTGGACATCGGCCCGACGAGTGCGAGGCGGGGTCTGCGACACGCCGCGCGGGTGATTTGTCCAGTTCGTGGTGCCTGAGCGGGGTCCGGCTGTGCACAATGGCGGAGCGGGCGTGCACCTGCTCCGGTCCGGGGTCGGTGACCACCCCGAGGACTGCAGGGGGCGCTGGGATGGAGATGTCGGGCGACGCCGTGGACCTTTCGGTGGTGATCGCCGCGTACGACGCGGCCGACACCCTGCCTGACCAGCTCGAGGCCCTCGCCGCGCAGCGCACCACGTGCCGCTGGGAGGTGGTGCTGGCCGACAACGGCTCGCACGACGGCACCGTCGCGGCCGCGCTCGCGTTCTCCGACCGGCTCCCGGTGCTGCGGGTCGTGGACGCCTCGTCCCGGCGAGGCGCAGGGGCCGCGCGCAACGCGGGCGCCCGGGTCGCCCGCGGTCGCAGCCTCGTGCTCTGCGACGCCGACGACGTGGTCGCGGACGGGTGGCTCGAGGCCATGCACCAGGCGCTCCTGCGGAGCCCGTTCGTCGCGGGCAGGCTCGACGCCGAGCGGCTCAACCCGCCCGCCGTGGTGGCCTCGCGCGTGCTGCCGCAGACGACCGGGCTCCAGCCGTCGAAGCTGCTGCCCGGCCTGTGGCACGCCGGCGCCGGGAACATGGGCATCCGCGCTGACGTGTTCCGCCAGGTGGGCGGCTTCGACGAGGTCGCCCCGAGCCTCGAGGACACCGACCTGTGCTGGCGTGTCGGTCTGCACGGCATGCCGCTCGAGTTCGTGCCCGACGCGCTGGTGCACGTGCGCCTGCGGTCGGGGCTGCGCGCCACCGTGCGTCAGGGGTACCAGTACGGCATCGGCGAGCGGTGGCTGATGCAGCGGTTCGCCGACGTCGCCGCCGCCCGCGCGACGCCGAGCGACGCGGGGACCGACGCCCCGGCGGCGGCGGGGCGTGCCGGTCGGATCGCGCACCGCGGGGCACGGCTGGTCGCGCTCGGGGCCGAGGTGGTGCGTGTGCGGGACCGCGGCCGGCTGAACGCCCTGTGCTGGTCGACCGCCTGGCGGGCTGGCTTCTCGCTCGGGCTCTCGCCCGCCCCCGTGTCGATGCTCTCCGTGCCGGGCGGCCCGCACGGCCACTGACTGACGCGTCGCGCACCCTCGGGGCCGGCGCCGGACGGAAAGGGAGGTGGGCCGTGGCGGGCACGCAGCAGGCCGGGTCGCTCGGAGCGTCGCAGGGCGCGCCCGCGGCGCCGACGGGGGCGGCGCGGTCGAGGCGTCGGCCCGACCGGATCGTGCTGCGCCGCGACCTCGGGAGCTTCGCGGCGCCCCTGGTGCCCCCGCGCCGCCGCGCGCTGCAGCCGCTCGCGCGGCTCGTGCGCCCGCTCACGTGCACGGTCGCCGTCGCGACCGAGCAGCGCGTGGCCGCCCTCACGTTCGACGACGGACCCGACCCGGTCGGCACCCCCGCGGTCCTCGACCTGCTCGCGGCACGCGGGGTTCGCGCCACGTTCTTCGTGCTCACCGAGGCCGCCGAGGCTCGTCCGGACCTCGTGCGCCGCATGGTCGACGAGGGCCACGAGCTCGCGCTCCACGGGCTCGACCACCGCAGGCTGTCGGTGCTGCCGACCGCCGAGGCCGTCGCGCTCGTGGCTGACGCGCGCGCACGCCTCGAACGGCTCGCCGGGCGGCAGGTCGTGCTGTTCCGGCCGCCGTACGGTGCGCACACCCCGGGTCAGCTGCGCGGCTGGGCGCGGCTCGGGCTCGACGTCGTGCTGTGGTCGGGCTGGGCCGAGGACTGGCGGCACGACGTCGAGGAGGTGGTCGCCCGACGTGCGCTGACGGCGCTGACCCCCGGCGGGATCCTGCTGCTGCACGTGGTGCGCGCCGATCCCGAGACGGCCGCCGAGGGCGAGGAGCTGCCCCGCTTCGACCGCGCCGAGGTGCTGCGGCGCGTGCTCGACGGTGCGGCGGACTACGAGTTCCGCACCGCGGGCGACCTCGTCGCGGCGTACCCGCGGGTCCGCACGGTGCTGCGCGACCTCATGGCGTAGGTGCGCCGGGCGTCAGGCCAGCACCGTGTCGAGGTGCCGCACGACGTGCCGCGCGATCTCGAACGCCGCTGTCGCCGCGGGCGAGGGCGCGTTGAGCACGTGCACCTGGCGCGGGGCGGACTGCACCAGGAAGTCGTCGACGAGCGTCCCGTCGCGCCGGATCGCCTGGGCGCGGACGCCCGCGGGCGCAGGGCGCAGGTCGTCGACCGTGAGCGCCGGGACCAGCCGGGCCAGGCTGCGCGCGAACGCCCGGGCCGAGAGCGAGCGGAGCACCTCGGCGGCGCCGGGCACCACGTTGTGCCGCGCGAGGTGCCACAGGCCGGGCCAGGTCACGGCGTCGGCCAGGTCGCGCGTCGAGACGGTCGACCACGTGTAGCCCTCGCGCGCGAGGGCGAGCACGGCGTTGGGGCCTGCGTGCACGGTGCCGTCGACCATGCGGGTCAGGTGCACCCCCAGGAACGGGAAGCGAGGGTCGGGCACCGGGTAGACGAGGCCCCTGACGAGGTCGGCCGCGTGCGGGGCGAGCTCGAAGTACTCGCCCCGGAACGGCAGGATCCGCGCCTCGGGCTCGATGCCCGAGGCGTGCGCGAGCCGGTCCGCGTGCAGGCCCGCGCACGCCACGACGGCATCGGCCTCGAGGTCGGCGCGTGCGGTGCGCACGTGCGCGCGGGAGCCCGCGGTGCGGATCGCGACGACCGGCTCGCCGAGCCTGACCTCGCCCCCCGCGGACTCGATGTCCGCCACGAGCGCCCGGCACACCCCGGGGTAGTCGACGATGCCTGTGCCCTCGACCCGCAGCGCGCCGACCGTGCGCACGTGGGGCTCGTAGCGTCGGGCCTCGGCGGGGCTCACGAGCCGGGCGTCGATGCCGTTGGCCCGCGCGCGGTCCGCGAGGCGGTGCAGCCCGGGCAGCTCGCGATCATCGGTCGCGACGACGAGCTTGCCGCAGGTCTCGACCGGGATGCCGCGCGAGCGTGCGTAGGCCGTCATCGACCGCGAGCCCGCCGCGCTCATGGTCGCCTTGAGGCTGCCGGGCGGGTAGTACAGGCCCGAGTGGATGACCCCCGAGTTGCGTCCGGTCTGGTGCCGGGCGACGCCCGTCTCCTTGTCGACCAGGGTCACGCGGTCGCCCCGCGCGGCGAGGTGCGCCCCGACCGCGAGCCCGACGATGCCCGCACCGACGACCACGACATGGTTCATGCTGTGCGCTCCGAGGGTCGATCCGGCCGGGCCGGGAGGTCAGGAGGATGCGACGACCCTATCGGCGTGGACGCCGAACCTGGTGGGTTTCGCGGTCTTTCACCCATCTTGTGGCGTTGTGGACCAGTCTGCCCGCATACTCTCGTCCCATGGCCGCGACCATCAGCGCTGTCGTCTACTCGCGCGACGAGGCGCACCTCCTCACGCAGTGCCTGCCCCGGCTCGTCGACTTCGACGAGGTCGTCGTGTGCGACATGGCGTCGAGCGACGGGACGGCGGCGGTCGCCGCCCGGTGGGGCGCGCGCGTGGTCGCTGTGCCCGACGCGCCGGTCGTCGAGGAGGTGCGGCAGCTCGGCCTCGAAGCCGCCACGAGCGACTGGGTGCTGTTCGTCGACGCGGACGAGCACCTGCCCACGGGGTTCCGCGCCGCGCTCGGGGTGGTGCTCGACCAGGCCCCCGACGCCGCTGCGGTGCGGCTGCGCTACGACAACGAGGCGTTCGGGCGGCGGCTCGCGCACACGCTGCAGGGCAGCGCCAAGCTCGCGCTGCTGCGACGCGGCGCCGTGCACTACACGGTCCCCGCCCGCGCCCACGTGCCCCCGCGCGTCGACGGCGTGGCGATCGACGCCCCGGCCTGGGTGCCGGCGATCGCACACCTGAACTTCCGGGGGGTCGAGCAGACCACCGAGAAGATCCTGCGGTACGCGGCGAACGACCCGGCGCGCGGCGTGCGGCTGGGCGACCCGGTCGCGCTCGTGCGCGAGCTCCTGCGGGCCACGGTGTTCAACGGTGCGTGGCGCGACGGCAGGGCCGGGTTCGCGGTCGGCGCCCTGCACGTCTTCGGCCAGCTCTACGCGACCCTCCTGCAGGCCGAGCGGGACGGCACGCTCGACGCGCGGTTCACCGCCGCGACCGAGCGGCGCCTGGCCCGGCTGACCGCGGCCCACGGCTCGGCCGTCACGGCGCGCGACCAGGTCGCACGGGTCGCCCGGCCGGGTCGCCGATGAGCAGCGGGGCCGGGACGCGCTTCCTGTACGTGACCCGTCTGCCACCGAGCCCGAGCGGCGTGGCGGCCTACGCCGAGACGTTCGCCGACGTGCTGCGAGCGCTCGGCGACGTCGAGCTCGTGCGGCTGCCTGCCGAGCCTGCCCGGTCGCAGTCGTCGGTGCGTGCGCTGCGCCTGGCCGTCGCGCTCGACCGCGCCGTCGCGCGAGACCCTGGCCGCGTGGTGCACGTCGAGCTCGCCGGCCGGGGGGTCGCGGAGTTCTGGGCCGCCTGGGCGCTGGCGAGGCTGCGCGGCCGACGGGTGTGGCTCACCGTGCACGACGTGCCCGAGCTCTCGGGCGGAGCGTTCTTCACGTCGCTGCTCGACCGCCGGGGTGGACGGCGCGTCGCGGCGACGCTCTCGCGCACGGTCGGGGCGGCCGCCGAGCGTTCGCTCCTGTCGCGGGCGGAGCAGGTGCTGTGCCTGTCGGCGGCGGGGGCGCGCGCGCTCGAGCACCGGCACGGCGCCGGGGTGCGGGCCCGCGCGGTGCCGCACGTCGCGCGGCTCGGTGACGCGCCGGCGCGCGGGCGCAGGGAGGTCTTCGTCCCGGGCTACGTGGCCTCGGCGGACGACGTGCTGCCGCTGGTGCGCGCGGTCGGCGACCTGCCCGTGGGCTGGACGCTCACGGTCGGGGCGTGCGCCCCCGACGAGCACGAGCGGCTGGCCCGCGAGGCGCGCCGGATCGGCGTCGACGACCGCGTGCTGCTGCTGGGGTACTCGTCCGAGCGCGAGCTGACCAGGGCGTTCGACCGGGCCGCCGTCGTGGTGCGCTGGCGTCGGGGTGGGTGGGCGCGTGCGGATGAGGCCGGGGCCCACGCGGTGAGCGGCCCGCTCGTCGCGGCCCTCGCGCGGGGCTGCGCGGTCGTGACGAACGACTCGCGGGGGCTGGTCGAGGTGTTCGACGAGGCGGGCGTGCTGGCCGTCGGCGACGGTCGGACGGGAGCGGGCGACCTGGTCCGCGACGTGCTCCGGCTCGTCGGCGACGAGGACGAGAGGGTCGCACGCGCCGAGGCGGGCCGCGCGCTCGCCCGGCGGGCGCACACGGTGGCCGCGGTGGCCGCGGCGGTCGGCGGCGGGTCGGTGCCCGTGCCCGGGTGCGCACCGGCGGTGCCGGGTCAGATCGGGGTGCCGGGTCAGGTCGGAGGGGGCTGAGCGTGGGCAGCAGGAGCGGCGAGCTCGTCTTCAACCGGGTGCTGACGCACGTCCCGAGCAACGCGCTGCGGCTGCGGGCGTTGCGGGCCCTGGGCGCGCAGCTCGGCGAGCACGTCTACCTGTTCGGCGGGTCGGAGTTCCTCGAGCCGGGGAACCTGACGATCGCGGGCCGCTGCCACCTGGGCCGGTTGAGCCAGGTCGACGCGCGCGGCGGCATCGACATCGGGTGGGACGTGGTGATCGCGAGCCACACGCTGCTCGTGACCGCCGACCACGACCTGCACGACCCGGACTTCTCGGGGCGGCTCGCCCCGATCGTGATCGGCGACCGGGCGTGGCTCGCGAGCCGCTCGACGGTGGTGCGCGGCGTCACGATCGGCGAGGGGGCGGTCGTCGCGGCCGGCGCGGTGGTCACGGCAGACGTGGAGCCGTGGACGGTCGTCGGCGGCGTGCCGGCACGGCCGATCGGCACGCGGTCGTCGGCCCAGCGCTACCGCATCGACTACGGCCCGCAGTGGTACTGACGCTGCCCGGTTCACCCGGCAGCGGATGTCCACTTCATCCACTTTTCGTATACTCTGGCGCCGTTCCCGCCGCGACGCCTCGTGCCGTCCTCCGGCACCGGCGCTCGGCGACAGGGGGGCCATGCGCGGCACCGCATCCCGGATACCGTCCTCACGCGGGGCGCGGCGCGTCCTGCAGCGTGAGCCGACCGTCGCGCTCGAGGTAGAGGTCACCCGAGGCCGGGCAGCGCCACGTCGTGCCGTCCAGCCGCAGCAGCGCCTCGCCCGTGCGACCGATCCAGCGCACCCATCGGGCGGGGACCCCCGCGACGAGCGCGTGGTCGGGCACGTCGCGCGTGACCACGGCGCCGGCCGCGACCATGGCCCAACGGCCGATCGTCACGGGCGCGACGCACACAGCTCGCGCGCCCACCGCGGCGCCCTCGCACACCCGCACGCCGACCGCGTGCCAGTCGTCGCCGGACTTGAGCGAGCCGTCGGGGTTGACGGCGCGGGGCAGGTGGTCGTTCGTGAAGACGACCCCCGGGCCCACGAACGAGCCCTGCTCGAGCACAGCGGGCTCGTAGACGAGCGCGTGGTTCTGGATCTTGCACCGGTCGCCGACCCGCACGCCCGGGCCCAGGTAGGCCCCGCGCCCCACGATGCACTCCGCACCGAGCACGACGTCCTCGCGCACCTGGGCCAGGTGCCAGACGCGGGTCCCCGGGCCCAGCGTGGCGCTCTCGTCGACGTCGGCGCTCGGCGCGACGTGCGCGGGGGCGGGTGCCTGGGCGTCCAGCATCGTCGCCGATCGGCCCTGGTCGTGCGCTGGCGGGTGCAGCTCTGTCACGGGGTGCTCCTCGAGGGGTGTGTCGACGGGTACGGCGCCTACCGAACCACCCCGGCGCCTCCGCGTCGATCCCCGCAGCCCAGCTTCGCCCGCCGTCGCCCCGCGCCCCGCACACCCGCCGCAGTCCTCGCCCCGGAGCCCACATCATGAGTCGTGCCTCTGCCCGGACGGGGCGCCCGCGCCTCCGCCGGCTCGCCGCCGTCACCGCCGTCGCGCTCGCCGCAGGGGGGCTGCTGGTCGCCACGCCCACCGTCGCGACCGCCGCCGACCCCTGCGCGGCCGGGGCCAACCCGATCGTGTGCGAGAACTCGAAGCCCGGCACCGACCCCGAGGTCTGGGACATCAACGGTGCGGGCGACGACTCGATCCAGGGCTACGCCACCGACATCTCGGTCAACGTGGGCAGCCGGATCGACTTCAAGGTCGACACCGACGCCGCGGAGTACACCGTCGACATCTACCGCACGGGCTGGTACGGCGGGAAGGGCGCGCGGTTCATCACGTCGGTGCCGGTCACCGCCTCGCACCAGGTGCAGCCCGAGTGCCGTCCCGACGACGCGACCGAGCTCTACGACTGCGGCGACTGGGCGGTCTCGGCCTCGTGGAACGTGCCGACGACGGCGGTCTCCGGCGTGTACGTCGCGCTCCTGCACCGCGACGACCTCGACGAGTCGAGCCACATCACGTTCGTGGTGCGCAACGAGTCGAGCCACTCCCAGGTGCTCTTCCAGACGTCCGACCCGACGTGGCAGGCGTACAACACGTACGGAGGCTCGGACTTCTACCAGGGCGCCGACAACGGCCGGGCCTACAAGGTCAGCTACAACCGTCCGTTCGCGACCCGCGGGCACGAGAACGGGCGCGACTTCTACTTCAGCTCCGAGTACGCGATGGTGCGCTTCCTCGAGCGCAACGGCTACGACGTGAGCTACTTCGCGGGCGTCGACACGGACCGGCGCGGCGCGCTGCTGACCAACCACGAGGTGTTCCTCTCGGTGGGGCACGACGAGTACTGGTCGGGCGCGCAGCGCGCGAACGTCGAGGCGGCTCGCGACGCGGGCGTCGACCTCGCCTTCTTCAGCGGCAACGAGGTGTACTGGCGCACGCGCTACGAGCCCGCCGCGGCCGGCGCCCCGACGCCCTACCGCACGCTGGTCTCGTACAAGGAGACGTGGGGCAACGCGAAGATCGACCCCGCGTCCGAGTGGACCGGGACGTGGCGCGACCCGCGCTTCGCCGCGCGCTCGGCCGGTGCCGGGCGTGCCGAGAACGGGCTCACGGGCACGATGTACATGTCGAACGACTCGGACCTGCCGCTCACGGTCTCGGCCGAGGAGGGCAGGTACCGCCTGTGGCGCGGCACCACGCTCACGGCGCTCGCCGCGGGCACGAGCGCCGAGCTCGCGCCGCACACCGTGGGCTACGAGTCGGACGAAGACCTCGACAACGGTGACCGGCCCGCGGGACTCGTCCGGCTGTCCACCACGACCGGCGAGGTCCCCGCGTACCTGCAGGACTACGGCAACGTGACGGCCCCCGGGGTCACGACGCACCACACGACGCTGTACCGGGCGTCGAGCGGTGCGCTCGTGTTCTCCGCGGGCAGCATCCAGTGGGCGTGGGGGCTCGACCAGGAGCACGACGGGCAGGGTGCGCCGGCCGACGCGCGCATGCAGCAGGCCACCGTGAACCTGCTCGCGGACATGGGTGCCCAGCCGGGCACCCTCATGACCGGGCTCGCGGCCGCCACGCGCTCGACCGACACCCAGGCCCCGACGGTCGCGATCACCTCGCCCGCGCAGGGGACGGCGATCGCGAACGGCACGTCGGTCACGCTCACGGGCACCGCGACCGACGTCGGGGGCGGCCAGGTCGCGGGGGTCGAGGTCTCGACCGACGCGGGCGCGACGTGGCACCCCGCGACCGGCACCCGGACCTGGACCTACACCTACGTCCAGCCGGGCCGGGGGACCGTGCCGGTCCGGGTGCGCGCGGTCGACGACAGCGCGAACATCGCCGCTGCGCCCGCCGCCCGCTCGTTCGCGGTGACGTGCCCGTGCAGCGTCTTCGGCGCGCAGGTGCCCGCCGTGCCGGCCACCGACGACGCGGACGCGGTCGAGCTCGGGCTGCGGTTCAGCGCGGACGTCGACGGGTTCGCCATGGGCGTGCGGTTCTACAAGGGCGCGGGCAACACCGGGACGCACACCGGGTCGCTGTGGACCACGACCGGGACGCGCCTGGCGACCGTGACGTTCGCGGACGAGACCGCCACCGGCTGGCAGACCGCTGACTTCCGTACCCCGGTCGAGCTCACCGCCGGGACCAGCTACGTCGTGTCCTACACGGCACCGAACGGCCGCTACGCGGTCGAGCCCGACGCGTTCACCGCGCGCGGGAGGGCCGCGGCGCCGCTGCGCGTCGAGGGCGGGTTCGGCACCGAGCCGACGGGCGTGTTCCGGGCCGGGGCGGGTTTCCCCACGTCGACCTTCCGCGACTCGAACTACTTCGTCGACGTGGTGTTCGACACCGTGGACACGTCACCGCTGACCGTGAGCCAGCAGCAGCCGCTCGACGGCTCGACCAGCGTGGTGCCGGGTGCGCCCGTGTCGGTGGTGCTCTCGAAGTCGGTGACGCAGGCGCCCGTGATCACCCTGACCGCGGCGGGCGGCGGTGCGGTCGCGGGGACCACCACCTGGAGCCGGCCCACCCGGACCGCGAGCTTCGTGCCCGCGACGCCGCTCGGGCCCTCGACCAGGTACACGGCGGCCGTGTCGGCGCTCGACGGGCAGGGGCGCCCGTTCGCCGGGGTCACGACGTGGTCGTTCACCACGGCGGCGGCCGACCGCGACCCGGCGGCCTGCCCGTGCTCGCTGCTCGACGAGTCGACGACCCCGGCGCTGGCCGAGGCCGACGACACGCAGGCGGTCACGCTCGGCGTCCGCTTCGCGAGCAGCGTCGCGGGCACCGTCAGCTCGATCCGCTTCTTCAAGGCACCGGGCAACGTCGGCACGCACACCGGCACGCTCTGGTCCGCGGACGGCACCGCCCTCGCCACCGCGACGTTCGGGTCCGAGAGCGTGACGGGCTGGCAGACCGCGACGTTCGACGAGCCCGTGGTGCTCGCTGCGGACACCGAGTACGTCGCGTCCTACCGGACGACCGTCGGCCGCTACTCCGTCACGCCGGCGGGCTTCGGTGACCGCGGGCTGCGGCGGGGGGTGCTGCGCACCTCGGCCGACGCCGGCGTGTACGGCTACGGCACGGGCTTCCCGGGGTCGCGCACGGCGACGAGCTACCTGGTCGACGTCGAGTTCACCCCCGAGCCGGGCGCGCTCGCGGTCGTGGCCCAGCAGCCGGCCCCGGACGACCCGGGCGCCGCCACCACGACCGGGGTCTCGGTGACCTTCAGCGTGCCGCTCGCGGCGGGGGCCAGGCTGACGCTCGCCGCTGGGGGGACTGCGGTGCCGGGGAGCACCTCGACCTCGTCCGACGGTCGAACGGTCTCGTTCACGCCGTCGGCGCCGCTCGCCCCCGACACCGTGCACACCGCGCAGGTCACGGGCGCCGTGTCGGTCGAGGGGGTCGTCTCGCCGCCCGTGACCTGGACGTTCCGCACCTCCTCGGCGGACGGCTGCCCCTGCACGATCTTCGCGTCCGACGTCCCGGCGAGCACCTCGACCGACGACGGGGCCGCGGTCGAGCTCGGGGTGGCGCTCACCCCGACCGAGGACGGCCGCGTCACGGCGGTGCGGTTCTTCAAGGGGCCCGGGAACGACGGCACCCACACGGGGTCGCTGTGGTCGGCGACCGGGACCCGGCTCGCGACCGCGACGTTCACGGACGAGACCGCGACGGGGTGGCAGACGGCGACGTTCGACGAGCCCGTCGACGTCACGGCCGGCACCACGTACGTCGCGTCCTACCTCGCGCCGCTCGGGCACTACGCCGCGACGTCCGGCTCCTTCGTCGCCGACCGCCAGGTGGGTCCGATCTCCGTCCCCGCGGCGGGCAACGGGCGCTACGCGTACGGGGGCGGGTTCCCGACCCGGACGTGGCAGGCCACGAACTACTTCGTCGACGTGGTCTTCGAGCGCACCGCGCCGACGGCCCCGCTCGTGACCGCCACGACCCCGGCCACCGGCGCGAGTGACGTGCCGACCGGCCTACGGGTCTCCGCCGTGCTCTCCCGGGCGCCGGCGCAGGGCACGCCCGCGATCGCCCTGGCAGGACCGTCCGGCGCCGTCGCGGGCACGAGCGCGTTCGACGCGGCCAGTCGCACCGTCACGTTCACCCCTGGTCAGCCGCTGACCGCCGGGACCGCGCACACCGCCACGGTGAGCCTCGTGGGCCAGGTGCTCTCGGGTGGCACGTGGGGCTTCACCACGGCCGCGGCCGGGTCGTGCCCGTGCTCGCTGTGGACGGACTCCGAGGTGCCGCAGGTCGCGAGCTTCACCGACGGTGCGCCCGTGCAGGTCGGCACCCGGTTCCGGGCCGAGGTCGCGGGCACGGTGACGGCGGTCCGGTTCTACAAGGGAGCGGAGAACACCAGCGCGCACACCGTGAACCTCTGGGCGGGGGACGGGACGCCGCTGGCCACGGTGGCGCCGGGGGAGGAGTCGGCGTCCGGCTGGCAGACCGTCCCGCTGGTCGCACCGGTCGCGGTCGCCGCCGGGCAGGTGCTCGTCGCGGCGTACCACTCCGCCCCGGGTCGTTACGCCTACCAGGCGGGCGGTCTGGCCGCAGAACGCACCCGGGGGCCGCTCACCGCGGTCTCGGGGGCCTACGTGTACGGCACCGGGTTCCCGGGGAGCACGTCCACGACCTGGTACGGCGTCGACGTGGTGTTCGTGCCGACGGGCTGAGTGACGTTCGACACCCCCGACATCCGGGTGAAAGATGCCCGAATTGCGTAGACCTGCCACCATTCGCGACCACAATGACGACCACCCGACCAAGGAGCACGATGTCCGTCCACGAACCGCTGCGCGCTGCCGTGATCGGCGCCGGCTACTGGGGTCCCAACCTGGCCCGCAACTTCCGCAGCAGCCCCGACTGGGACCTCGTGGCCGTGTGCGACCTCGACGTCGACCGCGCCCGCAAGGTCGTCGGTCCGCGCAGCACCGTCGACGTCATGACGTCGACAGCCGAGCTGCTCGCCCGGGACGACGTCGACGCGGTCGCCATCGCGACCCCGGCCCGCACGCACGCACCGCTCGCGCTCGCGGCGCTCGACGCGGGCAAGCACGTCCTCGTGGAGAAGCCCGTCGCCGACCGCAGCGGCGCCGCCCGCCAGATGGTCGCGCTCGCGGCCGAGCGCGACCTGGTCCTCATGGTCGACCACACGTTCTGCTACACCCCGCCCGTGCTCAAGATGCGCGAGCTGATCGCCGAGGGCGCGCTCGGCGACATCCACTTCGTCGACTCGGTGCGCATCAACCTCGGCATCGTCCAGCCCGACGTCGACGTGTTCTGGGACCTGGCGCCGCACGACCTGTCGATCCTCGACTTCATCCTGCCCGGCGGCCTGGTGCCGAGCAGCGTCGGCGCCCAGGGGGCCGACCCGCTCGGCGCGGGCCAGACGTGCGTCGGCTACCTCACGCTCCCGCTGCCCGACGGCGCGATCGCGCACGTGCACGTCAACTGGCTCAGCCCCACCAAGATCCGCCAGATGGTCGTGGGCGGCTCGCGTCGCACCCTCGTGTGGGACGACCTGAGCCCCCAGCAGCGGCTCACGGTCTACGACCGTGGCGTCGACCTGGGTCAGCCGTTGCCCGATCGCACGACCGCGAACGTCTCCTACCGGCTCGGCGACGCCTGGGCTCCGGCCCTGCCCGAGCGTGAGGCGCTCGGCGCCATGGTCGCCGAGCTCGCCGCGAGCATCCGCGAGGGTCGCGCGCCGCGCACCGACGGCAACGCGGGTCTGCGGGTGCTCGACGTCCTCGAGACCGCGGCCCGCAGCCTGGGCGACGGCGGTCGCCTGACACCGCTGGGCGCCACCACCACCCGTCCCGAACCTGAGCTGGAGACCGTCGTATGAGCACGTTGCAGGGAGCGAACATCCTCGTCACCGGGGGCGCCGGCACGATCGGCTCGACGATCGTCGACCAGCTGCTCGTCGCAGGGGCGAGCCGCGTCGTGGTCCTCGACAACCTGGTGCGCGGGCGCCGGGCGAACCTCGACGCGGCGCTCGCGTCGGGCCGGGTCGACCTCGTCGTGGGCGACGTGCGCGACCGCGACCTGGTGCACGACGTGACCCGCGGCCAGGACCTCGTCCTGCACCAGGCGGCGATCCGCATCACGCAGTGCGCCGAGGAGCCGCGGCTCGCGCTCGAGGTGCTCGTCGACGGCACCTTCACCGTGCTCGAGGCCGCCGTGGAGCACCGCGTGCAGAAGGTCGTCGCGGCGTCGAGCGCGTCGGTGTACGGGCTCGCCGAGCACTTCCCGACGGGCGAGCGGCACCACCACCACAACAACGACACGTTCTACGGCGCCGCGAAGTCGTTCAACGAGGGCATGGTCCGCAGCTTCCGGGCGATGTACGGGCTCGACTACGTGCTGCTGCGCTACTTCAACGTGTACGGGCCCCGCATGGACGTGCACGGCCTGTACACCGAGGTGCTGGTGCGGTGGATGGAGCGCATCGCGGACGGCCTCCCGCCGGTGATCTTCGGCGACGGTCGGCAGACGATGGACTTCGCCTTCACGCGCGACATCGCCCGGGCGAACCTGCTGGCCGCCCAGAGCGACGTCGTCGACGGCGTCTACAACATCGCGAGCGGCACCGAGACGTCCCTGCTGGGGCTCGCCGAGGCGCTGCTGCGGGCCATGGACTCCGACCTCGCGGTCGAGCACGGGCCCGAGCGGGCCGTCAACGGTGTCGCCCGACGGCTCGCCGACACCACGGCCGCGCGCGTCGACCTCGGGTTCGTGACCGAGGTCGGGCTCGAGGAGGGGCTGCGCGAGCTCGTGGCCTGGTGGCGCCCCCAGCGCGAGGAGATCGCGGCCGGTCGGCACCTGGTGGACGCGCCGTGAGCGGCACCGGCGCGCCCCTGGGCCGGATCGACGTGATGCGCCCGTGGCTCGGTGCCGAGGAGGTCGCCGCGGTGACCGAGGTCATCGCCTCGGGATGGGTCGCGCAGGGACCCAGGGTCGCGCGCTTCGAGGAGGAGTTCGCCGACGCCCAGCAGGCGGGCTTCGCCGTCGCGACGTCGTCGTGCACCACGGCGCTGCACCTCGCGCTCGTGGTCGCGGGAGTCGGGCCGGGGGACGACGTGGTCGTGCCGTCGTTCTCGTTCATCGCGACCGCGAACGTCGTGGTGCACGCGGGCGCGCGCCCGGTCTTCGCCGACGTCGACCGGGTGACGGGCAACGTCACGGGGGCGAGCGTCGCCGCTGTGCTCACGCCCCGCACGCGGGCCGTCGTCGTGGTGGACCAGGGCGGGGTCCCGGTCGACCTCGACGACGTGCGCTCGGTGTGCGACCCGCTCGGGATCGTCGTGGTCGAGGACGCGGCGTGCGGCGCGGGCTCGACGTACCAGGGGCGTCCCGTCGGCGCGGGCGCGGAGGTCGCCGCCTGGTCCTTCCACCCCCGCAAGCTGCTCACCACGGGCGAGGGCGGCATGATCACCACGTCCCGACCCGAGTGGGCCGAGCGGGCGCGCCGGCTGCGCGAGCACGCCATGAGCGTCTCGGCCGCCGACCGGCACACGAGCGTGCTCGCCCCGGCCGAGCAGTACCTCGAGGTCGGGTTCAACTACCGGATGACGGACCTGCAGGCCGCCGTCGGCATCGTCCAGCTCGGTCGGCTCCGCGCGGTCGTCGCCCGACGACGGGAGATCGCGGCGGCGTACACCAAGCAGCTCGCCGACATCCCGGGGCTGCGCCCGGTCGCGGACCCCGCGTGGGGGACCGGGAACGTCCAGTCCTTCTGGGTCGAGGTCGAGCCCGGCTTCGCGCTCGACCGTGACGGGCTGCTGGCCCACCTCGCGGCCGCCGACGTCTCCGCGCGTCGCGGCATCATGGCGGCGCACCGGCAGCCGGCCTACGCGGGCACGGCCCACGCCCCGCTGCCCGTGACCGAGCACCTCACCGACTCGACGCTGATCCTGCCGGTGTTCCACCAGATGTCCGAGTCGGACCAGGCGCGCGTCGTGGACGCCCTGCGCAGCGCAGCGGGCCGGTAGCGCGATGCCCCGTACACAGCTGCTGCTCGTCGCGGCGGGCGGCCTGGCTCGTGAGGTGCTCGCTCTGGTGCGCACGCACGACCTGTTCGACGTCGTGGGGCTGCTCGACGACTCGGCCGCGCTCGCGGGCACCGACGTCGACGGCGTGCCGGTGCTCGGCGGCGTCGAGGACGTGGTGGCGCACCCGGGGGCGGCGCTGCTCGTGTGCGCGGGCCGGGGGAGCGCGCGCGAGGCGCTGGTCAAGCGTCTCGCGGGGGCCGGCGCGGGCCGCGAACGGTTCGCGACCGTGGTCCACCCGGCGGTCGAGGTGCCCGACGGGTCGCACGTCGGGCCCGGGTCGGTCGTGCTCGCGGGTGTCGTGCTCACGACGGCCGTCACGCTCGGCGAGCACGTCGTCGTGATGCCGAACGTCACGCTCACGCACGACGACACGGTCGAGGACTTCGCGACCCTGTGCGCGGGTGTCTCGCTCGGCGGCTCGGTCACGGTCGGCGCGGGCGCCTACCTCGGCATGAACGCGAGCGTGCGCGAACGGGTGCACGTCGGGGCCGGCGCCACGCTCGGGATGGGCGCTGCCCTGGTGGCCGATCTGCCCGACGGCGAGACCTGGGCCGGTGTGCCGGCGAGCCGGCTCGGCGACGCCGGGCCGGGGCGTCACCGGGCCACGACCCCGGAGGCCGCTCGGGCCGCGGGAGACGACGGAAGGAAGACAGCATCATGACGATCCCCCTGGTCGACCTGGCGGCCCAGCAGGCCGAGGTCGACGACGAGGTCCGCGCGGGGCTGGACGAGGTGTTCGCCCGGACGGCGTTCGTCGGCGGCCCCGCCGTCGGTCGGTTCGAGGCGGCCTACGGTGCCGCGACGGGCGTCGCGCACGTGGTCGGCGTCGCGAACGGCACGGACGCGCTCGAGCTCGCGCTGCGGGCGGTCGGGGTCGCACCCGGGGGCGAGGTCGTCCTCCCGGCGAACACGTTCATCGCGACGGCCGAGGCGGTCTCGCGCATCGGCGCGGTCCCCGTGCTCGTCGACGTGGACCCCGTGCACCTGCTCATCGACCCCGACGCCGTGCGCGCCGCGCTGACGCCGCGCACCCAGGCCGTGGTCCCTGTGCACCTGTTCGGCCAGGTCGCCCCCGTCGAGGTGCTGCTCAAGATCGCGGCGGACGCCGGGGTGCCGCTCGTCGAGGACGCCGCGCAGTCGCAGGGCGCCACGCGCCACGGCCGGTACGCAGGCAGCTTCGGGCTCGCGGCCGGGACCAGCTTCTACCCGGGCAAGAACCTCGGCGCGGCCGGCGACGCCGGTGCGGTCACGACCGACGACGCCGACGTCGCCCGTACCGTCCGCGTGCTCGCGGCCCACGGCAGCGCGCACAAGTACGACCACGAGGTCATCGGCATGAACTCGCGCCTCGACACGGTGCAGGCCGTGGTGCTCGAGGCCAAGCTCGCGCGCCTCGCGGGCTGGAACGAGCGCCGCCGTGCCGCCGCCGCGCACTACGGCGAGCTGCTCGCCGGGGTGGACGGCGTGCGCGTGCCGGTGACCGCGAAGGGCAACGCGGACGTGTGGCACCTGTACGTGGTGCAGGTCGACGAGCGTGACCGGGTGCTCCAGGGCCTCCACGACGCCGGCATCGGCGCGGGCATCCACTACCCGACCCCGGTGCACCTGACCGGCGCCTACGCGCACCTGGGCCATGGCGTCGGGGCGTTCCCCGTCACAGAGGCCGCCGCGGGGCGCATCCTCTCGCTGCCGATGTACCCGCACCTCTCGGCCGAGCAGCGCGAGCGCGTGGTCGACACGCTCGCAGGGCTCGTCGCGGGTGCCGCACGACATGGGTGACCCGTCCCGCGCACCCCACGCCGGGCCCGGTGCACGATGAGCCGGGTGCGTCCCACGCCCCTGAGCGGGCGGCCCACCGTCTCGGTGGTCGTGCCCTGCTACAACTACGGGCACTTCCTCCCCGCGGCGGTCGCGAGCGCGCTCGAGCAGCCGGGCGTCGACGTCGAGGTCGTCGTGGTCGACGACGCCTCGACCGACGACAGCGCCGACGTCGCACGCGCCCTGGCGGCGGCCGACGACCGCGTGACGGTCGTGGTGCACGAGCGCAACGCCCGACACATCGCGACGTACAACGACGGGCTCGCGCATGTGACGGGCGACTACGTGGTGCTGCTGTCCGCCGACGACCTGCTCGCCCCCGGCTCGCTGTCCCGCGCGACGGCGCTCCTCGAGGCGCACCCCGGCGTCGGGCTCGTGTACGGCTACGCACCGGACTTCACCGACTCGCCGCCGCCCACCGACGAACGGGTGCGCAGCTGGTCGGTGTGGCCGGGCGAGACGTGGCTCCGACGCACCTGCCGGCGAGGCGCGAACGTGATCGTCAACCCCGAGGTCGTGATGCGGACGAGCGTGCTGCGCGAGCTCGGCGGCTACGACCCGGCCCTGCCGCACACAGCGGACATGGACCTGTGGATGCGGGCCGCCGTGGTCGCGGACGTCGGGCGCGTCAACGGTCCCGTGCAGGCCTACTACCGCGTGCACGGCGGCAACATGCACCTCAACGACTACTCGGGCCTGCTCGCGGACATGCGCGAACGGGCCACCGGGTTCACGTCGTTCTTCGCCGGAGCGGGGGCACAGCTCCGAGACGCCGAGCGGTGGCACGCCGCGGCACGCCGGGCCATCGCCTACGAGGCCGTCCGCATCGCGCGGCTCTCGCGCGGGGTCGACGACCCGTCGAGCGAGGCGCTGGCCCGGTTCGCGATCGAGTGCAGCCCCGAGATCACGAGCCGCCCGGTGTGGCGCGCGTACGAGCTGCGCACGCGCGGGGTGGCGACCGAGCTCCGGCGCCGGGGTGCCGCGCTCTCGATGGACCTGCGGTGGCGGCTGCGGTGGCGGCGGCTGCGGCGGTTCGGGGTGTGAGGGGGCAGGACGGCGTGAGCGCCGACGTCCCTGCTGCCGGTGCGGCGCCCACCGCCGCCGGGCCGCCCGCCGGTCCACCCCCCGAGCCCGACCAGGGCGTGGGGCGCCGGGCCGCGTCCGGCGTGCTGTGGATGACGGCGCAGAAGTGGCTGACGCGGATCGGCGGCCTGGCGACCGTGGCGATCCTCACGCGGCTGCTCAGCCCCGAGGAGTTCGGCCTCGTCGCCGCCGCGTCCGTCGTCGCCCCGATCGTCTACCTGATCTCCGACCTGGGCTTCTCGGCGTACATCGTGCAGGCCGACGAGGTCGACGAACGGCGGCTCAGCACCGGGTTCTGGTTCTCGACGCTGGCCGGCGGGGCGATGTGCGGCAGCCTGGTGCTGATCGCGCCCGTCCTCGCGGACCTGTTCGGGCTCCCCGAGCTCGTCGACGTGCTGCGCGTCATGACGGTGTCCATCGCGTTCGTGGTCGTCACGTCGGTCCCGTATGCGTTGCTGCGCCGTCGCATGCAGTTCCGCACCCTCGCCTGGCAGGGGGCCGTCGCCGCGGTGCTCGCGCAGGTCGTCGCCGTGGTCGCCGCCCTGTCCGGGTGGGGGGTGTGGGCGCTCGTGCTGCAGCTCGTCGTCGCCCAGGGCGTGGCGGCGGTGGCCGCGTGGGCCTCGGCCCGGTGGTGGCCCCGGCTGCTGTTCTCACGGCAGGACCTCGTCGCCATGGCGCGGTTCGGGCTCCAGGTGGTGGCCGTGGACGTGGTCGCGCTGATCCGCTCCTGGGCGGAGACGGCGATCGTCGTGACGTCGCTCGGGGCGACCGGGCTGGGGTACCTGAGCATCGCCCAGCGACTGGTCCAGGTCACCCAGGACATGAGCGCCGCAGCTCTGCTGCCGGTGTCGACGGTCATGTTCGCTCAGGTCAGGTCCTCGGCGGAGCGGCTGCGCAGCTCGTACCTCAAGGCCCTGGGCATGTCGTACGCCGCGGTCGCGCCCGTGATGATCGTCGTCGCCGTGACCGGGCCCACGCTCGTCCCGCTCCTGTTCGGCGACGGCTGGGAACGCAGCGTCCCGGTCGCCCAGGCGCTCGCGCTCGCGGCCGTGCTGACGCTCGGCGCGATGCTCGACCACGGCCTGTTCTACGGGGTCGGCAGGCCCGGGCGCTGGTTGGCGTACGCGTTCGCTGTCGACGCCCTGACCGTGGCCACGACCGCCTGGGCCGTCCGCTGGGGGCTGGCCGGGCTCGCCGTGGGGTTCGTCGGGGTGGCCGTCGCGGCCACCGCGGTGCGCTGGCAGCTCACCGGTCGTCTGCTCGGGATCCCCGCCCGCACGGTCGCTCGCCCGTTCGCCGGTGTCGCGGTGTGCGTGGCGCTGTCCGCCCTGGCCGGCCTGCTCGTGAGCCGGCTCGTGGACGACCTGCCGCCGCTGGTCGTGGTCGGTCTGACCGGCCTGGTCGTCGCGGTGGTGCACGTGGTCGCCGTCAGGTTCCTGATGCCGAGCACGGCCCGCGCCGTCGTCGACCTGCTGCCGGGCAGGGTCCGGGGCCCGCTGCAGCGGGCGACGTCCCGGGTCTGACCACCCGGGGCCTGATCGGCCGGACCCGGGCAGGCGCCGCCCGGTCGGTCAGGAGCCTGCGGTCCGCGCCGCGGTGGCGGTGTCGTCGCTGCCGCCTGCCGGGCGAGCGGATTCCTGGACGGCGGCCCGGACGAGGCTCGCATGCCCGGCGACCATGGCGTCGAAGCTGTCGTCGACGGGCTGCTCGCCGCGCCCAGCGCCCCGGACCTCCCGCGCGACGGCGGTGACGGCCGCGGCGACCTCCCGGGCGTTCGGCTGGTGCGTGGCCCGGCGACGTGCGGCCCGCGCGCGTGCGTCGGTCACCGCGGCGGCCGGGCCGCTCGCGTTGCTGACCAGCACCGATCCGGCGCGGGCCCGCTCGACGAGCTCAGCCGCACCCCCCGCCTCGCTGATCACCAGGGGCAGGCCCGCGGCGACGGCCTCGGTGGCGGCGAGCGGCCAGCCCTCGAAGAACGAGTCGAGCAGGAACGCGTCGGCCGCCGACAGCAGCGTCGCGGCGTCCGAGCTGCCGAGCAGGTGCACACGGTGCCCGTCGGGGTGGCTGCGGCGGATCGCGTCGGCACGGCGGTGCTCGAGCCAGTCGGAGGGGTCGCCCGCGACGACGAGCCGCACCCGCAGGTCGCCCGCACCGGCGGTGAGGAACGAGGCGACGGTCCCCGCGACGTTCTTCTGCGAGTCGTAGCGCGCCAGGCAGGCGAACACGACCTCGTCGTCGAGGGGTGCGCCGAGCGTGCGGGCCAGAGCGGCGCGAGCACGGGTCCGGACCTCGGTGGTGACAGCGGGCAACGGCATCGACCCGTTGGCCACGACGACGACCTTCTCGGCCGTGCCGGGGAGCCGTTCGACGTGGAACTGCCGGACGAGCGCGCTGACGGCGATCACCCGGTGCGCCCGGGCGAAGAGCGCGGCGGTGCTGCGCCACCGCTCGGGCGAGTAGTGGATCTCGGTGTTGTGCAGCACGGGCAGCAGGGGGGCGCCCGTCGCGCGCGCCGCGTCGGCGAGGTGGTCGGGTGCGCTGTGCAGCTGGACGGCGTCGAGCCGCGCACCGGTGAGGGCCTCGGAGGCCGTGCGGGCGTCGGGGGCGACGATCACCTCGATGCCGAGGGCACGCAGCCGCGCCGTCCGCGCCCCCTCGGCGGGGCAGACGACGACCGGGTCGATCCCGGTGGGACGGAGCCCCTCGGCGAGCATCTCGACGACGCGCCCGACGCCGCCCACGTCGAGCGCGTCGGCCAGGAGGCCGCAGCGGAGGTCGCTGGGCGGCGTGGGGTGGCTTGTCGCGGACGGCGCGAACGCGGCGCCCTCGACCGGGGCGAGGACCGCGAGCGGACGCTGCAGGAGCACCCGGGCGAGCGGGTGCACGTACCCGTACCTGAGCCCCGGCGGGGTGAGGTCCGTGAGCGAGACCACGGCGCCCAGCGTCCGCGCCGCGACGTGGGCCGCGGCGCGCGCGGCCGGCCCGGCCGGCGACGAGGGTGCTGTGCGTGCGGTCGTCACTGTGCGCGGTGCGACGGGGCGAGCCCGGGCGACCGGGCAGGCGCGCTGGGGCCCGCCGCGGTGCGGGGTCGCAGCCCGAACGGTGCGTTGCGGCGGGCCGGCCACGTCGCCCGCACGTCCGGCGGCGTGGGGCAGCACAGGATCCATGCACCGGTGTCCCGCGCGACACCGACGAGGTGCGGGGCGCCGCGCATCGCGGGGGCGAGTGCTGCGATCGCCGCCTCGTCGACACCCGTGACCAGCAGCGCCCGACCGTGCTCGCGTCTCCGGAAGGCGCCCGCGAGGTCGGCGACGGTGGCCGCGGTCGCCGACACGTCGCGGCCGCGGCGGGTCAACGACGTCACGTCCCAGGCCTCGGGCTCGGCGGCCGTGGCGGGGAGGTCGAGGTTGACGACGTCGAGACCCGTCGCGTCGACCCTGTCGAGGACGTCGTCGATCGTGAGCCGGATGTCCCCGAGCACCACGTCGTGCACCCGCAGGTCGTCGCGTCGCGCGAGCCGCACGGCCGTGAACGACTCGCGCAGCCACGTCATCGCACCGCGTCGCCGGCGCGCCACCGTGCGCCACCGGCTGCGGTCGTGCGGGGCGCGGACCACGCCGCACGTGGTCTGCACCGGGAGCAGGGCCGGGTAGAGGTCCGCCACGTGGTGGTGGGCCTCGGCGAGCAGGTCGAGGTTGGTGGTCATGGAGTTGTGCGTGAGCGGGAGGTCGTGCGTCACGACGCGGCGGCCCTGGTCGCGCACCCGCGCCCCGTACTCGACCGCGTAGGCGTGCCACGCCAGCTCGGGGTGCTCGCTCAGGGGCTCGGCGAGCACCTGAGAGCGCTCGATCAGGAACAGCACCTCGTCGACGCTGTCGATCGACGCGGTGGGTGTCGAGGGTTCGCCGATGCGCACGACGCGATCGCGCACGATGCCCGCGACGGAGCCGGTGGCCGTGATGCCGACCGCTCCGACGAGCCCGGTCCCGGGGTCGTCCTGGAGCGCAGCGGCGGCCTGCTCGAGCGCGGCCAGCGAGTGCAGGTACACGTCCTGGTGGACGAACACGACGACGTCGTGCCGGGCCAGCCGGGCCCCGTGGTTGAGCGCGGCCCCGGCGGACCGGAAGCGCCCGTCGCGGTTGTCGACCGGGAGGTACTCGGTCGCGGGGGCCGAGCGCAGGCCCGCGGCGATCGACCGGTCGAGGCACGTCGTACGGACCTCGAGGTCGTTGAAGACGCACACGATCGACACGGGGGTGCGCCGTCGTCCGTCGCCCGCCATCGCGTCCTCCTCGGTGCCAAGGGCGCCACCGCGGCGCCGCATCGACGATAGGGTACGAAAGGTGCAAATGTGCACAGGTGTGGCGAGGTTCACCCCGTGCGACGTTCCCGCAGCACCGTCCGACATCGACCGATCTGAGGAAGTCCCGGTGCCTGCTGACAGGGAAGGCGAGCGCGACCGCGAGCGGGTGACCGTCGTCGTCGTGACGTACGACAGCGCCGACGTGGTGGCGGGGCTCCTCGCCTCGCTGCCCGCGGGGATGGGATCGACCGGCTGGACCCTCGTGGTCGTCGACAACGGGTCGCGCGACGGCACCGTCGAGCTCGTGGAGCGGCTCGCGCCCGACGCGGTGGTGGTGCGCTCGGCCCGCAACGGGGGCTATGCGGCGGGCATCAACCTGGGCGTCGCGCAGGTCCCGGACGCCGGGGCGGTGCTCGTGCTCAACCCGGACGTCCGGCTCGAACCCGGCTGCGTCCCGGAGCTCCTCGCGGCGCTCGGGCGCACCGGGGCCGGCATCGTCGTGCCCCGGCTCGACGACGCCCACGGCGAGCTCATCGCGTCGCGGCGCCGCGAGCCGACCCTGCGCCGCGCGTTCGCGGACGCAGTGCTCGGCGCCGAGCGGGCCGGCCGCGTCGCCGACCTCGGCGAGGTCATCACCGACCCGGCCGACTACGAGCACGAGCTGCCGACCGACTGGGCCGAGGGTTCGACCCAGCTGGTCTCGGCAGGCTGCTGGGCCGCGGTGGGCCCGTGGGACGAGTCGTACTTCCTGTACTCCGAGGAGACGGACTTCGCGCTGCGCGCCCGTGACGCCGGGTACCCGACGTACTTCGTGCCGACCGCCCGGGCTGTCCACCTCGAGGGCGGCTCGGCGGGGAACCCGGCGCTGTGGCGGCTGCTCGTGGTCAACCGGCTCCGGCTGTACGGCCGACGGCACGGCACCGCGGCGACGGCGTGCTTCTGGGCTGTGCTCGTGGCCCGTGAGGCGAGCCGGGCCGCGCTCGGGAAGCAGACGAGCAGGGCAGCCCTCGGCGCGCTGCTCAGCCCCCGCTTCCTGACGCACGAACCGGGTCCGCACAGCATCGCCGCGCCCGTCAGCGCAGGCGCTTGACCAGCCCCTTGAGCTCGAGGGTCGCCCGTTCGAACGTCGGTCGGGGGGTGAGCGCCGCCTGCACGAGCGTCGCGGGCGTGTCGTGGCACGTCACGCTGAACCGCGGCTGCAGCCACGCGCCCGGCGTCGCGGGTCTGCGGTCGGACGTGTGGACCGCCTGGTACCCGAGGCGCCGGAGCCAGGTCAGGGTCGTGCGGTCGTACTGACCTCGTGGCAGGGCGGCCTCGGTGACCTCCCCGACGACCCCGGCGATGACCTCCCGCGCGTCCACGAGCTCACGCCGACGCACAGCGGGAGCCATCGACCGCCACGAGACGTGGTCCATGCCGTGCGACCCGACGCGCATCCCGGCCCCGTGGAGCGCGGCCACGTCGTCGGTGGTGAGGCTCCCGGGGGTGTCGAGACGCCCCGCGAGCACGAAGAACGTGGCGGTCAGACCGCGCTCGACGAGGGCCGGCAGGCCGATCTCGATGTCGGAGACGTTCCCGTCGTCGAACGAGACCGTCGTCGCGGGCCACGTCGCGATCTCGTCGAGGACCCGCAGGTAGGTGTCGCGCTCGATCCAGTAGTGCGACTCGTCCGTGTCGTCGATCGCCCGTCCGGGGGTCCCGATCCCGTGGAAGCAGATGTTGCGCACGTCGGGCTGTCGCATCAGGACCCCTGTCCGGCGCTCGTGAGCCGCGTGGAGGTGTCGACTCCCCAGCTGTCGTCGGGTCGGCGCGAGCGGATCTCGGCGACGACGGTGAGGACGGCGTACACGACCCCGGCGGGGGCGAGCCACGGCCGCCGCAGCACGACGTCGCGCAGCCAGCTCGTGCGGCTCGAGCCGCGGACCTGGGCGATCCCGTCCGTCCCGGCTCGCGCGTGGAGCGCCGCGTTGCCGCGCCGGACGCGGGTCAGACGGCGGACGAGGTCGCGCGTGCGTCGCGGGGTCTCGACCTCGGTGCTGACCGACGTCACGACCACGCGTTCGGACGCGGTGAACAAAGAGTCGAGGAACAGGTCGTCGGCCAGCACGTCCGGGAAGTGCGTGAACCGTGCCCGACCGGCCTCGGACAGCGCGATCATGCCGCGCCCGTACAGGCCGGTCCGGGCGGCCGGCAGGCGGGACTGCACCGCGTAGTAGCAGCGGACCGCGAGCGGGCGGCCGCGCAGGACGAGGTGGCGGTCCGGCACGGCGGCGAGCGGCGGGGGTCCGCCGTCCGGGCCCGGCTGCGACAGCGCGTCGGTCAGGGCGCGCACCGCGGCTGCCGTCGCGGCGACGTCGGCGTCCAGGTACACGCGCGAGGGGCCGGTGGCGATCGCGTCGCCCGCGTCGAGGGCCGCCGCCTTCCCGGGGGTCGGGAGGTCGAGCACCCGGACCCCGCGCGAGCGGGCCACGTCGGCTGTCGCGTCGACGCACCCGTTCGCCACGACGACCACGTCCAGCTCGCCGTCCGCCGCCCCGGACAGGAGCAGGTCGAGGTTGCGACCGAGGACGGCGGCCTCGTTGTACGCCGCGATGATCACGCTCGTCATCGTGCGGCTCGGCTCGTCGGCCGTGGCATGCGTGCTCCTCGTGGTCGGGGCGGGTCAGAGCGGGCGGCCCGCGTTCGGGCCGTCGTGCCACACGTTGCCCCGCAGGGTCACCGCGGGCTTGTCGACCGACGCGAGCGGCCCGTACACCCCGCCCTTCGGGGACACGACGGTGGTGACCCGGTTGTCCGCGATCACCACGCCCGAGACCCGCGACAGCACGTCGAGCCCGCTCTGGTACCCGCCGTACACCGTGTAGGCACCTCCGCCGAGCAGGTTGCCCTCGATGAGGATGTTCTTCATCGAGGTCGCCGACCCGGTCGACAGGATGATCGCGGACGTCGACCCGGCGGGCACGATCACTGTGTTGCGCGCGATCGTGACGTTGTCGGAGCCGAGCGACTGCATGCCGTCGTTGTGGGACGAGCCGGTCATGACGAGGTCGTGGATGTACGAGTCCTGCACGGTGACGTCGTCGCCGAGCTTGAGCCCGTCGACGGTGCCGTGGATGTCGACCCGTGTGAGCGTGTAGTTCTCACCCGCGACGGCCGCGTCACCGGAGGTGTTGCCCGCGCCGTCGAGCTCGGTGTCCACGATCTGCAGGTTGGTGGCGCCCTCGTCGTTCAGCACGAGCCAGTGCCCGTCCGCCCGGATCAGGCTGTTGCGGATCGTGACGTCGTGCGCGCCCGCCGTGATGACCAGCGGGGTGGTGATGAGCTGGGAGTCGATGACGGTGCCCGGTTGCGTGATCCGCGACGGCCCCGTGTAGGGGGTCAGGGTCACACCCGCCGGCACGCCCGTGGTCGACGCGTCGGGGAACCCGGCGGCCGGTGCCGGTGCCGGGGCCGTGGGCGACGTGGTCGTGCGCGTGGGGGTCGGCGCGGGTGCGACGGTCGGTGCCGTGGTGGGCGGGCCGGTCGTCGTCGCGGTCGTGGGGGAGGCGGTCGGCGTGGGTGCCGCGGTGCGGGACGGCGTCGTGGTGGGCACCGGGGTGGCTGTGGTCCTCGTCGGGCGCGGGGTCGAGCTCGGCGAGGCGGTCCCGGTGGCCGAGGGGGACCCGCTCGGGTGGAAGAGGACGTCGACCCAGTACTGGCTCTCGTTCCACGTCTTCGTCGGGAACGAGGACTTCGCGCCGTAGGAGTAGACGCCGCTGCGCCGGTCCGCGACCGACAGCACGTCGGAGGTGCTCGCGCCGTCGAAGTTCTGCATCTGCGCGTAGCGCCCCACAGGGGCGTGGTACGAGACGACGTAGCGTTCGCCGGCCGTGACGCGTACGGGCTCCGCGAAGGTGACGACCTGCCACCCGCGCGAGGTCTCGTCGGTGAACGTCGCCGTGGCGAGTCGCGACCCGTTGCTCGACCAGAGCGTCCCGGTGTGCTTGCCGGTGTTCTGCGGGGTCTTCCAGAACTTGACCCCGACGACCTCGCCGCTCACCGAGGGGGTGAAGGCGGTGCCGAGCTCGACCGCCTCGAGGTCGGCGTCGACCGTCGCGGCGCGAGGTGTCGCGGTGCCCCACAGGGACTGTGCGCTCGTGGCCCAGGCCGGTGGGCTGGGCGTGGCGGACGCGCCGACGCCGCAGAGGGTCAGGAGCGTGGCCCCGACGACGAGGGCCACGGCGAGGTGGCTGCGGCGGCGTGCGGTGCTGCGGTCCGGTACGGATGGGGGGGTGTCGCGGTGCTGGCTCATCGCTCGGGTCTCTCCTGGAGGGGTGAGGGGCTCGGCTGCTGAAGTCCGCCTGTCTGGGTCCCGTTTCGGATGGATAACGGTGGATCTGCGCCTCATGGTGGCACGGACGGGTAGGTGGGCGGGCTCTCGCGCGCGCCAGGCGTCCCGATCGGCCATGTCGCGGCGGGATCGCGGCGCTCTCACCGGGGCAGACGCAGGGCGTCTCACATCGTGAGAAGTTTGCGAGAAGCCGGACAGGTGCCCGATATGTCTAGATGGCCAGGTGTGCGCGATACTCGGCCCGATGCCCTCGACCCCGACCGTGACCCTCGGTCCCCTGCGCACCGCCGACCTGCCCGACGTCGGCCGGTTCCTGCACGCCCATCTCAACTCGCGGCTGTCCGCCCGGCAGTGGGCCGAGAGCCTGCTGCCCACGTGGGAGACCGACGAGGAGGATCACGGCTTCCTGCTCCGAGCAGACGGTGACGTCGTGGGCGTCTACGGCGCCTTCTACTCCCAGCGGCGGGTCGACGGGCGCACCGAGCGCTACTGCAACCTCGCCGCCTGGTGCGTCCTCGAGGGGCACCGCGCGCACGGCCTGCGGCTCCTGCGGGCGATGCTCGCCCAGCCGGGCTACACCTTCACCGACCTGTCGCCCAGCGGCAGCGTCGTGCCGGTCAACGAGCGGCTCGGCTTCGTGCGGCTCGACACGAGCGGCTCGCTCGTCGTCCACCTGCCGTGGTCGGCCGGCGGCCGGGTGCTGACCGACCCGGCGCGCATCCAGGTCACGCTCGGGGAGCGCGACCGGCAGATCCACCGCGACCACGCCCGGGCCGCCGCCGCTCGGCACGTGGTGGTCGTGGCGGGAGGCAGCTCCTGCTACGTCGTCTTCCGGCGCGTGCGGCGCAAGGGGTTGCCGCTGTTCGCGCGGGTGCTCTACGTCAGCGACCCGGCGGCGTTCGGCGCGGTCGCGGGGCGGTTCCGCCGGCACCTGCTGTGGCGGCACGGGATCGTCTTCTCGATCGACGAGCGGCGGCTGACCGGGGATCCGCCGTGGCACGCCGTGGCCCTGCGATCGCCGCGGCCGGCCATGGTGCGTGGCGCGGGCGCGGGCGCCGCCGAGGTCGACTACCTCTACAGCGAGCTGACCTGCGTGCCGTGGTGACCGGGTGAGTTCGTCCGACGATCGACCGTTTGGTCCCGTTTTTCCTGAATCAACCCGTACGTCCCCACTACAGTGCCCGCATGAGGGTATCCGTGCACCAGGTCGTCGAAGACGGCGCCGGCCGGGACGGCGACCGTCCCGCACTGACGTACAAGAACGACACGCTCACGTACGCGCAGCTCTGGGCGTCGGTGCTCGGTACCGCGCGCGGGCTGCGCGGGCTCGGGCTCACCCGGGGTGACCGGGTGGTCGTCTTCCTCGAGAAGCGGCTCGAGACCGTGCAGGCGCTGTTCGGCACGTCGGCCGCGGGCGGGGCGTTCGTCCCGGTGAACCCGCTGCTGCGGCCTCAGCAGGTGGGGCACGTGCTGCGCGACTGCGGCGGTCGGGTGCTCGTCACCTCGGCCGACCGGCTCGACCTGCTGGGTGACGAGCTCGCAGGCTGCGAGGACGTCGAGCACGTGGTCGTCGTCGACGCCAAGGGTGAGGTGCACGCCCCGGCCGGTGCGCGCTACGCCGTGCACCGCTGGGAGGACCTGCCCGCGGGTGACGCGCCCGCCATCGGGATCGACCTGGACCTCGCGGCCGTGCTCTACACCTCGGGCTCCACGGGCAGCCCCAAGGGTGTCGTGCTCAGCCACCGCAACCTCGTCGTCGGCGCCGAGAGCGTGAGCCAGTACCTGCGCCTCACCGCCGACGACGTGATCCTCTCGGTGCTCCCGCTGAGCTTCGACGCGGGGCTCAGCCAGCTGACCACCGGGTTCGCCGTCGGCGCGCACGTGGTGCTGATGAACTACCTGCTGCCCGCCGACGTCCCACGCATCTGCGCGCGGCACGGCGTCACGGCGCTCACGTGCGTCCCGCCGCTGTGGATCCAGATCGCCGACCTCGACTGGCCCGAGGAGTCGACACGCTCCATGCGCTGCTTCGCCAACACCGGCGGCCGCATGCCCAAGACGGTGCTCGACCGGCTCCGCGGCCTGTTCCCGCAGGCCGCGCCGTTCCTCATGTACGGGCTGACCGAGGCGTTCCGCTCGACCTACCTCGACCCTGCCGAGATCGACCGACGCCCCGACTCGATCGGCCGCGCGATCCCCAACGCGGAGATCCTCGTGCTGCGCCCGGACGGCACCCCGTGCGACCCGGGCGAGGAGGGTGAGCTGGTGCACCGCGGCGCGCTGGTCGCGCTCGGCTACTGGGGTGATGCGGAACGCACCGCCGAGCGGTTCCGTCCGCTGCCGGACCCGCTCGGGGCGTGGCGCGTGCCCGAGACGGTCGTCTGGTCGGGGGACACGGTGGTGGCCGACGAGGAGGGCTTCCTGTACTTCGTCGGTCGCACCGACGAGATGATCAAGACCTCGGGCTACCGGGTGAGCCCCGTCGAGGTCGAGGAGGTCGCGTACGCCACCGGGCTCGTGCGGGACGCGGTCGCGATCGGGATGCCCGATGCGCGGCTCGGCCAGCACATCCTGCTCGTGGCGAGCGCCCCGGGCGGTGCGACGCTCGACGCCGACGAGGTCCTCGCGGCGATGCGCCGCCGGCTGCCGGCCTACATGGTCCCGAGGTCGGTCGTCGTGCGTGAGCACATCCCGCGCTCGCCCAACGGCAAGTTCGACCGGGCGCTGCTGCGGGCGGAGCTCGCGTCGTGACCGCGCTCGCCACCGCCGAGACGTTCGCGACCGTCGACGGGCAGCTCTGCGTGGGCGGTGTGCCGCTCGAGCGGCTCGCGGCCCGCGTCGGGAGCACCCCGTTCTTCGCGTACGACCGGGACCTCGTCACCGCCCGGGTGCAGCGCCTGCGCGCGGCGCTGACCCCGCGGATCAGCCTCGGCTACGCCGTGAAGGCCAACCCGATGCCCGCCGTCGTGCACCATCTCGCGGGGCTCGTCGACGCGCTCGACGTGGCCTCGTCGGGCGAGATGCGCGTCGCGCTCGACACCCCGATCGGCGGTGACAGCGTGAGCTTCGCGGGCCCCGGCAAGACGGACGCCGAGCTCAGCCAGGCGATCGCGGCCGGCGTGACCATCGAGCTCGAGTCGGCCGGCGAGGCCGCACGGGTCGTCGCGGCCGGTGGGCGGCTCGGCATCCGGCCGCGCGTCGCTGTGCGCGTCAACCCGGACTTCCAGGTCAAGGGATCGGGCATGCGGATGGGCGGCGGCCCGCAGCAGTTCGGGATCGACGCCGAGCAGGTGCCCGCGTTGCTGGCCCGGCTGGGCGGGCAGGACGTCGACGTGCTCGGCTTCCACGTGTTCGCCGGCTCGCAGAACCTCAACGCCGAGATCCTCATGGAGGCGCAGGGCCGCACCGTCGACCTCGTGCTGCAGCTCGCCGAGCACGCGCCCGACCCGGTGCGCTACCTCAACCTCGGCGGCGGTTTCGGTGTCCCGTACTTCGCGCAGGACCGGCCGCTCGACCTCGAGCAGGTCGGTGCGCACCTCGCCGGTCTCGTGGCCGACCGCATCGACCCGGTCCTGCCCGAGGCGAAGGTGGTCATCGAGCTCGGCCGGTACCTGGTGGCCGAGAGCGGGGTGTACGTCACCCGCGTCGTCGACCGCAAGGAGTCACGAGGCCGCACCTACCTGGTCGTCGACGGGGGCATGCACCACCAGCTCGCCGCGTCGGGGAACCTCGGGCAGGTCATCCGGCGCAACTACCCGATCGTCGTCGGCACGCGCGCCGACGCACCCGCCGACGAGACGGTGACGGTCGTCGGCTGCCTGTGCACACCGCTCGACCTGCTCGGTGACGGTGTCACGCTCCCGCGCGCCGACGTGGGCGACCTCGTCGTGCTGTTCCAGGCGGGCGCCTACGGCCTGACCGCGAGTCCCACCGCGTTCCTCGGCCACCCGGCCCCCGTCGAAGTCCTCGTCTGACCCTCCCGCGGTCCGACCCACCCGAAAGGCCCGTCCCATGGCAACCGATCCCACCGTCCTCGACCAGGTGACCGACGTCGTCGTGCGCACCCTCGGCATCCAGGACCGTGCCGCGACGCTCGACGCGTCGACCGCTCTGTTCGGCAGCATGCCCGAGCTCGACTCGCTCGCTGTGCTCGACCTCGTGACCGCCCTTGAGGGCCGCTTCGGCCTGTCGATCGACGACGGCGACATCACCGGTGAGGTGTTCGAGAGCATCGGGTCGCTGGTCGAGTTCGTCGAGGGCGCGACCGCTTCCGGGGCCAGCTGACGCCTCAGGCGAGGACGTCCGACCCCAGCTCGCGACCGGCCGGCGCGCGGACCGAGGTGGTGGTGCCCGCGTCGGCGGCCGACATCGGTGGCGGGTCGGGCGGGTCCTCGCGGTGCAGCCGCGCGAGAGCACCCGCGATGCCGAGCGTCAGGAAGAACGTCCCCATCGTCATGGGGAACGCGAACCCGTCGAAGAATGCGAGGGCGACGGTGCCGGCCGCGATGCCCGCCGTGAGCGACAGCGCGAGGTCGCTCGCCTGCGGGTCGGCCCACCGGTGACGCAGGCGCAGCAGGACGACCATCGCGGTCAGGGGGATCGCGACGAACGCGACGGTCCCCACGAGGCCGCCGCTCACGAGCTGTCCCAGGAACGTGTTGTCGAAGATCCGGTACTTGGGCAGGAACGTGCCCATGCCGCGGCCGAACACCGGGGCGTCCTGGATGAACTGGAGCGCCACGGCGTAGCTGTCGGTCCGCGACGTGATGCTGGGGTCCTCCTTCGCGGTGACGAACATGCTGCGCACCGAGCGGAACAGGGGAGGGATCGCCAGGCACAGCGCCGCACCGCCGATCCCGACCGCGGCGCCGACGCTCCACCGCAGCCGTGGCGGCCAGCCGCACAGCAGCACGAGGAGCGCGACGGCGAGCCCGACGTACGCCGAGCGGGACATCGACAGCGCGAGAGCGAGCCCGATCGTGACCGGGGGGAACCACCGGCGCACCATCCCCAGGCCGGCGGGGTGGAGGGCGCCGTGCAGGGCGAGCGGGAGCAGGATCGTCAGCAGCGCCCCGAACTCGATCGGGTGGGTCGCCGTGCCGGAGATGCGGACCTGACCCGCCCGGAAGAACGCGTCGACACCGCTCACGGCGGTCAGGCCGGGCACGCTGATGCGGTCGACGAGCGGCTGGCGCGTGACGTACTGAGCCAGCCCGACGAGCGCCATCAGCCCCCCCATGAGGGCGAACCGCCGGACCACGACGTCGACGTCGCGCCGGGACGCGAGCCCGTCGTGCGCGGTCAGCACGATGCCGGCCCAGGAGACGACCACGAGCAGCGCGACGTCGGCCGGGCTGATCTCGTCGTGGTCGATGGGGCGGAGCATGGCCACGACGTAGCTGATGCCCGTGCTCACGAGGAAGATCGCGAGCGCCAACCGGATCGGGCGGCGTGACGGCCGCTCGCCGACGGGGCGCCAGAGCTGTGTCAGGAACCACACCAGCGCGCTCGCCAGCCCGAAGAGCATCGACGGCGCGCCCGCGCTCCCCAGGGCGTTGATGACCAGGCGCGACGGGATCGCGAACAGGAGCACGACGTACACGGTCAGCCAGGTGAGGACTCCCGTGCGGTGCACCGCAGCTGGGGGTGGTGTGGGCATCGCTGTGCGGCTACCCGCGCCGACCGACGAACGGTGCGTCGTCTCGTGCCTGCGGGGTCAGCTCGGGTCCGGGGGCGACCGTGCGGGCGACGGTCGGCTCGGGCCGCGGCGGCTGCCCGGTCGGTGCGGTCCGCCGGCCGGTCCCCGACCGGCGCTGCCGTCGCAGCATCAGGCTGTCGAGCCCGACCGCCCCGACGAGCGTGAGCGCGAGACCCACGCCCACCGCGGCGATGAGGGCACGCAGCGTCGCCTTGGTCACGGTGGTGGGCTCGTTGTCCACGGCCAGCGGCATCGACAGGAAGCGTGACGCGGGCGGTGCGGCGACCTGGTCCTGCAGGCTGACGAGCGCCGACGGCACCGTCGCGAGCGCACCGTCCAGGGCCTCCATGACCCTGTCCGCCGTGGGGGCCTCGACCGTCATCATGATGAGGGGCCCGCGCGAGAGGGGGTCCAGCACGACGTCGTACGTCGCGTCCGGGTACTCCTCGGCGAACAGCTCGCGGACGTCGTCGCCCGCGACGTACGCGACCACGAGCGACGCGGGCTGCTCGAGCCCGCCGAGCTGCAGGAGCTGGTTGGAGCCGGGGGTGACCGCGGCGCTCGGCGGCAGGAGCAGCACGCTCCCCGCCGCGCTGTACGTCGGGGGGGCGGCCGTGAACGCGGCGAACCCCAGGCCGGCCGTGACGAGCAGGCCGAGCACCACGACGTACCAGCGTCGCAGCAGGGCCGCGACGAGGGCGGTGATTTCCATGTGCGACCCCGTTCGAGGTTCCTGGTGACCAGCCGCTCGGGTCGGCAGCGGTGGTTCGAGGTTAGTGCCCGGTTGGGGAGTAGATGCCTACGTGTACGGCCTTTCGCCCGCTCCGTCACCATATCTTCACTCTGGTGGTCGAGTCCCGGGCGGGGGTGGCGTGCCAGACTCGGGCGACCACGAAAGGTGCACCGTGTGACGATCTGGGACCTGCTGCAGGCGTGCGTGCGCCGCTGGTACGTGGTGCTCGTCGCGGGTGCCGTCGGTCTCGGCGCGAGCTACGCCGCCATGGGTGTCACCGGGGTGTACTGGTCGCATGCCGAGGTGACCTTCCTCGTGCCGACGAGCGCGATCAACCCCAACGTGCTCAAGACGACCACGAGCGATCTCATCATCACCGCTGGCGTCGTGGCCAAGCGGGTCAACGGCAACATCACGTGGAACCAGATGGCGGACCCGGCCGCGACGATCGTGGGCCAGGGGGTGCGTGACGGCTGGTCCGTCCAGCTTCCCGACCACGGCGGGCAGTGGTCGACCGTGTACTCCCGGCAGGTGCTCGAGGTGCAGGTGAGCGGCCCGACGGCCGAGATCGTGCGCGAGCGGCAGCGCGAGCTCCTCGAGCGCATCGACGCCGAGCTCGCCGAGCTGCAGCAGGGGGTCTACGACTCCGACAAGATCACGACCGCTGTGGTCCCCGCCCGGGCCGCCGTGTACTACATCCACGGCAGCACGGTCCGCGCCCTCGCGATGATCTGGCTGCTGTGCGGGGCGGGTGCCGTCGCGGTGGTGCACGCGACCGAGATCCGGGCCCTGCGCAGGGCCGGGCTGCCCGGGGGCGCCGCGGTGTCAGACGGGTGAGCGTCGGACGGGTGAGTCTCAGACGGGTGAGCGGTGCGCGGACAGCGCCCCGCGGAGCAGCTCCGCGCGGGCGGCACCGACCCGCTCGTACGTGAACCGCGCCGCGGCGGCCCGGGCGGCGGCCGCGTAGGCGTGGCGCGTCGCGACGTCGTCGGCGAGCCGGCGGACGGCAGCGGCGATCTGGTCGGGCGAGCCCGGGTCGACGACGAGCCCGGTGCGCTCGTGCTCGACGAGACGGGCCGCCCCCATCGGTGTCGTGATGACCGGCAGGCCGCACCCGGCGGCCTCGTAGGTGACCTGCGGGCCGCCCTCCTCCCAGGTGGGGAAGACGAACAGGTCTGAGCCGGCGAAGACCGCGCCCGGGTTGTCGGCGTACCCCCACAGCCGGACCCGACCGGACCGGGTGTGCTGCTCGACGAGCCCCGCGACCTCCGCGTCGACCGACCCGACGAGCAGCAGCTCACCGTCGACGTCCGCCGCGGCCCACCCCTCGAGCAGCTCGGGCACCCCCTTGCGCACCCCGATGCGTCCGACGAAGACCGCCCGCACGCCGCTCCCGCGCGCGATGGGGCTCTGCCCCGCGAACCGGTCCGGTCGCCAGCCGAACGTGGTCGGCAGGATCTGGCCCTCCGCGACGCCCAGTGCCAGCAGCGAGCGCTCCACCTCGGGGTTCGACGCGAAGAACCGGTCGTAGAGCCGCAGCTCCTCGGTCTCGCCCTGGATCACCGCGGCGGTGACAGCGTGGGCCGGGGCGAGCCCGAGCCGGGCGTACGCGCCGTCGAGGATCGGTCCGGAGGTGGCGCACGCCGAGTTGATCATCTCCCGGACGGTGAGGATGCCGCGGTCGCGGGCCTCGGCGACGAGCCGCGACGGGGTGCCCGGCCAGAAGTGCGCGACGGTGGTGCGGGGGTCCGCGTCGGCGAGGACGGCCCGGAAGCGGGTCTCGAGGCGGCGCAGGGCCGCGTCCTCGACGGCGCGCCAGGGCAGACGGCCGCCGATGAGGGGGAACGGTTCGCGCACCCGGACGCCCTGCGGGAGCGCCGAGCGGCGCCGTCCGGCGTGGACCTCGGTGCGCACGCCCGCGGCGGCCATGCCCCCGGCGATCTGCGCGCAGCTCTCGGCGGGACCCCGGCCGCTGAACGAGTAGGGGGCGTAGACGAGGCAGCGGACCGCGTCGGTCGCGGCGCTCATCGCACGACCGCCGGCGACCAGGCCTGCGGGATGAAGAGCGTCGGCTGCGCGTCGGCCTGCGCGGCCACGGACCAGACGTCGCTCACCCCGATCTCCCCGTCGCCCTCACGTGCCATGCCGTAGAGGAGCGTCCGGTCGTCGAGCCACTCGATCTGGTCGTCGACGTCGCGCTGCTCGCCCACCACGACCTCGGTGCCGCTCGCCAGGTCGAGCACGCCGATGGACCAGTAGGGGGTGGCGCCCGTGCTGACGTCCTTCTTGAAGGCGATGCGGGTGCCGTCGGGCGACAGCGACGGGCACTCGACGTTCTCCCGGAGCGCGACCAGCGTGCGGTCGGCGAGGCTGCCCCGGACGAGCCACGTCGTGCCCGCCGAGGCCGAGGCGGCGGTCGCGTAGAACGTCGTGTCGTCGACGAACGTGACCCCCCAGATGTTGCGGTCCGCGTTCGTGAAGGGGTTCCCGTCGACGGTCAGCGCGAAGTCCTCGAGGTTGCCCGACGTCGTCCCGTCGGCGTGGTGGACGACGGTCTGGGTCGAGAACCCGATGCTGGCGTAGTCGTGCCCGGTCACGAACGACGTGGTCGCGAGCATCGACCCGTCGGACGACAGGCGGGTGCGGCTCGGGATGCCCGGCAGGGGCCAGGTCTGCACGGGCTGCCAGTCCGCGTCGAGCAGCTGCGCCTCGAACCGGGTCGCGATGCCGCGCACTGTGCGCAGGCACGAGCGGGCGGTCGGTACGGCGTCGACCCGGTCGCACGCGACGGACGTGAAGGCGCGCGGCCCTGCCGGGTCGTCGAGCGCGACCATCGCGACGTGCCCGTACTCGGCGCCGGGCGCGGTGCTGCGAAAGACGACGTGCGCGCCGGCCTCGACCTCGGTGAGGTCGGACTGCGCGACGGGCGCGGCCGAGGCGACCTGGGCCCGCTGCGCACGGAACGCCCTCGTGCCGTACGCGCCCACGCCCACCACGACCAGGAGCACGACGAGCGCGAGGACGCCGACCCGCGGGCTGGGACGCCTCACGGGAGCACCTGGGCGGGAGCGGTGGACCCGGCGGGTTCGGGGTCGGCGGTCTGCGGTGCGTCGAGCCCGCGCACCAGGACCCAGCAGGCCACGACGGCGACCGTCAGCACGCAGGCGGCGACGAGCATCGCATCGCTGCGTCCGACCGCGTACCAGAGCAGCCCGAACCCTGCGGCGGCGAGCATCCGGGCGAGCGCGACGACGGTCTGGGCGGTGCCGATCGCGGTGCCCCGCGCGGACGGGTCCGCGACCTGCCCGACGACCGCGGCCAGCACCCCGTCTGTCGCGGCGTAGAACACCCCGAGGAGCGCCAGCGCGACGAACGTGAGCGCAGCACCGTCCGACGACACCCCCGCGCACAGGTAGGCGGCGACCAGTGCCACGTGCCCGGCGATGAACACGCGCGCCCGCCCGAACCGGTCCGCGAACCGGCCGAGCGGGGTCGCCAGGCACATGTAGGCGACGTTCGTGCCGACGTACAGCAGCGGGAACCACTGGGTCGCGAAGCCGGAGCGGTCCTGCAGCGCGAGGTAGACGAAGCCGTCGCCGACCGTGAGCAGGCCGAGCACGCCGGCGGCGACCATGAGGCGACGCAACGAGGGGGTGACGACAGCCCGCCAGCTGAACGGACGGGCTGCCGGGGCGATCTCGACCGGGCACGTGCAGCCCTTGCAGCTCGGCAGCCCGCGCTGCTCGCGCGTCCGGTGCTTCTCGAGCCAGGCCGCGCGGCGCGGCGGGACGTCGGGCACGAGCAGGCCGAGCACCGCCAGCCCGATCACGGCGCACCCGAACGAGAGCACGAACACGGTGCTGTACCCGCCGGGGACGGCCCACAGGACCGCGAACGCGAGGAGCGGCCCGGTGGCGGCACCGATGGTGTCGAGCGTGCGGTGCACGCCGAACGACCGGCCGAGCGAGCGGGGGTCGGAGCTCGCGGCGATCATCGCGTCGCGGGGTGCGGTGCGGATGCCCTTGCCGACCCGGTCGACCGCGACCAGCGCGGTGACCGTGGCGAAGCCGCCCGCGACCAGCAGCCCGGCGCGGGTCACCGCGGAGAGCCCGTAGCCCGTGAACGCCACCCACTTGGGGTGACCGCCGCGGTCGGCGGCCCATCCGCCCGCGATGCGCACGAGCGCGGTGGCACCCTGCATGAGGCCGTCGATGAACCCGTAGGCGATGGTCGACAGCCCCAGCGCCGCGGTCACGTAGAGCGGCAGGATCGCGGCCACCGACTCCGAGGAGATGTCGGTCAGGAGGCTGACCACGCCGAGCGAGACGACCACCGACGACACCCGCGCTCGCGGGCGCCGACCGCGGGGCGAGCGACCGGCGCGGGCGCCGCGCGGCGCTGGGGCCGTGCCCGCGGGGCGGTCGCGGAGCGAGAGGTACACGTCAGCCCTCGGGCGGTGGGGTGCGGTCCGGGCTCATCACGCGGGCGCGGTCACGGCGGGCTGGCCGCGCAGGCTGCGTCGGGTGATCGCCCGCGGGGTGCTGCGCTCGAGGGCGAAGCGGCGCAGCTCGTCCTCGTCGTCGAGGTCCACGAACCGCCGTCCGGTCGGCGGCTCGGGGTCGGGGCGCGGGGCGGGTGTGCGAGTCGGGGCGGTGGTCCCGTCGAGCGAGTCGAACACCCCCACGTACGCGCTCGACTGCGGCTGCCAGTCGAGCGTCTCGGCGACCCGGCGCCTCGCGCGCAGCGCCATGTCGAGGCGCAGCTCGTCGTCGTCGAGCAGCCGCTCGACCGCGTCCGTGAACGCCAGGACGTCCCCCGAGGGCACGTACAGCACGGTGTCGCCCCCGGACAGGCGCGTCTCGACCAGGTCGAACGCGACCGACGGCACCGCGTAGGCCATGTACTCCATGGTCTTGTTCATGGTCGACACGTCGTTGAGCGGCGTCTGGAGATCGGGCCCCAGCCCCACGTCGGCAGCGCTCAGGTGGTCGGCGATCATGGCCTTGTCCGCCCGGCCGGTGAACTCGACGTAGCCGTCGAGGTCGCGCGCTGTGCACTCCCGGCGCAGGTCGTCGAGGCAGTCGCCGAAGCCCAGCAGCACGGCACGCGTGCCCGTGCGCCCGCGACGGTGCACGAGCTCGTCCATGACCGCGAGGATCTGGTCGACGCCGTCCTGGGGGCCCATGATGCCCAGGTACACCAGCAGGTGGTCGGCCCCCGCCCGCACCGAGGGCGGCGGGTAGACCGGGCGCATCACGCTGGTGTCGGGCCCGCTGCGGACCACCGTGACGTGCTCCGGGGGGAGCCCGCCGCGCGTGATCGCGACCTGCCGGTAGGACTCGTTCGTCGAGATGACGCGGTGCGCGCTGCGGAACGTCATGCGTTCGAGCCATCGCAGGCCCGCGTACTGCGCGCGGGCACCGGGGGTGGTCGGGTGGCCGAACCGGGAGAGGAACAGCTCGGGGTTGAGGTCGTGGTGATCGAAGACGAACCGGACCCGCCGCAGCCGCCAGAGCAGCGCGAGGAGCCAGTAGGTGTCCGGCGGGTTGCACGCCTGGATGACGTCGAACCCGCGCTCCCTGCGCACCACCGTCGAGAGCCACGCTGTGCGCAGCCACGAGTAGACGAACTCCACGACGAAGCCCAGGAGCCCTCGCGCCTCGGGCGCCGGTGCGTACTTGTAGATCGCGACGCCGTCGATCTCCTGTCGCGCTTCGTCGCCCGGGCCCTTCGGGCAGATCACGCTGACCTGGTACCCGGCCGCGGTGAGGGCCTGGCACTCGAGCCAGACCCGCCGGTCGAGCGGCACCGGGAGGTTCTGCACGATGATCAGCACCCGCCTGGCCGGTGAGCGGCTCATCGGTCGGCGCTCGGTGCTGCGGGCGACGTGTGCCCCGACGCGGGGGCGCTGGCTGCGGTGCGGGCGAGGGTCGGGAGCACGTCAGGTCACCTTGCTGTCGCAGGCCCCTTGCGCACGGCGGCGCAAAGCGGGACAAAAGGGCAAGAAGCGGGACGCATCACGGTAGCGGGTCGGGGGCGCCCCGGACAGGCCCTTGTCCGCATCGTGGTGGTTTTCACCCTGATGGTCGCCGGGCCCCGAACGGCGGCCTGTCAGCCGTCGCCCGTAGAATGCCGACGCACCCCGGGTCCCGCTGGACTCGGGGCACTCGTGCTGCCGTGTCGCTGCGGGCCGCGACGCCGACGCGTCGCGCCCGCGTCAGGCCCGAAGGGAACCATGGACCTCACCGGAATCCTGCCCGCCTTCCTCGCCGACCCGGGTGCCGCGCGTGCGCTCGAGCTCGTGCGCGGACGCGGCGAGGTCGACGTCGTCGGTCCCGCCGGCATCCGCCCCCCGCTGCTCGCCGCGCTCGCGGGCGCCCACCCCGCGGGCACCGCGCCCGGCACGGACCGTCCCCGCCCGCTCGTGGTCGTCACCGCGACCGGCCGGGACGCCGACGAGCTCGCCGCCGCGCTGCGCTGCTACCTCCCCGACGACGACGTCGCGGTGCTGCCCGCCTGGGAGACGCTGCCGCACGAGCGGCTCTCGCCCCGCAGCGACACGGTCGCCCGCCGGCTCGCTGTCTTCCGTCGTCTCGCGCACCCCAGCACCGAGCTGGGGCTCGCGGGGCCGATCCGCGTGCTCGTGGTCCCGGTGCGGGCGCTCCTGCAGCCCGTCGTCGCGGGCCTCGGCGAGCTCGAGCCCGTCTCGCTGGCCGTCGGCGACCGCGCCGACCTGGCCGACGTCGCGGACCGCCTCGGCGCCGCGGCCTACCAGCGCGTCGACATGGTCGAGAAGCGCGGCGAGTTCGCTGTGCGCGGCGGCATCCTCGACGTGTTCCCGCCCACCGAGGACCACCCGTTGCGCCTCGAGTTCTGGGGCGAGGACGTCGAGGAGATCCGCTGGTTCTCGGTCGCCGACCAGCGCAGCCTCGAGGTCGCCTCGCACGGGCTGTGGGCCCCGCCGTGCCGGGAGATCCTGCTGACCGACGCGGTGCGCGAGCGGGCCGCCTCGCTCGTGGAGCAGTTCCCCGCGGCCGCCGAGATGCTCGACAAGCTCGCCGGGGGAGTCGCGGTCGAGGGCATGGAGTCGCTCGCCCCGGTGCTGGTCGACGAGATGGTGCCCGTGCTCGACCTGGTGCCCGACGACTCGCTGCTCGTGCTCGCCGACCCCGAGCGTGTACGCCGCCGCGCGCACGACCTCGCGGCCACGACCGAGGAGTTCCTCGCGGCCGCGTGGACGTCGGCCGCGGCGGGCGCGCAGACCCCGCTCGACCTCTCGGCGGCCTCGTTCGCGACGTTCGCCGAGATCCGTGCGCTCGCCGCGGTGCGCGGGCTCGGCTGGTGGACGCTCAGCCCGTTCACGCTCGACGCTGACGCGGCGGCGGGTGTCGAGGGTGCGGCGCCCGGCCCCGCGCTCGTGGACCCCGACGCGGCCGAGACGATCGTGGTCCCGGCCCGCGAGGTCGAGCGCTACCGGGGCGACGTGGCGCGCGCCATCGCGCACCTGCGCGAGCACCAGCGCGCCGGGTGGCGGCTCGTGCTCGCCACCGAGGGGCACGGCCCCGCCCAGCGGATGACCGAACAGCTCCGGGCGGCCGACGTGCCGGCGCGGCTCGTCGCCTCGATCACCGCCGAGCCCGAGCCGGGCGTCGTGCTCGTGGTGCCCGCCCCCGCCGGACCCGGCTTCGTGTGCGAGGAACTCGGCCTCGCTGTGCTCTCCGAGTCCGACCTGACGGGCCGGGCGGGTTCCTCGACCCGGGACATGCGGCGGATGCCGAGCCGGCGGCGCAACACCGTCGACCCGCTCCAGCTGCGCCCGGGCGACTTCGTGGTGCACGAGCAGCACGGCGTGGGCCGGTTCGTCGAGCTCGTGCAGCGCACGCTCGGCACGGGGGCCAACGCGGCGACCCGCGAGTACCTGGTCATCGAGTACGCCGCGAGCAAGCGCGGCCAGCCGGGCGACCGGCTCTACGTGCCCACGGACCAGCTCGACCAGGTGACCAGGTACGTGGGCGGCGAGGCCCCGAGCCTGAACAAGATGGGCGGCGGGGACTGGGCCAAGACCAAGAGCCGGGCGCGCAAGGCGGTCAAGGAGATCGCCGCCGAGCTGATCCGGCTGTACTCGGCGCGCATGGCGACCTCGGGGCACGCGTTCGGGCCCGACACACCCTGGCAGCGCGAGCTCGAGGACTCGTTCGCGTACGTCGAGACGCCCGACCAGCTCGTGACGATCGACGAGGTCAAGGCCGACATGGAGAAGCCGGTGCCGATGGACCGCCTGGTCTGCGGCGACGTCGGCTACGGCAAGACCGAGATCGCCGTGCGCGCGGCGTTCAAGGCCGTGCAGGACGGCAAGCAGGTCGCTGTGCTGGTCCCGACCACGCTGCTCGTGCAGCAGCACCTCGACACGTTCGCCGAGCGGTACGCGCCCTACCCCGTGACCGTCAAGGCGCTCTCGCGCTTCCAGACGGCGGCCGAGAGCAAGGAGGTCGTCGACGGCCTCGCGGACGGCACCGTCGACGTGGTGATCGGCACGCACCGGCTCATCACGGGCGACGTGCGGTTCAAGGACCTGGGTCTGGTCATCATCGACGAGGAGCAGCGCTTCGGGGTCGAGCACAAGGAGACCCTCAAGGCGCTGCGGACCGACGTGGACGTGCTCGCGATGAGCGCGACCCCGATCCCGCGCACGCTCGAGATGGCCGTGACCGGCATCCGGGAGATGTCGACCCTCGCGACCCCGCCCGAGGAGCGCCACCCGGTGCTCACGTTCGTGGGTCCGTACGAGGAGAAGCAGATCACCGCGGCGATCCGGCGCGAGCTGCTGCGCGAGGGCCAGGTCTTCTACGTGCACAACAAGGTCGACTCGATCGAGCGCACCGCCTCGCGGCTCGCCGAGCTCGTGCCCGAGGCCCGCATCGCTGTCGCCCACGGCAAGATGAACGAGCACCAGCTCGAGCAGGTGATCGTCGACTTCTGGGACAAGCGGTTCGACGTGCTGGTCTGCACCACGATCGTCGAGACGGGTCTCGACATCTCGAACGCCAACACGCTGATCCTCGAGCGCGCGGACCTGCTGGGCCTCTCGCAGCTGCACCAGCTGCGCGGCCGGGTCGGCCGTGGGCGCGAACGGGCGTACGCGTACTTCCTGTACCCGCCCGAGCGCCCGCTCACCGAGACCGCGCACGACCGGCTGCAGACGATCGCCGCGAACACCGACCTCGGTGCGGGCATGGCGGTGGCCATGAAGGACCTCGAGATCCGCGGTGCGGGCAACCTGCTGGGTGGCGAGCAGTCCGGGCACATCGAGGGGGTCGGCTTCGACCTGTACATCCGCATGGTCGGCGAGGCCGTGGCGAACTTCCGCGGCGAGGTCGCGGAGGAGGCGCCCGACGTCACGATCGAGCTCCCGGTCGACGCGCACCTGCCGCACGACTACATCGCGCACGAGCGGCTGCGGCTCGAGGCATACCGCAAGATCGCGACCGCCGCCGACTCGGCGGGCCTGTCCGAGGTGCGCGCCGAGCTCGTGGACCGCTACGGCCCGCTGCCCGAGGCGGTCGCGAACCTGTTCGAGGTCGCGGACTTCCGCACGCACGCCCGCGCGGCCGGGCTCGCGGACGTCACTGCGCAGGGCAAGTTCGTGCGGTTCGCGCCGGTCGAGCTGCCCGAGTCGGCGCAGCTGCGGCTCAAGCGTCTGTACCCGGGCACCGTGCTCAAGCCGACCGTGCGCACGATCCTGGTGCCGTTCCCCACGACCGCGCGTATCGGCGGGCGTCCCCTGCACGGGGCCGAGGTGCTCGCGTGGGCGCGTCAGCTCATCGACGCGGTGGTGCTCGGTGACGTGTCGGCCGCGTCGGCGGTGGGCACGGGTGGGGGATCGGGCCGGGGATCGGGCAGGTAGCACGGCGACCCGCCACGGGCCGGTGCCGTGCAGGTGTCCAGGTCCCGGGTGCGGAGCGCCTACGATGAGCGCGTTCGGAGTGCGACGACGCAGGAGGTCTCTGGTGACGGTGAAGGTTCCCCGATCGGTCGGGCCGCGTCGAGCGGTGGCAGGTGCGGGCGTCCTGGCTGTCGCGGCGCTGCTGGGCGCGTGCACCGGGCAGCCCGGTGCCGCGGCGGTGGTCGACGGCACCGCGATCTCGACCGCCGAGGTGCAGACCGCCTCGACCGAGCTCGGTCCGTACTTCGACGGCGCCACGCCGACCAACGTCCTCGCGGTGCTGCTCCAGGCCCCGGTCGTGGAGAAGCTCGCGGCGGAGAACGGCGTCGGGGTCTCGAAAGACGAGGCGCAGGCCGCGCTCGACACGCAGGCGCAGGCGATCGGCCGTGACGTCGAGACGTTCTCCGACACGGCGCTCTCCGTGGTGCGCTACTCGCTCGCCGTGACCGACCTGCAGGCCCTGCCCGACGCCGCGGACATCGTGACCGAGCTGACCGAGCAGGTCGCGGCCCAGGACATCCAGGTCAACCCCCGGTACGGAGATCTCGGCGCGGACAACATGCTCGGCGCGCCGAGCTTCCCGTGGATCGTCACGACCCCGGCGGGATGAGCGCCGCGGCGCAGCGGCCCGGCGAGGGTGTGCGCGCCCTCGTCGAGGTCATGGACCGGCTGAGGTCCCCGGGCGGCTGCCCGTGGGACGCCGCCCAGACCCACGCCTCGCTCGTGCCGTACGCGATCGAGGAGGCGTACGAGGTCGCCGAGGCGGTCGAGACGGACGACCGGGCGGGTCTGCGCGAGGAGCTGGGCGACCTGCTGCTGCAGGTCGTCTTCCACGCGCGGGTCGCGCAGGAGGACGCCGACGACCCGTTCGACCTGGACGACGTGGCCGCGGAGGTCACCGCCAAGCTCGTGCGCCGGCACCCGCACGTGTTCGCGGACGACGCGGAGCACACGGGCGACCTCGAGGACCTGCACGTGCAGTGGGACCGCATCAAGGCCCACGAGAAGCAGCGTGCGTCGGTGCTCGACGGCATCCCGCTCGCGCTCGGGGCGCTCGGCCGGGCCCAGAAGGTCGTCTCACGCGCGCAGCGCGCCGGACGTGGCGACCTGGTGCCGCGCCGCGGCGACGGGTCGCTCGGCGAGCGGCTGCTGGCCCTGGTGGTCGAGGCGCACGAGACCGGGGTCGACACCGAGCAGGAGCTGCGTGCCGCGACCCGCGAGCTCGAGGCCAGGGTGCGAGACGCGGAGACGCGACCACCCGAGGAGTGAGCAGGATCGTCTCACCAGACGAGCGGGGAGGTCCCGGACTCGGGTCCAAGGTCCGGGGTCGTGGCGGCCCGCTCTGGTGAGGATGGACGCCGGTGCCGCCGGCTCCGTCCCGCACGGCCGCGCACGGCGCGGCACACGCACCGCACCAGAAGGCAACAGGAGGGGTCAGTCATGAGGATCGGCGTCCCACGGGAGTCGCGCCCGGGCGAGAGGCTCGTCGCCGCGACACCGAAGACCGTGGCCCAGCTGAGCAAGCTCGGCTACGAGGTCCTCGTCGAGCAGGGCGCAGGCGCCGCGGCGAACTTCGCCGACACGGCGTACGCGGAGGCCGGTGCGAGCATCGCCGACGCGGCCGAGGTCTGGGCGTGCGACGTCGTCACGTCGGTCGACGCCCCGACCTCCGAGCAGATCGCGGCGCTGCAGACCGGCACCACCGTCGTGTCGATGATGTCGCCCGCGTCGCGGCCCGAGCTGGTCGAGGCGCTCGCCGCCCGCGGCGTCAACGCGCTCGCGCTCGACGCGGTGCCGCGCATCTCCCGTGCGCAGTCGCTCGACGTGCTCTCGACCATGTCGAACGTCGCCGGGTACCGCGCGGTCATCGAGGCTGCCGAGGAGTACGGCGGCATGTTCACCGGGCAGGTCACGGCCGCCGGCAAGACCGCGCCCGCGAACGTCTTCGTGATCGGCGCCGGCGTCGCGGGGCTCGCGGCGATCGGTGCCGCGGGCAGCCTCGGCGCGCAGGTGCGCGCGTTCGACGTGCGGCCCGAGGTCGGCGAGCAGATCGAGTCGATGGGCGCGCAGTTCGTCCAGGCGCAGACCGCCCAGCAGGAGGTCAGCACCGACGGCTACGCGAGCGCCCTCACGGCCGAGCAGGAGGAGCTCACGGCGCGCATGTACGCCGAGGAGACCCGCAAGGCCGACATCGTCATCACCACGGCGCTGGTGCGGGGCAAGGCCCCCACGACCATCACCGCGGCCATGGTCGCGGCCATGAAGCCCGGCTCGGTCGTCGTCGACCTCGCCGCGTCGGGCGGCGGCAACTGCGAGCTCACCGTCCCCGGCGAGCGTGTCGTGACCGAGAACGGCGTCGTGGTCCTCGGGTACACCGACCTCACGAGCCGCATGGCGCAGCACACCTCGCAGCTGTTCGGCACGAACATCGTGCACCTCATGGCGCTGCTGACCCCCGAGAAGGACGGCCGGCTCGTCCTCGACCTCGAGGACGTCGTCCAGCGCGGGATGACGGTCGCGAGCGGCGGTGAGGTCCTGTGGCCGCCGCCGCCCGTCCAGGTCTCGGCCGCACCGGCCGCGAGCGCCGCCCCGGTCGAGGCGCCGACCCCGGTCGACCCGGCCGAGGTCGCGCGCGCCGCGCAGGCCCGCTCGCAGCGTCGCCTGCTGCTCGGCGGGCTCGGCGCGGTGCTCCTCGCTTTCGGGCTGAGCTTCTCGCCCGCGGCGTTCCTCGGGCACTTCACCGTGTTCGCCCTCGCCGTGGTCATCGGCTACTACGTCATCTCGAACGTGAGCCACTCGCTGCACACGCCGCTCATGGCCCAGACGAACGCGATCTCCGGGATCATCCTCGTCGGCGCGCTGCTGCAGATCGGTTCCGACAGCTGGGTCGTCTCGGCGCTGGCGTTCGTCGCCGCGGCCGTGGCCAGCATCAACATCTTCGGTGGGTTCCTGGTCGCGTACCGCATGATCGGGATGTTCAGGAAGGACGCCTGACATGCTGACATCGCTCGCACAGGCCGTGTACCTCGTCGCGGCCGTCCTGTTCATCCTCTCGCTCGCGGGGCTGTCCAAGCCCGAGAGCGCCCGGCGCGGCAGCACGCTCGGCATGGTCGGCATGGGCCTGGCCCTGCTGGCCACGGTGCTGCTCGCGGCCGACGCGTCCGAGCGGAACGTGCTCGTCACGCTGCTGCTCATCGCGCTCGTCTTCCTCATCGGCGCGTCCGTCGGCACGTGGCAGGCGCGCAAGGTCGAGATGACGCAGATGCCCGAGATGATCGCGATGCTGCACAGCTTCGTGGGTCTCGCGGCCGTGCTGGTGGGCTTCAACTCCTACCTGACCGAGGCCCCCGACACCGTCCACCTGGTCGAGGTGTTCCTCGGCGTCTTCATCGGCGCCATCACGTTCACCGGGTCGATCGTCGCCTACCTCAAGCTGTCGGCGAAGATCTCCTCGTCCCCGCTCATGCTGCCCGCGCGCAACCTGCTCAACCTCGTCGCGGTGGTCGCGTCGGTGGGTCTCATGGTCTGGTTCGTCGCGGGCGCCGGTCTCGTGCCGCTCGTCGCGATGACTGTGATCGCGCTGCTCGTGGGCTGGCACCTCGTCGCCTCGATCGGCGGCGGGGACATGCCCGTGGTCGTCTCGATGCTCAACTCGTACTCGGGCTGGGCCGCCGCGGCGGCGGGCTTCATGCTGAGCAACGACCTGCTCATCGTCACGGGTGCGCTCGTCGGGTCGTCCGGTGCGATCCTCAGCTGGATCATGTGCAAGGCCATGAACCGCTCGTTCGTCTCGGTGATCCTGGGCGGCTTCGGTGCCGAGGGTGGCACCGTCGTCGCGTCGGACAAGGACTACGGCGAGCACCGCGAGGTCACCGCGGCCGAGGTCGCGGAGATGCTGAAGTCCGCCCGTTCGGTCATCGTGACCCCCGGCTACGGCATGGCCGTGGCGAAGGCGCAGTACCCGGTCGCCGACCTGGTCCAGCGCCTGCGGGCCCAGGGGACGACCGTGCGGTTCGGCGTGCATCCCGTCGCCGGGCGTCTGCCCGGGCACATGAACGTGCTGCTCGCCGAGGCCAAGGTGCCCTACGACGTGGTCCTCGAGATGGACGAGATCAACGACGACTTCGCGGACACCGACGTGGTGCTCGTGATCGGCGCCAACGACACGGTCAACCCCGCCGCGCTCGACGACCCGAGCTCGCCGATCGCGGGCATGCCGGTGCTCGAGGTGTGGGGATCGCGCCAGGTCGTCGTGTTCAAGCGGTCGATGGCCACGGGCTACGCCGGCGTGCAGAACCCGCTGTTCTTCCGGGACAACACCGCGATGCTCTTCGGCGACGCCAAGGCGCAGGTCGAGAACATCATCCAGGCGCTCTGAACCGCACGCACGCGACAGGCCCCGGGGATCCGTCCCCGGGGCCTGTCGCGTGCGTGCCGTCGTCCAGCGGCCGAAGGTCCTGCCGCACCGAGTGGCGCGCGCCACTAGGCTGGGTTCGCAACCCCACCTTTCGTCGAAGGAGCCACCATGGCCAGCATTGAGGCCGTCGGAGCCAGGGAGATCCTGGACTCGCGCGGAAACCCCACCGTGGAGGTCGAGGTCGCTCTCGACGACGGCACCATCGCCCGCGCGGGCGTGCCCTCGGGCGCGTCCACCGGAGCGTTCGAGGCCGTCGAGCGTCGTGACGGCGACACGGGCCGTTACCTGGGCAAGGGCGTCGAGAACGCCGTCAACGCGGTGATCGACGAGATCGCCCCCGAGCTCATCGGCTTCGAGGCCTCCGAGCAGCGCCTGGTCGACCAGGCCCTGATCGACCTCGACGGCACGCCCAACAAGGGCAAGCTCGGCGCGAACGCGATCCTGGGCGTCTCGCTCGCGGTCGCCAAGGCCGCGGCCGACTCGGCCGACCTGCCGCTGTTCCGCTACGTCGGCGGCCCGAACGCGCACGTCCTGCCCGTGCCGATGATGAACATCCTCAACGGTGGGTCGCACGCCGACTCCAACGTCGACATCCAGGAGTTCATGGTCGCGCCGATCGGTGCCACGACGTTCCGTGAGGCCCTGCGCACCGGCGCCGAGGTCTACCACTCCCTCAAGTCCGTGCTGAAGAGCAAGGGCCTGAGCACGGGTCTGGGCGACGAGGGCGGCTTCGCCCCCAATCTGCCGAGCAACCGTGACGCGCTCGACCTGATCCTCGTCGCGATCGAGAAGGCCGGCTTCGTGCCCGGCAAGGACGTGGGCCTCGCGCTCGACGTCGCCGCGACCGAGTTCTTCAAGGACGGTGCCTACCAGTTCGAGGGTCGGGCGTTCACGTCCGCCGAGATGATCGAGTACTACGAGGGTCTCGTCCGCGACTACCCCCTGGTCTCGATCGAGGACCCGCTGTCCGAGGACGAGTGGGACGGCTGGGCCGGCCTCATGAGCGTCGTGGGCGACCGCGTCCAGATCGTCGGCGACGACCTGTTCGTCACCAACCCGGTGCGTCTGGCCAAGGGCATCGAGCTCAAGGCCGCGAACTCGCTGCTGGTCAAGCTCAACCAGATCGGCACGCTCACCGAGACGCTCGACGCGGTCGAGCTGGCGCAGCGCAACGGCTTCACGACGATGACCTCGCACCGTTCGGGTGAGACCGAGGACACGACGATCGCCGACCTGTCCGTCGCGACCAACGCCGGTCAGATCAAGACGGGCGCCCCGGCCCGTGGCGAGCGCATCAACAAGTACAACCAGCTGCTCCGCATCGAGGAGGAGCTGGACGACGCCGGCCGTTACGCCGGCGCCGGCGCGTTCCCGCGCTGGAAGCAGGTCTGAGCACGTCCCTCTCCTGAGGGGTCTGGAGGCCGGTGACCGTCATGGTCGCCGGCCTCCGGCGCGTCCGGGCGCCGAGACCCACGGGGGGCTCCTGCGCGCCATCGGGGCTCGCGCGGGGCACAATCGTCGCGTGCCGTCCTCCCGCCGCCCCGCCGCCCCGCGCCCTGGCGCCGGTGGCCCGCGCACCGGGGGCACGCCGCGGGTGAGCAGCCCGCGGACGGGGGGCACGCCCCGGGTGGGTGCGGCGCCCCGGGCGACAGCGCGCGCGACGGGTGCGGGTGCACCGCGCACATCGGCCTCGCGCCCGGCGTCGGCCCGGCCGGCGAGTCGCACGGGTGGCACACCGGCGCGCGGGGTCCCGCGTGCCGAGCAGGTGCAGGTGCGCGTCCCGCGCCTGTTCACCGCACGCGTCATGGTCCTGGGCGTCGTCCTCATGATCGCCTTCGTGCTCGTGTTCCCGACGCTGCGCAGCTACCTCACGCAGCGCGTCGAGCTCGAGCAGCTCAACGCGCAGGTCGAGGACGCCCGGGCCCGCAACGAGGAGCTGACAGCGGCCGTGGCCCGCTGGTCGGACGACGCGTACGTGATCGCGCAGGCCCGCGAACGGCTCGCGTTCGTGCTGCCCGGGGAGACGGCCTACCGGGTCGAGGACCCCGAGAACGCGCCGTCGACCACTGCAGCGCCGGACACCGACGTGCCGGACACCGACGTGCCGGGCGCGACCGACGGGGCCGGGTCGGCCACAGGCACACCCTGGTACGCCGCGGTCTGGGACTCGGTGCGCATCGCGGACGGGGCCGATGCCGAGGCCGAGCCCGATGCCGGGTCGCCGGAGACCGCCCCCGCGGACGTCCCCGCCCCCTGAGCTCGCGGCGGCCCGTCGCACAGCCGAGCTGCGGGAGAATGGCTCCGTCCGGATCAGCTCCGGACCCCCGTGACACCGATCCGCGGACCCCCGCGGCCAGACCCCGAACGGACGTGCTGTGAGCGAGATCCCCGTGGCGAGGACCGACGACCCGGTCGTGAGCGAGCACGACCTCGAGGTGCTCGCCGAGCAGCTCGGTCGTCCGCCGCGTGGTGTCGTGGGGGTCGCCGCGCGCTGCGTGTGCGGGCGTCCGCTCGTGGTGCGCACCGCGCCCCGGCTCGACGACGGCACGCCGTTCCCCACGACCTTCTACCTCACGTGCCCGCCCGCCGTGGGCGCCGTGAGCACGCTCGAGGCGAGCGGCCTGATGAAGGAGCTCACGGCCCGTCTGCAGGAGGACGAGGAGCTCGCGGCCGCGTACCGGCGGGCCCATGAGGTGTATCTCACGCAGCGCGAGGCGCTGGGCCACGTCGAGGAGATCGCGGGGATCAGCGCCGGTGGCATGCCGACCCGGGTCAAGTGCCTCCACGTGCTGGTGGGGCACGCCCTCGCCGCGGGTCCGGGCGTCAACCCGATCGGTGACGAGGCCCTCGTGCTGCTGCGCGACGCGTGGCGTCCGGACCGCTGCAGCTGCTGAGCCGCGGACCGTGCCTCGGCGCGGGGATGGAAGGATGACCGGCATGACGCGTGTGGCTGCCATCGACTGCGGGACCAACTCGATCCGACTGCTCGTCGCGGACGTGGACCCGGCCGAGGGCACGCTGGTCGACCTCGACCGGCGGATGGAGGTCGTGCGGCTCGGTCAGGGTGTGGACCGCACCGGGCGCATCGCCCCCGAGGCCCTCGAGCGCACGCTCGACGCGGCCCGCCGGTACGCGGCCGTGTGCGTCGACCTGGGCGTGGAGCGCATCCGGTTCGTGGCGACGAGCGCATCGCGCGACGCCGAGAACCGCGCCGACTTCGTCGAGGGGGTGCGTGCGGCGCTCGGGGTCGACCCCGAGGTGATCGGTGGCGAGGAGGAGGCCGCGCTGTCGTTCCGGGGGGCGACGGGCGTGCTCGCGGCCCGGCACCCCGGGCCGTTCGTGGTGGTCGACCTGGGTGGTGGCTCGACCGAGGTCGTGCTGGGCGCACAGACGCCCGAGGCGGCGTTCTCGATGGACGTGGGGTGCGTGCGGCTGACCGAACGGCACCTGCGTTCCGACCCGCCGACCGCCGACGAGGTCGCGGCGGCGCGGGCCGACGTCGCGGCTGCTCTCGACGAGGCGGCAGAGGTGGTGCCGCTGGGCAAGGCCGTCACGCTCGTGGGGCTCGCGGGCTCGGTCACGACGGTCACGGCGCACGCGCTGGGCCTCGCGGCGTACGACCCGTCGCGCATCGACGGTGCGGTGCTGCCCGTCGAGCAGGTGCTCGCGGCGTGCGACGACCTGGTCGCGCGGGACCGCGAGCAGCGGGCGTCGCTCGGCTTCATGCACATGGGGCGGGTCGACGTGATCGCCGCGGGGGCGCTCGTGTGGCACGACGTGGTCGAGCGTGTGCGCGACGCGGTGCGGGCCGAGGGACGCGAGCTGGCCGAGGTCGTCACCTCGGAGCACGACATCCTCGACGGGATCGCCTGGAGCATCGCCTGACGGGACGGGCAGCCCGTCCGTCCGCCGTCGTCCCTCGATCACCGCACGTCCCTCGCGCTGCCGTACGCCCGAACGGGTGAAACTGCGGTGCGGGGTATCTCACTCTGCCCGGTACTGCGCGGTCCGTACTACCGTGCGTGTCGCGGGAGCCCGCGGAGGGGCGGGCTCCTGCGACACCGAACGCCAGGAGGGCACCGATGGACACCACCCAGCTGCTGAAGGGGGTCCTCGACGTCGCGGTCCTCGCCGTGGTCGCCGAAGAGGACGGCTACGGCTACGACGTGCTGCGCCGGCTGCGGGCCGGGGGGCTCGAGGAGGTCGGTGACGCCTCGGTGTACGGCACGCTGCGCAGGCTCTACTCGTCCGGCGCCCTCACGTCCTACGTCGTGCCGAGCGACGAGGGGCCGCACCGCAAGTACTACGGCATCAACGCGCAGGGCCGGGCCATGCTCGACGCCCAGCGCAAGGACTGGTTCGAGTTCGCGGGCACCATGTCGCGCCTGCTCAAGACGGAGGACGCCCGATGAGCTCCACGAGCACAGGCCCCGGCGTGATCGCCGACGTCCACGCCTACGCCACCGCGGTGCGCCGCCACCTCGTGGGGCTCACGCCCGAGCAGGTCGAGGACCTGACCGACGGCCTCGAGGCCGACCTCGGCGAAGCCCTCGCCGATGCCCCCGGGACGGATGACCTGGTCGGCAGGTTCGGCGAGCCGCGCGCGTACGCCTCCGAGCTGCGCGCTGCGGCGGGGCTGCCCGACGGTGGAGCCGCGCCGGCGCGCCGTAGGTCGTTCTGGCGGTGGCTCACGCTCCCCATCCGATCGGCGTACGAGGCGTGCGTCGAGGGCCTCGACGTGCTCCGTGCGCAGCCGTGGTGGCCGCCGGTGGGCGAGCTGCTCACGGTGTTGCTGCCAGTCGCATGGGTCCTGCGGGGGTGGATGGCGTACCAGCTCGCCTACTGGATCACCGCGGGCCTGGCCCCCTCGAACCGCATGCCGTGGGTGCCGTTCGGCAACCCGCTCCTGCTGCTGATCATGCTCGCCATGATGGTGGTGAGCGTGCAGTGGGGGCGCGGGCTGTGGCTCCCGCGGGGCCGACTGCGTCGGCTGCCGACCATCGCTACGATCGGTGCCCTGCTCATCGCGCTCCCGGTGATGGGGACGCTCGCCGCGCGCAACGACCGGGTCGAGCACCACTACGACACGGTCACGGAGTACGTCCCGGCTCCCGAGGCGGACGGCGTCGTCGTGGGCGGCATGGCGGTGAGCAACCTGTACGTGTACGACGCGGAGGGCAACCCGCTCGACGACGTGCAGATCTACGACGACCGCGGGCGGCCCGTGGAGACCATCGGCCAGAACAAGTTCGGCTTCTGGAACCTGTACGACATCGACGACCCCTGGCAGTTCACCTCGGTCCAGGACGAGGACGGGCGCACGCGGTGGAACGTGTACCCGCTGCGCGGCGCACCCGTGAGCGACTACTCCGACGGGCGGACCGAGGACGGTCGGCCGACGCCGAACGCCGGGGTGAGCGTCCGGACGCCTCCCCGCCCGTTCGCCAAGGCGCCAGCGATCAGCACCGCGGAGGGCCAGGACTCCACGCCTGATCCCACGCCCGATCCCACGGACGGCGCGACCGACGCATCGTCCGCTGAACCCACCGCCACCGCCACCCCAGGCGCCGTCACCCCGACGCCCTGACCGGCGGGCGACAGCGCCCCGACCTGGGACTTTGGGGTCGTTGTCGCACGTCGGGCCCGCGAGGACGATGGGTGCCGGTGCGCGCCGGCGTGCCGTCCGGCCCCGGCCACCACGGCCGGCCCACGCTCGACGAGGAGCCCGCCCATGGTCCAGCGCGCATCCCGCCCCGACGTCGCCCCCGCGGCGACGCCCGACGGGCCGTCAGGCGTCGGGCGGCGCACAGTCCTCCGGCTCGGTGGGGCGACCGGGGTCCTGGCCCTCCTCGCGGGCTGCGGGGCCGACGGTCCCGTGGTGACCCTCACCCCGTCTCCGTCGGGTTCGACGTGGACGCCGCCGGGCGGCCCCCTGGCGTTTCCCGACGGCTTCCGCTGGGGAGCCGCGACCTCGGCGTTCCAGGTCGAGGGGTCGACCACCGTCGACGGCCGGGGCGTGTCGATCTGGGACACGTTCGCGGCCCGGCGTGGCACCGTGCGCGGCGGCGCCACGGGGGACCCGGCAGCCGACCACTACCGGCTCTGGGAACAGGACCTCGACCTCATGGTCGAGCTCGGGCTGGGTGCCTACCGCTTCTCGGTCGCGTGGCCGCGCATCCAGCCCACGGGCTCGGGGCCCGTCGAGCAGCGGGGTGTCGACTTCTACGCCCGGCTCGTCGACGGGCTGCTCGAGCGCGGCATCCACCCCGCCGCGACGCTGTACCACTGGGACCTGCCGCAGCCCCTGCAGGACGCGGGCGGCTGGGAGGTGCGCGACACCGCGGCGCGGTTCGCCGAGTACGCCGCGATCATGGTCGACGCGCTGGGCGACCGCGAGATCGACTGGCTCACGATCAACGAGCCCAAGACCACCGCGTACGTCGGGCACCGCTACGGGGCGCACGCCCCCGGTCTGCACGACGTCGACGCCGCGGTCCGGGCCGTGCACCACCAGCTGCTCGGGCACGGGCTGGCGGTGCAGGCGTTCCGGGCGTCGGGGGCCGTGGGTGGGATCGGCGCGGCGCTCAACCTGCAGCCCGTGTACGCGGCCGTGAGCGACCCGGACGCCGAGCCCGACGCCGCGACGCTGGCCGCGGTGCGGTGCACGGACGCCGTGGAGAACCGGCTCTTCCTCGACCCGGTGCTGCTCGGCACGTACCCCGACGACGCGATCGGCTCCGAGCCCGGCCAGCTGCCGACCGGACCCGAGACGCTCGCCGAGGTGGTCCGCGACGGTGACCTGGCGATCATCTCCACGCCCGCCGACCACCTCGCGGTGCAGTACTACGGCGTGACTGCCGTCGACTCCACGGGGGCGACCGCTGTGCAGTACCCCACCACCGACGCGTCCTGGCAGCAGGTGCACGCCGAAGGCCTCCACGAGACGCTGACCAGGCTGCGCGACGAGTACCCCGCGATCCCGCTGCTCATCACCGAGAACGGGATCCCCGACCGCGGTGCGGAGGGGACCCTGCAGGACGTCGAGCGCGAGTCGTACCTGCGCGACCACCTGGTCCAGGCCGCACGCGCGGTGCAGGACGGCGTCGACCTGCGTGGCTACTACGCGTGGTCGCTGCTCGACAACTTCGAGTGGGGCGAGGGGTACGAGCAGCGCTGGGGTCTGGTGCACGTCGACTTCGAGACCCAGGTGCGGACCCCCAAGGACAGCACGCGCTGGTTCCGGACCGTGATCGCGGCGAACGCCGTGGAGGCGTGACAGCCGCTGTGCGCGGGATCACGCCTCATCAGGTTTTCCACGGCGTCCCCGGGAGTTAACCTCGAGATATGTCTGAGAACGTCACGGCCGTTCGTGCTGCCCGGGTACCGGTCGGCGCGGGCCGCCCCCGCAAGGTGCCGCGCATCGTGATCCTGGGCGGTGGGTCTGTCGGGCTGTACGCGGCTCGGCGGCTGCACAAGCGGCTCGCCCGGCGCGAGGCCGCGATCGTGGTCGTCGACCCCCGCCCGTACATGACGTACGCGCCCTTCCTGCCCGAGGCAGCGGCCGGTTCGATCGACCCGCGGCACGTCGTGGCCCCGCACCGTCGTGCGCTCAAGGGCGTGGACGTGCTCCAGGGCAAGGTCACCGAGATCCGCCACGCGGACCGCACCGTCGAGATCACCCCCGAAGAGGGCGAGCCGTACTGGATCACCTACGACCACCTGATCGTGGGCCTCGGCTCGGTCGCCCGCACGCTGCCCATCCCGGGCCTGGCCGAGCAGGGCATCGGCTTCAAGAACGTCGAAGAGGCCATCGCGGTCCGTAACCACGTGCTCGACCGCATCGACGTCGCGGCGTCCACGTGGGACCCCGAGCTGCGTCGCCGGATGCTCACGTTCACGTTCGTGGGCGGCGGGTTCGCAGGCGTCGAGGCGCTCGCCGAGGTCGAGGACATGGCCCGCGCCACGGTGCGCTACCACAAGCAGATCGAGCAGTCAGAGCTGCGCTTCGTGCTCGTCGAGGGCTCGCCGCGCATCCTGCCCGAGGTGAGCGACGAGCTGGGTGGGTACACGCTCGAGCAGCTGCGCAAGCGCGGCATCGAGGTCCACCTCTCGACGTTCCTCAGCTCGTGCGTCGACGGCCACGTGGTGCTCTCCAACAAGGTCGAGTTCGACAGCGAGACCATCGTGTGGACCGCCGGCGTCAAGGCCAACCCGGTGCTGCAGAACTCCGACCTCCCGCTCGACAAGATGGGCCGCGTGACCTGCTCCGCGACGCTCCAGGTCGTCGACGCCGAGGGCAAGGTCGTCCCCGACGCCTACGCCGCGGGCGACTGCGCGGCGGTGCCCGACCTGTACAACCCCGGCAAGTTCTGCCCGCCCAACGCCCAGCACGCGATCCGCGAGGCGAAGCACCTGGGCGACAACCTGGCACTGGTGCTGCGCAGCGCCGAGCCGACGCCCTACAAGCACAAGAACGTCGGCGCGGTCGCGTCGCTCGGCATGTACAAGGGCGTCGCGCAGATGTTCGGGCGCGTGAAGGTGCGCGGCTTCCCCGCGTGGGTGCTGCACCGTACGTACCACGTGCTCGCGATGCCGACCTGGAACCGCAAGATCCGCATCATGGCGGGTTGGACCGGTTCGCTGCTGCTGCGTCGCGAGGTCGTCTCGCTCGGCTCGCTGCACGACCCGCGTGCGGAGTTCCGTGCCGCCTCGGTGCCGCCCAGGCCCCGCGAGGTCGAGGTGCCGACGGCCGACCCGGCCCTCGCGACGGCGAAGGGCGCGGAGACGAAGCCGGCAGGCACGTCCACGGACGGCCCGAAGGCCTGATCTCGGGTCCGCAGACCCACCAGCGAGCCCCCGCGGTCCGACCGGACCGCGGGGGCTCGGTGCGTTCACCGCTCGGGGGCCGCGTGCCTGGCAGGATGGTCGCGCGCCCCCGTAGCCCAACGGCAGAGGCAGCCGGCTTAAACCCGGCACAGTGCGGGTTCGACTCCCGCCGGGGGCACCGATGTCGGTGACCGCCGCACGCGCCGGCTGGAGAAGCGGGTAGGCGGAGTCCGCCAGGTCAGGCGTCGCGCGCGGGCTTCTCGGCGCCGGGCTCGGCCCCGGGGTCCGCGAGACGGGCCTCGCGCTCGCGCAGCTGCGACTCCCAGTCCCGGAGCATCTGCTCGTGCTGGGACTCCGAGCGGCGCAGCCCCGCGAGGAACTCGGGGTCGTCGTCCGGGGCGAGCGGGCGCGGGCGCTCGTACTCGGGGAAGCCGGCCGTCGACGTCGAGGGCCAGGGTGGGCGTCGGGCGCCCTGCCTGGACTGCTCGGGCCGTCCCGCGACGAGCCACGCGACGCCGCCAGCGATCGGCAGGATCACGATGAGGACGATCCACCCGGTCTTGGACAGGTTGCGCACGCGGTCCGGGTCGGCCTGGATGCAGTCGATCAGGCAGTACACGAGCACGGCCAGGTCCACCATGAACGGCAGGTACCGCAGCATCGGGGTCTCTCCTCGCGCCGGCGCCGGGTGCGGGGAGACCCGGCCTGCACGGCACCCTAGGGGAGCGCGTGCGCGGCCGTCGCGGGTTCGGCCCGTGGTCGCCCGGCTGTCACCCGGTCGTCGCACGCGCGGCTCAGTCGAGCCCGACCGCCTGCTCGTCGGCCTCGATCGTGCGGGCCCACTCGCGCTTGCTCGCGCGCCACGCCTCGTCGTCGGCCCCCAGCCGCCAGTACCCGGAGATCGACAGCTGCCCGCGCGAGAGCCCGCGCCCGACGCGCAGGTGGTGGCGCAGCTCCTTGACGGTGCCGGCCTCGCCGTGGACGAACGCGTGGACGGTGCCCTCGGGCCACGGGAGGGCGTCGACCGCCTCGACCAGGGCGAGGCCCGTGACGCCGCGTCCGCGGTCGACCCAGTGCACCTCGACGCCTGCGGGTGCCACGAGCGGGATCACGTCGTGCGCGTGGTGCACCTCGATGAACGCGTGACCGCACGCGGCCGGGTCGAGCCGCTCGAGGGCCACCGCGATCGCGGGCAGCGCGCTCGTGTCCCCGACCAGCAGGTGCCAGTCGGCCGTCGGGTCGGGGGAGTACGAGCCGCCGGGGCCCACCAGCAGCAGCTCGTCACCCGGGACGGCGGACGCCGCCCACGGGCCCGCGACGCCCGCGTCGCCGTGGACCACCACGTCGAGCGTGAGCTCGAGCGCGTCGGGGTCGAACGCCCGCACCGTGTAGCTGCGCAGGCGCGGCTGCGCGTCCGCGGGCAGCTCCGCACGCAGTTGGTCGAGGTCGACGCGGCCCTGGTCGGTGAGGGGCAGGTCGTCCGGGGCGGAGGCGGGCAGGAAGACGAGCTTGACGTACGAGTCGGCGTGCTCGGACGGCACGAACGTGGCCAGGCCCGGGCCGCCTACGACGAGGCGCACCATCGTGGGCGTCAGGCGGGACGTGCGCAGCACCGTGGTGCGCATCGCGGTCGGTCGGGGGCGGGAGGGGACGCTCGACATGTCTCACTCGTCTCGGTGTCGGTGCGCGAGCGTCGGTGACGGCGCCCGCGCTGGCGGCGGGTACGGGTGCCCGCGGCGCGTGGGTGCTGCCCGGCCGTCGCTGATCCTGGCCGTGGAGCGCGGTGCCCCGGTCCAGAGCCTAAACCGGCTCGTGCCCCGGCGTGCTCGGCGTCCGACGAGCTCAGCGCCCGACGAGCTCAGCGCCCGACGAGCCCGGTCTCGTACGCGAGCACCACGGCCTGCACCCGGTCGCGCACGTGGAGCTTGGCGAGGATCCGCCCGACGTGCGTCTTGACCGTCGCCTCGGACAGGAACAGGCGCTCGGCGATCTCGGCGTTCGACATGCCCTCGGCGACGGTGCGGAGCACCTCGAGCTCGCGTGAGGTGAGCCGGGCGATGCGCGGATCGGCCACCCCGTCCACGGTCGGGTCGCCGGGCTCGGGGAGCCGGTCGGAGAACATCTCGAGCATGCGGCGGGTCACGCGCGGCGAGACGACGGCGTCGCCCGTGGCGACCGCACGGATCGCACCCACGAGCTCGGCGGGGCGAGCGTCCTTGAGCATGAAGCCGCTCGCTCCGGCGCGCAGCGCGGCGAACGCGTAGTCGTCGAGGTCGAAGGTCGTGAGGATCAGCACGCGGGCGCCGGTGGCGGCGACGACCTGCGCGGTGGCCTCGATGCCGTTGACCCCGGGCATCCGCACGTCCATGAGCACGACGTCGGGGCGCAGCAGCTCGGCCTCGCGCACGGCGCCCGCGCCGTCGCCCGCCTCGCCGACCACCTCGAGGTCGTCCTCGGCCTCGAGGACGAGCCGGAAGCCCATCCGCATGAGGGGCTGGTCGTCGACGAGCAGCACCCGGATCCGTGGTGCCGCGCCCCCCTGCGTGGTGGTGCTGGTCATGCCGAGCTCCCTTCGTCCCGGGTGGAGGTCTCCCACGGGATCACCGCGCGCACCCGCCATCCTGCACCGTGCGGGCCGGCGTCGACCGTGCCCGCGAAGATCGTCGCGCGTTCGCGCATGCCCACGACGCCGCGCCCGCTGCCGGGTGCGGTCGGTGCCGCGGACGAGGACCCCACCCCGCCGTCGTCGACGACCTCGACCACCACGGTCGTGCGCGTGCGGGCGATCGTCAGGCTCGCGTTCGCGCCCTGCGCGTGGCGCAGCACGTTCGTGAGCGACTCCTGGACGATCCGGTACACCACGAGCTGGAGCCCGGTGTCGGGGGGCAGCGGCTCGCCCGTGAGCGTGACCTGCACCCCGAGACCGGCCAGCCGGTAGCGGTCGACGAGCTCGTCGAGGTCGTGCTCGCCCGGCGTCGGCCCGAGCGCTGCGTCGTCCTCCCGGAGCACCCCGAGCACCCGGCGCATGTCGGCCAGCGCCGCGCGGCCCGTCTCGGAGAGCTCGTCGATCGCTGTGCGGGCCCGGGCGGGGGACCGGTCGAGCGACGCGCTCGCGCCGTCGGCCAGTGCGATCATGACCGAGAGGCTGTGGGCCACGACGTCGTGCATCTCGCGGGCGATGCGGGCCCGCTCGGTCACCGTCGCGAGCTGGGCGCTCTGCTCGGTCTCGCGGGCCAGGGCGTTGCCGCGCCGCACGAGCTCGGCGACGTGCTGGCGCCGGTTGCGCACCGAGGTGCCGATCGAGACGCCGATCAGGGCGAGCATCGCGTACGAGAGGACCTCGGCCGACCGGGTCTGGGTCGGGGCGAGGAGTGCGACGCCGAGCGTGATGAGGGCCAGCGAGATCCCCATCGCCGTCCAGGTCACACGGGCCGGACGGGCTGCGGCGACCGCGTACAGCGCCAGCGCGATCGCGATCTCGTAGCCGGCCAGGCTCGTGGTCACCCCGAGGGTCAGCACGCCCAGCGCCACCACGGCACCCAGCACGATGACCGGCCGGCGCCGCCGGAAGAGCAGCGTGAGCGCCCCGGAGTACATGAGGAACGCCGTCAGCAGGGGCGAGGTGCCTTCGACGATGGCGGCGTTGAGGGTGTGCGTGCCCATCAGCGCGAACGAGAGCGCGACGAGCCAGTCGGAGGCGACGGGGTGCCGCCAGAACCACCGTCGCAACGGTCCCCGGTGCCGGGCGTCCTGCTCACTGAACGGTGCGGGAGCCGGGCCGGCGCCGCGGCGGGAGGTGGTCGGGCCAGCAGGGCCGGCGGGCCCCGCCGGGGTGCGCGAGGGCGCCGGGCCGGGCAGTGCCCGACCCGGCGCCAGGGGCGCGACGTCGCTCAGGCGTCCCTCCGACGCAGGAGCACGGCCGCGACCGTCAGGAGCACGACGACGTAGCCGCCGAGCAGTCCGATGCCGGCCCAGGGGCCCAGCGAGTACTCGCTGACAGTGTTCGAGCCCGCGATCCCGGCGAACGACATGATCTGCTCGCCCGCCGTCGTCGGCAGGTACGCCGCAACGCGGGGGGCCCAGTCGAAGAAGAGCGACATGATGTTGAACACCATGGGCAGCACGAGCATGATCCCGAGCGTGGTCGTGATCGCGCCGGCCGAGTGCCGCAGGATCGACCCGATCGCGAAGGCCAGGAGCGTGATCGCGGTGAGGTAGAGCGGCACCCCCAGGATGGCCCGCACGGTCTCGCCGTCCCCGAGATCGAGCGCCACGCCCGTGCCCGAGAGCACCGGCAGCGTCACGAGGTACGACAGCACGAGACCGACCACCGAGACCACCACCGTGACGACCGTGAGCACCAGCAGCTTGGCCCACAGCGCGGGCAGGCGCTTCGGGGCGGCTGCGAGCGTCGAGCGGATCATCCCGGTCGAGTACTCGCCCGTGATCGTCAGCGCACCCAGCACGGCCAGCGCGAGCTGGGCCGCGGCGTAGCCGAAGACGATCACGAGGACGCCGAGCGTGCTGTCCTCGTCGGACCCGGAGCCGACGGTCGCGCGGACCCCGATCGCGAAGATGAGGCTGATCCCGACCATGCCCGCGACGGCCAGGGCCAGGGTCCACCACGTCGAGCGCAGCGTGCGGAACTTGATCCACTCGGCGACGACCAGGTGGCCGAACGTCACCCCGTTCGTCCCGGCGCGGCCGGGGGTGGCGGTGGGGGTGGTGCCCGCCGCCGGGAGGGTCGTGGTGCTCATCGGGTCTCCTCGAGGGATGCGCTGGCGCCGGCGGGCGCGGCCACCGGGGGGTCGGTCAGGCCGGTCGAGGTCGAGTGGTACTCGACCGAGTCGGCGGTCAGGGACATGTAGGCGTCCTCGAGGGACGCGGCGACGGGCGTCAGCTCGTGGAGCACGAGCTGGGCGGCTGCCGCGGTCTCGCCGATGATCGCGGCGGTCGAGCCGGTGATCTCGAGGACCCCGACCTCGCTCGTGCTCACGGTCACGTCGGGCCCTCGCAGCAGCTCGACGAGCTGGGCGGCCTGGGGCGAACGCACCCGCACCGTGGTGCCCGTGGCGCGGGCGACGATGTCCCGGACGGGGGCGTCGGCGATGATGCGACCGCGCCCGATCACGATGATGTGGTCGGCCGTGAGCGCCATCTCGCTCATGAGGTGCGAGGAGAGGAAGACGGTGCGGCCCTCGGACGCGAGGAAGCGCACCAGGTTGCGGACCCACAGCACGCCCTCGGGGTCGAGTCCGTTGACGGGCTCGTCGAGGATCAGCGTGCGCGGGTCGCCGAGCAGCGCCGACGCGATGCCGAGCCGCTGGCCCATGCCGAGCGAGAACCCGCCGACGCGCTTGCCGGCGACGGTCGCGAGGCCGGTCATCTCGATGACCTCACGCACCCGGGTCTTGCCGATGCCGTGGGTCGCGGCCATCGCGGCGAGGTGGTTCGCCGCGCTGCGCCCGGTGTGGACGGCCTTCGCGTCGAGCAGGGCACCGACCTCGTGCAGCGGGGCTGTGTGCTCGGCGTAGGGGCGGCCGTTGACCGTCACTGCGCCGGCGGTGGGGCGGTCGAGCCCGACGATCATCCGCATCGTCGTGGACTTGCCGGCGCCGTTCGGGCCCAGGAAGCCGGTGACCTTGCCGGGCTGGACGGTGAAGCTGATGCCGTCGACGGCGGTCTTGGACCCGTACCTCTTGGTCAGTCCGCTTGCCTCGATCATGTGACGTCCTCGGGAGCTGGGGTGGGAGCGAGCACCTCGAACCTACGGGAGCGGTCCCACCCGAGGAACGGCCGTGGGACGGATCTGTGCGGCGCCTGGCCTACGCCGCAAGGCGGAGGTGACCCTGAGAGGAGGGCGCTCGGGAACGAACCACCGGTTCCCCTCGTTTGCGTACTGTAGACAGAGGCCAGCGGCCGCGCCCCGGTGCGGACCGGTCGTCGACCCGACTGCGCCGGGGGATCCCGAGGCGCCGCGACCAGGAGGAAGACATGAGCAACCCCGTCTTCGGCAACAGCGACATCTTCGGAGACCCGAAGGACCGGGCCCGTGCCCGTCAGCGTGCGGGGGGCACCACGGTGCAGCCCGCCCCGTACGGCGTCGTCGACCCCGCCGCCGAGGCCGCAGCCCTCAACCAGATGTACCAGGCGCCGGCCGCCACCACGGCGCAGACCGGCCGCCTCACGTATGACGACGTGATCGTCAAGACCGGTGGGCTGCTCGCGCTGCTCGTCGTGGTCGCGGCGGCCACCTGGACCCTCGCCCCGGGCCTGTTCTGGATCGGTGCGATCGTCGGCCTGGTGCTCGGCCTGGTCAACGCGTTCCGCCGCGAGCCCAGCCCCGCGCTGATCATCGCGTACACCGTCGCGCAGGGCGTGTTCCTCGGCGGCATCAGCTACCTGTTCCAGAACGTCGCGTTCGACGGCGGCACGGTCCCGGCCCAGCCGATCGTGATGCAGGCCGTGCTCGCGACGCTCGCCACGTTCGGCGCAGCGCTGTTCCTGTTCCGCTCGGGCAAGGTCCGGGTGACCCCGAAGTTCACCAAGTGGCTGCTCATCTCGATGGTCGGCTACCTGGCCTTCTCGGTCGTCAACGTGGTGCTCTCGTTCTTCTTCACGAGCGACGCCTTCGGACCGCTGCGCCAGGGCGGCTGGGGCATCATCGCCGGCATCGTCGGCGTGGGCCTGGCGGCCGCGTCGCTCATCATGGACTTCGACTCGATCAAGCGCGGTGTCGAGCAGGGCGTGCCCGCCAAGTTCGCGTGGTCGGCCGCGTTCGGCCTGATCGTCACGCTCGTGTGGCTGTACCTCGAGTTCCTGCGCCTGTTCGCGATCCTGCAGGGTCGCGACTAACACCGGCCTGCAGGGCCTGACGCCACGACCGCCCGGGTGCGATGATCGCACCCGGGCGGTCGCATGTCCGCAGGCCGTCGCCCGCCGCCCGCCGCCGTCCCCCACCCCGGAGCACCTCACCGTGAAGTACGCGCACCACATCTCCGAGCTCGTCGGGAACACCCCCCTCGTCCAGCTCACGGCCGTGACCGAGGGCCTGACCGCGACCATCCTCGCGAAGGTCGAGTACATGAACCCGGGCGGCTCCGCGAAGGACCGCATCGCGCTCAAGATGATCGAGGCGGCCGAGGCGAGCGGCGAGCTGCTGCCGGGCGGCACGATCGTGGAGCCGACCAGCGGCAACACGGGCGTCGGCCTGGCGCTCGTCGCGCAGCGCAAGGGCTACCGCTGCGTCTTCGTGTGCCCCGACAAGGTGTCGCAGGACAAGCGCGACGTGCTGCGGGCCTACGGCGCGGAGGTCGTGGTGACACCCACCGCGGTTGCCCCTGACCACCCCGACTCCTACTACTCGGTCTCGGACCGGCTCGTGACCGAGATCGAGGGGGCGTGGAAGCCCAACCAGTACGCGAACGTCAACGGGCCTGCGAGCCACTACGAGTCGACGGGCCCAGAGATCTGGGCCGACACCGACGCGCGCGTCACGCACTTCGTCGCGGGGGTGGGCACGGGCGGCACGATCACGGGCACCGGACGGTTCCTCCAGGAGGCGTCGGCGGGGCGTGCGGACGCGGACGGGGGCCGGGTGCGGATCGTCGGGGCCGACCCGCAGGGCTCGGTGTACTCGGGCGGCGACGGGCGCCCGTACCTGGTCGAGGGCGTGGGCGAGGACTTCTGGCCCGCGGCGTACGACCCGTCGGTGCCCGACGAGATCATCGCGGTCTCGGACGCCGACTCGTTCGCGATGACCCGCCGGCTCGCACGCGAGGAGGGGCTGCTGGTCGGGGGGTCGTGCGGCATGGCCGTGGTCGCTGCGCTGCGCCTGGCCCGCCGCCTGCAGGACGAGGACCCGGCCGCCGCGGCGCGGGCCGTGGTCGTGGTGCTGCTGCCCGACAGCGGGCGCGGCTACATGTCGAAGATCTTCAACGACTCGTGGATGCGCTCGTACGGCTTCCTCGCCGCCGAGGAAGGCGCGACTGTTGCTGACGTGCTGCGTGGCAAGAGCGGGGAGATCCCGGCGCTCGTGCACACGCACCCGAACGAGACCGTGCGCGACGCGATCGAGATCCTGCACGAGTACGGCGTCTCGCAGATGCCCGTGGTCGGCGCCGAGCCGCCCGTCATGATCGGCGAGGTCGCGGGGTCCGTGAGCGAGCGTGCGCTGCTCGACGCCGTGTTCTCGGGCGCGGCCGGGTTGTCCGACCGGGTCGACAAGCACATGTCGCAGCGGCTGCCGCTGATCGGGGCGGGCGAGACCGTCGAGTCCGCGCGCACCGCGTTGCAGGGCGCAGACGCGCTCATGGTGGTCGACGACGGCAACCCCGTGGGCGTGCTCACCCGCCACGACCTGCTCGGGTTCCTCACCCACTGAACCCGTCTCACCGACCAGGACCTGCTCCACCGTCCCACTGCTCTGCCCGCACGAAGGAGTGCTCATGCCCCTGTTCGACCTCCCGCTCGCCGAGCTCGAGACCTACCGTCCCGAGCTCGACGAGCCCGCCGACCTCGACGCCTTCTGGGAGCGCACGCTCACCGAGGCGCGCGCGCACGACCTGGCGCTGAGGCTCGAGCCCGTCGACACGGGGCTCGTGCTCATCGAGACCTTCGACGTGACCTTCGCGGGCTACGGCGGGCATCCCGTCAAGGGTTGGCTCACCCGGCCGGTCGGTGCGAGCGGCCCGCTGCCCGCGGTCGTCGAGTACATCGGCTACGGCGGCGGACGCGGGTTCGCGCACGAGCACCTGGGCGTGGCGGCGGCGGGCTACGTGCACCTGCTGATGGACACGCGGGGCCAGGGGAGCCGATGGGGGACCGGCGGGCACACGCCCGACCCGGTCGGCGGAGGTCCGGCTGCTCCGGGCTTCCTGACGCGCGGGATCCTGGACCCGGCCGAGCACTACTACCGGCGTCTGATGACCGACGCGGTGCGGGCGGTCGACGCGGTGCGTGCCGTGCCGGGCGTGGACCCGACGCGCGTGGCGGTGCTGGGCGCGAGCCAGGGCGGCGGGCTCGCGCTCGCCGTCGCGGGGCTCGCCGACGGCCTCGTGGGGGTCATGGCCGACGTGCCGTTCCTGTGCCACTTCCGTCGCGCTGTCGAGATCACCTGCTCCGACCCGTACAACGAGATCACGACGTACCTCTCGGTGCACCGGGGCGTCGAGGACCAGGTCTTCCGCACGCTGTCCTACCTGGACGGCGTGCACCTCGCGCGCCGGGCCACGGCCCCGACGCTGTTCTCGGTCGCGCTGATGGACCCGGTCTGCCCGCCGTCCACGGTGTACGCGGCGTACAACCGCTACGGCGAGCTCGCGGGCGGGGTCGAGGACAAGGACATCGTCGTCTACCCCTTCAACCAGCACGAGGGCGGTCAGGGCTTCCAGTTCGCGCGTCAGCTGGCGTGGCTCGCACCCCGGATGGTCGTGCGTGATCCGGCGGGGTCGGCGGTCGCGGCGAGCGCGGTGACGAGCCCGTCCACGAGGTAGTCGAAGCTCGCGTCGACGTCGTCGGGCATGCCGAAGCCGCCGTCGAGCTCGAGCATCGTGAAGCCGTGCACCGCGGACCGGAACGCACGGACCGCGTCGATCAGACGGTCGTCCGGCACCCCGAGCCGGGCGAGCACCTCGGCGATGACGGCGACGGTCCGCGCACCGGCCTGGTGCAGCGTGGTCGCGTCGGCGTCCTGCGCCCACGTCCCGCCCTGGAGCGCGGTGTAGCGGCCCGGGTGGGCGCGGGCGTGGCCCCGGGCGGTGTGCGCCATCGCGCGCAGAGCCGCGGCCGGGTCGGAGGTGCCCGACGCGGCCTCGGCGAGCAGGTGCGTGAACTCGTCGACCGACGCGCGGGTGACGTCGCGGCGCAGCGCGGGCAGCCCGGCCACGTGCTTGTAGAGGCTGGGGACGGCCACGCCCGCGCGGGCGGCGACGGCGGCGAGCGTCAGGTCGGCGAAGCCGCGCGGGCCGCCCTCGTCGACCAGGTCGAGGGCGAGCGCCACGACCGCGTCGTGGCTCAGCCCGGCCCTAGGCACGGGCGCCCGCCGCGGTCCATGCGTCGGCGCTGCGTGGCAGGGTGGCGAGGTGGTCGAGGACGGCCGGGACGACGACGTCGGGCCGCTGGCCCTGCGGGTAGTGGCCGCTGTCCGGGACGAGCGAGCCCGTCGCGTGCGGCAGGTGCGTCACGAGCCAGTCGAGCTCGGCGGCCGGGTCGGTGAACTCCGGGTCGTGCTCGCCGTACAGCACGAGCGTGGGGGCTGCGATGTCGGTGGCGGGGACCTCGACCCGGTCGGAGAGCAGGTGGCGCGCGAGCGAGCCGAACGCCTCCATGTACCCGGGGCGGCGCAGCGAGGCGCTCAGCGCGGCGCTGTGCTTCTCGAGCCAGGGGGCGTGCCGGCCGCTGTTGAGCGAGCGGTAGTACCAGGCCCAGGCCGCGGGGCCCCACGGGCGACGCAGGAGCAGCGCGACCTGCAGGCGGGCGAGGAGGCCGGGTGCGCCGTGGTCCTGCAGGTGGGCCGCGATCAGGACGAGCCCGGCGACCAGGTCGGGGCGGGCGTCCGCGACCCAGGCGGCCGCCCCGGCGCCCACCGAGCTGCCGACGATCACAGCGGGCTCGCCGAGGTGCTCGACGAGGGCGAGCACGTCCTGGCCGGTCGGGACGAGGCCGTGCGCGGCGAACGTGGCGTCGGAGTCGCCGTGCCCGCGCAGGTCGAGAGCGACGACACGGTGCCCGGCGGTGAGGAGCGGGTCGGTGAGGTCACGCCACGTCGAGCGCAGGTCTCCCATGCCGGGCACCAGGACGACGACGGGCCCGGACCCCTGGTCGGTGTAGGCGAGCCGTCCGTCGCCGCGGTCGAGGTGGTGCAGCAAGGTGTCCATCCGTCAAAGCTAATGGCATTAGCCAAGCGCTGTCAACGGCTCCTGCGCCCCGGTCGCCGCGACCACGTCCGCCGTGGCGACCACCCGCCCGAAGCCGTTCGCCAGGGTGCTCCGCGTGACCTGCGAGAGCAGCGCGGCGGGCACCAGCTCGCCCGTGACCGGATCGGTCTGGTCGAACGTGTGCGTCGCGTCGTGCGCGAAGACCACGTCGTAGCCGAGATCGCCCGCGACCCGGCTCGTGGTCTCGCAGCACAGGTTCGTCTGGATCCCGCACACCACGACCTGCCGCACACCCCGCCCGGTCAGCCAGGCGTGCAGGTCCACGTCGCCGCCGAACGCCGAGTGGACCTCCTTGAGCACGTCGAGCGCAGGCTCCAGGGCCGCGACGAACGGCTCGAACGCGTAGCCCGGGTGCGTCGGGTGCAACGTGCTGCCGGCGGTGCGGGACGAGTGCCGCACCCGCACCACGGGGCGCCCGGTGCGCACCCAGGCGTCCGTGAGCACCGCGATGTGCGCGAGCGCGTCGGGGTTGTCGCGCGGCGGCCGTGACGGGTCGCGGAAGCCCTGCTGCACGTCGATGACCACGAGGGTCGCGTCAGGGTCCAGGGCTGTGAGGTTCGAGGTCATGGCCCGAGCGTGGCCGTCGGGCGGGCGCGGAGGAAGTGGCCGCCCGGCCATCGTGCGTCGAGATCCTGCCGTCGGCCCGGGGCGCCGTGCGCGCACCGGCGGCGCGGACGGGGGAGGATGGAGCCACCTGACGTCCATCCGAGGAGATCAACCCCATGACCGCACAGCTTCCCGAGGCGACCGGCTCGTTCGGCGAGAAGCCCACGCTGACCTTCCCCGACGCGGCCGCACCGGCCGAGCTCGAGGTCGCCGTGCTCAGCCGCGGCGACGGTCCGCTCGTCGAGGCCGGTGACGACCTCGTGGTGAACTACCTGGGTCAGCTCTGGAACGGGCCGATCTTCGACAACTCGTACGACCGCGGCGCGTCGATCAACTTCCCGATCGGTGTCGGCGCGGTCATCGGCGGCTGGGACCAGGCGCTCGTCGGGCAGCCCATCGGCTCGCGCGTGCTGATCTCGATCCCGCCGCACCTGGGCTACGGCGACCGTGGGGTCCCGCAGGCCGGCATCAAGGGTGACAGCACGCTCGTGTTCGTCGTCGACATCGTCGGGGTCAACTGACCAGCGACCGCACACCGTCACGCCCGGTCGCCGCACACCCGTGCGGCGGCCGGGCGTCCGTGCGTCAGGCCGGCGACAGGGCGCGGGTCACAGCAGGGCGCGCAGCCGCTGCTTGCGGCGGTTCTCCCGGTCGACCCACCGCACGTCGGGGTCGCTCGACCCCTCGAGCGCCAGGAACCGGGGCAGGCCCCGCTCGGGGTCCGCCGCGACCGCGACGCTCCAGCAGTAGCCCAGCGCGAGCCGCAGGGTCCGCACGCTCGGGTTGCGCCGCGCCGTCGGCGGGACGCGCCGCAGGAACGCCGTCGCGCTCTCGCAGGCCTCCAGGGCCAGCGCGGCCGTCTCCGGGTCGCGCAGCAGGCGCGGCTCGCACACCGCGGCCAGCGCAGCACGCTGCACCAGCGGGTCGCCGTCCGACGCCCACGCGCGGACCACGTCCCGCAGCCGCTCGGGGGAGGAGTCGCCCAGCCGCTGCAGCGCGATCGCCACCGCCTCACGCACCCGCCAGCGCTCGTCGGTGGCCTCCTGGCGCAGACGGTCCACGACCGCGCCCAGCTCGGGCCCCTCGGCGTCGGCCGCCAGCCGACCCAGCGCGGCGACACCGCACAGCCGCAGGTACTCGTCGTCCGACCCGGCCAGCCGCAGCACGGTCGCGTCGTCCACCACGTCCGCCACCGCGGCCGCGAGCTCCAGGTTGCCGCGCGGCCCGGGCAGGCCCGAGCGCGCGGTCAGGAACTCGTCGAGCTCGGGGCCCGTCAGATCCGCGACCGCGGCGCGGTACTCCTCGCGTCGGCCCACGGACCGAGGCTAGCCCGGCGGGCGGGTGCGCGCCGGGCTAGCCGTCACCGATCACGGCACCGGGCAGGCCACCCCGGTCGAGTGCACCGGGCAGTAGCCGTTCGGCACCTTGTGCAGGTACTGCTGGTGGTGCTCCTCGGCGTAGTAGAACGGCCCCGCCTCGTCCGCGCTGCGGATCTCGGTGGTGATCTCGCCGTAGCCGTTGCGCGCGAGCTCGGGGGCGTACAGGTCGCGCGTCGTCCGCGCGGCCTCGGCCTGCTCGGGCGTGGTCGTGAAGATCGCCGAGCGGTACTGCGTGCCCACGTCGTTGCCCTGCCGGAACCCCTGCGTGGGGTCGTGCAACGTCCAGAACGTGCGCAGCAGCTCGGTGGTGGGCAGCACCTCGGGGTCGTACGCGACCATCACGGTCTCGGCGTGCCCCGTCATCGCGGTGCACGTCTCCTCGTACGTCGGGTTCGGCGTGTAGCCGCCCTGGTAGCCCGCGGCCGTCGTCACGACGCCCGGCAGCTGCCACATCTCCTTCTCGGCCCCCCAGAAGCAGCCCAGCGCGAGGTAGATCACCTGCGTGCCCTCGGGCCACGGCCCCTGCAGCGGGGTGCCGAGCACCGCGTGCGTCTCCGGCACCGGGTACGCCGGGGCGTCCCGTCCGGCGAGCGCCCGCTCGGGCGTCACCATCGTCGACTTCGTCGCGGATCCGAACAACCAGCCCATCTCGTCACTCTCCTCAGCTCGACCGGTGCAACAGTCGCGGGACGTCGCCGTGTTCCCGACGCACCCTGCCAGGCGTACCGCCTAGCCTGTGTCCGTGACCACGGACCCCCACACCCTCGACCAGCACGCCGGCCACGACTGGGAGTCGGCGGGGTTCTCGACCCGCGCGATCCATGCCGGCCAGGACCCGGACGCGACGACCGGCGCTGTCGTCACGCCCATCTACCAGGTCTCCACCTACAAGCAGGACGGCGTCGGCGGCCTGCGTGGTGGCTACGAGTACTCGCGCTCGGGCAACCCGACGCGCGCCGCGCTCGAGGAGGCGCTGCGGGCTGCCGAGGGCGGTGGCGCGGCGTACGCGTTCGCCTCGGGCCTCGCTGCGGAGGACACCCTGCTGCGGGCCGTGCTGCGGCCCGGCGACCACGTGATCGTGCCCAACGACGCGTACGGCGGCACCTACCGCCTCGTCGCCCGCGTGTTCGGCCCGTGGGGCATCGAGCACACCCCCGTCGACCTGTCCGACCCGACCGCCGTCGTCGACGCGATCCAGCCGGGACGCACCAAGCTCATCTGGGCCGAGACGCCGACCAACCCGCTGCTCGGCATCGCCGACATCGCGGCGCTCGCGGCCCACGCCCGTTCCGCCGGTGCGGTGCTCGTGGTCGACAACACGTTCGCCACGCCCTACCTGCAGCAGCCCCTCGCACTGGGCGCCGACGTCGTGGTGCACTCGACCACCAAGTACATCGGTGGCCACAGCGACGTCGTGGGCGGCGCGCTCGTCGTCGCGGACGGCGCGCAGCTGCCCGTGGACCTCGTCGGCCCGACCGGCAGCACGGCGCTCGCCGACGCGATCGGCTTCCACCAGAACTCGTCGGGCGCGGTGGCCGGCCCGTTCGACGCGTGGCTCACGCTGCGCGGGCTCAAGACGCTCGCGGTCCGCATGGACCGGCACCAGGCCAACGCCGCCGCGGTCGCCGCGTTCCTCGAGGCCCACCCGCGGGTGACCCAGGTCATCTACCCGGGCCTGCCCTCGCACCCCGGCCACGAGGTCGCCGCCCGGCAGATGAGCGGGTTCGGCGGCATGGTGTCGTTCCGCACCGGCAGCGTCGAGACGGCTCTCGCGGTCTGCGCGAAGACCCGGGTCTTCACGCTCGCCGAGTCGCTCGGCGGCGTGGAGTCGCTCATCGAGCACCCCGCGAAGATGACGCACGGCTCGGTGGTCGGCACCGCGCTCGAGGTGCCCGACGACCTCGTGCGCCTCTCGGTGGGCATCGAGGACGTCGCGGACCTGCTGGCCGACCTCGAGCGCGCGCTGGCATGACGGACAGCGACACCTCGACACGGGGGGCACGACCCGCGCCACCGGCGCCCACCGTCGGACGACCCACGGGCACCGAGCCGGGCACCCCGGGCCGCGGCCACGTCGCCGACGCCGTCCCGTACCCGGTCCGGGTCTCGGCGGCCTGGTCCTGGCGACTGCTGCTCATCGCGGCCGCCACCGGTGTGGGCATCTGGCTGCTCGGGGTCCTCAAGACGATCGTCGTCCCCGTGGCCGTGGCGCTGCTGCTCGCGGTCCTGCTCGCCCCGGTCGTCCGGGCGCTGCAGCGCTGGCTGGGGCTCCCGCGCGCCGTTGCCTCGGCGACCGCCCTGCTCGGGATGCTCGCCGTCGTCGTCGGCCTGCTCACGCTCGCGGGCAGCTCGGTGGCCAGGGGCTTCGCCGAGCTCGGCGACCAGGCGGCCCTCGGCATCGAGAGGGTCACCGAGTGGCTCGCCGTCGGCCCCCTGCAGGTGTCGGCCGACCAGCTCGCGGACTACCTCGACCAGATCCAGTCGTCGATCAGCAGCAACAGCGGCGGGCTGGTCTCGGGTGCGCTGTCGGTGACCACCACGCTCGGGCACGTCGCCGCCGGCGCCGTGATCGCGCTGTTCTGCACGTTCTTCTTCCTCATGGACCCGCACGCGATCTGGAGCTGGGTCGTCGGCCTGCTCCCCGTGCGGGCGCGCGAGCGGGCGCACCAGGCGGCGCGTCGCGGTGTCGTGACCCTCGGCGCCTACACGCGCACGCAGATCCTCGTGGCGTCCGTCGACGCGGTGGGGATCGGGGTCGGCGCCGCGATCCTCGGCATCCCGCTCGCGCTGCCGCTCGCGGTGCTGGTGTTCCTCGGGTCGTTCGTGCCCATCCTCGGGGCGCTGCTCACCGGGTCCATCGCTGTGCTCGTCGCGCTCGTCGCCCAGGGACCGGGCGCCGCGCTGATCATGCTCGCGATCGTGCTCGCCGTGCAGCAGATCGAGGGGCACGTGCTGCAGCCGTTCCTCATGGGGCACGCGGTGTCGCTGCACCCCGTGGCCGTGCTGCTCGCGGTCGCGACCGGGACGCTCGTGGCCGGGATCGTCGGGGCGCTCTTCGCGGTCCCCCTCGTCGCCGTGGTCAACACCGTGGTCCTGTACCTGCACGGCCACGACAAGTTCCCCCAGCTCGGCACCGACGACACCTACGCCCGGCGCGAACCGTCGCCGGCCGGTACCGATCTCGACCCGCAGGACCAGGAGGTGCGCCCGTGAGCTGGCTCGAGGAGGTGCGCGCGGCCGCGACGCTGCTCGACGGCGTGGCGACCCGCACACCCGTCGACACGAGTCGCGCGTTGTCGCAGATCGCCGGCGTCGACGTGTGGCTCAAGTGCGAGAACCTGCAGCGGGCGGGCTCGTTCAAGATCCGCGGCGCGTATGTGCGCATGGCACGGCTCAGCGCGGAGCAGCGTGCGGCCGGCGTCGTGGCGGCGAGCGCGGGGAACCACGCGCAGGGGGTGGCCCTCGCGGCCCAGATCCTGGGGATCGACGCGGTGGTGTACATGCCGGTCGACGCCGCGCTGCCCAAGATCGCTGCCACCCGGGACTACGGCGCCGAGGTGCGCCTCGTGGGCTCGAGCGTCGACGAGGCGCTCGTGGTCGCCCGCGCCGAGTCGGAGCGCACGGGCGCCGTGCTCATCCACCCGTTCGACCACGTCGACGTCGTCGCCGGCCAGGGCACGCTCGGGCTCGAGCTGCTCGAGCAGGTCCCCGACGTCGCGACGGTCGTGGTGCCCGTGGGCGGTGGCGGCCTCGCTGCCGGGATCGCAGCGACGCTCGCGGAGCTCAAGCCCGACGTGCGGGTGGTCGGCGTGCAGGCCGCGCGCGCCGCGGCCTACCCCGCGTCGATCCAGGCGGGGTACCCGGTGCCCGCCTCGGGGCTCCGGACCATGGCCGACGGCATCGCGGTCGGGACCCCCGGTGTCGTGCCGTTCGAGGTGCTGCACTCGCTCGGCTGCGAGATCCGCACCGTGAGCGAGGAGGACCTCTCGCGGGCCCTGCTGCTCGTCGCCGAGCGGGCCAAGCTGCTCGTCGAGCCGTCGGGGGCGGCAGCGGTGGCGGCGCTCATGGCCGCGCCGGGCGAGTTCGAGGGGCCCGTCGTCGCTGTGCTCTCGGGCGGCAACATCGACCCGCTCGTGCTGCTGCGGGTCGTGCGGCACGGCCTCGCGTCGGCCGGGCGCTACCTGCAGCTGCGCGTCAACATCGACGACTCGCCCGGGGCGCTCGCCGCGCTCCTCGCCGAGCTCGCCTCGACCGGCGGCAACGTCATGCACGTCTCGCACGTGCGCACGGGCACGGGCACGGCGATCGACGAGGTGGAGATCGAGGTCCAGGTCGAGACCAAGGGTCCCGAGCACTGCGCGCAGGTCATCGCGCACCTGCGGCGGTCCGGGTTCCGGCTCGCCGACCGGTGAGGTGGGCGGCCCGGCCGCCCCGAGCACGGCGAAGGCCCTGCACCGTGCGGTGCAGGGCCTTCGTGCCGTCCCCGATCAGCGTGCGCTGGGCAAGGCGGCCGGCTCAACCCTGGAAGGGCTTGGCCGCCGTGATCTCGACGGGGATCTCGTTGCCGTTGGGTGCGACGTAGCTCACCGTGTCCCCGACCGAGTGGCCGCTGATCGCAGCACCGAGGGGCGACGTCGGCGAGAACACGTCGATGTCGGCCGTGCCGGCGATCTCGCGCGATCCGAGCAGGAAGACCATCTCGTCGCCTGCGACGAGCGCCGTGACGACCATGCCCGGCTCGATCACGCCGTCGTCGGGCGGCGTGCCGATCTGCACGTTGCGCAGCTTCTGCTTGAGCTCGCGGATGCGGGCCTCCTGCTTGGCCTGCTCCTCACGAGCCGCGTGGTAGCCGCCGTTCTCCTTGAGGTCGCCCTCGTCGCGCGCGGCGGCGATGCGCTCGGTGATCTCGCTGCGGCCCTCTGCCTCGAGGTGCGCGAGCTCGGCCTTGAGCCGGTCGAAGGCCTCCTGGGTCAACCAGGTGGCCTGAGTCGTCTCGGTCACGATTGCTCCTTCCTTGCAACATCGGGGGTGCACACGTCCGGACACGGTGATCAGTGAACGAGCGCCGTGCTGTGTCTGTTCGCTCTCGGTCGCGTCGACCTGCGGCCACGCTCGACCAGGGCTGCGTGTGAATCGACAAGCGTAGCAAGCGGTTGCCTCGTCGAGCGGCCCCCGGCGCGCTTCTTCGCGTGTGGCGCAGCGCTGTCAGTCCTCGACGGTGGTGCCCTCGGTCACCTGTTCGCAGCCGAGAACCTCGGCCGTGGTCGCCTCCTCGGCCGTCGGGATGCTCTCCGTGACCCGCTGCGTGCGCTCGTCGGAGGGGGGCACCACGACGGTACGGACCCCGACCTCGGCGTAGGACGTGCTGAGCGCGTGGACCTGGCACTGCACGGTCTGGCCGACGTCACGCGTCACCTGGAACGTGAGGTCCACGTTGTCGACCCCCGTGACGGAGAACCCGACGGTCGACCACTGCACCGGGTCACGCAGCACCCCGACCCCGATCCACACCCCGACGGGTATCGCCACCACCCCGACGACAGCCGCGGGCAGCACCCAGGCAGGGCGTCGCCGCTGGCGTGCTACGGGGCCGTACCGCCCGGCGGGGGGTCCGACCGGCATCGACTCGCTCACAGCGTGCCTCCTCGCGGGGCTCGGGGGCGCCGGACGTCCCCGGCGTGCGGGATCATTGTCTCTCGCCCGTCGCGTGTCGAGCGCCGGGAGGGCCCACAGGAGGATGCGGTGACCGGAGAACGGCTGCGCCTGATGGCGGTGCACGCCCACCCCGACGACGAGTCCAGCAAGGGGGCCGCGTCGATGGCGCGCTACGCCGCCGAGGGCGTCGACGTGCTCGTGGCGACCTGCACCGGTGGTGAGCGGGGCGACGTGCTCAACCCGCACTACCCCCCGGTCACGGGCGGCGCGGAGGAGATGCACCAGATCCGCCGCGACGAGATGGCCGCCGCGGCGCGCGCGCTCGGTGTCCGGCAGCACTGGGTCGGGTTCGTCGACTCGGGCCTGCCCGAGGGTGACCCGCTGCCGCCGCTGCCCGACGGCTGCTTCGCGCTGGTCCCCCTCGAGGAGGCCGCCGAGCCCCTCGTGCGGCTCGTGCGCGAGTTCCGCCCGCACGTCATCACGACGTACGACCCCACGGGCGGCTACCCGCACCCCGACCACATCATGACCCACCGGGTCTCGTACGAGGCGTTCCAGGCGGCCGGGGACCCCGAGCGCTACCCCGACGCGGGGGAGCCCTGGACCCCGCTCAAGCTGTACTACAACCACGGGTTCTCGATGGCCCGCATCCGGGCCGCGCACGAGGCGCTGCTCGCGCAGGGCGACGAGTCGCCGTTCGGGGAGTGGGTCGAGTCGCGCGCGGCGCGCGAGATCCCCGAGCGCGAGGTCACCACGCGCATCCAGTGCGCGGACTACTTCGACGCGCGCGACGACGCCCTGCGGGCGCACGCGACCCAGATCGACCCGACCGGCTTCTTCTTCGCGTTCCCGCGCGCGCTCGAACGCGAGGTCTGGCCGTACGAGGAGTACGAGCTCGCGGAGTCCCGCGTGCCCACGACGCTGCCGGAGGACGACCTGTTCGCCGGGATCCGAGAGGTGGCCGAGTGAACGTCCCCGCAGTCCTGCTGCTCGCAGCGACGCCGTCGCCGTCACCGACGACCTCGATCGGCACGCCCTCGGCGTCGCCCGGGATCGCGGGCTTCCTCGTGACGTTTCTCGTCGCGCTCGCCGCGATCGGGCTGTTCCTGGGGCTCACGCGCCAGCTCCGGCGCATGGAGCGCCGGGCCGACCAGCTCGGCATCGAGCGGCCCGAGCGGATGACGTCCTCGTCGTGGCCGGGTGAGGCCGGTGCGGCCGGACCTGCCGAGCCCGGCGCCGACGAGCCCCGCACCGACGAGCCCCGCACCGGTGAACCCGGCGCCGAGGGTCCGGACGACCCGCAGGACCCGACCGGCCCGCGCGCATGAGCGGCACGCCGGCGCCGGTACGCCCCGCTGTGCGCGTGACGATCGGGCAGCTCGCGGTCAGCACCGACCACGCGGCGAACCGGCTCGCGGCGCTCGACGCGCTGCACGTCGCCTCGCTCGCGCACGCGGACCTGCTGGTCCTGCCCGAGTACGCCGCGGGCTTCGACCCCCAGGGTGTGGGCCCCGAGCACGCCGAGCCGCTCGACGGGCCGTTCGTCAGCGCGCTGCGCGAGCGGGCCGCGCGGACGGGCGTCGCGGTCGTGGCCGGCACGGTGCTGCCGGGCAGCACCCCGGCGCGCGGGGTCAACGCGGTCGTCGCGATCGACGGTGCGGGCGAGCTCGTCGGGGTCTACCGCAAGGTCCACCTGTACGACGCGTTCGGGCACCGGGAGTCCGACCGTCTCGAGGCGGGGGAGCCGGACGCCCCGCCGCTCGTGCTCGACGTCGGTGGTCTGCGCTTCGGTGTCCTCACCTGCTACGACCTGCGGTTCCCCGAGTCCGCACGGCGGCTCGTGGACGCCGGAGCGCAGGTGCTCGTCGTGCCCGCGGCGTGGGCCGCGGGCGAGCTCAAGGCCCTGCACTGGCGCACGCTCGCCGTGGCCAGGGCCATCGAGAACACGGCGGCCGTGGTCGCGGTGGGGCAGGCGGGTCGCGGCGTCGTCGGACGCTCGCTGCTCGTGGGGCCCGACGGCGAGGTCGGGCTCGAGCTCGACGACCAGCCGGGCATCCGCACCGCCGACATCGACGGGGCTGCGCTCGCTGCGGTCCGGGAGCGCAACCCGTCGCTCGGGCTGCGCCGCTACACGGTGGTCCCGCGGGGCTGACGCCGGGTCAGGCGCTCGCGTGCGCCGCGATCGCCACGGCCACGTACGTGCACGAGAACCCGATGATCGTCAGGGCGTGGAACACCTCGTGGAACCCGAACCACTGAGGGCTCGGGTTGGGACGCTTGAGCGCGTAGACCACGGCACCGCTGATGTACGCGACGCCGCACCCGAGGAGCAGCCCGACGACGGCCGGTCCGCCGGGGGCCGCGGCGAACTGCGGCAGGAAGCCGAGCGAGACGCACCCGAGCGCCACGTAGATCGGGGTGTAGACCCAGCGGGGCGCCCCGAGCCAGAGCACCCGCGCGAGCAGTCCCAGCACGGCGCCGACCCAGACCGTGAGCAGCAGGACGTTGCGGGTGCGCTCGGGCAGCATGATCGCCGCGAGCGGGGTGTAGGTGCCCGCGATGATGAGGAAGATGTTGGAGTGGTCGAGCCTGCGCAGCACACCCGTGACGCGCGGCGACCACGTGCCGCGGTGGTAGACGGCGCTCGTGCCGAACAGCAGCATCGACGTGATGCCGAAGACGGTGGACGACCAGCGCGCGGTGGGTGTGGGTGCCGTCGCGACCAGCACGATCGAGGCGACCACGACGATGGGGAACATCCCCGCGTGCAGCCACCCCCGCAGGCGTGGCTTGACCGCTGTCGCGACGTTCTCAGCGAGGTTCTCCGCGGCGTTGGGGATGTCCAAGGTACGTCCGTCCTGTGAAGCCGATCTGGTGGTGCAGATGACGAGGCAGGTGCCGTCGAGGAGCATAACTTACGACACCGTAGGTTAAGCGTGTGAAGGTCTGGTGCGATCCGGGCGGAACGGTCAGGTCGGGGTGCCCGGGGCGAGTAGCGTGTGCCCCGAAGAGCCACCAGCACCTCGAAGGAGCGTCCCGCGCGTGCGTCTGCCACATCCGCTGTACGGGCTCTACGAGCGACGGATCGCCGCTTCACTGGACCGTGAGCAGGTACCGCGGCACGTCGGGGTCATCCTCGACGGCAACCGCCGGTGGGCCCGTACCGTCGGCGCGTCGGCCGCGACCGGCCACCAGGCCGGGGCCGACAAGATCTCCGACGTCCTCAGCTGGAGCGAGGAGGTCGGCGTCGAGGTCGTGACGCTGTGGATGCTCTCGACCGACAACCTCGCGCGCGCGGCCGACGAGCTCGACGCGCTGCTGCTCATCATCGAGGACTCGGTCCGCAGCCTCGCGAGCACCGGGCGCTGGCGGGTCCAGGCGGTCGGCTCGCTCGACCTGCTGCCCGCCGCGACCGTCCAGGCCCTCAAGGAGGCCGAGGCCGCCACGGCCGGCGTCCAGGGTCTGCACGTCAACGTCGCCGTCGGCTACGGCGGCCGACGCGAGATCGCGGACGCTGTCCGCTCGATCCTGCGTCAGCACGCTCAGGCCGGCACGAGCCTCGAGGACCTCGCCGACTCGTTCGACGTCGACCTGATCGCCGAGCATCTGTACACCAAGGGCCAGCCCGACCCCGACCTCGTCATCCGCACGTCCGGCGAGCAGCGGCTCGGCGGGTTCCTGCTGTGGCAGAGCGCGCACTCGGAGTTCTACTTCTGCGAGGCGTACTGGCCCGACTTCCGTCGCGTGGACTTCCTGCGCGCCGTCCGGGCCTACGCGGCACGCGAGCGGCGCCTCGGGCGCTGACGCCCGGCACGAACCCCGGACAGCCGTCCCGTGACGGTCGTGTGAACTCTGCCCGACACGCGCGCGTGTCGGGCACAGACCGTCGCAGAGCGGGCGTAGCGTCCGACGGGACGGATGGCATCCGCCGTCCCCGGGAGGCCTGCCCATGGAGCACCAGCTCCAGGAGGAGGGCCGGACCCGGCCCGACGTGGCCGGCCGCCCTCGTCCCGTCACCGCGTGCCGCGCCACCCGCCGCCTGCACCCGAGGTGGAACGGCACGAGGGGCCCGATGCGGCGCTGAGGCGCCGGAGGGAGCCTGCCGTGGTCAGCAAGGAGCTGCGAGTCCCCGCACCGACCCCGTCGGAGGGGGAGCCCCCCGTCGACGAAGGTCGGCGCACGCACGTGCTGGACACCTCCGTCCTGCTCTCCGACCCCCAGGCGATCTACCGCTTCGCCGAGCACGACGTGGTGCTCCCCGTCGTCGTGGTCACCGAGCTCGAGGGCAAGCGCCACCACGCCGAGCTCGGGTACTTCGCGCGGACCGCGCTGCGGATGCTCGACGACCTGCGCGTCACCCACGGTCGGCTCGACCAGCCGATCCCGCTCGGTCCGCAGGGCGGCACCCTGCGCATCGAGCTCAACCACACCGACCCCACGGCGCTGCCCGCGGGGTTCCGGCTGGGCGACAACGACTCGCGCATCCTCGCGGTCGCCGCGAACCTGGCCGCCGAGGGGCACGACGTGACGGTCGTGTCGAAGGACCTGCCGATGCGGGTCAAGGCGTCGGCCGTGGGGCTGCGGGCCGAGGAGTACCGCGCCGAGCTCGCCGTCGACTCGGGCTGGACCGGCATGGACACGCTCGACGTGACCGAGGCCGACATGGCGCAGCTCTGGGACGACGAGACCCTCGTGCTGGCCGACGTCGGCGGTGACGACGGGGTCGGCGCGGTGGCCGACCGCGAGCTGCCCTGCCACACCGGGCTCGTGCTGCACTCGCCGCGCGGGTCGGCGCTCGGTCGGGTCACCGCCGACAAGCAGGTGCGGCTCGTGCGGGGCGACCGCGACGTGTTCGGGGTGCACGGCCGCAGCGCCGAGCAGCGCATCGCGATCGACCTGCTGCTCGACGAGCAGATCGGGATCGTCTCGCTCGGTGGGCGGGCCGGCACGGGCAAGTCGGCGCTCGCACTGTGCGCGGGGCTCGAGACCGTGCTCGAACGGCGCCAGCACCGCAAGGTCATGGTGTTCCGGCCGCTGTACGCGGTGGGCGGCCAGGACCTGGGCTACCTGCCGGGCAACGAGGCCGAGAAGATGGGCCCGTGGGCGCAGGCCGTGTTCGACACGCTCGGGGCGCTCGTGAGCCCCGAGGTCGTCGAGGAGGTGATGGCCCGCGACCTGCTCGAGGTGCTGCCGCTCACGCACATCCGCGGGCGGTCGCTGCACGACGCGTTCGTGATCGTCGACGAGGCGCAGTCCCTCGAGCGCAACGTGCTGCTGACAGTGCTCTCACGCATCGGGCAGGGCTCGCGGGTGGTGCTCACGCACGACGTGGCCCAGCGTGACAACCTGCGCGTCGGCAGGCACGACGGCGTCGCCGCGGTGATCGAGGCCCTCAAGGGCCACCCCTTGTTCGCCCACGTCACCCTGACCCGCTCCGAACGCTCCCCGGTAGCAGCCCTCGTCACCGAACTCCTCCCCCCTCTCGACACCTGACCCCCTCGGCGGGTCTATCGCGGCGGGTCTGGCTGGGTGAGGTGGCCGTCGGTGAGGCGGATGACTCGGTCGGCGACGTCGATCATCAGCGGGTCGTGGGTCGAGACGATGGCTGTCATGCCTTCCGCCTGGACGACGGCTCGGAGCAGCGCCATGACGGCCAGCCCGGTCTCGGTGTCGAGCTGGCCCGTCGGCTCGTCGGCGATGAGCAGCCGCGGGGAGTTGGCGAGCGCCCGGGCGATCGCGACGCGCTGCTGCTGACCGCCCGACAGCTCACCGGGACGCTGGCGGCTGTGCGCGCGCAGCCCCACGAGGTCGAGCAGCAGCTCGACACGGGCCTCTCGCACGGCCGTCGGGAGCTTGCGCAGGCGGAGCGGGACGCCCACGTTCTCCGCGGCCGAGAGCACGGGCACCAGCCCGAACGTCTGGAACACGAACGAGACGACGTCGCGCCGCAGCTCGACCAGGCCGCGCTCGCCGAGCGACGAGACCTCGCGGCCGTCGACCACGACGCGGCCCGCGTCGGGACGGTCCAGGCCACCGATGAGGTTGAGCAGCGTCGTCTTGCCCGAACCCGACTTGCCGACGAGCGCCACGAGCTCGCCGGGCTGGATCGTGAACGAGACGTCCGCCAGCGCGTGCACCGCGGCCGAGCCGTGGCCGAACGTGCGGCGCACGCCCTCGACCGCGACCATCGGGCGCGCGGTGACCGGCATGGGTGCCGGCGTCGTGGTCGTCGCGGTGGTCACGGTGCCTCCTCGGTGGCGGGAGCGGCGGACGGCGCCGGCGCGGCAGCGTGGCGCGGCGCGCGTCCGGGTGGAGGCGCCGCCGGCCGCGGTCGGTCGGGCCACACCGCGACGTGGTTCTGCTCGAGCGCGAGCCGCACCCGACCGGTGAGCTCGAGCACCTCGCGATACTCGCGGGGGAGCTGGACGCGACCCGCACGGTCGAGCACCGCGTACTCCTCGGCGATGACCGACTCGGCGCCGTGCTCGTCGGTGTGCGTGCGGCGCAGCACCTCCGAGCTCGTGCGCCCGTCACGGATCGCGACGGTGCGTTGCACGTGCTCGCTGACCGACGCGTCGTGCGTGACGACCACCACTGTCACGCCGAGCTCGCGGTTCACGCTGCGCAGCGACTCGAGCACCTCGACCGAGGTGACGGTGTCGAGCTGGCCCGTGGGCTCGTCGGCGAACAGGATCTGGGGGGAGTTGGCGAGCGCGACGCCGATCGCGACCCGCTGCTGCTCGCCGCCCGACATCTGCTCCGGGCGGCGCCCCGCGCAGTAGCCGACCCCGAGCATGTCGAGCAGCTCGGTGGCGCGTCGGCGCCGCTGCTTCGCCCCGACCCCGGCCAGCGCCTGCGGGAAGGCCACGTTCTCGAGCGACGTGAGGTAGGGCACGAGGTTGCGCGCGGTCTGCTGCCACACGAAGCCGACCATGGTCCGCCGGTACGTGACGCGCTGCCGGGCCGTCATGGCCGTGAGGTCCCAGGGGCCGACGCGCACCCGTCCGGCGGTGGGCACGTCCAGTCCGGAGAGCACCGAGAGCAGCGTCGACTTGCCCGAGCCCGACGCCCCGACGATCGCGACCTCCTCGCCGGCCTCGACGAGCAGGTCGAGGCCCTGGAGCGCCTGCACCTCGATGCCCTCGGACTGGTAGATGCGTACGAGGTTGTCGCACGCGATGAGCGCGTGCTGCCCGAACTCGTCGGGTCGGCGCTGCGCGCTCTCCTCGAGCGAGTCGAGCGCCTGGCGATCGGCGGTCTGGGTGGTGCTCACCGGAGTGCTCCCGTCTGGTCGGCGTCGTGCTCGTCGTGCCCGTGCCCGTGCTCAGCTGATGGTGCCGGTCGTGGTCCCGCCGGTGCGGGCTGCCGGCTCATCGCTCGCCCACCCGCAGCACGTCGCCCAGCCGGTCCCGGCGCCGGACGACTGCCTCGACCCCGACGCTCACCACGAGGGCGAGCAGCATCGCGCCGGTGGCGAGGGCCAGCGACGTGGCCGAGAAGGTTGCGGGGGCTGCCCGCAGCTCGCCCGTGAGCGAGCCCAGGCCGAGGGCGTCACCGAGCACGCGCGGCAGCCCGATGCCGATCGCGCCGCCCGCGACGAGGGCCGCGAGCGAGAGCGGCAGGAGCTCGCCGATCGTGATGCGTCGTGCGAGCCGCCCGTCGAGGCCGAGCGTCCGCAGCGCCGACAGCGTGCGGCCCCGCTCGGGGGCGGTCGCCACGACGGTGAGGGCCAGCGCCACCGAGGCGAGGAGCGCGAGGACCACGGCAGCGACGCGCAGCAGGTCGAGCATCCCCGTGGTCAACGGCGACGCATGGATGTCCGCGAGCCACTGCTCGCGGTCCGAGACCGTCAGACCGGCCTCGTCGTCGAGCTGGGCGGCGTCGACCGCGTCGACCGCGCCGGGGCCGTCGACCCACAGCATGTCGGGCACGGTGAGGTCCGTGCCGGCGGCCGCGAAGACGTCCAGGTCGACGATCACGAGCTGCTCACCGGCCGCGGCGAGGTCGGTCGTGCCGACCACGTCGAGGTCGATGAAGCCGTTGCCGCCGAACACCGACGCGCCGATGCTGTGCACCGCGTCGAGCAGCCCAGGGCTCACGAGTGCGCGGGGCGCGGCACCGGGGTCCTGGGGGGCGAGCTGCTGCAGCTCGCCCGCGTACCGCTCGTCGTGACGGGCGAGGATCGGGTCGAGCTCCGCGGCCTCGACCGCGAGGAGGGTGACCTTCTGCCCGCTGTTCAGGTTGAACGTGCGCCCGGGCGTCCGCAGACCCGCCGCGGCTGCGTCGACCCCGGGGGCGGCGCGCAGCTGTGCCGCGAGCCCGTCAGGGAGCGTGCCGTCGATCCGCACGTCGGCCCCGACGCGCTGGTCTGCGGCCCGTACCTGACCCTCGGCGACCGAGGCCGCGACGCTGCCGGAGAAGACGACGAGCGCGAGCGAGATCGCGAGCGAGAGCAGCGGCAGCCCGGTGCCGTGGCTGCGGGCTGCCCGGGCGGCCGCGACGACGGGCACGATCCCACGGCTGCGGGTCGTGAGGCCCCCGACCAGACGCATCACCGGAGGGAGAGCGCGCACGACGACGACCGTCCCGGCGGCAGCGAGCAGCGCGGGCGTCGCGACGAGCAGCAGGTCCACCTGCTGGGTCTGCGACTGGAGGAGACCTCGCCCGCGCACCGCGGCTGCGGCCCCGAGCGCCAGCACCACGACCCCGGCCTCGGCGACGAGTCGGCGCCCCCGCTCCCGGTTCGCGAGCCGTTCGCGGTCCCGCTTGTTCGCGGGGAGCTGGCGTCCGGTCCATGCCCTCGCGACGAGCAGGGCGCCGCCCACGGGCACCGCCAGCGACGCCGCGACGGCGACGGCCACCCCGGGGCCCCAGACCCATGCGGTGCCGGGTGCGACGGCGCTCGCGGCGAGCGCGCCGAGGCCCAGGCCCAGGGCCGCGAGCGGCACCGACTCGCCCGCGAGCGTCAGCGCGACCCACGCGACGGACGCGCCGCGGGCACGTTCGGCGGCGAGCACCTGGCGCCGCCGTTCGACCACCAGGCGGCCGGCGAGCAGCAACGACAGGGCGCCGACCGCGACGACCCCGGTGAGCACGAGGTAGGCCTGGGCGTAGACCCCGCGCAGGCGCTCGCCGTACTCGGCGAGGACCGTGGTCAGCTCGGTGCGGATCCCGGGGACCCCGTAGGAGGTCAGCAGGGGGCTCGGGTCGGCCGCGACGCGGCTCAGCGCGTTGGCCAGGGCAGGCGCCTCCGCACCGGCGAAACCGTCGGCGACGACGGGGAACCGGACCCAGGCGCGCTGGGTCTCCGAGGCGGTCGCCGCGATGGCGTCGGGCAGCGAGGTATCGCTCAGCACGAGGCCGACGCGGGGGATGACCTGCGTGCCGGCGGTCGTGCCCGCCCGCAGCAGACCCGTCGTGACGTCCCACACCGGGTCGGTCGTGTCGGAGGGCTCGAAGATGCCGACCACGACGGCCTCGACGGTCTGTGACGAGCCGCGGAGCATCGGCAGGTGGTCGCCGACGTGCAGCTCGAGGGATTCGGCGTTGTCCCGTGAGATCGCGACCTCGACCAGCTGCGTCGGCATCTCCTCACCGGGGCCGAGGTCCGACCGGTCAGGGAGCACGGGCGACGGGCCCGGACCCGCGCCCTCGACCCAGGTCATGCCCGTGTCGGCCAGGGTCGACCACCACGCGAGCCCGGCCGCGACAGCCGACCCCGGGTGGGTGAGCAGCCGGGCGTCGGCGACGAACCCGGTGACCGGTGCACCGGCGACAGGGGCGATCTCGTGCGGCAGGGCGTCGGACATGTCGTGACCTGCGGCACGCAGGAGGCTCGCGGCGTCGGCCTGGTAGCGGATGCCGGCGGTGGTCACGGTCGAGGGCAGCTCGGCGACGAGGTCCGCACCGGTGCCTGCGCGCTCGACCGCGTCGCGCGCCCCTGCGTCGACCGCCGACGCGAGCAGTCGCGGCCCGCTGAGCGCCAGGAAGCAGGTGACGACCACGAGCAGCAACGAGCCGAGGACCAGGCCACGATCAGCTCGGGCTCGTCGACGCACCACGAGCAGGGCGCCCGCGGTGGTGGTCGCGAAGGGGTTCGGGCGGGTGGTCATCGGTCGTCCCCCAGCCGCAGCAGCTCGGCCGACGCGCGGCGCAGCAGGACCGTCGTGGTGAGGGTCACGGCCAGCGCCAGCAGCACGCCGAGGGTGACCAGGAGCGCTGTCTGGTTCGGCCAGGCCCAGACGAGCTGGACGTCGGGCACGGGAGGTGAGCCGTCGGGCGCGACGGTGACGCGGGGCGAGATGAGCCGCGTGAGGAACGTGCCGAGCAAGCTACCCGAGACGAACCCCAGCACGGCGAGCAGCGCGTGCTCGGCGACGACCGAGCGGACCAGCCCCGACCGCCGTGCGCCCAGAGCCTGCAGACGCGCGAACTCGAGCCGCCGCAGCCGCACCGACACCGTGGCGCTCATGGTGAAGCCGGCGACGGCGAGGGCGAGCGCCGCGAGGACCGTGACCCACAGCGCGGACTGGATGCCGATCCGCAGCGGCCCGTCGATCATCTCGGTCTCCAGCGCGGCCAGGTCCGTGGTGGTGCCCCCGAGCCGTTCGCGGACGTCCTGGGCGATCTCCGCGGCCCGTGCGTCGGGGACCGCGAGCCACCAGGAGTCGAGCACGGGGTCGGTGTGGCCCGCGAGGAGCAGGACGCGTCCGAGCGCGTCGCGGTCGGCCACGAACGCCTTGCCGTGCGGCACGGACGGCAGGTAGGGCACGCGCCCCACGACCTCCATCTTCACGGCCAGGTTGTCGACCATCGCGTAGAAGCGGTCGCCGGTCGTGGCGTCGATCGCGCTGGCGAGCTCGTCGGAGACGACGATCGGCACGGGCGGAGCGCTCGGCACCGTGCTCAGCACGAAGCCGGGGGTGACGGTGCCGGCGCGCCCTCCGTCGTCGATCACGGTGAGCGTGCGCCGGTCGGACGACGTGCGGCTCGTGAGCGCCCCGACCTCGCCGAAGTAGCTGGGCAACGAGCGCCCGTCCCACTCGGCGCGGCCGAGGTCGAGGGGCGTCCGGGCATCCTCGGCCCCGACGGCCGTCAGCGCCTGGGTCTGGACCACGTAGGAGAACTCGTCGGTGAGCGTGGGCGCGTCGTCTCCGAGCACCCGACCGATCAGGCCGAGCACCGCGACGGGCTCGACGAGCGGGTCCGCGTCCTCGATGCCGCGGGGCGCGAGCGTGACCTCCACGGTGCGCGGTGCACCGTCGAACGAGACCAGCGCGTCGGCTTCGAGCGCGGCCCGCACACCGTGCGCGTCCTGCACCAGGACCTCGACGAGGAGCTGGAGGTCGGCGTCCGCCTCGGTCGATGCCGTGACGTCGAGCGTCAGCGCCCGGGTCGTGGTCGGCAGCTCGATGCCCGTGACGGGTGTCGTGGGCGCGAGGGCGCCGAGGACGTCGCCCCACGAGCGGCCGTCGGGCAGCGTCCCCGGCAGCAGCGCGCCCGCCTGGGTGGTGTCGACCGCGAGCAGCTCCGCGGGCGTCGACGTGGTCAGGCCGTTCAGCTCGACCTTCTGGCCGAGCTGGACCGTGCGCGACGTGACCGCCGAGACGGCCTCGACCCCCGAGAACGCCCCGATGGCGGACGACTGCACGAGCGGTTCCGTACCCAGCCGTTGGACCTGCAGGTCGGTGCCCACGAGGACGGTCGCCTGGTCCGTCTGCGAGCGGTGCCACGTGGCGAGGAACGACTGGGCGAAGACCCCGACGGCGACGGCGAGCGTGAGCAGCAGCACGGCTCCCGACGCGCGACGCGGCCTGCGGCTCACCTCCCACGCGGCGAGCGGCATGGCGAGCGACCGGCTTCGACGAGCCCGACGCTCGGCGAGCGCGGTGACGAGGGGCACGACGCGCAGCGCGACGGCGGCCCCTGCGAGCAGGAACAGCGCAGGTCCCGCGACGAGGACGGGGTCGAGGCCGCCGCTGCGCAGCACCGGCGAGCGGTACTGGCGCAGCTGCAGGTAGGCGACCAGCGCGAGCCCGACGAGCAGGACGTCGAGCCCCGACCGGGTCATCGCGCCGCGACGGTCCTGGCGGACGCGCTGCTGCTCGGTGTCGACCACGCTGCCGCCGCGTGTCAGCAGCGGGCTCACGAGCACGACCGCGAAGACGAGCGCAGCGACGCCGCACGTGACCCACAGCGCTGCCGGCCGGCCGGGGTCGGCGTCGAGCCCGGCCAGGACGAACTCCTCGCGTGCGGAGATCAGGTGGTGCACACCCCAGCCGAGCCAGGGAGCGGCGAGAGTCGTGACGGCCGCGACCGCCAGGGCCTCGAGGACGCCGAGGCGCAGCAGCTGGCGCCCGGAGGCGCCGCGGGACGTGAGGAGCGTCTGCTCGGCGGTGCGCCGCTCGGTGAGGAGGCGAGCCGCGAGCTGCAGGACGGTCACGGCGAGCACGGCGAGCATGAGGCCGAGCACCACGAGGACGACCTGGGTGACCGCGAGCTGCGAGGCCGCCCCGTCGATGGTCGACGGGAGCCGGGTGAGGAGCACGGCGCTCAGCACGTTGCCGCTCGTCGCGCTGAGCAGCGTCGTGGGGCCCGAGTCGAGCCGTTCGCGCATCGCCCCGAGCTCGCCGGCGGCGGTCGTGGTCATGTCCGGGCTGAGCACGATGCGGGCGTCGGAGGTCTCGACGGCGGAGCCGAGCATCGTCGCGCTCGTCGTGATCAGCGGGCCGTACGCGTCGGTGAGCTTTGCGCCGAACGTCCCGGGCACCACGAAGCGGTCGTCATGACCGGCGCCCTGGAGCGTGTCGCGCTCCCAGTACGTGCGCTCGGCCGACGCCTCGTACACGCCGACCACCACGGCCGTGAGCGTCACGTTCCGCGAGGTGCTGGCGAGGGCGACCTCGGCGCCGACCTCCCAGCCGAAGCGGTCGACCGCCGCCTGCGGCACCACGACCTCGACGCGGTCGGCAGAAGCGTCGGTCGTGGTCCAGGTGCCGGCGACGAGTTCCGCGTGGGCGGCCACCTCCGGGTACGCGCCGAGCAGGGCGAGCGGGACCCGGGGGTTCTCGGGGGTGACCGGCAGCGTGTAGGGCACCGAGGAGAGCCAGTCGGCGCGGGTCGAGGCGACCGGCCCGAGGATCTCGTCCAGCGCCGCCGCCGCGGCGTCGACCGCGACGACGGGATCGCGGAGCCCGATGCTCAGATCGGCCTCGACCTCGGTCGCGCTCGCGGGCTGGCGGCTGAGCCACGAGTCGAGCGCTCGGTTCTGGCTGCTGCCGAGCAGCAGCGCGAACGTGCCGAGCAGCCCCGAGCCCGTGATCGCGACCGCGAGCACAGTCACGAGGATCATCCGCTGGGTCGCTGCGCGGCGCCGCAGCACCAGGGTGGCCCACCCCACGAAGAGCCTCCCGACGTCGTCGTCCGTGGCCTCCGGGCAGAGGCATGACCGCGACGGTAGCTGGTGCGCCACGGGTGTGGGAGCGTTTCCGCACGATGTCTCGCCGGGGCGCCGACATCGTTACGCCGCCGTGACCTAGCCCGGGGTCACGGCGACGTCGCAGGTCAGCGCTGCGGCGGGCGGGTCATCGCGAGCACGTCGAGTGCCTGGTCGAGCTGGTCCTCGGTGAGCTCGCCGCGCGCGACGTAGCCGAGGTCGATCACGGCCTCGCGGACGGTGAGACCCTGCTTGACGGAGTGCTTGGCGATCTTCGCGGCCGCCTCGTAGCCGATCACCCGGTTGAGCGGGGTCACGATCGACGGCGAAGACTCCGCGAGCGCCCGCGCCCGCTCCACGTTCGCCTCGATGCCCGCGACGGTCTTGTCCGCGAGCGCTGTCGTCGCGTTGGCGAGCAGCCGGATCGACTCGAGCACACCGAGCGCGATCACGGGGATCTGCACGTTGAGCTCGAACGAGCCGCTGGCCCCGGCCCACGCGACCGTCGCGTCGTTGCCGATCACGCGCGCCGCGACCATCAGCACGGCCTCGGGGATCACCGGGTTGACCTTGCCGGGCATGATCGAGGAGCCGGGCTGCAGGTCGGGGATGGCGATCTCGCCGAGCCCCGTGTTGGGGCCCGACCCCATCCAGCGCAGGTCGTTGCAGATCTTCGTCAGGCTCACGGCGATGGTGCGCAGCGCCCCCGAGAGCTCCACCAGGCCGTCGCGGGCTCCCTGCGCCTCGAAGTGGTCGCGCGCCTCGGTGAGCGGAAGCCCGGTGTCCTCGCGCAGCAGCTCGATCACGCGCTGCGGGAAGCCGGCCGGGGTGTTGATCCCGGTGCCCACCGCCGTCCCGCCCAGGGGCACCTCGGCGACGCGGGGGAGCGCGGCCTGCAGTCGCTCGACGCCGTAGCGGACCGCGGCGGCGTACCCGCCGAACTCCTGCCCGAGCGTCACGGGCGTCGCGTCCATGAGGTGCGTGCGACCCGACTTCACGACTCCCGCGAACTGCGCCGCCTTGGCCTCGAGCGCGCCGGCCAGGTGCTCGAGCGCGGGCACGAGGTCGCGCACCACACCGGCGGTGGCGGCCACGTGCACGGAGGTGGGGAACACGTCGTTGGACGACTGCGAGGCGTTGACGTGGTCGTTCGGGTGGACGGGGCGGCCCAGCCCTGCCGAGGCCAGGGTCGCGAGGACCTCGTTGGTGTTCATGTTCGAAGACGTGCCGGACCCGGTCTGGAACACGTCGATCGGGAAGTGCGCGTCGTACGCACCCGAGGCGACGTCGTCGGCCGCGGTCGCGATGGCGGCCGCGACGTCGGCGTCGAGCACCCCCAGCTCGGCGTTCGCGCGCGCGGCGGCCTTCTTGATGCGGGCCAGGGCTTCGATGTGGCTGCGCTCGAGGGGCGTGCCGGAGATCGGGAAGTTCTCGACCGCGCGCTGCGTCTGCGCCCGGTACAGCGCATCGGCGGGCACCAGCACCTCACCCATGGTGTCGTGCTCGGTGCGGAAGCCTGCGGGGGTCGTGGTCGTGGGGGCAACGGCGTCATCGGCGTGCGGACTCATACCTCGCATCCTGCCACCGAGGCAGGCGCTGTCACGGTGCGACGGGCGGCTCTTCCACCACGTCGCCGATCGACTCGGTGAGCCGCACCCGGCCGTCCGTCAGGGTGTACTCGAGGCCCACGATCGCGCAGCGCCCGGCCTCGACCGCGTCGGCCAGCGATCGCGAGTAGGACTGCAGCATGTGCACCGTGTGCCGCACGTGCTCGTGACCCAGCGTGGCCGCGTCGACGGACGCCAGACCGGGACCGCCCGCGCTGCCCGTGAGCGACACGATGCTCGGGATGACACGGTCGACGATCGCCCGCACGAAGCCGCTCGGCACCTCGCCCGTGGTCAGGGCCGTCGTGGCCGCCGCCACCGCGCCGCACGAGTCGTGGCCCAGCACGACGACGAGCGACGCACCGAGGACGTCCACGCCGTACTCGATCGACCCGATCACCGTCGTGTCGAGCACGTGCCCCGCGGTCCGCACCACGAACACGTCGCCGAGGCCCTGGTCGAAGATGATCTCGGCCGCGACGCGGCTGTCCGAGCAGCCGAAGATGACAGCGAACGGCGCCTGCGCCGAGCTCAGCTCAGCGCGCCGCTCGATGCCCTGCGAGGGGTGTGCCATCTCGCCGCGGACAAAACGGTCGTTGCCTTCGCGCAGTGCGGACCAGGCCTGGGCGGGCGATGCAGGTCGGGACATGGACGTCATCGTCGCAGGCGTCGCGCCCGCTGCCTACGACCCGACCGCGATGTGGGAGGGGGCCGTCCGAGTGGCAGGGCGATTCGCCCGGGTGTAGTCCTGGTCACCACGGCAGCGCAGCAGGTGGGGGGCAGCGTGCGACGACGAACGAGGCTGGTCGGCATGGTGGCCGCGTGTGCGGTCGCCGGGACGCTCGCCGCGTGCGGGAGCTCGGGCAGCGGAGCCCCGCTGCTCACGTGGTACATCAACCCGGACAACGGCGGCCAGGCGACGATCGCGGCCGAGTGCACCGAGTCCGCGGACGGCGCGTACCGGATCCAGACGTCGGTGCTGCCGCGCGACGCGAGCTCGCAGCGCGAACAGCTCGCCCGGCGGCTCGCCGCGAAGGACTCCTCGATCGACCTGATGAGCCTTGACCCGCCGTTCATCCCCGAGCTGGCCGAGCCGGGCTTCCTCGCACCGCTGCCCGACGACGTCCAGACGCGGGTCAGCAAGGACGTGGTCGCGGGTGCTCTCGCCGGGGCCACCTGGAAGGACGAGCTCGTGACCGTCCCGTTCTGGGCGAACACGCAGCTGCTCTGGTACCGGAAGTCGGTCGCCGCGGCCGCAGGGCTCGACATGACCCAGCCCGTCACGTGGGACCAGCTCATCGACGCTGTGCGCACCCAGGACGTGTACCTCGGGGTGCAGGGGACCAAGGCCGAGTCGCTCACGGTGTGGATCAACGCGCTCGTCGCCTCGGCGGGCGGGAAGATCGTCGAGAACCCCACCGCGCCCGCCGAGGACGTCCAGCTGGGTCTCGAGACCGACGCGGGCCGCGAGGCCGCCCGCATCATCGGCACGATCGGCAAGGAAGGGCTCGGGGGACCGGGCCTGCCCACCGAGGACGAGAACGCGAGCCTGAGCGTCTTCCAGGGGGACAAGGGCTCGTTCATGGTCAACTGGCCGTTCGTCTGGTCGGCGACCACGGCCGCCGTCGCGGACGGCACGCTCCCGCAGTCGCTCGTGGACGACATCGGGTGGGCCATCTACCCGCAGGTCACGGCGGGCACGCCGGCGGGCACGCCCTACGGCGGGATCAACCTCGGTGTCGGGGCCTTCAGCAAGTACACCGACCTGGCCTTCCAGGCGGCCGAGTGCATCGCGACCCCCGAGCACCAGGCCTTCTACTTCGCGACCAACGGCAACCCGGCGTCCAACACCGCCGCCTACGCCGACCCCGCGGTCCTCGAGGCCTACCCGATGGCCGACGTCATCCGGCAGTCGCTCGAGCAGGCCGTCCCGCGTCCGCAGACGCCGTACTACAACGACGTGTCGATCGGCCTGCAGCAGACGTGGCACCCGCCGAGCTCGGTCGATCCCGACACGACGCCGACGACGTCCACCGACTTCATCACGGCCGTCCTGCGAGGGGAGCGTCTGCTGTGAGCACCGACGTCACACCGGAGCACGGGCGCCGCCGCGCGGAGCCCACGACCGACGAGCACGCGGCCAAGGCCGCGCACAGCGAGCGCACGCGGGCCGAGGCGCGGCTCGGCTGGTACCTGGCGGGCCCCGCATTCGTCGTCATGCTGGCCGTCACCCTGTACCCGATCCTGCAGGCGTTCTACGACTCGTTGTTCCGGTACCGCCTGACCACGCCGGACGAGAAGGCCTTCATCGGGCTCGAGAACTACTGGGTCGTGCTGCGGGACTCGCTGTTCTGGCAGTCGGTGGCTGTGACGCTGCTCATCACTGTCATCACGGTGGTCGTGGAGCTCATCCTGGGGTTCGCGCTCGCCCTGGTCATGCACCGGGCCATCACGCGGCTGCGCGGGCTGCTCCGCACGGCGATCCTCGTCCCGTACGGGATCATCACGGTCGTCTCGGCGTTCGCGTGGTTCTACGCGTTCGACATCAACTCGGGGTACATCAACCACTGGTTCGGCTGGGTGCCCGGCATCTCGACCAACCTCAACTGGTTCGCCGAGACCGGCACGAGCCTGTTCGTCATCATCGCCTCGGAGATCTGGAAGACGACGCCGTTCATCTCGCTCCTCCTCCTCGCGGGGCTCTCGCAGGTGCCGATCGACCTCGAGGAGGCCGCCGAGGTCGACGGAGCGACGTCCTGGCAGCGGTTCTTGCGCGTGATCATCCCGAACATGAAGGCCGCGATCATGGTCGCCGTCCTGTTCCGGGCCCTGGACGCGTTCCGGATCTTCGACAACGTCTTCATCATGACGAACGGCGCGAACGGCACCACCGTGCTGTCGCTGCTCGCCTACAAGACCTCGATCGGGCGCCTGGAGATCGGGCTCGGCTCGGCCATCTCGGTGCTGCTGTTCCTGTGCGTGATCCTCATCTGCTGGATCGCGATCAAGCTGTTCAGGGTCGACCTCGCCAGCGCGAGAGGGGAGTAGCGATGAGCGGCGCGCTGACGGGCCGGCAACGGTTCTGGTGGGCGGTCATCACCGTCCTGGTCATGCTGTGGGCACTGTTCCCGGTGGTCTCGATCTTCGCGACCTCGTTCAAGCTGCCGAGCCAGCTCAACCTCGGGCTGTTCTGGCCCAAGACGTGGACGACGACGAACTACCAGCAGATCCTCGCGTCGGACGGCATCGCGCAGGACCTCTTCCTGTCCTCGCTTCGGAACTCGATCGGCATCTCGCTCATCGCGACGGTCATCGCGGTGGTGCTCGCGACGCTCGCCGCGTACGCGATCGGTCGTCTCCAGTTCCCCGGCAAGCGGCTCATCCTCACGACAGCGCTCGGCGTGTCGATCTTCCCGGCCATCTCGATCGTCACGCCGCTGTTCAACCTGTGGCGCAACATCGGGCTGTACGACACGTGGGCGGGCCTGATCATCCCGTACCTGTCGCTCACGCTGCCGATCTCGATCTGGACGCTCGCGGCGTTCTTCCGGCAGATCCCCTGGGAGCTCGAGCAGGCCGCGCAGGTCGACGGCGCGACGAGCTGGCAGGCGTTCCGCAAGGCGATCGTGCCGCTCGCGGCGCCCGGCGTGTTCACCACCGCGCTCATCGCGTTCTTCATCGCGTGGAACGACTTCGTGTACGGGATCTCGCTCACGTCGACCGACCGGGCGCGACCCGTGCCGGCGGCCCTCGCGTTCTTCACGGGCGCCTCGCAGTTCGAGGAGCCGACCGGTGCGATCTCCGCCGCCGCGGTCGTCGTCACCATCCCCGTGGTCATCCTCGTCCTGCTGTTCCAGCGACAGATCGTCGCGGGCCTCACCCAGGGCGCCGTCAAGGGCTAGGCCCACCCCCTGCCGACCATCCGAGGAGTAGCGCAATGGCCTCCATCAACCTCAAGGACATCGTCAAGGTGTACGGGGACGGGTACCGCGCGGTGAAGGGCGTGAGCCTGGACATCGCCGAGGGCGAGTTCGTCATCCTCGTCGGGCCGTCCGGCTGCGGGAAGTCCACGTTGCTCCGCATGATCGTCGGGCTCGAGGACATCTCGTCGGGCGACCTGTACATCGACGGCGAGCGCGTCAACGAGGACGCCCCCCGCAAGCGCCACCTCGCGATGGTGTTCCAGAACTACGCGCTGTACCCGCACCTGACGGTGTTCGAGAACATCGCGTTCCCGCTGCGGCTCGAACGGGGACAGTTCACCGAGGAGCAGGTCCGCGAGAAGGTCATGTTCGCGGCGGAGACCCTCGAGCTGGTCGAGCACCTGGACCGCAAGCCGGCGAACCTGTCGGGCGGGCAGCGGCAGCGCGTGGCGATGGGGCGGGCGATCGTGCGCGACGCGCGGGCGTTCCTGTTCGACGAGCCGCTGTCGAACCTCGACGCGAAGCTGCGCGGGCAGATGCGTACCGAGATCTCCCGCCTGCAGCGCCGGCTCGGCACCACCATGGTCTACGTCACCCACGACCAGACCGAGGCCATGACGCTGGGCGACCGGGTCGCCGTGCTCCGCAAGGGCGAGCTCCAGCAGGTGGCAAGCCCACGCGGCCTCTACGAGCAGCCGCGCAACCTGTTCGTCGCGGGGTTCATCGGCTCCCCGCCCATGAACTTCCTGCCCGGGCAGGTCGACGGGGACGTGCTGCGCCTGCCGGTGGTGGACGTGCCGCTCACCGACGCGCTGCGCGAACGCCTCGGGGACCGTGACCTCGTGATCGTCGGGATCCGCCCCGACCACTTCGCCGACGTCGCCGCGCTCGACGACGACAAGCTGGCGACGGGCGTGACGTTCGACGCCGTCGTCGACGTGGCCGAGTGGCTCGGGTCCGAGCAGTACGCCTACATCCCGTTCGAGACGCACCCCGACGTGGCCGCCAAGCTCGACGAGCTCGACCGCGACCTCGACGGCGAGAGCATGCGCACCCAGCTGGTCGCGGCGCTCAGCTCGGAGAACCGGGTGCGGGACGGCGACACCCGGACCCTGTGGTTCGACCCGGCGCGCATGCTCATCTTCGACCACAACACCTGGGAGAACCTCACGTTCGACGCCGACGCCGCACGGGCGATCGACGACCAGAACGAGGAGGACCGCAAGCAGGCCCTGGCCCGGGCGGCGAAGCCTGCGGCGGCGCCTGCCGCCTGACGCGCGTCGGACGGGCACCCGGCGGCTGGCGCACGTCGTCGGACACGGGGCCGCCCGGGCGGCACCGGTCGGTAGCATGCGTGCATGCTCGAGCGACGGCGCACCTCGGTGCCGTCGCTGCGCCTGCGGGGGGTGGTGCCCCGGTCCCGCGTCGGCGCCGGACGTCGGACGCTGGCCGGTCCCACCGTCGCCGCAGGGGTGATCGCGCTCGCCATGGTCGCGCTGAGCACCTCGGGCCCCGCGGCGAAGCCCGTCGCGTACGCCGAGCGGGCGCTGCGCTCGCAGACCGCCGTGCTCACTCCCGGCGGCACCGTGTCGGTCGGGCCCGCCACGGCCCTCGAGCGCTTCGTCGGCACCAACGTGCTGCTGACCGAGGAGGGCGCCGCGACCCACCAGGCCTCGGTGCTGCTCGCGTCCGCGCAGCGGGGATGGGTCGCCGAGGGGACGGTGCCCGGCCCCGCCCGGTACGAGGACATGGCCCGGCAGGCGCTGCTCGACCTCGACACCCTGCTGCTCGACGGCGGTGCCCTGCTCGCCGCGCCGATCGGTGCGTGGCGCTACACCTGGCCCCGCGACGCGAGCTTCGCGGCCGTGGCCCTGTCCCGCACCGGTCACCCGGTCCAGGCCGCGGACGTGCTGATGTTCTTGGCCCAGGTCCAGGAGCCCGACGGCACCTTCCAGGCGCGCTACCTCCCTGACGGCAGCGGCGACGTGCCCGACGACCGCGGCACGCAGCTCGACGGCGACGGGTGGTTCCTGTGGGCCGCGGCCGAGTGGTACGCCCAGGCGCCCGCCGGTCGGGCACGGGAGGCGACCCTCGCCGAGCTGCTCCCGGCACTGACCGGGGCGCTCGACGCGATCGACGCCGTCACCGACCCGGTCACCGGGTTGCCCGACCCGAGCCCCGACTACTGGGAGGTCCGTGAGGACTCCGTGACGCTCGGGTCGATCAGCGCCCTGCTGCTCGGGGTGCGATCGGCGCAGGAGCTTGCCGCGGACGTCGCCACCTCCGCCCCGTCCTCCGGCACCGGCGCCTCGTCGTGGTCGCGGGACATGACCCGACGCGGCGCGCGGCTCGAACGGCTGATCGACGGCGCGGTGCAGACGGCGTTCGCCCCGGACGGGTACCCGCGGCGGGCCGAGGGGGAGGAACGCGACGCGGCCGTCGCGTTCCTCCTGCCGCCGTTCGCCGACGGCTCGGCCGAGGTGGCCGCTGCGTGGGAGGGCGCCGCCGTCGGGATGCTGCGGCCGGCGGGGGGCCTGGCCCCGGGCGAGGGGTGGAAGCAGGACGGCATCTCCTGGACCCCGCAGACGGCGCTGTTCGCGCTCACCGCTGCGGCCTCGGGTGACGCCGTGCGCGCCGAGGAGTGGCTCGACTGGCTCGACGCGCACCGCACCGCCGCCGGTTCGCTGCCCGAGAAGGTGCTGTGGGACGGGCGCCCCGCGGCCGTCGCGCCGCTCGCCTGGACCGCCGCACTCGTGCTGCTCGCGCTCGCGGAGCTCGACGACGCCGCGGCCCAAGCAGCGGCGACCTCACCGTTCGTGGTGCCGGCCCTGAACGGTGTCCGGGTGGCCGGTGCCGGTGCAGGGGTCGTTCGGGTCGCAGGCTGACGGGCCACGACCTCGCCAGAGACCGCTTCGACCCGCCGCCTCGACCTGCCGCTTCGACCCGCCGCCTCGACCTGCCGCCTCGACCCGCCGCCTCAGAGCGAGGCGAGCTCGGCGCTGGTGGGCGGGTTGGCGCCGGGCCGCGAGACGGTGATGGCCGCGATCTGCGCGCAGCGCTCGAGCACGGCCTCGACGGTCGGTGCGTCGATCTCGTGCAGCTCGGGTCGACGTGCCACGCCCAGCAGCCCTGCGGTCCACAGCCCGTCGATCAGCCCGGCCATGAACGAGTCGCCGGCGCCCACGGTGTCGGCGACCTGCACCGGCGGCGCGGGCACTGTGACCCGGGCACCCGAGGCCGTGCTCGCGAACGCCCCGTCGCCGCCGTGCGTGACGACCACGAGCGCGGGACCCCGACGCGTCCAGTCCTCGGCGATCTCGGCCGGTGCGACGCCGGGCAGCAGCCAGGCGAGGTCCTCGTCGCTGACCTTGACGACGTCGGAGAGCAGCACGAGCGTCTCGACCAGCGGGAGCGTCTGCTCGGGCGTGCCCATGAGCGCCGGGCGAAGGTTCGGGTCGTACGTGATGGTCGAGGTCGCCCGGCGTGAGGCCAGGAGGCTCGCGACCTCCTGCGCGCCCGGGGCCACGACCGCGCCGATCGAGCCGGTGTGCACCACGAGCGGGGGGTCAACGGGCTCGTCCCAGGAGGCGGGCAGGTCCCACGTGAGATCGAAGTCGTAGGTCGCGGCGCCGTGCTCGTCGAGGTGCGCCGTGGCGACCGGGGTCGAGATCGCGCTGGTGGTCCCACGCAGCACGTTGACGCCCGACGCGCTGAGGTGGCGCTGCACGAGGTCGCCGTAGGCGTCGATCCCCAGCCAGGTCAGCAGGTCGGCGTGACGGCCGAGCCGGGCGAGGCCGAGCGCGACGTTGGCGGGGCTGCCGCCCGCGTGCTCGGTCACGGTGCCGTCGGGACGCCGGACCACGTCGACCAGCGCCTCGCCGACGACGAGCGCGCGGCCGGGCGTCGGGGCAGTGGTCATCGGTCGGTGTCCGCGTCCTCGGGCGAACCCGCGGGGCGGTCCTGCGACTGGGCGGCCGAGAGCCGCTCGCGGGCGCCGTCGAGCCACTGCTGGCAGCGGGCGGCGAGAGCCTCGCCCCGCTCCCACAGCGTGAGCGACTCCTCGAGGCTCGCGCCGCCGGCCTCGAGCCGGGCGACGACTGCGACGAGCTCGTCCCGCGCCTCCTCATAGCTCAGGGCGGCGAGCTCGTCGGCACCCTGCCCGTCGGTGGACGCCACGGCAGGTTCTGGTTCGGTCGACTTGGGCACCACCACAGTCAACCAGCCCCCACCCACGCCGGGCGAGCCGCAGCCCGCTCATCTGCGTCGATGCTTCAGCGACGGCGGCACCGCTCACCCCGGTCAGGCGTGCGCCGCCGCGATCTCCGCCAGGCGGGCCTCGACGAGCGCCGCGAGGATCTCGCGCGGGAGCGGCGCGTCCGGGGGCACCCGCACGGCGCCCTTCGACGTGACATATCCGGTCAGCTGGTCGGCCAGCGCGCTGGTCACCGCGCCGCTCATGGGCAGGTACTGGCAGTGCCCCGCGGTGAAGCCGATCCCCGCGACGCCCTTGCCATCGACCTTGAAGGTCGGCACGCCGTAGGCGATCGTCTCGACCGCCTCGGGGAGCAGCTCCCCGAGCATGGCGCGCATGGTCAGCAGCGTGGTCCGGTGCGGCTCGGGTGCGGAGGCGAAGTACGCCTCGACGTCGTCGGTCATCGCGGCGCTCCGGCGGGGGCGGTGGACTTGGAAGCAGTGGGCTTCGTCACGGAGCCAGTCAACCAGCCGCCGCCGACGTCCGGCGAGCCGTCGTCGGGGCCACCGTCGCGTGCAGCTCGCCCAGAGCTACACGCACCCGCAACGGATCTCCGTCGCGCACCTCCGCCGGATCACGCACCACTGCGCCGTCGCCGCGCTGCACCACCGCGTACCCCCGTTCGAGGGTCGCCGCGGGGGACAGTGCGCGCACCTGCGCCGCGAGCCGTTCCGTCTGCCCGGCCGCGCGGCTGAGCAGCAGGTCCAGGGCCCGTCGCGCGGTGTCCCGCGCCCGGTGCACGTCGTGCTCGCGCACGTCCACCAGCGTCTCGGGACGCGCGAGCACCGGGCGAGAGCGCAGCGCCTCCAGCCCGGCCTGCTCCCGCACCACGCGGTGCGTCAGGGCCGCGCGCATGCGGCTCCGCGCCTGGGTCAGCCGCGCGCGCTCCTCGCCGACATCCGGCACGATCCGCTTCGCCGCGTCGGTGGGCGTGGACGCGCGGTAGTCGGCGACCAGGTCCAGCAACGGTGTGTCGGTCTCATGCCCGATGGCGCTCACCAACGGGGTGCGACAGGCCGCGGCGCCCCGCACCAGCGTCTCGTTGCTGAACGGGAGCAGGTCCTCGACCGCGCCACCGCCGCGGGCGACCACGATCACCTCGACGTCCGGGCGAGCGTCGAGCTCGGCGATCGCTGCGCTGACCTGCGCGACCGCGCCCACGCCCTGCACCGCCACCTCGCGGATCACGAACTCGACCTGCGGCCAGCGGGCCTGCGCGTTGACGACCACGTCGTGCTCGGCCTTGGACTCGCGCCCGCACACCAGGCCGACCACCCGCGGCAGGAACGGCAGCGCCACCTTGCGGTCCGCGTCGAACAGCCCCTCGGCGGCGAGCACGCGCTTGAGGTGCTCGATGCGGGCGAGCAGCTCACCCACCCCGATCGCGCGCACCGCGTCCGCGTTGAGCTGGAGCGTGCCGCGCTTGGTCCAGAACACCGGTTTGGCGTGCACCACGACGTGCGCGCCCTCCTGCACGGACGTCGTGGCCGCGGCGAGCACGCCCGCGGGCATCGACACCGGCAGCGACATGTCCGCGTCGGTGTCCCGCAGCGTGAGGAACGCGATGCCCGATCCGGGCCGCCGGTTGAGCTGGACGACCTGGCCTTCGACCCACACGGGTGCCATCCGGGCCACGTACTCGGCGATCTTGGAGGACAGCAGCCGCACGGGCCACGGTCGCTCGGCCGTCGTGTCCAGCGCGCGGGCCGGGAGGTCCCCCGCGGGGCGGGCGTCGTCCGTCGTCACGCGTCGAGCCCCTGTCCTGCGTCGTTCGTCTGCACGCGCCCAGCCTGTCATGCGGGTGGGACACGCCCGTCGTGGGGGTTGCCTAGACTGGCACGCGTGACCACCTCGATGCCCTCGCCCGCCCGCAAGCGTGTGCTGCTCGCAGCTCCCCGCGGCTACTGCGCCGGCGTCGACCGGGCCGTCGTCGCGGTCGAGAAGGCGCTGGACCACTACGGCGCCCCGGTGTACGTGCGCAAGGAGATCGTGCACAACAAGTACGTCGTGGAGACGCTGGCCGCCCGCGGTGCGATCTTCGTCGACGAGACCGACCAGGTGCCCGAGGGTGCCCGCGTCGTGTTCTCGGCCCACGGCGTCTCGCCCGCAGTGCACGCCTCCGCGGCCGCCCGCTCGCTGCAGACGATCGACGCGACGTGCCCGCTCGTGACGAAGGTGCACAAGGAAGCCGTGCGTTTCGCGTCCGACGACTACGACATCCTGCTCATCGGCCACGACGGCCACGAGGAGGTCGAGGGCACCCAGGGGGAGGCCCCCGAGCACATCCAGGTCGTCAACTCGCCGGACGACGTCGACGCCGTGGTGGTGCGCGACCCGGACAAGGTCGTGTGGATCTCGCAGACCACGCTCTCGGTCGACGAGACGATGGAGACCGTGCGCCGGCTGCGCGAGCGGTTCCCGACCCTGCAGGACCCGCCGAGCGACGACATCTGCTACGCCACCCAGAACCGTCAGGTCGCCGTCAAGAAGCTCGCCCCGGAGTGCGACGTGGTCATCACCGTCGGCTCGGCGAACTCGTCGAACTCGGTGCGCCTGGTCGAGGTCGCGCTCGACGCCGGGGCCCGGTCGTCGTACCGCGTGGACCGTGCCGCAGAGATCGACACCGCCTGGTTCGACGGCGCGACCACGGTCGGCGTGACGTCTGGTGCCTCGGTGCCCGAGATCCTCGTGCGCGACGTGCTCGACCTGCTCGCGGGCCTGGGCTTCGCGGACGTCGAGGAGGTCCGCACGGCGACCGAGGACCTGATGTTCTCCCTGCCCCGCGAGCTGCGTTCCGACCTGAAGAAGTCGGGCGTCGACGTCAGGGCCCCCCGCCGCGGCGCGCGACGCGACCTGGACATCCAGCCCGTCTGACCCCGCGCGCCGTCGACGGGCGGTCAGGCGCTGCTGGTCCCGTTCGCCGTTGCCGCCCCCGCGCCGTACTCGTCGAACGCGACCACCTGGTCGGTCGCCGAGGCGAGGAGCTCGGGCGCGCTCACGGCCGAGAGCTGCGGGTTGGCGGGCTGCGGGGTCGTGAGGTCGCCGTCGACGACCTGCAGGTCCGCGAAGCGTCGAGCGCTCACGAGCACCCGGGTCTCGAGCGAGGACACCGTCTGGTTGTAGGCGCCCGCCGCGGAGTCGATGGCCCGGCCCAGCTTGGCCAGGTGCGAGCCCATGGTCGCGAGCCGTCCGTGCAGCTCCTTGCCGAGGCTCAGCACGGCCTGGGCGTTCGACGCGAGCGCGTCCTGACGCCACGCGTAGGCGATCGTGCGCAGCATCGCGAGCAGGGTCATGGGGGTCGCGATGACGACGTTGCGCTCGAACGCGTACTCGACGAGCGTCGGGTCCTCCTCGACCGCGGCGTGCAGGAACGCCTCGGCCGGCACGAACATCACGACGAACTCGGGAGCCGGGGCGAACTGGTCCCAGTACCGCTTGCCCGCGAGGTCGTCCACGTGCGCGCGCACGTGCCGCGCGTGGGCCTTGAGCCGTGCGGCACGCACTCCCTCGTCGGTGGCCTGGCTCGCCTCGAGGAAGCCCAGGAACGCGACCTTCGCGTCGACCACCACGTTCTTGCCGCCGGCCAGGCGCACCACCATGTCGGGCCGCAGCAGGCCGTCGTCGGTGCGGACCTGGTCCTGCTCGACGAAGTCGACGTTGGCGAGCATGCCCGCCGACTCGACGACCCGCTTCAGCTGCAGCTCGCCCCAGCGTCCGCGCACCTGCGACGAGCGCAGCGCGGTCACCAGCTGGGACGTCTCGGAGCGCAGCTGCTCGGAGGACTCGCGCATCGCCCGCACCTGCTCGCCGAGCGCGGCCTGCCCCTCGAGGCGCGCCTTCTCTGCTGTCGTCAGCTCGGTGCGCACCGCGTCGAGGGTGCGGCTCAGCGGCTCGACGAGCGCCCGCACGGCCTGCTCGCGCTGCGCGAGCTCGCCGACCTGCGACTGCTGGCTGGCCGCGAGCCGCTGGTGCGCGAGCGCCAGGAACTGCTCGTTGTTCTGCGCCAGGGCATCGGCCGCGAGCGTGCGGAAGTGCTCGGACTGGCGCAGGTGGTCCTCGCGCACCTCCCGCAGCCGTTCGGCGTTCACCGCACGCTCGGCGGCGAGCTGCCCCGTCGCCCGGGCGGCCTCGATCCGGGCCGCGGCCACCTGCGCACCGCCGCGTCGGGCGGCGACGAGCCACCCGACCAGGGTTCCGACGACGAGGGCGACGAGCAGGTACACGATCTCCATGCCGCACACCGTGCCACGAGCCGCAGACACCGGCCGACGAGAAGCCCTACCGGACGCGCACAGCCCGGCTAGCCTAGCGGCGTGACCCAGAGCAGCGTCTCCCCGCCCGAGCCCCCGGTCGACGCGACCCCGCCCGCGCTCGCCGTGCGCGGCCTGTGGAAGAAGTTCGGCACGAAGATCGCCGTCGCGGGCATCGACCTGACCGTCCCCGCCGGGTCGTTCTACGGGCTCGTGGGACCCAACGGCGCGGGCAAGACGACCACCCTGTCGATGGCCACCGGGCTGCTTCGGCCCGACTTCGGCCAGGTGCTCGTGCAGGGCGAGGACCTGTGGGCCGACCCGGTCCGCGGCAAGTCGCTCCTGGGGGTGCTGCCCGACGGCGTGAAGCTCTTCGACCGGCTGACCGGCGAGCAGCTCGTGACCTACGCGGGGCTGCTGCGCGGGATGGACCGGGAGACCGTCGCCGCGCGCACGGCCGACCTGCTCGCGGCCCTCGACCTGGTGGCCGACGCGCGCACGCTCGTCGTCGAGTACTCGGCCGGCATGACCAAGAAGATCGCGCTCGCGTGCGCGATCGTGCACGCGCCCCGGTTGCTCGTGCTCGACGAGCCGTTCGAGGCCGTCGACCCCGTCTCGGCCGCGAACATCCGCGAGATCCTCGCGTCCTACGTCGCCTCGGGCGGCACCGTCATCGTGTCCTCGCACGTCATGGACCTGGTGCAGCGCATGTGCGACCACGTCGCCGTCATCGCGGCGGGCCAGGTGCTCGCGGCGGGCACGGTCGACGAGGTGCGCGGCGGTGCGAGCCTCGAGGACCGGTTCGTCGAGCTCGTGGGCGGACGCAGCACGGGGGAGGGGCTCGCGTGGTTGCACACCTCGTCCAGCTGAAGCTCGCGCTGCTGCGCAACGGGCTGCGGCGCAGCGCGTGGCAGATCGTGGGCCTCGTGGTCGGCGCGCTGTACGGCCTGGGGATCGTGCTGCTCGCGATCGGCGGTCTCGTCGCGCTCGCGGTCGCCGACGACGCCGAGCTGAGCCGCACGGTCGTGGTGCTGTTCGGGGCCCTGCTCGTGCTCGGCTGGTGCGTGATCCCGCTGTTTGCGTTCGGCGTGGACGGCACCCTCGACCCGGAGCGCTTCTCGACGTTCGCGATCCCGCGTCGCCCGCTGATCGTGGGGCTCGCGCTGGCCGGGCTCGTGGGCATCCCTGGGGTCGCGACGGCGCTCGTCGCGCTGGTCTCGGTCGGCACGTGGTGGCGCAGCCCGGCCGCTGTCGTCGCGGGGCTCGTCGGTGCTGTGCTCGCGACCGCGACGTGCGTGATCGGCTCGCGTGCGACGACCACAGCGATGGCCCCGCTCGTCACCGGGCGCCGCGTCAAGGAGGTCGCCGCGGCGGTCGTGCTGGTGCCGTTGTTCCTGCTCGGGCCGATCATGGGCGCGATCGGCAGCGGGATCGAGGCGTGGGGCGACGCGCTGCCCGGGCTCGCACGCGGTGTCGGCTGGACGCCGTTCGGTGCCGCGTGGGCGTTCCCGGCGGACGTCGCCGAGGGCGCGTGGGGCGCTGCCGTCGTCAAGCTCGTGATCGCCGTCGCGACGCTCGCGGCGCTCGTGCTGCTGTGGGACCGCTCGTTGCAGCAGGCGCTCACGCGCGGCGGCCGCGGGGTCGACGCGCCGCGCGCCACGGCCCAGGGGCTGGGCTTCTTCGGTCGCCTCCCCGCGACGCCCACGGGTGCGGTCGCGGCGCGCTGCCTCACCTACTGGCGACGCGACCCCCGCTACGCGGCGTCGATGCTGCTCGTGCTGATGCTGCCCGTGCTGCTGGGCTTCGTCGGCGGCCGGGGCACCGCGATGCTGCTGCTCGGCCCGATCGCGGCCTACTTCTTCGGCTGGGGCATCTCGGCCGACGTCGCCTACGACGGGTCGGCCTTCTGGACGCACGTCGCCGCGCCGGTGCGCGGTCGGGTCGACCGCTGGGGGCGGGTCGCGGGCACGGCCGTCATCGGGGTCCCCGCGACGCTGCTCTTCACGCTCGCCTCGCTCGTCGTCACGGGCCGCTGGGAAGCGCTGCTGCCGGTCCTCGGTCTGGCGGCCGGGGTGCTGATGACGGCGTTCGGGGTCGCGAGCGTCGTCTCCGCGCGGGTCGTCTACCCCGTGCCGAAGCCCGGCGACAGCCCGTTCAAGACCCAGCAGGGCAGCCAGCTCGCCCAGTTCACCTCGCAGACCCTCGGTGGCCTCACCCTGCTCGTCCTCGTGGCGCCGACCGCGGCGCTCGCGGTGTCGGCGGTGCTGCTCGGGTCGATGCTGCTCGGGGTGCTCGCGTTCGTCGTGGGCGTGGGGCTCGGCGCGGTGCTGCTCGTGGTCGGGGTGCGTCACGGCGGCGAGGTGTACGACCGCCGCGCGCCCGAGCTGCTCGCGACGCTGCGCTCGTTCGCCTGACGGCACCCGGTTCCGGCCGAGCCACGTAGCATTGCCCGACGTGGCACTCACCATCGGCATCGTCGGCCTGCCCAACGTCGGCAAGTCCACCCTCTTCAACGCCCTGACCCGCGCGCAGGTGCTCGCGGCGAACTACCCGTTCGCCACGATCGAGCCCAACGTCGGCGTGGTCCCGCTGCCCGACTCCCGGCTGGACACCCTGGCGGAGATCTTCGGCAGCGAGCGCATCCTGCCCGCGACGGTGTCGTTCGTCGACATCGCGGGCATCGTCAAGGGCGCCAGCGAGGGCGAGGGGCTCGGCAACAAGTTCCTCGCCAACATCCGGGAGGCCGAGGCGATCTGCCAGGTCACGCGCGCGTTCGCCGACCCGGACGTGGTGCACGTCGACGGGCGCGTCTCGCCCAAGGACGACATCGAGACGATCAACACCGAGCTGATCCTCGCGGACCTGCAGACCCTCGAGAAGGCCGTGCCCCGCCTCGAGAAGGAGGTGCGGGGCAAGAAGGCCGAGCAGGCGCTGCTGACGGCCGCCCAGCAGGCGCAGGCAGTCCTCGAGCAGGGCCAGACCCTGTTCCAGGGCGCCAAGGCGGCGGGCATCGACCCCGACCAGCTCGCCCAGCTCCAGCTCATGACGGCCAAGCCGTTCATCTACGTCTTCAACACCGACGACGCGGGCCTCGCGGACACCGCGATGCAGGACGACCTGCGCGCGTTCGTGGCCCCGGCCGACGCGATCTTCCTCGACGCGAAGTTCGAGTCGGAGCTGGTCGAGCTCGAGCCGGACGAGGCGAAGGAGATGCTCGCCGAGAACGGCCAGGAGGTGCCGGGCCTCGAGCAGCTCGCCAAGGTCGGCTTCCACACCCTGGGCCTGCAGACCTACCTCACGGCGGGCCCCAAGGAGTCGCGCGCCTGGACCATCCACCAGGGCTGGACGGCCCCGCAGGCCGCCGGCGTGATCCACACGGACTTCCAGAAGGGCTTCATCAAGGCCGAGGTCATCGGCTTCGACGACCTCGTCGCCGCCGGATCCGTGGCTGCCGCTCGTGCCGCCGGCAAGGCGCGCATCGAGGGCAAGGACTACGTCATGCACGACGGCGACGTCGTGGAGTTCCGCTTCAACGTCTGAGGTGCCGATCCTCGCGGCCGCGGTGCGCGGCTGAACGAAGGCGGGGCCGGAACGTCGGGCGGGTGCGCGCGGGGGGCTGCTCAGCCCGCGGCCTTCCGCACGTGCTCGGCGATCGTCTTCTCGGTCTCCGGCGTCAACGCGAGCAGCGCGAACGAGGTCACCCACATGTCACCGTCATCGAGCTGCGCCGACTCCTCGAAACCGAGGGTCGCGTAGCGGCTGGTGAACTTCGAGGCCGGCTTGAAGAACACCACGATCTTCCCGTCCTCGTCGGCATACGACGGGAAGCCGTACCAGGTCTTCGGGACGAGGTGCGGCGCGACCTCGGTGACGATGCGGTCGATGCCTTCGGCGAGCTCGCGGTCAGGGTCCGGCAGCGCGGCGATCGCCTCGCGGACAGCCTTCTCGCCGGCGGCACGGGTCTTCCCGGCCTTCTCCTCTGCGCGCAGCTCCGCGGCGCGCTGCTTGACGGCATCCCGTTCGTCCTTCGACAGACCTGCTGTCTTCTCAGCCATGTCATCGTCCTTCGTCGTTGGCGGTGGTGGTTGCACTGGCGACCAAGCTATGACTCCCGTCGCCGCCCTGCTTCTCGATTCCTGATCGATCGGTGACGCAGCGCTGTGTCGCCCTGGGCGCCCTCAGAACGAGAAGCGGCCCTCGGCGTCGAAGCCGGCGGTACGGACGTCGGTGACGAACGCCGGGTCGATCGGCCCGTAGACGTGCGGGTACGCGGTGCCTCCGCCGCCGTCCTCGTCGCGCACCGGCGTGCCGGCGGCAAGGAGCGCTTCGCGGTCCAGCACGAGGACGCACAGCTCTGCGGTGTCGTCGGCGTAGACGAGCTCCGCGACCGCGGCCAGCTGGTGCGGGTAGGACGCGTGGATGAAGCCGACCTGGTCCAGCGTCGCTCCGCGGGTCGACACCCGGTAGGAACCGCTGGCCAGGGCTGCGTCCCAGTCGGCGCGGCGCGCCAGGTGAAGGATCGTCGTCATGGCGGCGAGCCAACCAGAACCCGGTGGGTGAGGCCAGAAGCGTCCCCCGCGCGCGCCTCGCGGGGTCGTCCCGGACGAGTGTCCAGACCACCCAGCGCGGACGCATACCATAGGCGGCGCGCCGTCGCCTCCTGACCAGGGAACGAAACGGACACGGGCCACCCGAACCCGTGTTACAGGCGTGTTTCCGCTGTGTTGCGTCTCGAATGCTGGGATCTACTAGCCAGTATCAATAAGGTAACGATCCACGGTGGAGGTTGGGCGTGTCCCGATTGTCTGGATCCGCTTGGCTAGCGTGACCACATCCCCATGGCGGAACTGTCTGCTCGCAGGAGGGCCGGCCGAATCGCCGGACCCGCACGACCGACGAGTTCGACGTGCGCCACCTTTTCAGGAGGAACATTGAAGATCAGGCGAATTGGCGCGGTGGCAGCAGTCGCCGCCGTCGGCGCACTGGTGCTCGGAGCGTGCTCAAGCACGCCGAAGGAGAGCACCATCGACGAGGCCACCTCGATCAACGTCGGCTGGAACCAGGCGTTCTACTCTCAGAACAACCTGACGTCTTCCGGCAACGCGACGGCCAACGCGAACATCATCTACCTCACGACGTCGACGTTCTACTACTACGACGGCGACCTGAACCTCAAGCAGAACGAGGGCGTCGGTTCGTACGAGGTCGTCTCCGAGGACCCGTTCACCGTCAAGTACACGGTCAACGAGGGTGTCACCTGGTCTGACGGCACGGCCGTCGACGCCGCCGACCTCATGCTCTGGTGGGGCGCGCAGAACGGTGCGTACAACAACGTCGAGCCCGAGTACGACGACGAGGGCAACGTCACCAACCAGGACGTGGTCGACGCCGGCGTGTACTTCAACGGCGAGTCCGAGGCCATGAAGCTCGTCACCGAGACCCCGGTCATCGGCGACGACGGCCGCTCGCTCACCCTCAAGTACGACGAGCCCCGCTCCGACTGGGAGGTCTCGTTCAACCTGCCCCCCGTCGCGGCGCACGCCGTCGCCAGCCTGGGCCTCGGCATCGACGACCCGGCCAAGGGCAAGCAGGCGATCATCGACGCGTTCACGAACGCCGACGCCACCGCGCTGAGCGGCATCGCCAAGGCATGGAACACCGGCTTCGACTTCACGTCGCTGCCCGACAACAAGCTCCAGTACCTCTCGTCCGGCCCGTACGTCATGACGGACTTCGTCGAGAACGAGTACCTCACGCTCGAGCTGCGCGACGACTACGACTGGGGCCCCATCCCCAAGGTCGACAGCATCACCATCCGCTACAACGAGGACCCGCTCGCGCAGGTCACCGCACTGCAGAACGGTGAGCTCGACATCATCGCCCCGCAGTCGTCCGTCGACGTCCTCGCGACGCTGAACGGCATCGAGGGTGTCAAGGTCGAGGGCGCTCCCGAGGGCTCCTACGAGCACGTGGACCTGCAGTTCACCAACGGTGGTCCGTTCGACCCCGCGACGTACGGCGGCGACGCCGAGAAGGCCCGCAAGGTCCGTGAGGCGTTCCTCAAGACGATCCCGCGCCAGGAGATCCTCGAGAAGCTCATCGTCCCGCTCCAGGCGGACGCCAAGCTGCGTGACTCGTTCATCTACGTCCCCGGCTCTGCCGCGTACGACGAGGTCGTCGCGGGCAACGGCTCGGAGAAGTGGGCCGACGTCGACATCGAGGGTGCCAAGGCTCTCCTCGCCGAGGTCGGCGTGCCGTCGGTCGACGTCCGTCTCCTCTTCGGCCAGGGCAACGTGCGCCGTGAGAACCAGTACCAGCTGATCGCGGCCTCGGCTGCGCAGGCCGGCTTCAACGTCATCAACGCGTCGGCCACCGACTGGGGCAACCGCCTCGACGGTGACACGACCGGTTACGACGCGGCGCTCTTCGCCTGGCAGTCGACCAACACGTTCGCCCTCAACTCGGAGGCGAACTACATCACCGGCGGCAACAACAACTTCTACGGCTACTCCAACGCCGACGTCGACGCCTGGTTCACGGAGCTGGGTGCCAACACGGACCCGAAGGCCGAGACCGCGCTGGTGACGAAGATCGAGAAGCAGCTGAACGACGACGCGTTCGGCGTGTCGATCTTCCAGTTCCCGGGTGTCGTCGCCTCGCGCGACGTCGTGAAGAACGTCTCGACGATCTCCCTGTCGCCGACGATCTTCTGGAACTTCTGGGAGTGGGAGCTCAGCGCCTGAGCTGAGTCTTCCGACCCGCGCGACGGGGGTACTGCGGCACCTGCCGCAGTACCCCCGTCGTACGCTCCCGGAACGTCTGGGAGAAGTCCCGGAGAACCCTGGGAGCGGTGCCCCCGCACCGACCTCAAGGCGTGACGTCATCCCTCCCCAGGGGCACGCGTAGAATCACGCCGTTCACAGACCACCTTCAGCGAGGTCCCCCCACTCATGGCCACCACAGTGACGAGCCGTGCCGACACGAAGGCGGAGCCCGCTCCGCCTACCGCGTCCGGCCTCGCCGCGCGGTTCCGCACCGCAGCGCCGATGCTCACCTTCATCGGACGGCGTGTGCTGTCCTCGGTCGTCGTCCTCCTGGGCGCGACGTTCATCGTCTACATGCTGCTCTCGTACTCGATCGACCCCCTCGAGGACCTGCGCACCAGCACGGCGGCGAACAAGGAAGCGCAGATCGAGGCGCGTATCCGCATGCTCAACCTCGACACCCCGCCCGCCCTGCGGTATCTGCTCTGGCTCAGGGGAGCCGCCGGCTGCGCAGTCGGCGTGTGCGACCTGGGAACCAGCTGGATCACCAACCAGCCGGTGACGGCGATGCTCGGCACGGCCCTGCCGTCCACGATGCAGCTCGTCGCCGCCTCCACCTTCATCGCGATCGGTCTCGGCGTCGTCGTCGGCATCGCGAGCGCGCTGCGCCAGTACTCGGGCTTCGACTACGGGGTCACGTTCCTGTCGTTCGTGCTGTACTCGCTGCCCTCGTTCTGGGTCGCCGTGCTGCTCAAGACCTGGGGCGCGATCGGCTTCAACGACTTCCTGCGTGATCCGACGTTCACCGTCCCGACGGTGCTGGTCGTGGCCGTCGTCACGGGCCTGATCTGGATGGCGCTCATCGGCGGCCAGGCGCGACGTCGACTGACGACGTTCGTCGTCGCGGCCCTCGCGAGCGCCGCGGCGCTGATCTTCGTCTCGGCCAGCGGGTGGTTGCTCGACCCGTCGCTCGGCCCGGTCGTGATCGCCGTGCTCGGCGTCGCGATCGCGTACGGCGTCACGGTGCTCACCGCCGGCCTGCGCAACCGCCGCGCGCTCTACGCCGCGCTGACGACCGTCGCGATCGGTGTGGTGCTGTACTTCCCGCTGCAGTTCCTGTTCGCGTCGTCGGCCAGCACCTGGCTGATGCTCGGGCTCGCGATCGTGGCGATCGGCGTCGGTCTGCTCGTCGGCTACCTCTTCGGCGGCCCCGACCGGATGCTCTCGATGCGTGCGGCCGCGATCACCGCGGTGGGCATGAGCGTGTTCATCTTCATCGACCGCGTCATGCGCGTGTGGTACGTGTACTCGAACTCGAGCCGGATCAACGGGCGCCCGATCGCGACGATCGGCTCCGAGACCCCGGGTCTCAAGGGCGACTACTGGGTGTCCACCCTCGACACGTTCACGCACCTGCTGCTGCCGACGGTCGCCCTGATCCTCATCTCGTTCGCGTCGTACACGCGGTACTCGCGCTCGAGCCTCCTCGAGGTCATGAACCAGGACTACATCCGCACCGCGCGGGCCAAGGGCCTGCCCGAGCGGGTCGTCGTGGTGCGCCACGCGTTCCGTAACGCGCTGATCCCGCTCGCGACGGTCGTCCCGCTCGACATCGCGGCGCTGTTCGGTGGCGCGATCATCACCGAGCGCATCTTCGGCTGGAGCGGCATGGGCTCGATGTTCCTCAACGCGCTCAGGCACGCCGACGCCAACCCCGTGATGGGGTACTTCCTCGTCGCCGGCACGTTGCTCGTCATCGCGAACATCGTCGTCGACTTCGTGTACGCAGCTCTCGACCCCAGGATCCGGGTGAACGCATGACCACGCCGACCACCCCGGCGCCCGTCGCGCCGGAGCACACCGAGAACGTTGAGAACGCCATCGAGCTCAAGGAGGTCGAGGGGCTCTCGCAGAGCCGCATCGTCCGCCGCCGCTTCATGCGTCACCGCGGCGCGATGGTCTCGGCCACCGTGCTCGTCTTCATCATCCTGCTGGCCACCACGTCGATCGGCTGGGGGCCTCTCCCCGGCTGGTGGAAGTGGACGCCGCAGGACATGCCGCCGGTCGTCAACGGCGGTGAGCCGACCATGAGCTTCACGGGCGGTTTCCACATCGGGGCGCACCCGTTCGGCCAGGACAACATCGGCCGTGACGGCTTCGCCCGCGTCATGCGCGGGACGCAGCAGTCGCTGCTCGTGATGTTCGTCATCGGTCTGCTGAGCACGACGATCGGCATCACCGTGGGGGCGCTCTCGGGCTACTTCCGTGGCCGCTGGGACAACCTGCTCATGCGCTTCACCGACATGATCATCACGATCCCGGTGATCATGATCGGCGCGATCCTCGGCCGACTGGTCGGTGGCGCCTCGGCGATGGTCCTGGCCCTCGCCCTCTCGCTCGTGACCTGGACGTCGATGGCCCGGCTCGTGCGCGGTGAGTTCCTGGCGCTGCGTGAGCGCGAGTTCGTCGACGCGGCCCGGGTGGCCGGTGCGAGCGACTTCCGCATCATGTTCAAGCACATCCTGCCGAACGCGGTCGGCGTCATCATCGTCAACGCGACGCTGCTGATGGCCTCGGCGATCCTGCTCGAGACGGCTCTGAGCTACCTGGGCTTCGGCATCAACCCGCCCGACGTCTCGCTCGGCAACCTGATCTCCGAGTACCAGAGCGCGTTCGCCACGCGTCCGTGGCTGTTCTGGTGGCCCGGTCTGTTCATCGTCTCGATCGCGCTGTGCATCAACTTCATCGGCGACGGCCTGCGGGACGCGTTCGACCCGCGTCAGCGGCGCATCCCGAGCAAGCGCAAGATGGCGAAGGCCTGACGTGCGCTCACGCGCGCAGGGCGAGAGCGCTGAGCGCCGCGAGCACCACGAGGGTGGCCAGCGTCGCGGTGTGCCAGCGCACGCGCGGACGCGGGCGTTCGAGCTGCGGGGTGTCGAGATGACCGGCGTCCCGCAGCTCCTCCCAACGGCTGCGCACCAGCGCCGCCGCCTCGCCCGAGGGGGTGCCGGCCAGGTCTCCGGGTCGCACCCCGCCGGCCCCGCCGCCGGCGGCATAGCGGTGCGCGGCGTCGCCGGGGGCAGCGCTCTGCGCCTGCGAACGGCTCGGTGCGGGCGCCGCCCAGGCGGCGTACACGCCGTAGGCGGTGTGCAGCGTCAGGGCGTACTTGGTGTCGATCAGCTCGATCGAGGGCCACGGCAGCTCGACCGTACGCAGCACGTTGCGCAGCTCGACGCCCGATGGCGACACGACCACAGCGGGGCGGCCGAACAGGGCCCACACCGTGACGGTCACCAGGGCCAGCAGCGGCGCGAGCCGCACACCGGACCACACGTCGCCCCACGCCGTGACCACCAGGGTCGCGGCGCACAGCACCCCGACGGCTACCGTCAGGCCTCGGCCGAACGTCGGTCGGAACTCCACATCCTCGGTCGCACTCATGCGGCCATGCTCGCAGACAGCTCACGGAAGGGTTCGGTTCGCCCGTGACCACTCAGACACCCACCACCGCAGCCGAGAAGGCTCCGATCCTCGAGGTCAAGGGCCTCGGCGTCGAGTTCTTCGTCGAGGGCGAGTGGTTCCCGGCCGCGATCGACGTGAGCTACCAGGTCCGTTCGGGCGAGGTCCTCGCGATCGTCGGCGAGTCGGGTTCCGGCAAGACGCAGTCGTCGATGTCGCTCATCGGGCTGCTGCCGCCCAACGGCCGTGCGACGGGCAGCGCGCGCCTCGGCGACCGCGAGCTCATCGGCCTGTCGCACTCGCAGCTCAGCCACGTGCGCGGCAACGAGGTCGCGGTGATCTTCCAGGAGCCGATGACGGCCCTGAACCCGGTCTACACGGTCGGCTTCCAGATCATCGAGACCCTGCGCGTGCACCACGACATGGGTCCCAAGGCGGCGCGCGAGCGGGCCATCGAGCTGCTGCACATGGTCGACCTGCCCAACCCGGAGCAGTCGGTCGACAAGTACCCGCACCAGCTCTCGGGTGGTCAGCGCCAGCGCGCGATGATCGCCCAGGCGCTGGCCTGCGACCCGAAGCTGCTCATCGCCGACGAGCCGACCACGGCCCTCGACGTCACGGTGCAGGCCGAGATCCTCAAGCTCATGCGGGACCTGCGCTCGCGCATCGACTCGGGCATCATCCTCATCACGCACGACATGGGCGTGGTCGCCGACCTCGCGGACCGCGTCGTCGTGATGAAGGACGGCCGCATCGTCGAGTCGGGCCCGGTCGAGGAGATCTTCTACCGCCCGCAGCACCCGTACACGAAGCAGCTGCTCGACGCCGTGCCGCACCTGGGTTCGGACAAGCTCACGGTCGAGGGCACGTCCTCGACCACCGCGGAGCCCCGGCCCGTCGCCGAGGCACCCTCCGAGGTGGACGCGGCGTTCGTCGCGAAGGACCTCGTGATCGAGTACCCCGCGCGCGGTCGGGTGCCGGCGTTCCGGGCCATCGACGGCGTCGACCTGACGATCGGGCGCGGCGAGGTCGTGGGCCTGGTGGGGGAGTCCGGCTCGGGCAAGACCACCGTCGGACGCGCCGCCGTGGGCCTGCTGCCCGTCGCGGGCGGCTCGCTCCAGGTCAACGGGGTCGAGCTGGCCGGGGTCAGCCCCAAAGCGCTGCGCGCCGTGCGCCAGGACGTCTCGATCGTGTTCCAGGACCCGGGCTCCTCGCTCAACCCGCGACTGCCCATCGGTGAGTCGATCGGCGAGCCGCTCAAGCTGCACAAGGTCCTCGCCGGTGCGGAGCTGAGCCACAAGGTCGAGGAGCTGCTCGACCAGGTCCACCTGCCGCGCGCCATGCGCAACCGCTACCCGCACGAGCTCTCGGGCGGTCAGCGGCAGCGCGTGGGCATCGCCCGGGCGCTCGCGCTGAGCCCGCGCCTGCTGATCGCCGACGAGCCGACCTCGGCCCTCGACGTCTCGGTCCAGGCCCGTGTGCTCGAGCTCTTCCAGGAGCTGCAGCGCGAGTACGGCTTCGCGTGCCTGTTCATCAGCCACGACCTGGCGGTCGTGGAGATCCTCTCGAGCCGCATCGCCGTCATGCACAAGGGCCGCCTGGTCGAGGTCGGTTCGCGCGACCAGATCCTGCGCGACCCGCGTGACGACTACACCAAGCGCCTGCTCGCCGCGGTGCCCGTGCCGGACCCGGCCGAGCAGAAGCTGCGCCGTGAGACCCGCGACCGGCTCCTCGAGGAGGCGGCCGCAGATCTCGCCGCCCGCGACGGCCAGCTCGGGGCCCACGACGCGGAGCTTGCTCACGCCGCGGCCGAGGCCGTCGGAGAGGACGTCGTCGAGACGCGAGGCGTCTGACGTCTGCTGCACGTACCACCCACGGGCGGGCGCGGGTTCTTCGGGACCGGCGCCCGCCCGTGGTGCGTGTCCGTCCCGGGACGCGGTCCGTCCACGGATCGTGCGGTGCGGACGTGCACCTGGCAGGAACCGGTAGAATCGATCGGCGCCCCATGACGCGGCGCGCTCCCCACACCTTGAGATGAGTCTTCCTATGTCTGTGCCCGCCGGCAAGAGCGTGCGCTCCGACCTGCGCAACGTCGCGATCGTCGCCCACGTCGACCACGGCAAGACGACCCTCGTCGACGCCATGCTGTGGCAGGCCGGGTCGTTCGGCGACCACGCCCACGTGGACGAACGCGCGATGGACTCGGGCGACCTGGAGCGCGAGAAGGGCATCACCATCCTCGCGAAGAACACGGCGATCCGGTACACGGGTCCCGCGGCCGCGGCGGCGGGTGAGCCTGACGGCATCACCATCAACGTGATCGACACCCCGGGCCACGCCGACTTCGGTGGCGAGGTCGAGCGCGGCCTGTCCATGGTCGACGGCGTCGTGCTGCTGGTCGACGCGAGCGAGGGCCCGCTCCCGCAGACGCGCTTCGTGCTGCGCAAGGCCCTCGAGGCCAAGCTGCCCGTGATCCTCGTGGTCAACAAGGTCGACCGCCCCGACTCGCGCATCTCGGAGGTCGTGGTCGAGGCCACCGACCTGCTGCTCGGCCTCGCGAGCGACCTGCACGAGGAGGTCCCGGACCTCGACCTCGACGCGATCCTCGACGTGCCCGTCGTGTACGCGGCGGCCAAGGCCGGGCGCGCGTCGACCGTGCAGCCCGCCGACGGCACGCTGCCCACCGACAGCGAGAACCTCGAGCCGCTGTTCGCGACGATCCTCGAGAAGATCCCCGCCCCGACGTACGACGAGGGCGCACCGCTGCAGGCGCACGTCACGAACCTCGACGCGTCGCCGTTCCTCGGCCGCCTCGCGCTGCTCCGCATCTTCAACGGCACGATCCGCAAGGGTCAGACCGTCGCGTGGGCCCGTGCCGACGGCACGCTGCAGAACGTCAAGGTCACCGAGCTGCTCGAGACCAAGGCGCTCGACCGGGTGCCCACCGACTCGGCGGGCCCCGGCGACATCGTGGCCGTCGCCGGCATCGAGAACATCACCATCGGCGAGACGCTGACCGACCCGGACGACCCGCGGCCGCTGCCGCTCATCACGGTCGACGACCCCGCGATCTCGATGACCATCGGCATCAACACGTCCCCGCTGGCCGGCAAGGGCGGCAAGGGGCACAAGGTCACGGCCCGTCAGGTCAAGGACCGCCTCGACAAGGAGCTCATCGGCAACGTGTCGCTGCGCGTCCTGCCGACCGAGCGCCCCGACGCGTGGGAGGTCCAGGGCCGCGGTGAGCTCGCGCTGGCCATCCTCGTCGAGCAGATGCGTCGCGAGGGCTTCGAGCTGACCGTCGGCAAGCCGCAGGTCGTCACGCGGATGATCGACGGCAAGCGCCACGAGCCCATGGAGCGCATGACCATCGACGTGCCCGAGGAGTACCTCGGTGCCGTCACGCAGCTGCTCGCGCAGCGCAAGGGTCGCATGGAGACCATGTCGAACCACGGCACCGGCTGGGTCCGCATGGAGTTCATGGTTCCCGCTCGCGGCCTGATCGGTTTCCGCACGCGCTTCCTCACGGACACGCGCGGCACCGGCATCGCGTCCTCGATCGCCGAGGGCTACGAGCCCTGGGTCGGTCCGATCGAGACCCGTGTCAACGGCTCGCTCGTCGCGGACCGCTCGGGCGTCGTCACGCCGTTCGCCATGATCAACCTGCAGGAGCGCGGCTCGTTCTTCGTCGACCCCACGCAGGAGGTCTACGAGGGCATGATCGTCGGCGAGAACTCGCGCAACGAGGACATGGACGTCAACATCACCAAGGAGAAGAAGCTCACGAACATGCGTGCCGCGTCGAGCGACACGTTCGAGAACCTCACTCCGCCGCGCCACCTCACCCTCGAGGAGAGCCTCGAGTTCGCCCGTGAGGACGAGTGCGTCGAGGTGACGCCCGAGGTCGTGCGCATCCGCAAGGTGATCCTCGACCAGACCGAGCGCGCCCGCGCGTTCGCCCGCACCAAGCGCGCCTGACGCCGGGGTCTGCGGTGGCGTCCCCGGAGGTGGGCGGTCTCGTCGCGGTGCACGCGCACCCGGACGACGAGACGCTCGCCACGGGGACGCTGCTCGCGACCTGGGCGACCTCCGGGGCGCCCGTCACCGTGGTGACGTGCACCCGGGGTGAGCTCGGCGAGGTGATCGGCCCCGAGCTCGCGCACCTCGAGGGCGACGGGCCGGCCCTCGCCGCCCACCGCGAGGTCGAGCTCGCGGCCGCCCTCGGTGCGCTGGGTGTGGGGGAGCACCTCTTCCTCGACCGGGTCGAGCCCGTCGGGGCACGAGAGCCCCGGCCCGCGCCGGTGCGGTTCTCGGACTCGGGCATGGCCTGGGCCGGGACCGGGCGCGCCGGACGGCTCGACGACCTGCCCCCGGGGGCGTTCGTCGCGGTCGCCCTGGACGACGCGGCGGGGCGGCTCGCCCGCGTCCTGCGCACCCGACGCCCCCAGGTCGTCGCGACGTACGAACCCGGCGGCGGCTACGGCCACCCCGACCACGTCCGGGCCCACGAGGTCACGGCCCGCGCCGTCGAGCTCGCGGCCGACCCGGCCTGGCACCCCGACGCCGGACCGGCCCACCGCGTCGCCGCGGTGCTCTGGGCCGCGCAGGGTGAGAACGCGCTGCGGGCGGCCTACGCGGCCCTCGCCCCCCACCAGGACGCGGCGCTGACTGCCCCCGACCCCGCCGGGCTGCTGCCCTCGGTCGCGGTGCCCGATGCCACGGTCGACCTGGTCGTGGACGTTCTGCCCGTGCTCGACAAGGTGCTGGGCGCGCTGCGTGCCCACGCGACCCAGGTCCAGGCGGTGACCGCAGAGCCCGCCCTGCTCCCTGAGCCGGGGGCAGCGGACGGGCCGACTGACCTGCACCGGGTCGTCGCCCGGTACGCCCTGAGCAACGACGTGCTGGCCCCGGTGCTCGCCGCCGAGGGCTACCGCCTCGCGCCCGGCTCGAGCACCGCGGGGCTGTCGCTGCCCGCCGGTGTACGACGGGTAGCCTGACCTGGTGCAGCATCTGACCGGATCCGCGCTCGTGCGCGGCCTCGTGGCCCTCGTCCTGGGTGCGTTCGTCGCCGTCGTCGGCACTGTCATGCACCGCGCTGTCGTCCCCTGGGGACTCGTCCTCGGGCTCGCGCTCGTGCTGTGCGCCGCGGTCGCGACCCGTGCGTGGGACGGGTGGGTCACCTTCGTCGGCTACGCCGCCGGCGTGCTCCTCGTGGTTCCGGTGCTCGCCCAGTCGGGCCCGGGCGGGGACGTGCTCGTCCCGGCGGGCGACTCGCTGGGGCTGTGGTGGATCATCGGGTCCGCGGTCGCGATCGGCGTCGCAGCCTTCGCCCCCCGCAGCCTCTTCGACGACGAGCCGCGGGCACCGCGCCGCCGCCGAGGCAGGGCCGAGCCCTCCGCATCGACGCCGGACGAGCAGTGATCCCTGTCGACCCGGACGTCTTCCGTGCCGCGATCGGACGGCTGGCCGCGGGGGTCGGGGTCGTCTCGCTGCGCTGGCGCGGCACCGACCACGCGACGACAGTGAGCTCGCTCGCGTCGGTCTCGCTCGAGCCGCCCCTGCTGCTGTTCTGCGTGCACTCCGACTCGCGACTGCGCGAGGCCCTCGACGACGTCGACGAGTGGGCCGTGAGCGTGCTCTCCGACACCTCCGGGCCTGTGGCGGACTGGCTCGCCTCGCCCGGGCGACCCGTCGTGGGGCAGCTCGGGCGGGTGCCGCACACGGCCGCTCCCTTGACGGGAGCGGCGTGGCTCGACGGGGCCGCCGCGTGGTTCGAGTGCCGCACCGCCGCGATCCATCCCGCGGGTGACCACGACATCGTGGTGGGGTCGGTGCTCGACGCCCGCCAGGGTGCGGCCGACGCCGGGGGGCTCGTGCATCTGCGTGGCCGCACGCACGGCGTGCGCTGACCCGCTCACAGGGCACCGGACCTGGTGCTGGACGCGTGGATCGTCCGAACCTGGCCGCTTCATCCAGGGGTCACCCGTAGAATCTGGCGCGGATCACCCGTTCAGCCTGACCGCAGGGGGAGTCATCGATGGCCAGCAGCACGCAGCGCGACGAGGACGCGACCGAGGTCGCCCACGGTCCCGTGGACGACAACACTAACCTCGACGCCGCGACCCCGCCTGCTGACGCGACCCCCGTCGACGCTTCTAGTGGCTCCGCCGTCGAGGACGGCGACGCGCCCGCGGTGGACGAGACCGAGGTGGCTGAGACCGACCCTTCTGAGACTGAGCCTTCTGAGGCCGAGCCTTCTGAGGCCGAGCCTTCTGACGAGGACGGCGCCATAGCCTCCGGCTCGGCGGTGCGTGGCACCGCCGCGGCCCCGGGCGCCTCGCCCGACGACGAGCCCGTCGACGACGAACCCGTCCACGACGAACCCGTCCACGACGATCCTGCGCCGGTGACCACGGACGACGCATCGGCCGCCGAGCCTGGGGTCGACGAGGAGCCTGAGGTCGACGAGGAGCCTGAGGTCGACGAGCAGCCCGAGCCGCAGGTCGTCGGGTCGGCTGCAGTGACCGAGCCGCAGCGTCCGGCGGCCGAGCCGGTCGCTCCTGCTGCCGCTGCCGCTCCGGCGGTCTTCCGCCCGTTCCGCCCGGCCGAGGTGATCGCCCCGGCCGAGGCGATCGCTCCGACCGAGGTGATCGCCCCGACCGAGGTGATCGCCCCGCCGGCGGCCGCGGCCGCCCCTGCGGGCGTGCCCCGTGGCTCCGCGCCGATCACGCCTGGGCCGGTCACGCCTGCGCCGACCACGCCTGCGCCGACCACGCCTGCGCCGACCACGCCTGCGCCGACCACGCCCGCTCCGCCTGCCCCCACCGCGTGGAGCACGGTGCAGGGATCGGCCACGTCGAGCCCCGTTCCCGAGGCGACGGACAGCTCGTCGGGCGGTGCCGGGCAGAAGCCGGGCTCACCGCTCGACGACTTCGCCGAGGGTGACGCGCGGCGCCGGTGGCCCCGCGTGCTGCTTACGATCGGTCTGGTCCTGGTCGTGCTGGCCGGCGTCTACGTCGGCGCGAGCTACGCGCTGGGGAACAGGGTTCCGCGGGGCGCGACGGTCGCGGGTGTCGAGGTCGGCGGCCTGGACCGGGACGCCGCCGAGGCCGCGCTCGAGGACGGCCTGGCCGCGGCGTCGACCGAGGTTTTCACTGTGACCACCGGCGAGGACTCGACGACGCTCGACCCGGCGGCCGCGGGCCTGACCCTCGACGTGCCCGGCACCGTCGACTCGCTCACGGGCGTCGACCTGAGCCCCGCGCGGCTCTGGCAGCACCTGTTCGGCGTCGGGGAGCAGCCGCCCGTCACGGAGGTCGACGAGGCGGCGCTGGACACCGCGGTCGAGGGTCTGGCGGACGCGCTCCTGGTCGAGCCGGTCGACGGCGCGATCGTGTACGTGGACGGTCAGCCGGCCGCGACGGCGGCCGAGGACGGGGCCGCGCTCGATGTGCCGGCAGCGACCGACCTGCTCGTCGACGAGTGGCTCACCGCCGAGCGTCCGCTCGAGCTGCCGACCACGGCGGTCGAGCCGGCCATCACCCAGGAGGCGACCGACGCGGCCATGGTGACCGCGCGTCGCGTCGTGGCGTCGTCGGTGTCGCTGCAGGTGGAGGACCAGCTCGTGGAGCTTCCGGCGGCGACGCTCGCGTCGGTGTCGAGCTTCACGGCGAACGGATCCGAGCTCGAGCTGCAGATGGACGGCGTGGCGCTCGTCGGGGAGGTGCTGGCCCGCACCACGGACCTGCTGACGGAGTCGGCGGACGCGCACTTCGAGTTCCAGAACGACGCGCCCGTGGTGGTCCCGGGGGAGCCGGGCACGACGCTGGACCCGACGACCCTCGCGCAGGCGGTGTCGGCGGCCGCCGTGGCCGACGTGCGGACCGCGTCGGTCGAGCTCGTCGAGAGCGACCCGGAGCAGTCGACGGCCGAGCTCGAGGCGCTCGGCGTCAAGGAGGTCGTGGTCGAGTTCTCGACGCCCCTCACGAGCGAGCCGCGCCGTACCCGGAACATCACGCTCGGCGCCTCGCGCGTCAACGGGACGGTCGTGAAGCCGGGGGAGACGTTCAGCCTCGCCGACACGGTCGGCCCGGTCACGGCCGCGGGCGGGTACATCGACGCCGGCGTGATCAAGAACGGCGAGCACACCGACGGGATGGGTGGCGGGCTGTCGCAGATGGCGACGACGCTCTACAACGCGGGCTTCCTCGCGGGGTACGTGGACGTCGAGCACCACCCGCACTCGGAGTGGATCTCGCGCTACCCGGCGGGTCGTGAGGCGACGCTGTTCACGCCGACGTTCGACATGCGGTGGGAGAACAACACGCCGTACGCGGCCCTGCTGCAGTCGTGGGTCGCGGGCGGTCGGGTGTACGTCCGGGTGTGGAGCACGCCGTACTGGACGGTCGAGGTGTCCGAGGGCGCCCACACGAACGTCAAGCCGACGTCGACGACCTACTCGCAGTCGCCCACGTGCGAGGCGCAGTCCGCGGGCAACCCCGGGTTCACGATCGCTGTGACCCGCAAGGTCTTCCTGGACGGCGCGCTCAAGGACTCGCAGACGCAGTCGACCACCTACCGCGCGCAGAACAAGGTCGTGTGCGGCGCCGCCCCCGCGGTGACCGAGGGCGGCTGACAGGCCCGGACGGTCAGCGCGGGCGTCTCGGCGGCGCGGGCGGGACGACCTTCGTCAGCGTGATCTCGTCTGCCGGGACGTGGACCGTGCCGTGCCGCGTGCTCACGTCGACGCCGGTGTCGTCGACGGCCACGAGGTCGCCCAGCACGTCGGTGTAGAGGTGACCGGCGCCCTCGGGCAGCCGGCGCCGCACCACGACACGCACGCCGGGCGTCCACGCCCGCCACGCAGGCGGGGTGTCGGACGTGCGGTGGGGGCTCATGCGCCGCCCTCACGTGGCGGACGTCGCTTCGTGTGGATGCTCACCTGGGGGATACTAGGTCGGACGACGCGCAGGGCGTCGTCCGACCGCGTGACAAGCCCCGCCCCGTCGACCCTGCCCCGTCCGTGGAGGACAGCCGTGACGTATGTGATCGCCCAGCCTTGCGTCGATGTCAAGGACAAGGCGTGCATCGAAGAGTGTCCCGTGGACTGCATCTACGAGGGCAAGCGGTCGCTGTACATCCACCCCGACGAGTGCGTGGACTGCGGCGCCTGCGAGCCGGTGTGCCCGGTCGAGGCCATCTACTACGAGGACGACGTCCCCGAGCAGTGGTCCGAGTACTACAAGGCGAACGTCGAGTTCTTCGACGACCTGGGTTCGCCCGGCGGTGCCGCGAAGATGGGTGAGATCGACAAGGACCACCCGATCATCGCGACGCTGCCCCTCCAGGTGCACACCGACTGACCCGGCGGATGGGTCTGCTCTCCGGCGCGCTGCCGGACTTCCCGTGGGACACCCTCGCCCCGTTCGCCGACTCCGCGCGCGCGCACCCCGGTGGCATCGTCGACCTCTCGGTCGGCACGCCCGTGGACCCGACGCCGCAGGTGGTGCGTGACGCGATCGCCGCGGCGTCCGACGCGCCGGGCTACCCCACGACGCACGGGACGCTCGCGCTCCGGTCCGCCGTCGTCGACTGGTTCGCGCGGCGCCGCGGCGTACCGGGGCTCGACCCCGCCGCGGTGCTGCCGACGCTGGGCTCGAAGGAGCTCGTCGCGTGGCTCCCGTCGCTGCTGGGTCTCGGTGCGGGCGACGTGGTGCTGCACCCGGCGACCGCCTACCCCACGTACGACGTCGGGGCGCGCCTCGCGGGCGCGACGCCGGTCGCAGCCGACGACGTGGTCGCGCGGCTCGCGCCCGGGACCCCGGGCGCGGACGACGTCCGCCTCGTGTGGCTGAACTCTCCCGGCAACCCCGACGGGCGCGTGCTGGGCGTCGAGCAGCTGCGGGCGGTGGTCGTCGCGGCCCGCGCTGCGCAGGCCCGGACGGGTCGCCCGGTCGTGGTCGCCTCGGACGAGTGCTACGCCGAGCTGGCGTGGGACGAGCCGTGGGCCTCGCAGGGAGTGCCGAGCGTGCTCGACCCGCGTGTCACGGGCGGTGACCTCGCGGGGCTGCTCGCGGTGTACTCGCTGTCGAAGCAGTCCAACCTCGCGGGCTACCGGGCGGCGTTCGTCGCGGGGGACGGCCCGCTCGTGGGCCGTCTGCTCGAGATCCGCAAGCACGCCGGGATGATCGTGCCGGCCCCGGTGCAGGCCGCGACGACCGCCGCGCTGCGGGACGACGCGCACGTGTCCGAGCAGCGTGAGCGTTACCGGGCCCGCCGTGCCGTGCTGCGCGACGCCCTCGAGGGAGCCGGGTACGTCGTGGACGGTTCGCACGCCGGCCTGTACCTGTGGACGCGCCCGGCGGGTCCGCCGCAGGACTCGTGGGCCACGGTCGCGGCGTTCGCGGCGCGTGGCATCCTGGTGGCTCCGGGTGCGTTCTACGGCCCGGCTGCCGCCGGTCACGTGCGCGTCGCGCTCACGGCGTCCGACGCGCAGGTCGCGGAGGCCGCCCGGCGCCTGCTGGGCCGCTGACGGCTTCCTCCCGGTCCGTCCCGCTCCGTCCGGGGGCGGGTGGACCGTTCAGGGCTCCGACCGGGCCCGGTTGTGACGGTGGTCACACCTGGGACCAAATACCCGCTGAGATTGGTCATCCTGCGGGAGGCAAAGGTACCGTCATGGCTGGCCAATGACGGTCGAACAGTCGGCGTAGCCGGCCGCGAGCACCGACGACCCGTGGTGCGCCCTCCAGGCACCACCCGTCGTCGAAGGAAGGAACACCATGCCCGATGCCGGTACCGCTCCTGTCCAGCTCACCGTGGACGGCGAGACGCACACGCTCCCCCTTGTCCCAGCGACCGACGGCAACGACGGCATCGTGGTCTCGTCGCTGCTGCGCGACACCGGGCTCGTGACCCTCGACCCGGGCTTCATGAACACGGCGTCGTGCGAGTCGCAGGTCACCTACATCGACGGCGACGCGGGGATCCTGCGCTACCGCGGCTACCCGATCGAGCAGCTCGCGGAGAAGTCCTCGTTCCTCGAGGTCGCGTACCTGCTGGTGCACGGCGAGCTGCCGACGCCTACCGAGCTCGATGCGTTCGTCGAGCGGGTCAACCGCCACACGCTCGTCCACGAGGACTTCCGCACGTTCATGGGGACGTTCCCGCGCAACGCGCACCCGATGGCGGTCATGGCATCGGCGGTCAACGCGCTCGCGACGTTCTACCCCGAGAGCCTCGACCCGTTCGACCCCGAGACGGTCGAGCTCGCGACGGTGCTGATCCTCGCGAAGTCGCGCACCATCACGTCATACCTGCACCGGACCTCGCACGGAGAGCCGCTGCTGTACCCCGACTACTCGCGCGGCTACGTCGAGGACTTCCTGCGCATGACCTTCGCTGTGCCGTACCAGCAGTACGAGCCCGACCCGGCGGTCGTCAGCGCGCTCGACACGCTGCTCATCCTGCACGCCGACCACGAGCAGAACTGCTCGACGTCGACCGTGCGCATCGTGGGGTCGAGCCACGCGAACCTGTACGCCTCGATCGCCGCGGGCATCAACGCGCTGTCCGGTCCGCTGCACGGCGGCGCGAACGAGGCCGTGCTCAAGATGCTGGGCGAGATCCGGGACAACGGCGGCGACGCGACCGACTTCATGACCCGGGTGAAGAACAAGGAGGACGGCGTCCGCCTCATGGGCTTCGGCCACCGGGTCTACAAGAACTACGACCCGCGCGCGGCGATCGTCAAGCAGAGCGCCGACGCTGTGCTCGCCGCCCTCGGCAAGAACGACGAGCTGCTCGACATCGCCCGGCGGCTCGAGGAGATCGCGCTGAGCGACGACTACTTCATCTCGCGCAAGCTCTACCCGAACGTCGACTTCTACACGGGTCTCATCTACAAGGCGATGGGCTTCTCGGAGTCGATGTTCACGCCGCTGTTCGCGCTCGGGCGCATGCCGGGCTGGATCGCGCAGTGGCGCGAGATGATGAACGACCCGCAGACCAAGATCGGCCGTCCGCGGCAGATCTACACCGGTTCCGTGGCCCGCGACTACGTCCCGGCCGAGGCGCGCTGACCGCTGCGGGTCTCAGCCGCCGGCGAGCGTCACCCTGACCTCGCCGGCGGGCAGCTCGCGGCTCGAGGGGACCCACGTGCCGGCCGAGCGGGTCCACGTCTCGGCGTCCGTCGCGACCTGCGTGACCTGCTGCTCGGCGGCCACGGCCACCGACCACTGGGCGAAGGCCCACGCGCACCGCGACACCTGGTCGGCGTCGCCGTGGGCGAGCGAGCCTGCGTCGACCACCAGCGTCGTCGAGCCGTCGTCGCCCGCCGAGACCGTGACGGGCAGCGTGCCGTAGTCGCGCTCGACACGGGCCGTGAACGCGTCGGCCGTGCCGGCTGCGGTGGGCTCGTGCAGCGCGCACGTGAGCGTCCCGGGCGAGAAGCCGGTCAGCGCCGAGGCCCACGCGCGGGCCCGACCCTCGTGCTGGGCGTACGCGTCGGGGAAGCCCGAACGCTGCACGGCCTGGGCGGCCTCGGTGATCGGCAGCTGCTCGTAGCCCGCGACCTCGACGAGCTCGTCGTAGAACGCGTTGGTTGCGTAGACGGGGTCCAGGATCTGCTCGACGGTGCCCCAGTCCTGCGACGGGCGCTGCTGGAAGAGCCCCACCGAGTCGCGGTCGCCGTAGTCGATGTTGACGAGCTTGGACTCCTGCAGGGCCGTCGCGATCGCGATCGTCACGGCCCGGGCCGGCAGCCCCCGACGGACGGCCGTGGCCGAGAGCAGCGCGGCGTTCTGCGCCTGGTCAGGGCTCATGACCCAGGTGGAGCCGTCGACCGTCACCGCGCATCTCTCGGCGGCGGGCGGTGACGGTGCGGTGCGGGTCAGGACGGCCACCACGACGGCGACGGCCGCCACGAGCAGCGCGACGACCAGCAGCGTGCCGATGCCGCCCCGGACGAGGCGCTGCCACACGCTGCGACGCCGTCGTCGACCCATGCGTCAGTTGGCGTGCAGCGCGGTGTTGAGCTTGACGCCTGCACCGGAGCGGGCGACGGCCTCGACGGCTCCGGTGAGCGAGTTGCGACGGAACAGGACGTTGTCGGCCCCCGCGAGCTCGCGGGCCTTGACCACCTGGGAGTCGTCGTCCGCTCCGCGCACCAGCACGACCTTGGTGCCCGCCGTGAGGTACAGCCCGGCCTCGACCACGCAGTCGTCGCCGAGCGGGATGCCGAGACCGGCGTTGGCACCGAGCAGCGTGCGCCGCCCGATCGAGACGACCTCGCGACCGCCGCCCGAGAGCGTGCCCATGATCGAGGCGCCGCCGCCGATGTCGCTGCCGTCGCCGACCGTCACGCCCGAGGAGATGCGGCCCTCGACCATCGAGGTGCCGAGCGTGCCGGCGTTGAAGTTCACGAAGCCCTCGTGCATGACTGTCGTCCCGGGGGCCAGGTAGGCGCCGAGCCGGACGCGGTCGGCGTCGGCGATGCGGACGCCCGAGGGGAGCACGTAGTCGACCATGCGGGGGAACTTGTCGACGCCGATGACGGACACGGGGCCGCCGTGCGCGAGCCGCAGGCGGATGCGGGTGGCCTCGAAGCCCTCGGGCGAGCACGGTCCGCGGTCGGTCCACACGACGTTCGGGAGCACAGCGAAGATGCCGTCGAGGTTCTGCCCGTGCGGGTGCACCAGGCGGTGCGAGAGCAGGTGCAGACGCAGGTAGGCGTCCGCGGTATCGGCGGGCGGCACGTCCAGGTCGACGACCGTGCGCACCACCTCGGTCCGCACCCCGCGCGCGGGGTCGACCCGCTGGGCGGCGACCAGGTCGGCGGACGCCACCGCGTCCTCGTCGACCGGCCCGAGGGCAGGTGCCGGGTACCAGACGTCGAGCGTCGTCCCGTCGTCGGTCACTGTGGCGAGGCCGAACCCCCAGGCGGTACGCGTGCTCATCTCTCCAGCCTAGACGGAGCGTCGGTAGGGTCGTGGTGTGACCGAGCCCGCGAACCCCGCCACCCCGCCCCCGTCCGTTCAGGTCGCGGCGCCCCTGCCGGGCGTCGTGCTGCCGCTCGACCTGGGCGCCGACCTCGTGACGCTGACGCGTGCGCTGTGCGACGCGGCCTCGCCGAGCGGCCAGGAGGGCCCGCTGGCTGACGCGATCGAGCGCGCGTTGGCCGACGTGCCGCACCTCGAGGTGCTGCGCGACGGCGACACCGTGGTCGCACGCACCCGGCTCGGGCGTGCCGTGCGCGTGGTCGTGGCCGGCCACATCGACACCGTGCCCGTCGCGGCCAACCTGCCCACCCGGCTGGTGGGCGAGGGGGCCCAGGCCGACCTGTGGGGGCGGGGGACCGTCGACATGAAGGGCGGCGTCGCGGTGCAGCTCGCCCTCGCCGCACGCCTGGCCGATCCCTCGCGCGACATCACATGGGTCTTCTACGACCACGAGGAGGTCGACGCGTCGCTCAACGGGCTGGGCCGGGTGGTGCGCCACCACCCGGAGTGGCTCGAGGCCGACTTCGCCGTGCTGTGCGAGCCCACGTCGGCGGGGATCGAGGGGGGCTGCAACGGGACGCTGCGGGTCGAGGTGCGGGTCCCCGGCGTCGCGGCGCACTCGGCCCGGTCCTGGACGGGCCGCAACGCGATCCACGCGACGGGTGAGGTGCTGCGACGGCTCGAGGCGTACCAGCCGGCGACCGTCGAGGTCGACGGGCTCGAGTACCGCGAAGGGCTCAACGCCGTGGGGATCCGCGGCGGCATCGCGACCAACGTGGTGCCCGACGAGTGCGTGGTCACCGTCAACTACCGCTTCGCACCGTCGCGTTCGCTCGCGGACGCCGAGGCTCACGTCCGCGAGCTGTTCGCCGGCTACGACGTGCGGGTCACGGACGGCGCCGAGGGAGCGCGGCCCGGCCTGAACGACCCGACGGCGGCAGACTTCGTGGCCGCTGTGCTCGCCGAGACCGGTGGTCAGCCGGCGCCCAAGCTGGGGTGGACCGACGTGGCGCGGTTCTCGGCGCTGGGCGTGCCCGCGGTGAACTTCGGCCCCGGTGACCCGGTGCTCGCGCACAAGGACGACGAGCGGTGCCCCGTGTGGCAGCTCCAGGTGTGCCACGACGCGCTGGGTGCCTGGCTCGGCTGACGCGGCGGACCCCGTCAGGGGGTGCCCGTGCGGCGGGTGCACCTCCTAGAGTCGGACGCATGAAGAGCCACGACCGAGGCCGCTCGAACGGTGACGGCTACCGCAAGGGCCCCGTCCTCCTGCGCCGCGACCAGATCCCCTCGACCACGTCCGACCAGCGTCTGCTCTCCGGGGCCGACGGTGCGGGCTGGCTGCACGGCGACCCGTGGCGGGTGATGCGCATCCAGAGCGAGTTCGTCGAGGGGTTCGGTGCGCTCGCGGAGGTCGGGCCCGCCGTGAGCGTGTTCGGCTCGGCCCGGATCCCGCCGGGCTCTCCCGACTACGTGCTCGGCGAGGCCGTCGGCCGGGGGCTCGCCGAGGCCGGGTACGCGGTCATCACGGGCGGCGGCCCGGGCGTCATGGAGGCCGCGAACAAGGGGGCGAGCGAGGCCGGCGGGCTGTCGGTGGGGCTCGGGATCGAGCTGCCGTTCGAGCAGGGCATGAACCAGTGGGTCGACCTCGGGGTCAACTTCCGGTACTTCTTCGCCCGCAAGACGATGTTCGTCAAGTACGCCGAGGGCTTCGTGGTCCTGCCGGGCGGCTTCGGCACGTTCGACGAGCTGTTCGAGGCGTTGACGCTGGTCCAGACCCACAAGGTCACCGAGTTCCCGATCGTGCTGGTCGGACGCTCCTACTGGTCGGGGCTGCTCGACTGGCTGCGCGGCCCGGTGCTCGAGCGGGGCACCATCTCGGCGGTCGACCTGGACCTGCTGAACGTGGTCGACGACGCCGAGGAGGCCGTGCGCATCGTGTGCGAGCGCGGGGCCGAGCTGCGGGCGGCCGAGCTGGCCGCGGTCGAGCAGGCGACCTGGGCGGAGCAGCAGGCGGCCGAGAGCTCGGTCCCGTGACGACGTCCACGGCGTCGCCGTGGGCTCCCGCGCCCGCGGCCGACCTGCGCCTGCGCGGGCGCACGTTCGGCCCCGACCGGCCGCTCGTGATGGCCGTGGTCAACCGCACGCCCGACTCGTTCTACCCCGCGGCACGCCACGACGCGGCCGGTGCCGACGCGGCGGTCGCGCGTGCCGTCGAGGAGGGCGCCGAGATCGTCGACCTCGGCGGCGTGCGCGCGGGGCGCGGCCCGAGGGTCGAGGTGGCCGAGGAGATCGAACGGGTCGTGCCGCTCGTGGAGCGGGTGCGTTCACGCCACCCCGACCTGCTCGTGAGCGTCGACACGTGGCGGGCCGAGGTCGGCCGGGCCGCGGCGAGGGCCGGGGCGGACCTGCTCAACGACACGTGGGCGGGTCACGACCCGGGGCTCATGGAGGTCGCGGCCGAGCACGGTCTGGGTGTCGTGTGCTCGCACACGGGTGGCTCGCGGCCCCGCACCGACCCGTTGCGGGTGGCCTACCCGGCGCGTCCCGGGCTCGACCCGCTCGACGGCGTGGTCGACGACGTGGTGAGCACGCTGCGCCGGGCGGCCGAGCGCGCCGTGACCCTGGGCATCGACCCGGCGTCGGTGCTCGTCGACCCCACCCACGACTTCGGCAAGAACACGTGGCACTCGCTGCACCTGGTGCGGCGCACCGAGGCGGTCGTGGCGCTCGGGTTCCCGACGCTCATGGCGTTCTCCCGCAAGGACTTCGTGGGCGAGACGCTCGGCCTGCCCGTCGAGGACCGCCTCGAGGGCACGCTCGCCGCCACGTCGGTCGCGGCGTGGCTCGGCGCCCGGGTGTTCCGCGCGCACGACGTGCTGGCCACCCGTCGCACGCTCGACATGGTCGCGGCGATCCGCGGCGACCTGGCCCCGGCCCGCGCCGTCCGGGGTCTGGCATGAGCGCGCGCACGACCGCGACCGACGACGTCGACCACCCCGAGCCCGCGGCGGCCGCCGGGCCCGGACGCGTAGCGCAGCGCCCGCTGCCCGCCGACCCGCGGCGGTGGCCCGGCTGGGCCCAGGCCCTGGGCATCTACCTGCTGGCCCGCGCCTTCAGCGCCGTCGTGCTCGTGCTCGTGGCCCAGCGGCAGGTCGAGAACTACTGGACCGGCGCCCGGCCGTCGTACCTGCAGTTCACGGGGCTCATGTGGGACGCGGGCTGGTACCGCCAGATCGCCGAGCAGGGGTACCCCGCCGTGCTGCCGCGCGGCGCGGACGGGCTGGTCCAGCAGAACCCGTGGGCCTTCTTCCCGCTCTTCCCGACGATGGTGCGCGGGGTGATGGTCGTCACACGCGGCGAGTGGTACGTCGTGGCGCCGCTCGTGGCCCTCGCGCTCGGCGCCGCGGCGGCCGTGGTGGTGCGTCGGCTGGTCGAGCACGGCGCACCGCGTGCGGTCGCGGCCCGCCCGGGTCTGCCGCTCGCGACGGTGACGCTCCTGGCCGTGTTCCCCACGGCGGTGGTGCTGCAGGTGGCCTACACCGAGTCCCTCGCGCTGCTGCTCGTCGCGGTGGCGCTGCTGCTCGTGGTCGAGCGCCGCTACCTGCTCGCCGCGGTCGCGGTCCTGGCTCTCGGCTTCACCCGGGCGGTCGCGCTGCCGATGGCCGTGGTCGTCGTGGTGCACGCGATCGTGCGGTGGCGATCGAGCCGTCGCGGCGGCGATCCGCTCGGTGCGCGGGACCTGGCGGGGCTCGGGGTGCTGGGTGCCACCGCGGCCGTCTCGGGGGTCGCATGGCCCCTGATCTGCGGCTGGGTCACCGGCGAGCGCGACGGCTACCTGCAGACGCAGGGTGCGTGGCGCGGCGTGCGGGAGATCGTGCCGTTCGAGCCGTGGGGCTACGTGTCGCAGTTCTGGTTCGGCGACCGGGCGCCGTGGGTGCTGGCGGCGGGCTTCGGGCTCGTGCTGGCGAGCCTGCTGGTCCCCGCCGCGTGGCGGCTGGGCAACGAGCTGCACGTGTGGTCCGCCGCGTACCTGCTGTACCTCACGGCCGCCGTCGAGCCGGGCTCGAGCCTGGCGCGGTTCCTCATCCTCGCGTTCCCGCTGGGTGCGGTCACGGCGGGGCTCGTGCGCCGCCCGACGGTCGCCAGGCGCGCCTGGACGGCCGCCGTGGTGGTGCTCATGCTCGGGCTGCAGGTGGTCTGGGTGTACGCCATGTGGCGGCTGACACCCCCCACCGGATGGCCGCCGTGACGCCTCCGCGAAGAGCCGGCGCGCTGACCAGCCCGTGCGCGTCGCCGCGTGACCTAGAATGGTCGAGGACATCCGGCCCCGCAGCTCGGCAGCGGCGCGTGCCACGGCACACGCACGACGACGTGCGGTCGGTCAGGTACGACGCGAAGGAGAGCCCCGCATGGCCGCGATGAAGCCGAGGACTGGTGACGGCCCGCTCGAGGTGACCAAGGAGGGTCGTGGCATCGTGATGCGCGTACCGCTCGAAGGTGGTGGACGGCTGGTGGTCGAGCTCAACGCGACCGAGGCCCAGGAGCTGGGTGAAGCCCTGACCTCCGTCGTCAGCTGACGTTGACCCGACGAGGAGCCACCCGCGGCGACGAGCGCGGGAACCGGACACCACCCACCGTGGTGCTCGCGACCGGGTCGGTCGCGAGCACCGAGCTGCTGGCCGACCCCCGGGTCGAGGCGCTGGCGGTCCCGGTCGCACCGGCAGCGCCGGACGAGAGCGATCCCCAGCCCCGGGTCGGCACCGCCGACGCCGCGGCGCGCTACGGGATCGACCTCGGCGAGCTCGCCGGACGTGCGGGTCTCACGGGCGCGCCCGGCGAGGTGTGGACGCTCCAGCTGCCCCGCCCCTCGGGGCGCGGCGACGCCGACGCGTTCGCCTGGTCGGCGCTGCCCGTGCGGCTCGTGCTCGTCGGTGTCGGGGCGGGCACCCCGGCGGACCTGCGTCGCGCCGGTGCCGCGCTCGCGCGGGCCACCCGTGGTCTCGACCGTGTCGTCACGTCGGTCGGGTCCGAGGGCGGCCCGGGCGCGCCCGCCGCGGTGCGGGCCCTCGTCGAGGGCTACCTCCTCGCCTCCTACACGACCCCGACCAGCGCCGCCGCACCCCGCGACGAGGCGACCGCGCGGCGTGACCGTCCGGCGCGCGAGCTCGTGCTGCTCGGACGCCACGGCGCCCGGATCACCGCCGCGCTCGCCGAGGCCGAGCGCGAGGCCGCCGCGACCTGGCTCGTGCGCGACCTCGCGAACACCCCGTCGAGCACCAAGAACCCTGAGTGGCTCGCTGCCCAGGCCCGGCGCCTGGGTGAGCAGGCGGGTCTCACGGTGACGGTCCGCGGACCACGTGAGCTCGCGGCCGAGGGCTTCGGCGGCATCCTCGCGGTCGGCGCAGGATCGGCGTCCGCGCCGCGCCTCGTCACGCTCGAGTACGTGCCAGAGGGCGACGAGCCCGCCCACGGCCGGCGCCACGTCGTCGTCGTGGGCAAGGGCATCACCTACGACACGGGTGGCCTGTCGATCAAGCCGCGCGAGGCCATGGTCCCCATGAAGACCGACATGGCCGGCGCTGCCGTCGCGCTCGCCACCGTGCTCGGCGCCGCTGCGGCCGGCAGTCCGCACCGGGTGACCGCCGTGCTGCCTCTCGCGGAGAACCACGTCGGCGCCGCGTCGTACCGGCCCGGCGACGTGCTGCGGCTCTACGGGGGCCGCACGGTCGAGATCGCGAACACCGACGCCGAGGGGCGGATCGTGCTCGCGGACGCTCTCGCCTGGGCCGACGCCACGCTCGACCCCGACGTCCTCGTCGACGTCGCGACGCTGACCGGGGCCGCGAGCCTCGGCCTGGGACGTCAGCACGCCGCCCTGTACTCGGCCGACCCCCGCCTGGTGAGCGCGTTCGAGGCCGCCGCCCAGGAGTCGGGCGAGCCCGTGTGGCACATGCCGCTCGTCGAGGAGTACGTCGGCGCGGTCCGCTCGCACGTCGCCGACCTGCGGCACGTGCCGCTCGACGGCAAGGAGTTCGGCGGCGGCTCCATCACCGCAGCCCTGTTCCTGCGCGAGTTCGTGGGCGACCGGGCGTGGGTGCACCTCGACATCGCGGGCCCGGCCCGTGCCGCAGCCGACCGGCACGAGGTCACCGAGGGTGCCACGGGGTACGGCGCGCGGCTCCTGCTGCGCTACCTGGCCGCGCTGCGCTGACCGTTCAGGGTCACGCGGACCACCGCTTGACGGCGGTGAGCAGCCCGTCTCCCGTGGGGATCATCGCGGGCAGCAGGCGGGCGTCCTCGCGCACCGAGCGGCCGACCTCACGGATGATCGTCGTGACCTCGTCGCGGCGCGCCGGGTCGGCCACGCGGTCGTGCCAGAGGGCGTTGTCGATCGCGAGCACCCCGCCGGGACGAAGCAGCCGCAGGGCCTGCTCGACGTACGCGGGGTAGCTCTCCTTGTCGGCGTCGACGAACACCAGGTCGTACCCGCCGTCGGTCAGGCGGGGGAGCACGTCGAGCGCGCGTCCCGAGATGGTGCGGGTGCGCGTGGTGCGCAGCCCCTCCTCGGCGAAGGCGTCCTTCGCGGCGCGCTGGTGCTCGACCTCGACGTCGATCGTGGTCAGCACGCCGTCCTCGGGCATGCCGCGCAGCAGGTAGAGCGAGCTCACGCCCGCGCCGGTGCCGATCTCGACGACCGCGCGCGCCTGGGCCGCTGCGGCCAGCACGCCGAGCACGGCGCCCGAACCCGGCAGCACGGGCGTGCAGCCGAGCTGTCCGGCGCGCTCACGCGCCCGCAGCAGGGTCTCGTCCTCTGCCAGGTAGGCCTCGGAGTACACCCAGCTCTGGGCCTTGTCGCTCGAGATGGTGGCCTCCTGGGCTGATACGTGACGCGTGACGGACGGTCGCCAGCGTAGTCCCGCGCCGCGGGGACGGGTGGGACGCACCCGGGGACGCGCGGTGCCGATGAGCCCGCCGCCCGGTGTCGTGGACGAGGCGCGACCGCCCGATCCGTTCGCCCTCTGCGAAGTGTGTTGCGACGGACCCGTTCCCGGTTCGATGATTTCGCCTCCTGCCTGGGAGACTGGGAGGGTGACCGTCCGACAGGGACGAGCGAGAGGACGCGGATGACCAGCCCGACGACCGAGCAGCCGTGGCAGGCGCCGTCGTGGGAGCAGATCGTCCGCGAGCACTCGACCCGCGTGTACCGGCTCGCGTACCGCCTGACGGGCAACCAGCACGACGCCGAGGACCTCACCCAGGAGGTGTTCGTCCGCGTCTTCCGCTCGCTGTCGACCTACACCCCGGGCACGTTCGAGGGGTGGCTGCACCGCATCACGACCAACCTGTTCCTCGACCAGGTGCGACGCAAGCAGCGCATCCGGATGGACGCGATGGGCGAGGACGCGGACCGGTACCCCGACGAGGTGCAGCACTCGCCCGAGCGGGCGTTCGAGCACGGCAACCTCGACCACGACGTGCAGCACGCGCTCGACGACCTGCCGCCCGACTACCGGGCCGCGGTCGTGCTGTGCGACATCGAGGGCCTCTCGTACGAGGAGATCGCCGTCACGCTCGGCATCAAGCTCGGCACCGTGCGGTCGCGCATCCACCGGGCGCGGGCTCGGTTGCGCGTGGCCCTCGAGCACCGCGCGCCCGTGCGGCACGGCGCCCCGGACCCCGACGCACCCGACGTGGAGGGCCCCGGCCTCGACGTCCCGGTGCTCGACGCCTCGGTGCTGGACTCCTCGGTTCCCGGCGAGCAGGTCGGTGCCCGATGACGCACCTGGGCACGCGCATCAGCGCACTGGTCGACGGACAGCTCCCGCCGGGGGCCACCGAGCGTGCGCTGGCCCACGTGGCCGTGTGCCCCGGGTGCGCGGCCGAGCTGGCCGCGGCACGCCAGGCCCACCGCGCCCTGAGCTGTGCGCAGGACGTCGCGCCGACCGCCGACCTCACGGCCCGGCTGCTGTCGCTCGCGAGCGAGGCGCCGGCCGAGCCGCGGCCGTCGCACCGCGACCCGTTCGTGTCCCCGAGCGGTGCCCCCGCAGCCCGTGCCCGCGCAGCGGCGTACGCGGCCCCGGGTGCCCTCACGGGTGACGTCGACCGGCGCGCGCACCCCGTGCGGGTCGTGGGAGCCGTGGTCGCGGGGCTCGGCGTCGCGGCCTGCGGGCTCTTCGTGCTGGGGGAGCGGCCCGCCGTGCTGCCCTCGAGCCACCCCGCGCAGGCCCTCGTCCTCCTGGGCCACACCGATCCCGTGGCCACCGCGCCGGCGCGCGTGACCAGCACCGTGGACCTCGTCGCCGCACTCCCGGACGCCTCGCAGGCCGATGCCGGAGCCGGCTCCGCCGGCGAGATGACCGCGGGGACCGTCGAGGACGTCCTCGACCGCCTGCGCGCCGCGGGGTGGCACTGCCCCGAGGGTCTGCCCGACGGGTGGGTCGTGACCGGCGTGCGCACCAGCGAGCACGGCTCGCGCATCGAGGTCGACCTCGCGGGGCCCGGAGCCAGCGCGGTCGTGACCGAGCAGCCCGGTCGGCTCGACACCGCGGCCCTGGCCGGGGTCGCGCAGGTCGTGTCGGGCGACCGGAGGACGTACGTGCTCTCCGAGCAGCCGTGGCACGTGGCGTGGCAGTCGGGCGACCTCGTCGTCGAGGTCGTCGCCGCGTCCGACTCGCTGGCTGTGCAGGCCGTCGTCACCGAGTTCCCGGGCGGCAGCTTCGACGACGGCCTCAGTGCCCGCATGACCCGAGGATGGGACACCGTGACGCAAGCGCTCCGACAGTCATGACGATGCCCGAGCCGCAGGTCGGCCCCGAGCAGCGAGCTCCCGAGCCGCCCGTCAACCCGTTCGCCGCGCCCTCGGCCGGGGGGTCGCGCGTCGCCGCCCCGACGGCGTCGGAGCTTCCTGCTCCCGCGTACCCGGCTCGCGCGCCGTACCCGGAACCGGCGTCCGGCTACGGGTCCTTCGGCGACGCGGCCCCGGGCTACGCGCCTCCCGGCTACCCCTCCTCGGGTCACACGTCCTCCGGCTACGCGTCCCTGGGCCAGACGGCCCCGGGGTACGCGCCGGCCGGTGCCGCGACGGGCTGGTCGCAGGGCCCCCCGCCACCGCCTCCGCTCACCGACCCGGGAACCCCGCCGACCGAGGCGCCGCGCCGCGGCCACGGTCTCGGGCTCGGCTGGGTCGTCTCGCTCGTCGTCGTGGCCCTCGTCGCGGGTGCGGCGGGCGGCGTGATCGGCGGACGGGTGTTCCGTGACGACCACCTGGTCGACGCGGGGCTGCCCGCGGCGGTCGGGTCGGGTGCGGGGGACCGTGCCCCTGACAGCGTCGCCGGGATCGCCGCGAGCGTGCTGCCGAGCGTGGTCTCGATCCAGGTCGCGGGCCCGAGCGGGACGGCGACCGGGTCGGGCCTGGTGCTGCGCCAGGACGGCTACGTCCTCACCAACCACCACGTCGTGGCCGACGCCGGGGCGGCCGGGACGTCCGTCGTCGTGCTGTTCTCGGACGGCACCGAGGAGAGCGCGACGATCGTCGGCCAGACGTCGGACTACGACCTGGCGGTGCTCAAGGTCGACCGCACCGGGCTCGTCCCGCTCGTGCTGGGCGACTCCGACCTGGTGGTCGTGGGTGACCCGGTCATCGCGATCGGTGCCCCTCTGGGACTCGAGGGCACCGTGACGTCGGGCATCGTGAGCGCGCTCAACCGCCCGGTGTCGGCGGGGGCCGACGCGGACACCGCGTTCATCAACGCGATCCAGACCGACGCCGCGATCAACCCGGGCAACTCGGGGGGACCGCTCGTCAACGCGGCGGGGGAGGTCGTGGGGGTGAACTCCGCGATCGCGCAGCCGCCGGGCGGGCTCTCGTCCACCGGCGGCAGCATCGGGCTCGGGTTCGCGATCCCGTCCAACCAGGCGCGACGCACCGCCGAGCAGCTCATCGAGACGGGCCACGCGACGTACCCGATCATCGGGGTGCTGCTCGACCAGACGTACTCGGGCGAGGGCGTGCAGGTCGCGAAGGACACCCAGAACGGGTCGAGCCCCGTGACCCCGCGCGGACCGGCCGACCGGGCCGGGATCCGCAAGGGCGACGTCATCCTGGCGATCGACGGACGGCCCGTGACCGACCCCGACGAGCTCATCGTGGCGATCCGGGCGAAGACCCCGGGGGACACCGTGGTGCTGCGGGTCCGCAGCGGGACCGACGAGCGCGACGTCCGTGTCGTGCTCGACGAGTCCTCCGGGTCCTGAGACGACGGGTAGCCTGGCCCGGTGCTAGACATCAACGGCGGCGAGCTGGTCCTGCTGCTGCTCGTCGCGGTCCTGGTGATCGGACCCGAGCGGTTGCCGAAGTACGCCGAGCAGCTGGGCCAGTGGGCCCGGCGCGCCCGCAGCTTCGTGCAGGAGACCAAGACCCGGGTCGACGACGAGCTGGGCGACGACCTCAAGGACGTCGACTGGGCCGCGCTCGACCCGCGCCGTTACGACCCGCGCCGCATCGTGCGCGAGGCGCTGCTCGACGACCTGCCGACGGGCAGCGGTGCGTCCGCGAAGTCCCGCGCCTCGGCGGCACCGCTCGCCGCCGCCGGCACCTCCTGGCGGGCGTCGACCCCCGCCCCAGAACCTGCCCCCGGTGCGCCCGCTCCCTTCGATGACGAGGCCACCTGACAGGACCGCCCCCGGGCCGTCCTGCTCCCCCTGAACAGCTGACACGAAAGACTGGTCGAATGGCTCCCTCGGCGCACCGCGCACGCATCTTCTCGGGCATGCAGCCCACGTCGGACTCGCTCCACCTCGGCAACTACCTCGGCGCGCTCACGCAGTGGGTCGCTCTCCAGGACACGCACGACGCGCTGTACTGCGTGGTCGACCTGCACGCTCTGACCGTGAACCCCGACCCTGCCGTGCTCCGCGAGCGGACGCGCCGCACGGCCGCGCAGTACCTCGCCGCGGGCGTCGACCCGGCCCGCTCGATCCTGTTCGTGCAGTCGCACGTGCCCGAGCACGCCGAGCTCGCGTGGATCCTCTCCTGCCAGACCGGCTTCGGCGAGGCCGGCCGCATGACGCAGTTCAAGGACAAGTCGACCAGGTACGGCGCCGAGGGGACGAGCGTCGGGCTGTTCACCTACCCGGTCCTCATGGCCGCGGACATCCTGCTGTACGACACCGACCTCGTGCCGGTGGGCGAGGACCAGCGCCAGCACCTCGAGCTCACGCGCGACCTGGCGCAGCGGCTCAACTCCCGGTTCGGTGCGGGCACGGCGGTGGTGCCCGAGGGGCACATCGTCAAGGCCACGGCCAAGATCTACGACCTGCAGGAACCGACCGCGAAGATGAGCAAGTCCGCGGCGAGCCCCAACGGCATCATCGAGCTGCTCGACGACCCGAAGGTCGTGGCCAAGCGCATCCGGTCGGCGGTGACCGACGCCGAGCGGGAGATCCGGTTCGACCCCGAGGCCAAGCCCGGCATCGCGAACCTGCTGACGATCTACTCGGCGCTCACGGGACGCGACGTGCTGGCCATCGAGGCGGACTACGCGGGCAAGGGCTACGGCGACCTGAAGAAGGACCTCGCCGAGGTCGTCGTGGACTTCCTGACGCCGTTCCAAGAACGCGTGCACGCCTACCTCGAGGACCCGGCCGCGCTCGACGCCGTGCTCGCCGACGGCGCCCACCGTGCCCGTGACCTGGCGCGGGGCCCGATGGACCGCATCTACGACCGTCTGGGGCTGCTGCCGCGAGGCAGGGCATGAGGCTCCCTGACTGCGACGCCGGCCAGAACCGGATCGGCGTCGCGGTCACGATCCCCGAGCCGTACGGCTCGCTCCTCCAGGAGGCGCGCGCCCGGTTCGGGGACCCGGCGGCCCCCTTCATACCGCCGCACATCACGCTGCTCGGGCCCACGGCGGTCGGACCCGAGGACCAGGCCGTGATCGACGAGCACCTGCTGGGCATCGCCGCCCGGCACCGCCCGTTCGTGGTGCACCTGCGTGGGACGGGGACGTTCCGCCCGGTGTCGCCGGTCGTGTTCGTGCAGGTCGTGGACGGGATCGCGAGCTGCGAGGCGCTCGAGCGGGAGATCCGGACGGGTCCGCTCGAGCAGGAGCTGCGGTTCTACTACCACCCGCACGTGACCGTCGCGCACGAGGTCGACGAGGCAGCGCTGGACCGGGCGTTCGACGGGCTCGTCGACTTCGAGGCGTCGTTCGTGGTGAGCGCGATCCACTCGTACGCCTACGGCGACGACGAGGTGTGGCGTCCGGTGCGGGACTTCCCGCTGACGGGCTCGGGCGACGATGCCTCGGGCCGTCCCGCCCCTGCTCAGGATGCTCTGCGCGAACCCGCCTCCTAGGGTCGAGCCATGAGCTCCCCCCACGAGCCCGGACCTCCGATCGGCGCAGGTCAGGCGCACGCGAAGGCGTCGGCCGCCGACCCCGGAACCCCCACCGGCGGTGGACTCGTGGCGGGTCTGCGGCGGCGTGTCGAGCCCGTGGTCCGGCTGGTCACCACCCTGGTCGACCGGTGGGAGGGCACCCGTGCCGCCCGCGCCAACGCACGGTTCGGCACCGCCGGTGGCGGGCTGCTCACGGGCGGGATCGCCTACTCGACGCTGTTCTCGGTCTTCGCGGCCCTGACGATCGGCTACAGCGCCTTCCTGTCGGTGCTCGGTCGCGACAGCGCGCTGCGCCAGAACGTGCTGGACGCGCTGGCGTCGAACCTCCCGGGCCTCATCGACACGGGCGACGGCAAGGGCCTGCTCCGACCGGACGACCTGCGCTTCAGCCCCGCGCTCAGCGTGACGGGGATCGTCGCGGGCGTCGTGCTGCTGGTGAGCGCCACGTCGGCGCTGTCCTCGCTGCGCGCCGCGGTCCGGGCCATGTTCGACGCGCAGAAGCTGCCGCAGAACGCGCTGCTGGGCAAGCTGCGTGACCTGGCAGGTTTCGTCGGCATGGCCCTCGCCGTGCTCGTGGCGGCGGCCCTGACCCTCGCTGTCACCTCGGCCGCGGACCGGCTGCTGGCCCTGACGGGCATCTCGCAGGACGCGGGGACGGTGGTGCGCGTGCTGGGCCTCGGCGTCGCGTTCGTGGTCGACGCGGCCACGTTCATGCTGATCGTGTGGGTCCTGGCCGCCCAACGACCCCGCTGGAAAGACCTGCTCGGAGGGTCGCTCATCGCGGCCACAGGGCTGGGCCTGCTCCGCGTGGCCGGGACCGCCGTCGTCGCCCGCGGGGCCGACCGCAACGCGCTGCTCGCCTCGTTCACGGTCGTGGTGACCCTGCTCGTGTGGGTCAACGTGATGGCCCGCGTGGTGCTGCTCGCGGCCGCGTGGACGGCCGACCCGCCACGGCCGGCCCCGGTGGTCCCCGGGGACGGCACGAGCGCCGCCCCGGGCGGGACGGCGCTCGTGGCCGGAACCGCCGCGGAGGGCCGGCCGGCCCGGACTGCGAAGGCGGGGACGCTCAGAAGGCGCGCGTGATCATCGCGCGCTTGACCTCCTGGATCGCCTTGGTGACCTCGATGCCGCGGGGGCACGCCTCGGTGCAGTTGAAGGTCGTGCGGCAGCGCCACACGCCCTCCTTGTCGTTGAGGATCTCCAGCCGCTGCGCACCGCCCTCGTCGCGGCTGTCGAAGATGAACCGGTGCGCGTTGACGATCGCCGCGGGGCCGAAGTACTGCCCGTCGGTCCAGAACACCGGGCACGACGACGTGCACGCCGCGCACAGGATGCACTTGGTGGTGTCGTCGAAGCGCTCGCGCTGTGCCGCCGACTGCAGGCGCTCCTTGGTGGGGGCGTTCCCTTCGGTGATGAGGAACGGCATGATCTCGCGGTAGGACGCGAAGAACGGCTCCATGTCGACCACGAGGTCCTTGATCACGGGCAGGCCCTTGATCGGCTCGACGATGATCGGCTTGTCGGGGTTGAGGTCCTTGAGCAGGACCTTGCACGCCAGCCGGTTGCGGCCGTTGATCCGCATCGCGTCCGAGCCGCACACGCCGTGCGCGCACGAGCGTCGGAACGTGAGCGAGCCGTCGTGGTCCCACTTGATCTTGTGCAGCGCGTCGAGGAGCCGGTCGGTGCCGTGGGCCGTGACCGTGAACTCCTCCCAGTACGCCTCGTCGCCGTGCGACTCGGGGAGGTAGCGCCGGATCTTGAGCGTGACGTCGAAGCTGGGCACCGCACCGATCTCGGCGGTCTGCGCGGCGGTGGTGGCGTCGAGGGTGGCGGTCATCAGTACTTACGCTCCATCGGCTGGTAGCGGGTCATGACCACGGGCTTGTACCCGAGGCTGACGTCGAACGTGCCGGGGGCTGCCGCGCCCGGTCCGCTCAGGGTGTCGACGAGGACACCTTCCTGGTCGGCGGCCACGACTGTGCTCCGCCCCGCCGCGCCCACGGGAGCGGTCGGCGCGAGGACGCCCGGTCGGCGGCGGTAGGCCATGGTGTGGTGCATGTAGCCGGCGTCGTCGCGCTTCGGGAAGTCCTCGCGGAAGTGGCCGCCGCGGGACTCCTCGCGGTTGAGGGCGCCGACCACGACGACCTCGGCGATGTCGAGCAGGAAGCCGAGCTCGAGCGCCTCGAGCAGGTCGGTGTTGAACGTGCTGCTCTTGTCCTGCACCGAGACGTTCCGGTACCGCTCCTGGAGCGCGCGCACGTCGGCCAGGGCCTCGAGCAGCGACTCCTCGGTGCGGAAGACCTGGGCGTTGGTGTCCATGGTCTGCTGCAGGTCGCGCCGCACGTCGGCCACGCGTTCGCCCGTCGGGCGCTCGCGCATCTCGAGCAGCTCGGCCACGACGCCGGCCTCGGGGTCGACCGGGACCTCGACCCAGTCGGCGGTCGCGGCGTACTCGGCCGCGGCGATGCCGGCCCGCTTGCCGAACACGTTGATGTCGAGCAGCGAGTTGGTGCCCAGCCGGTTCGAGCCGTGCACCGAGACGCACGCGACCTCACCGGCCGCGTACAGGCCCTTGACCACGTCGATGTTGTTGCGCAGCACCTCGGCGGTGATGTTGGTGGGCACGCCACCCATCGCGTAGTGCGCGGTGGGGTAGACGGGGATGGGCTCGGTGTACGGCTCGATGCCCAGGTAGGTGCGAGCGAACTCGGTGATGTCCGGCAGCTTCGCGTCGATGTGCGCGGGCTCGAGGTGCGTCAGGTCGAGCAGCACGTAGTCCTTGTTCGGGCCGGCGCCGCGTCCCTCGCGCACCTCGAGGGCCATCGAGCGGGCGACGATGTCACGCGGCGCGAGGTCCTTGATCGTGGGCGCGTAGCGCTCCATGAAGCGCTCGCCGTCGGCGTTGCGCAGGATGCCGCCCTCGCCGCGGGCCGCCTCGGAGAGCAGGATGCCCAGGCCCGCGAGGCCGGTCGGGTGGAACTGGAAGAACTCCATGTCCTCGAGCGGCAGGCCGCGGCGGTACGCGAGCGCCATGCCGTCACCCGTGAGGGTGTGCGCGTTCGAGGTGGTCTTGTAGATCTTCCCGGCGCCGCCGGTCGCCAGGATCACGGACTTCGCGCGGAACAGGTGGATCTCGCCCGTGGCGAGCTCGTAGGCCACGACCCCGCTCACGGCGACGTCCTCGCCCTCGGGCACGTCGCCGTCGACCAGGTCGTGCGAGAGCAGCAGGTCGAGCACGTAGAACTCGTTGAAGAACTCGACGTCCTGCTTGACGCACTGCTGGTACAGCGTCTGGAGGATCATGTGGCCGGTGCGGTCGGCCGCGTAGCACGAGCGGCGCACCGCGCTCTCGCCGTGGTTGCGCGTGTGCCCGCCGAAACGACGCTGGTCGATCTTGCCCTCGGGCGTGCGGTTGAACGGCAGGCCCATCTTCTCGAGGTCGAGCACCGCGTCGATGGCCTCCTTGGCCATGACCTCGGCAGCGTCCTGGTCGACGAGGTAGTCGCCGCCCTTGACGGTGTCGAACGTGTGCCACTCCCAGTTGTCCTCCTCGACGTTCGCGAGGGCGGCGCACATGCCACCCTGCGCGGCGCCCGTGTGGGAACGCGTCGGGTACAGCTTGGAGATGACGGCCGTGCGCGTGCGGCCCGAGGACTCGAGGGCGGCGCGCATACCTGCGCCACCGGCGCCGACGATGACGACGTCGTACTGATGGGTCTGCATCGTGGCGATGCCTCCTGTGGCGGGTCGGTGCCGGGCGCACCGGTGGTCAGGCGCTGCAGAACGAGGGGAGAAGGTCCGCCGGGCTGTCGACGGGGCACGGGTCGAACGTGAAGATGACCAGGGTGCCCAGCACCACGACGACGACGAAGGCGACCATGAGCGCGGCCTTGAGCACGAGGCGCACCCCGTCGCGCTCGGCGTAGTCGTTGATGATCGTCCGGACACCGTTCGTGCCGTGGATCATCGCGAGCCACAGCATCAGCAGGTCCCAGACCTGCCAGAACGGGGAGGCCCACTTGCCGGCGACGAAGCCGAAGTCGACGGCCTTGATGCCTTCCCCGGCCACGAGGTTCACGAAGAGGTGGCCGAAGATGAGGATGACCAGGACGACACCCGACGCGCGCATGAACACCCAGCCGTAGAGCTCGAAGTTCGTGCGGGTCGACAGGCGACCGCTGCGCGGTGCGCGCGGCGACCGGGGTTCGGCGATCGTGCTCATCAGGCACCCCCGAAGACGTGGCTCAGGTGCCGCGGCAGGAAGCCCGCCATCGTCACGACGAACAGGCCGATGACGACCCAGAGCATGACGCGCTGGTACCGCGGGCCCTTGGCCCAGAAGTCGACCAGCATGATCCGGACGCCGTTGAACGCGTGGAACGTGATCGCGGCGACCAGCCCGGCCTCGCCGAGGCCCATGATCGGGTTCTTGTACGTGCCGATGACGGCGTTGTACGCCTCGGGGGAGACCCGGACGAGGGCCGTGTCGAGCACGTGCACGAGCAGGAAGAAGAAGATGAGGACGCCGGTCACGCGATGCGCGACCCACGACCACATGCCTTCACGCCCTCGGTAGAGCGTGCCGGCCGGTGCGCTGGGCACGAGGGGAGCCTCCTGGCTGGTCGGGTGAGGGACGTCACTGTCCTTTTCGATGTCCACTGTAGTGATCGGGCCTGGTCGCGGGGGTCGTGGGCCGCGCACGTCACCCGGGAGTCGGGGGAATGTGAGCAAGGCCACACGCTGGTCCCGGATGAAGGTCCCGACGCCGTCGTGGCTACCCTGGCCACCATGACCGACTCGATCCCCGGCTTCTTCGCCGTCGTCCCGGCGGGCGGCGCGGGCACCCGCCTGTGGCCGCTCTCGCGCGCGGGCGCACCCAAGTTCCTGCTCGACATGACGGGCGCCGGGCGCACCCTCCTGCAGGGCACGGTGGACCGTCTGCTCCCGCTCACCGGACCCGGCGGGGTGCTCGTGGTCACGGGTGCCCGGCACGCGCCCGCGGTCGTGGCGCAGCTGCCCGAGGTCCCCGCGCAGGACGTGCTCGCCGAGCCGTCGCCGCGCGACTCGATGGCGGCGATCGGGCTCGCCGCGGCTGTGCTCGAGCAGCGGCACGGCGACGTGGTGCTGGGGTCGTTCGCCGCCGACCACCTCATCGAGGGCGCCGAGGAGTTCGCGCGCACGGTCCGGGAGGGCGTCGAGGCCGCACGTGCGGGTTACGTCGTGACCGTCGGGATCGCGGCGACGGGTCCCTCGACCGCGTTCGGGTACGTCCGCTCGGCCGCCGCGCTCGGCGTCGAGGGCGCGCCGAGCGTGCGGCACGTCGCAGGCTTCACCGAGAAGCCCGACGAGGAGACTGCGGCGGCCTACCTCGCGACGGGCGAGTACCGGTGGAACGCCGGGATGTTCATCGTGCGGGCGCGCACGCTGCTCGACCACCTCGCGGCCCAGCTGCCCGCGCTCCACGACGGCCTGCGCGAGATCGCGGCGGCGTGGGACACGGACGCCCGCGACGAGGTCCTCGCCCGGGTCTGGCCCACGCTGACCCGCATCGCGATCGACCACGCGATCGCCGAGCCGGTCGCCGCCGCCGGTGGGGTGGCCGTGGTCCCGGGCGACTTCCGGTGGGACGACGTGGGCGACTTCGCGTCGCTCGCCCCGATGCTCCCGCCGCTCGCGGGCGCCGACGGGGCGTCGCGCACGCTCGGCGACGACGACCTCGTGGTGCGGGTGGGCGCGGACGGTGCGTTCGTGGTGCCGACGGGCGGTCGCACCGTGACGGTCGTGGGGATCACGGACGCGGTCGTCGTGGACACCCCCGACGCGCTGCTCGTCACGACGCGCGAGCACGCCCAGGACGTCAAGGCGGGCGTCGACGCCTGGCGGGCGCGGGGTCGCGACGACCTGCTCTGAGCTCGGCCCCGCCCGTGGCGAACGGTCCCGGGACGCGCGCGTCCAGGCAGGCGGACTACCCTCGCCGGGTGCCCGATGACGTCTTCCGCCTCGCCGACCGCCTCGCACCGCTGCGTCCCGAGCTCGTCGAGATCCGCCGCGACCTGCACGCGCACCCCGAGCTCGCGCGCACCGAGCAGCGGACCACGCGGATCGTCGCCGATCGGTTGCGGGCCGCCGGCCTGACGCCGGTGCTGCTGCCCGGCACGGGTCTGGTCTGCGACATCGGTCCCGGGGTGGCGCAGGCCGAGCGGCACCGCGTGGTGCTCCGCGCCGACATGGACGCGCTGCCGCTGCCAGACACGTCGGGCGTGCCGTGGGCCTCGACCGTGCCGCACGTGGTGCACGCGTGCGGCCACGACGTGCACACCACCGTGGTGCTCGGCGCCGGGCTCGTGCTCGCCGAGCTCGCGGCCGAGGGCGCACTGCCGGGCGGGGTGCGGCTGCTGTTCCAGGCCGCCGAGGAGGTCCAGCCGGGAGGCGCGCTCGACGCGATCGCCGCAGGTGCCCTCGACGGGGTGCGGCAGGTCTTCGCCGTGCACTGCGACCCCAAGGTCGACGTCGGTCACGTGGGCACCCGGATCGGGCCCATCACCTCGGCCTCGGACGAGGTCACGGTCACGCTGCGGGGCCCGGGCGGCCACACCTCACGACCGCACCGGACGGCCGACGTCGTCTTCGCCCTCGGCCAGGTCATCACCCAGGTGCCCGCGGTGCTCGGTCGCCGGCTCGACCCGCGCTCGGGCGTCAACCTCACGTGGGGCGCGGTCCAGGCCGGGTCCGCCCCGAACGCGATCCCCGCGAGCGGCATCCTGCGCGGAACGCTGCGCTGTCTCGACGTGCGGGCGTGGGAGCGGGCCTCGGCCGTGTTCCACGAGGCGGTCGAGCAGGTCGTCGCGCCGTACGGCGTCGAGGCCGAGGTGCGCCACCAGCGCGGCGTGCCGCCCGTGGAGAACGACGAGCACAGCGTGGCGGTGCTCGAGGCCGCGGCGCGCGACGTGCTGGGCCCGGCGTCGGTGCAGCTGACCGAGCAGTCGCTCGGCGGCGAGGACTTCGCGTGGTACCTCAACAAGGTGCCGGGGGCGATGGCACGGCTCGGCACCCGGACCCCGGGCGGGCGGTCGTACGACCTCCACCAGGGCGATCTGCAGGTCGACGAGCGCGCCATCGACGCCGGGGTCCTGCTGCTGGCCCGCACCGCGATCGCCGCCTCGGCCGGATGATCCGACCACCCTGTGGGACGTGTGGTCCCAGGGCGTGGCGGAAGGTTCCAACTCCGTAACGGAAACATGCCGCCTACCAGACGGTAACGAGAGCGTAGGGAACGCCCACTATCCTCCCGACCATGGGACGCCGGACGGTCCCGTCCCGCGCGGGGCCGACCAGGCGCCACGCCGGTCCGGCGAACGACGATCAAACCAGGAGTGTCGCGTGAAGAAGATCATCCGTGTGGCCGCCCTCGGCGGGGCGGTCGCCCTCGCGCTCGCTGCATGTGGGAGCGCGCCGGAGGACGACGCCACGGCGAGCGCCGGCGCCGGCGAGGACGCCTACAAGGCGTGCATGGTGTCGGACGCCGGTGGGTTCGACGACAAGTCGTTCAACCAGTCCGGCGCCGAGGGCCTCGACCGCGCCGCGTCCGACCTCGGCATCACCGAGTCCAAGGTCGAGTCGCAGGCCGAGACGGACTTCGGGCCCAACGTGACCAACCTGGTCGCGCAGGACTGCAACCTCATCATCGGCGTCGGCTTCCTGCTCGAGGACCCGATCGAGGAGGCGGCGGTCGCGAACCCCGACACCGACTTCGCCCTGGTCGACTCGAGCTTCAGCGACGCCGACTTCAACCCGATGACGTACGAGAACGCCAAGCCGCTGCTCTTCGACACCCAGGAGGCTGCCTTCCTCGCGGGCTACGTCGCCGCGGGCGTGTCGAAGACCGGGACGGTCGCGACGTTCGGTGGCATCCAGCTGCCGTCGGTCTCGATCTTCATGGACGGCTTCGCCGACGGCGTCGCCAAGTACAACGAGGACAACGGCGCGTCCGTCAAGGTCCTCGGCTGGGACAAGGCGTCGCAGACCGGCTCGTTCACGGGTGACTTCGACAACCAGGCCAACGGCCAGAACCTCGCCAAGGGCTTCATCGACCAGGGTGCGGACATCATCATGCCCGTCGCCGGCCCGGTCGGTCTGGGTGCAGCCGCGGCCGCCAAGGAGGCCGGTGACGTCATGATCATCGGCGTCGACGCCGACTGGTTCGAGACGGCCCCCGACTACAGCTCGATCGTGCTGACCTCCGTCCTGAAGGAGATCGGCCAGTCGGTCTTCGACACCGTCGACCAGGCGTCGACCGGCAAGTTCTCGTCCGAGCCGTACGTCGGCACGCTGGCCAACGGCGGCGTCGACATCGCGCCGTTCCACGACTTCGACTCGGCCGTCCCGGCCGAGCTCAAGGCCAAGGTCGAGGAGCTCAAGGCGTCGATCATCTCGGGTGACCTGAAGATCGAGTCCGTCTCGGCCAACAGCTGACCCTGCACGAACCCCCACCGATGGCCCGGGCATCCCTGCCCGGGCCATCGGTCTGAAGTCCCGGCCCCCGTCCGCACCGGTGGTTAGGGTGCATCAACCACGACCACGCAAAGGAGCCGGGGCACGTGAAGCTGGAACTGCGAGGGATCACCAAGCGCTTCGGGAGCCTGGTGGCCAACGACCACATCGACCTGGTCGTCGAGCCGGGCGAGATCCACGCCCTGCTCGGGGAGAACGGGGCGGGCAAGAGCACGCTCATGAACGTCCTGTACGGGTTCTACGACCCGGACGAGGGCGACATCGTCGTCGACGACCAGCCGGTGACCTTCGCGGGCCCCGGCGACGCGATGGCCGCGGGCATCGGCATGGTGCACCAGCACTTCATGCTGGTCCCCGTCTTCACCGTCGCGGAGAACGTCGTCCTGGGCCAGGAGCCGGTCACCGGCGGACGCCTGATCGACCTGGCCGAGGCACGTCGCCGCGTGCGTGAGATCTCGGACCGGTTCGGCTTCGACCTCGACCCCGACGCGCTCGTCGAGGACCTGCCCGTCGGCGCCCAGCAGCGGGTCGAGATCATCAAGGCGCTCTCGCGCGACGCCCGCGTCCTCATCCTCGACGAGCCCACCGCCGTGCTCACGCCGCAGGAGACCGACGAGCTCATCGAGATCATGCGCCAGCTCCGCGACGCGGGCACCTCGATCGTGTTCATCACCCACAAGCTGCGCGAGGTGCGGGCCGTCTCCGACCGCATCACCGTGATCCGGCGCGGCAAGGTCGTCGGCAGCGCCGACCCCACGGCCCCCGAGACCGAGCTCGCCTCGCTCATGGTCGGCCGCTCGGTCGAGCTGGGGGTCGAGAAGACCCCCGCCGTGCCGGGTGACGTCGCGCTGCGCGTCCAGGACGTCACGGTGATCGACGCCGCCGGCGTGCGCCAGGTCGACGACGTGTCCTTCGAGGTGCAGCGCGGGGAGATCCTCGCGGTGGCCGGGGTCCAGGGCAACGGCCAGACCGAGCTCACCGAGGTGCTCATGGGCCTGCTCGGCCCGGTGGCCGGCTCGGTCGTGCTCGACGGCAACGAGCTCGTGGGCCGCTCGGTGCGCGAGGTGCTGCGCGCCGGGGTCGGCTACGTGCCCGAGGACCGCACGACCGACGGGGTCATCGCCGACTTCTCGGTCGCCGAGAACCTCGTCCTCGACCTGTACGACCAGGCGCCGTACGCGCGGGGCATCGCGTTCGACCCGACCGCTGTCACGGCGAGCGCACGCGAGCGTGTCGTCGAGTTCGACGTGCGCACGCCGTCGGTCGATGCTCTGGCAGGCACGCTCTCGGGCGGCAACCAGCAGAAGGTCGTCCTCGCCCGCGAGATGTCCCGTGCGTTGCGGCTGCTCATCGCGTCGCAGCCCACACGCGGCCTGGACGTCGGGTCGATCGAGTTCGTCCACTCGCGGATCGTCGCCGAGCGCGACCTCGGCACCCCCGTGATCATCGTCTCGACCGAGCTCGACGAGGTCCTGGCCCTCGCGGACCGCATCCTCGTGATGTACCGCGGACGCACCATCGGCATCGTGCCCGCCGGCACCGACCGTGACGTGCTCGGCCTCATGATGGCCGGCGTCCCGCTCGACGAGGCCCAGGCCCACGCCGCGGCCCACCACACGACGCTCGGCCAGGCCGACGCCCGTACCGACACCGACTCCTCCGAGGAGGACAGCAAGTGAGCGAGCCCGCACCGCTCCGGGGCGCCGGCGTGCCGGTCCCCGGCGACACCGGGGTCGAACGACCCCCCTCGCGCGGCCAGACCGCGCTGCGCGAGATGCTCGAGAGCAGCTGGCTCGTCACGACGCTCGCGCTCGTGCTCGCCCTCGTCATCAGCGGGGTGCTCATCGCTGCTGCCGACCCGGACGTCCAGGCCGCCGCGGGGTACTTCTTCGCGCGGCCGCTCGACCTGCTCGGGTCGGCATGGGACGCCGTGGCGCAGGCCTACTCCGCGCTGTTCCGGGGTGCGATCATCGACCCCGGCGCCTCGACCTTCGCCAAGGCGATCCGCCCCCTGACCGAGACCATGACCGTCTCCGTGCCCCTCATCCTCGCCGGGCTCGGGCTCGGCGTCGGCTTCCGCGCGGGCCTGTTCAACATCGGCGCGCAGGGCCAGATCATCCTCGGTGCGATCTTCGGCGGGTACATCGGATTCGCGTTCGACCTGCCCGTGGGCCTGCACCTGCTGCTCGCGGTGCTCGGCTCCGCCATCGGCGGCGGGATCTGGGCCGGGATCGCGGGTGTGCTCAAGGCCCGGACCGGCGCCAACGAGGTCATCGTCACGATCATGCTCAACAACGTCGCGATCTACCTGGTGGGCTACCTGCTCACCACGTCGCCGTTCCAGCGGGGGAGCAGCAACAACCCCGTCTCACCGCCCGTCGCGTCCAGCGCCCAGTACCCGCTGCTGCTCGGTGAGGACTTCCGGCTGCACGCGGGCTTCATCGTGGCGATCCTCGCCGCCGTGTTCGTGTGGTGGCTCATGAACCGTTCGACCATCGGGTTCCAGTTCCGGGCGGTGGGCTCCAACCCGCACGCCGCACGCACGGCCGGCATCTCGGTCAACGCGAGCTACGTGTGGGTCATGGTCATCGCGGGCGCCCTGGCCGGGCTCGCCGGATCGGCCCAGGTGCTCGGCACCGAGAGGCAGCTGACCGCGGGCATCGCCGCGAGCTTCGGCTTCGACGCGATCACCGTCGCGCTGCTGGGCCGGTCCAAGCCGCTCGGCACGTTCTTCGCGGGGCTGCTGTTCGGCGCGCTGCGCGCCGGCGGGTACTCGATGCAGGCCCGCACGGGCACTCCCATCGACATCGTGCTCGTGGTCCAGTCGCTCATCGTGCTGTTCATCGCGGCACCGCCGCTCGTCCGAGCCGTGTTCCGGCTACCCGCACCGGGGCTCGTCCAGCCCGGCACCCTCGCCGTCAAGGAGGCCTCCGCGTGAGCGCCGTGACCGCCTCGCTCCCCCCTGCGGACCTCGCGCCCGCCCCGGGCAAGCCACTCGCCCCGATCAGCTGGAAGGCGCCCATCGGCTACGCCGTGACCGCGCTCGCGTCGCTGATCCTCTTCGGGCTGCTGCCGGCCGGGGGACGCACCACGTCCTTCAAGTTCGCGACCTCGAAGGACTTCTTCCAGATCGACCTGGTGACGATCCCGTCGAAGTCGGGGGCGATCGTGCTCTCGCTCGTCGCCCTCGTGCTCGCCGGCGTCTCGTTCTGGTTCACCCGTGAGCGGCGCAAGGCGGGGGTGTGGCTCCCGGCGCTGTTCGGCGTCGCCGTCGTCCTCGCGTTCCTCACCTGGGCCGTCGCGGGCAAGGACCAGCCGCTCCCGGTGACCGGCCTGCTGCAGGGCTCGCTGTTCCTGGCGATCCCGCTCGTCTTCGGCTCGCTCGCGGGTGTCCTGTGCGAGCGGTCGGGCATCATCAACGTCGCGATCGAGGGTCAGCTGCTCGCGGGCGCGTTCGCCGCGGCGGTCGTCGCCTCGCTCACGCACAGCGCCTACGCGGGTCTCGTCGCGGCCCCCGTCGCGGGTGCGCTCGTCGGGCTGGTGCTCGTGTTCTTCGCGATCAAGTACCTGGTCAACCAGATCATCGTCGGCGTGGTGCTCAACGTGCTCGTCGTGGGCGTCACGAGCTACCTGTTCTCGACGGTGCTCAAGGTCAACTCCGCCACGTGGAACTCGCCGCCCAAGCTGCCGTCGATCGACATCCCGCTGCTGTCGCAGATCCCCGTGATCGGGCCGGTGCTGTTCCGTCAGACCGCCCTCGTCTACATCATGTACGTCGTCGTCGCGCTCCTGCAGGTCATGGTCTTCCGCAGCCGGTGGGGCCTGCGCCTGCGGGCCGTCGGCGAGCACCCCAAGGCCGCGGACACCGTGGGCATCAAGGTCAACCGCACCCGGGTGCGGGCGACCGCGCTGGGCGGCGCCGTCGCGGGGCTCGGTGGGGCGTTCTTCACCGTCGCCGCCGGCCTGGCGTTCGGCAAGGAGATGACCGGCGGGAAGGGCTTCATCGCCCTCGCCGCGATGATCCTCGGTCGCTGGAGCCCGATGGGGGCCCTGGCCGCCGCGCTGCTCTTCGGCTTCGCCGACAACCTGCAGGTCGTGCTCGGCATCGTCGGTACCCCGATCCCGAGCCAGATCATGCTGATGACGCCGTACGTCGTGACCATCTTCGCCGTCGCCGGTCTCGTGGGACGCGTCCGCGCCCCCGCCGCCGAGGGCATCCCCTACGTGAAGTGAGCACCATGAGCAACGAGACCATCGAGATCGACTGGGACGCCCTGCGGGCGGCCGCGCGGGACGTCATGACCCGGGCCTACGTGCCCTACTCGAAGTTCCCGGTCGGGGTCGCGGCCCTGGTCGACGACGGCCGCATCGTGGTCGGCTGCAACGTCGAGAACGCGTCGTACGGCCTGACGCTGTGCGCCGAGTGCGCCCTCGTGTCGGGGCTGCACGTGAGCGGCGGCGGACGGCTCGTGGCGTTCGCGTGCGTCGACGCGCACGGCAACGCGCTCATGCCGTGCGGCCGGTGCCGTCAGCTCTTGTGGGAGCACGGCGGCGCCGCGCTGCTGGTCGACACCGTGAGCGGCATCAAGCCGATGACCGAGGTCCTGCCTGACGCGTTCGGGCCGGACGACCTGGTGGAGCGGGGGACGAAGTGAGCGAGCTGTTCGACGCCGTCGACGTCATCCGGACCAAGCGCGACCACGGGCGGCTGAGCGAGGGCCAGATCGACTGGGTCGTCGACGCGTACACGCGCGGGGTCGTGGCCGAGGAGCAGATGGCCGCGCTCGCGATGGCGATCCTGCTCAACGGCATGGACCGTGCCGAGATCGCCCGCTGGACCGCGGCGATGATCGCGAGCGGCGAGCGCATGGACTTCTCGTCCCTGTCGCGCCCGACCGCGGACAAGCACTCGACGGGCGGCGTGGGCGACAAGATCACGCTGCCGCTGGCCCCGCTCGTCGCCGTGTTCGGCGTCGCGGTGCCGCAGCTCTCGGGCCGCGGGCTCGGCCACACGGGCGGCACGCTCGACAAGCTCGAGGCCATCCCCGGGTGGCGCGCCGAGCTCACGAACGCCGAGATGATGACCCAGCTCGAGGACGTGGGCGCCGTCATCTGCCAGGCCGGTTCGGGCCTGGCCCCGGCCGACCGCAAGCTCTACGCGCTGCGCGACGTGACCTCGACGGTCGAGGCCATCCCGCTCATCGCGAGCTCGATCATGAGCAAGAAGATCGCCGAGGGCACCGGTTCGCTCGTGCTCGACGTCAAGGTCGGGTCGGGCGCGTTCATGAAGGACCTCGACCGGGCGCGCGAGCTGGCCCGCACGATGGTCGAGCTCGGCACCGACGCCGGGGTGCGCACCGTCGCGCTGCTGACGGACATGCAGACGCCGCTCGGCCTGACCGCCGGCAACGGTCTCGAGATCCGCGAGTCGCTCGAGGTGCTCGCGGGCGGTGGCCCGGCGGACGTCGTCGAGCTCACCGTGGCCCTGGCCCGCGAGATGCTCACCGCGGCGGGCCGTCCGGACGCCGACCCCGAGGCCGCGCTGGCCGACGGTCGCGCGATGGACGTCTGGCGCCGGATGATCGCGGCGCAGGGCGGCGACGTGGACGCGCCGCTGCCCGTGGCCCGCGAGACCGAGCAGGTCCTCGCGACCTCGGACGGCGTGCTGACCGAGCTCGACGCGTACGCCGTGGGTGTGTGCGCGTGGCGCCTCGGTGCGGGCCGCGCCCGCAAGGAGGACCCGGTGCAGGCCGCCGCGGGGGTCGAGATGCACGCCAAGCCGGGTGACCGGGTGCGTGCGGGCGAGCCGCTGCTCACGCTGCACACCGACACCCCCGAGCGCTTCGCCCGGGCCCGCGAGGCGCTCGACGGCGCGGTGCGGATCGAGGGCGAGGGCGCTGCCGTCACGCCTCGCCCGCTCGTGCTGGACCGGATCGACGCGTGACCACGGGGCACCCGCACGGGTGCCCGGCCCGGTGAGCGGCGTGCAGCTGACGTCGCTGCTGCGTGCCGTGCAGGGTCGTACGGTGCCGGGACCGCCGCAGCCGGTGGTCCCGGCACCGCAGTCCGCGAGCTCCGGGCCGCGCGACGTCGGGACGCTCGTCGAGCGGGCCGTCGCGGCCGGTGCGCCCGCGGCGGTCGCCGCCCACCTCGCGGAGGCTGTCGCCGACCTCGACGAGCGCGAACGCGGGCAGGTCGTGGAGCCGCTGCGCCCCGCACCGGGCACCGACGTGCTGCGGTTCGGCACGGCCGCCGCACGCCAGGTCGACGAGACGGCGTGCGGCGCCGCGGTGCTCACCCTGCTCGCGGCCGAGGGCGACCCGACGGTCGCGCACTGGCTCGTCACCGGCCGGGACCTGGACGGCTACCGGTCGCCCCTGCTGCGCGACGTCGCCGACGCCCCGGGGGTCGCGGGGCGGCTCACAGCCCTGCAGCTCGCGCTCCACGTCCGCTCGACGCGGCGGGCCGTGCTGGGTGTCGCGCCGTGGCCCACCGCGCTCGGCACGCCGCCCTGGGGGGCCGCACGCACAGCGTGCTTCCCCGGGGTCCGCTACCGCGCGTTCTGGGTCGACGACACCCGCCCTGACGAGCTCGGGGCAGTGCTGGCCCTGGCCCGGCAGGCCCTCGGTCACGGGCTGCCCGTGCCGGTGTACACCGGCGGCGACACCTCGCGGGGCCTGGCCGCCGCGCTCCCGCGCCACGTCGTGCTGCTCACCGCGGCCGACGAGCGAGGGCTGCACGTGTACGAGCCCTCGGGTGCGCGCCTGCACGTGCTTCCGGACGCCGACCTGCTGGACCCTGGCGTCCCGCGGGCGGCGTACGGCCACTGGTCGCACGTGACAGCGGTCCTGCTGCCCCGTCCGGGCACCGAGCCCCGCTAGGAAGCCACCCCCCGGTGAGCGGCCCCCGGCGTGCGGCCCCCGACCGTTGGCAACGGGCCACCTCGCGGTCCACGATGGAAGGGCACGAGCTGTCCTCGACCCCCGGGAGGAACCATGAGCACCGTGCCCGGCAAGGGCTCCTGGCACGACGCGGGTCTGACGGAGCCGTCGCTGTCCGACGCGGTCGAGGTCGAGCCGCCGCCGTTCGACCCCGACGCTGAGGAGACCGACCCCGACGAGCTCGGCCCGGATGCCGAGGACGAGGCGGGCGTGGACGTCGCCGTCGTCGACACGGGGCACGGCGTGGTCGAGGAGTACCGGCCCGCGGACCCGCGGCCCGACCTGCGCGGAGAGGCCGACGAGGGTGACGTGACCGAGCAGACCCGGGTGGTGCCGGTCGACGACCGCGACGACTACCCCTGATCGGAGCACCCTCGGCGTCCCACTACGGTGGGGGGATGACCCTCCTCGCGCAGCAGGTGGCCGCGCTGCCCAAGGTGCTGCTGCACGACCACCTGGACGGCGGCCTCCGGCCCACGACGATCGTCGAGCTCGCGGCCGAGGTGGGTCACGAGCTCCCCACCACCGACCCGGAGGCCCTGGGCCGCTGGTTCGTCGAGGCGGCCGACTCGGGCTCGCTCGAGCGCTACCTCGAGACGTTCTCCCACACCGTGGCGGTCATGCAGACGCCGGAGGGGCTGCGCCGCGTCGCCCGTGAGTCGGCGCTCGACCTCGCGGCCGACGGCGTGGTCTACGCCGAGCAGCGGTACGCCCCCGAGCAGCACCAGCAGCGCGGGCTCAGCCTGCAGCAGGTCGTGGACGCGGTGCAGGCCGGCTTCGACGAGGGCGTCGCTCAGGCCGCCGCGGACGGCCGCTCGATCCGCATCGGGACGCTCCTGACGGCCATGCGGCACGCCGACCGCGGCGACGAGGTCGCGGCGCTCGCGCTCGCCAACCGCGACTCCGGCGTCGTCGGCTTCGACATCGCGGGTGCCGAGCAGGGCTTCCTGCCCTCGCGCCACGCCTCGGCCTTCGCGACCCTGCGGGCGGCGAGCTTCCCCGCGACCGTGCACGCCGGCGAAGGCGCGGGTCTCGAGTCGATCGCCGAGGCCGTGCAGGTGGCCGGTGCGCTGCGGCTCGGCCACGGCGTGCGGATCATGGACGACATCGAGGTGACGCCGGGGCCGGACGGCACCCCCGTCGTCCGCCTGGGCCGGCTCGCGCAGTGGGTGCTCGACCGGCAGGTGCCGCTCGAGATGTGCCCCTCCTCGAACCTCCAGACGGCCGCGGCGACGTCGGTCGCCACGCACCCGGTCACGCTGCTCAAGTCGCTCGGCTTCGCGGTGACGGTCAACACCGACAACCGCCTGCAGTCGGGCACGACGCTCACGCGCGAGCTCACGCTGCTGGGCGAGCAGGCCGGGTGGACCCTCGACGACGTGCGGGACGTGACCGTCACCGCCGCCGAGCACAGCTTTCTCGCGTACGCACAACGACGCGAGATGATCGACCGGGTGATCCTCCCGGCGTATTCGCAGGACGGCAGCGGGAGGCACCGCGCATGACCCAGAACTTCGACCCGGCGACGTTGGCACAGATCGTCGACCACACGCTCCTCAAGCCCGAGGCCACGACCGAGGACGTCGCAGCCCTCGTCGCCGAGGGCCAGCGGCTCGGCGTGTACTCCGTGTGCGTCTCGCCCTCGTTCCTCCCGCTCGACGCGGGTGACCTCAAGGTCGCCACGGTGTGCGGGTTCCCCTCGGGCAAGCACCACAGCGACGTCAAGGCCGCCGAGGCCGCACGCGCCGTCGCGGACGGCGCGGACGAGGTCGACATGGTGATCGACGTGGGTGCGGCCAAGAGCGGCGACTTCGCGGCCGTGCAGGCCGACATCGCGGCCGTACGGGCCGCCGCACCTGCGCCGACGGTGCTCAAGGTCATCATCGAGTCGGCCGCGCTGACCGACGACGAGATCGTCGCGGTCTGCCGGGCGGCCGAGGCGGCCGGTGCCGACTTCGTCAAGACGTCCACGGGCTTCCACCCGGCCGGCGGCGCGACGGTCCACGCGATCGAGGTCATGGCCGCGACCGTCGGCGGCCGGCTGGGCATCAAGGCCTCGGGCGGCATCCGCACGAGCGCCGACGCCCTGGCCCTCGTCGAGGCGGGTGCGACCCGTCTGGGCCTCTCCGGCACCGCCGCGGTCCTCGCCGGCCTGGAAGCCGACTCCACCTACTGACCCGCACCCCCAGCACTTCCGCAGAGAGAGCCTGCGCGTCGAGGCAGAGCCCTGCAGGGCTCTCCCTCGCGCCGCAGGCTCTCTCTCTGCGATCGGGGAGTGGGGCTACGTGAGGGTGGTGAGGAGGGAGTGGCGGATCTCGTCGAGGTGGGTGCGGGCGTGCCGCTTGGCGTCCATGATCTGGGCGTCGCTCGCGTGCTCGCCGACCTGGGCGACGACCTCGAGGTAGCACTTCACCTTGGGCTCGGTGCCCGACGGGCGCACGATCACGCGTGTGCCGTCCTCGGCCAGCAGCCGCAGCCCGACCGTCGGGGGCAGACCACCGCGCTCGGCGTCGGTCCCCGCCTCGAGGTCCACGACCTCGGTCACGGGTGAGCCGCCGAGCGTCGCGGGTGGGTTCTCCCGCAGCCGGCGCATCGTGGCCGGGATCTGCGCGAGGTCCGTGAACCGCACCGAGAGCTGGTCCGTCACGTACAGGCCGTGGTCGCGCGCCAGGTCGTCGAGCACCCGGAGCAGGGTGCGGCCCTGCGCCTTGAGCGTCGCGGCGAGCTGCGCCATCACGAGCGCGGCCGAGATGCCGTCCTTGTCGCGCACGTTCGCCGGGCTCACGCAGTAGCCGAGCGCCTCCTCGTAGCCGTACGACAGGCCGTCGACCCGGGCGATCCACTTGAAGCCCGTGAGCGTCTCCTCGTGGCGGGCACCGGCCGACTCGGCGATCCGGGAGAGGAGCCGCGAGGACACGATCGAGTTCGCGAACACGAGCTCGCTGCCGTCGGCAGAGCCCGCGACGAACGTGCCGGCCCCCTCGACCTTGCCCGCTGCGAGCACACCGAGCAGCGCACCGGTCTCGTCGCCGCGCAGCATCCGCCAGCCGTCCGCTCCCGCTGTCTCCGGGCCCCGGTAGGTGCGTGAGCCGGGGTCGTCGACCGCCACGGCGCAGCGGTCCGCGTCGGGGTCCAGGGCGATGACCAGGTCGGCCGACACGTCCAGCGCGAGGCCGAGCGCGTAGTCCATCGCGCCGGCCTCCTCGGGGTTGGGGAACGCGACGGTCGGGAAGTCGGGGTCCGGCTCGGCCTGCTCGGGCACGAGCCTGACGTCGCGGAAGCCCGCGGCCTCGAGCACGCGCTTCGCGACGGCCCCGCCCACGCCGTGCAGCGGGGTCAGGACGACCCGGAGCTGGCCCGCGCGCGTGCGGGCCAGCTCGCTCGGGTCGGCGAGCGTGAGCACCGCGGCGACGTAGTCGTCGAGCACGTCCGGACCCAGCACGGTCCAGCCGCTGTCCGCGCGGGGCACCGAGGCGACCGACGGCACGCGGGCGATCTCGGCGGCGATCATCGCGTCGGACGGCGGCACGATCTGCGCGCCCTGGCCGCCGCCGGTCACCACGCGGCCACCGAGGTAGACCTTGTAGCCGTTGTCCTGGGGCGGGTTGTGGCTCGCGGTGACCATGACGCCCGCGTCGGCGCCGAGGTGCCGCACCGCGAAGGCCAGCACGGGGGTGGGCAGCGGCGACGGGAGCACGAGCACCTCGATGCCCACGGCCGTCATGACCGCCGCTGTGTCCCGCGCGAAGTCGGCCGAGCGGTGTCGTGCGTCGTAGCCCACGACCACGCGCGGGGCAGGGCTGACGCCCTCGAGCTCGCCCAGCAGGTAGGCCGCGAGGCCGGCCGCGGCCTTGATGACCACGGCACGGTTCATGCGGTTCGGCCCGCCCGCGATCGCGCCGCGCAGACCCGCGGTGCCGAACTGCAGCGTGCCCGCGAAACGGTCCTCGAGCTCGGCGCGGGCAGCCCGCACGCCCGTGAGGAGCTGCTCCTGGGCGGGCGGCAGGTCGCCGCCCGGCACGCTCGCGGCATCGACGCTGTCGAGCGGTGTGCTCGCCTCGGCGAGGAGGCGGGTGAGGTCTGCTGCGGTGGTCGGGTCAGGATCGTCAGCGATCCAGGTCTTGATCCGCTCCTGCAGCTCGGGCCATGCGTCGTCGGCGGTAGCCATGTCGCTCAATCTACCGACGTGGTCGCTGCGACGTCGTCCAGGCACCGGACGATCGAGGCGAGGAGCGCGCTGATCCGGGGCCCGGCGGCCTGGCCGGCCTCGATGACCTCCTGGTGCGAGAGCGGCACGGGGCTGATGCCCGCGGCCAGGTTCGTCACGAGCGAGAGCCCGAGCACCTCCATGCCGGCCTGCCGGGCGGCGATGGCCTCGAGCGTGGTCGACATGCCGACGAGGTCGCCACCCATCCGCCCGGCCATCGTGACCTCGGCCGGGGTCTCGTAGTGCGGTCCGGGGAACTGCACGTACACGCCCTCGGCGAGGCTCGGGTCGACGGCGTGCGCGACGTCGCGCAGGCGCTGCGTGTACAGGTCGGTCAGGTCGATGAACGTCGCGCCCTCGAGCGGCGACGTGGCGGTCAGGTTGATGTGGTCGCGGATCAGCACGGGCGTGCCCGGGGCCCACGCGGTGTTCAGGCCGCCGCAACCGTTGGTCAGCACGATCGTGCGAGCACCGGCTGCTGCGGCGGTGCGGACGCCGTGCACGACGCGGCGCACGCCACGACCCTCGTACAGGTGAGTGCGTGAGCCGAGCACGAGCACGTGGCGGTCGGGGGCGCCGTCCTCGCCCCGGACGAGGATCGAGCGCGTGGTGCCGACGTGGCCCATCACGGCCGGGGCCGAGAAGCCGGGGATCTCGTGGCTCGGCAGCTCGGCGACCGTCTCGCCCAGCAGGTCGGCCGCGCCGCCCCAGCCGGATCCGAGCACGAGCGCCACGTCGTGGCGCTCGACGCCTGTCCTCTCGGCGAGGTACGCGGCGGCGAGGCGGGCGACGTCGAACGGGTCGGTCTGCGGGTCGTCGAGATCAGTCATGCCCCGAGGCTAGCGTCCGCGGACCAGGACCTCGTGCTCTCGTCACGAGCCGTGCGGGGAGGTATCGCGTGGTCAGAGCGGCACAATGGGGACGTGACTCCTTCCCAGGACCTGCAGGCCAGCCGCGTCGTCATCGTCGGAGGCGGCCCCGGAGGGTACGAGGCGGCGCTCGTGGCGCGGCGCTCGGGGGCCGACGTGACGGTGGTCGAGCGGACCGGAGCGGGAGGCGCGGCGGTGCTGACCGACGTCGTCCCGTCGAAGACGCTCATCGCGACCGCGGAGTGGATGACCATCGCGGACCGCGCACCCGACCTCGGCATCCGGCTCGACGTGCCCGGCGAGAGCATCCCGCCGGCCCCGCGCGGCCCGAGCGAGTCCGAGCGGCACCACGTGGACCTCGACGAGGTCAACGCCCGCGTGCGCGAGCTCGCGGCCGCGCAGTCCCAGGACATCCGGGCCCGCCTCGAGAGCGAGGGCGTGCGCCTGGTGCACGGCACGGGCCGGCTCGACGGGCCGCAGCGGGTGCTCGTCGACGCGACGGGCGGCGGGTCGCACGCGTTCGACGCCGACGTGGTCCTGGTCGCGACCGGGGCCACGCCCCGCGTGCTGCCCGAGGCCCGGCCCGACGGCGAGCGGATCCTCAGCTGGACCCAGCTCTACGACCTGAAGTCGCTGCCCGAGCGGCTGGTCGTGGTCGGCTCCGGGGTCACCGGGGCCGAGTTCGCCGGGGCGTACGTCTCGCTCGGGTCGGACGTCGTGCTCGTCTCGAGCCGCGACCGGGTGCTGCCCGGTGAGGACGCCGACGCCGCGGCGGTGATCGAGGAGGTGTTCCGCAGCCGGGGGATGACCCTGATGCCCCGCTCCCGCGCGCAGTCCGCGCGACGCACCGCCGACGGGGTCGTGGTGACCCTCGCCGACGGACGCACGGTCGAGGGCTCGCACGTGCTCATGGCCGTGGGGTCGGAGCCCAGCACCGCCGGGATCGGGCTCGAGGAGGCCGGCGTGCGGCTGAGCAGCTCGGGGCACATCGAGGTCGACAAGGTCTCCCGCACGTCGGTCCGCGGGGTCTACGCCGCGGGTGACGTCACCGGGGTGTACCCGCTCGCGTCGGTCGCCGCGATGCAGGGCCGGATCGCGATGTCCCACGCGCTCGGCGACGCGGTCGCGCCGCTCTCCCTGTCCCAGGTCGCGTCCAGCATCTTCACCGCCCCCGAGATCGCGAAGGTCGGGTACTCCGAGGAGCACCTGCGCTCGACGGGTTCGCGCTACCGGACGAGCATGCTGCCGCTCGCCCGGAACCCGCGCGCGAAGATGCTCGGCATCCGCGACGGGTTCGTGAAGCTGTTCGCGCACGAGGGCGGACGGGTGCTCGGCGGGATCGTGGTGGCCCCGCGGGCGAGCGAGCTCGTCTTCCCGATCACGCTCGCGGTGGCGCACCGGCTCACGGTGGACGAGGTCGCCAACGCGTTCACCGTGTACCCGTCGATCACCGGGTCGATCGGTGAGGTCGCGCGCATGCTGCACCACGTCGACGAGCGCTGACCGGCCCGCCCGGACCTGCGGCGCTCAGCGGGTCGGCACGAGCGTGACGACGACGGGCAGGTGGTCGGAGGACCCGACCCCGGTGACGACCTCGGCCTGTGTGAAGTCGACCCCTGCGCCGAGCACCCAGTCGATCCGCACCTGCGGGTCGTCGCTCGGGAACGTGAGGGCCTCGACGTCGCCCGCGGTGTCGACGGCGCTCGTCCAGCCGTCGTCCGTCATGAGCTCGAGCTCGGGCCAGCCGGGCTCGGCGTTGAGGTCGCCCGCGATCACCGCTGCGGCCCCGCCCGCGGGAGCGGCATCGAGCAGCACACCGAGCTGCTCGAGCCGGGTCGGGGTGTTCTCGTCGCGGTGCTGCAGGTGCACCGACGTGACGCGCACGGGCGTGCCGTCGGCGAGCGTGACGGTCGCGGTGACCGCCGAGCGGTGCTGCGGGCCGGCGCCGTAGGGCAGCGCGGTCACCACCTCGTCGGTCAGCGCGGAGCGCGACAGGATCGCGTTGCCCATCTGCGGGTCGGCGGCGGGCGCGTAGGCGAGGTCCATGCCCAGCCGGTGCGCGAGCCACGTGGCCATGTCGACCCCGCCGCCGAGCACCCATCCGCGTGAGACCTCCTGGAGCGTCACGACGTCGGGGTCGTGGGCCTCGATGGTCCGGGCCACGGTCTCGAGGTCGACGGCGGTCGCGGGCTCGACGCCGTAGTGCAGGTTCCAGTCGACCAGCACCAGCTGGTCGGCACGGGCCCGCTCGGGGGTGGCGCCCGCGGGGCTCGAGGGCCACCAGCCGACGACCGCGAGGATCACGGCTGGGATCACGAGCAGCCGCAGGGCGTTGGCCCGCAGGGGGTTCGCGCGCGCGGGCGTCGGCGCGGGCGCGTCGGGGACGGGGTCGGTGCCGGGCAGCGGGGGAGTGCGGCGGCGCAGCCCGGCGGCCGCGAGGGCCAGACCTGCGGCGACCAGCACGAACGCGTTGTCGATCCCGAGCGGCACGTCGTAGTCGACGAGGTACAGCGCGAGCGGGACGATCAGGCCGAGGCCGACGGCCGCACCGACCAGGCTCGTGCGCAGCCCGCCGCGGGCCGCGGCACGCCGGGAGCTGAGCGCGGTGGCCAGCACCACGGGCGCCGCGACCTCGAGGGCCGTGACCGCGACGAGCACACCCTCGCTGCTCGCGAAGAACACGGCGACGAGCGCGACGGGCACGGTCACGGCGGCGAGCACCCGGGTCTCGCGCGTCAGCCGCCGGGGGTCGAGCAGCATCCAGACCGTGACCGTCGACGCGCCGACCACGACCAGACCTGCGACGTCGAGCCGCGTGCCGGACTGCGCCGCCACGAACGCGGGGTTCGCCAGGACCATGACGACCAGCGCCAGGTACGGGCCCAGGGACCAGAGCCGGCGCGGGCGCACCTCGACGGCCTCGTGGCGCACCACGCGGGCCACCGCGACGGTGCCGGCGACGAGCGCGACGGTGAGGACCCAGCCCAGCGGTCCGTGCCTCCAGTACGCGTCCCACGTCCCGAGCACGAGCTGCAGGCCCGCGGAGAACCCGGTGCCGAGCACGAGGCCCACGGCCGCCTCCCGACCGCCGTTCGCCCGCCCCGCGACGAACGCGACAGCGAGCGTCAGCACGCCGACCGCCAGCGCCGCGGTGGCCATGCCGACGCCGAAGCGCGCACCGCCGTCGAGCGCCTGCACCGCGAGCCGAGCGACCCCGAGCGCGACGGTGCCGACCAGCAGCGTGCGGCCCGACGGGGTGCCCGGGGCCCAGCGTCGGGTCGCGAAGAGCACCGCGGCGACGACCAGGCCGGCAGCCGCGTAGACGCCGAGCGCCGTCACCCCGACCATGACGACGCTGATCGCGTACGCACGGTCGAGCAGCGGGCCGCTCGCGCGGACCGCCTCGAGGGTCAGCACCGAGAGCAGGGCGACGAGGACGACCCGGGTGGGCGTCCCCAGGTCGGGCGGGCTGGTGCGGTCGGTCGTCATCACGGCCGTCACGCTACCTCCCGGCGGCGGGGGCCCGGACCGTGCGTGCGTGCAGGTCAGGCGAGCAGCGTCTGGCCCACGTACGGGACGTCCTCGCCGGTGGGCGAGGTGCCGTCGGCGGTGAGCGTGCCGTCGGGGACGCCGGGCGGGACCGCGAACAGCCCCGATCCGGTGTGCCGCTGGTACTCGCTCAGCGCGTCGTCCCGCGCGAGCACGGTCTGCATCGGGATGTACTGCGTGCGCGGGTCACGCACGAAGGCGACGAAGAACAGCCCGGCGTCGAGGCGTCCGAGCGTGTCGTTGCCGTCGGTGAAGTTGTACCCGCGCCGCAGCATCCGCGCCCCGCCGTGCGAGGTGGGGTGGGCCAGCCGTACGTGGGAGTCGAGCGGGACCAGGGGAGCGTCGCCCCGGCCGACGAGCGCGAGGTCGGGTTCGGTGTGCTCGCTGCCGCCCGAGAGCGGGGCACCCTCGCCCTTGGTCCGGCCGATCACGGCCTCCTGCTCGCGCAGCGAGGTGCGGTCCCACGTCTCGATGGTCATCCGGATGCGGCGGGCCACGAGGTACGAGCCGCCGGTCATCCACGCGGTGGCCTCGTCGGGAGCGTCCTGCGGCTGGACCCAGACGTGCTCGGCGAGCGCGTCGGGCTCCTCGGCCTTGACGTTCGCGGTGCCGTCCTTGAAGCCGAACAGGTTGCGCGGCGTGGTCTGCGCTGTCGACGTCGACGACGTCCGCCCGTACCCCAGCTGGCTCCAGCGGATCGTCGCGGTGCCGAACGCGGCCCGGGACAGGTTGCGGATCGCGTGGACCGCCACCTGCGGGTCGTCCGCGCACGCCTGCACCACGAGGTCGCCGCCGCAGCGGGCGTCCTCGAGGACGTCCTGCGGGAAGTGCGGCAGCTCGACGAGCGCGGCGGGCAGCCGGTCCGCGAGGCCGAAGCGGTCGACGCCCGGGGTGCCGTCAGGTGCGGGGGTCCCCACGAACAGCGAGCGGCCGAAGCCGAACGTGATCGTGAGGCCCGCGGGGGGCAGACCGAACGCCTCGCCCGTGTCGTCGGGCGGGGCGTCGTACGGGCCCGACGCCGGGCCGTAGGGGCCCGCGTCGAGCCCCTGCGTGAGGCGGGCGGCCATCACGGTCCACGTGCGCAGCAGCGCGACGAGCTCGTCGCGCGACGTCGTCGTGAGGTCGAAGGCCGCGATGTGCATCCGGTCCTGGGCGGGGGTCACGATGCCGGCCTGGTGGGCGCCGGTGAAGGCGTACGTCCCGGCCGACGCCCCGGTGCCGGGGCTCGCGGTGGCCGGCGCTGTCGCCCGCCCCGCACCGGCGCCCGCGGCGGCCGCCGCCCCGAGCGCCGCCGCCCCGCCGAGGCCGAGCAGCGCGCGCCGGGACAGCGCCCGCCGGGACGGTGCTCGCTCGGACGGTGCGTGCTCGGACGGCGCGGGGGAGGGCGCACCGGTGCCGGTGGTGGCGGGGTCGACGGCGTCGGGCATGCGGATGGTCTCCTGGGTGTGCTCAGGCCGCCGAGGTGACAGTGGTGGTCAGCCGCGAGAGAGGCTCGCTCACCGCGTCGACCGCGGCGGCGAGCGCCTTGACGTCGGCGGGGCTGAGCTGGTCGTAGGGCGTGAAGCCGGCCTCGATCGAGCCCTGCGCCGCGAGCAGCGCCTGCAGCTCGTCGAACCGGGTCGTGAGCGTCGTGGCGAGCTCCGGGTCCTGGGCCTCGACGACGTCGCGCAGCACCTCGAACGCGACCCACGCACCGTCGACGTTGGCCTGGAAGTCCCACAGGTCGGTGTGCGACCAGATCTCCTCCTCGCCCGTGACCTTGCCGCTCGCGACCTCGTCGAGCAGCTCCTTGGCGCCGTTGGAGATCTGGAAGGCCTCGAACGTGAACTCGGGGTCGTTGACCGCGTCGACGAGCTGCTGGGTCCACGTCACGAGGTCGGCCGCCGCGGCGGCACGCTCGTCGGCCGTGAGCGGGGTGTACGCGACGCCGCCGTTCTGCTCGGGGGCGGGCTGCCACAGGTCCTTCTCGACGTGGTGCCAGCCGCTCCAGGTCGCGCCGTCCTCGAGGTCGGCCTCACGCAGGTCGAGCAGCGGGTCGAGGTCGCCGAACGACTCGGCGACGGGCTCGACGCGCTCCCAGTGCACGCGCACAGCGGCGTACAGGTCGCGGGCCGTCTCGTCGTCACCCGCCGTGTACGCGTCGGCGAACTCCTGGGTGCCCGCGACGAGCGTGCCGACCTGGTCCTTGACGTAGGCCACGTACGACGTCTCGGCCGCGGCGAGCTGGGCCGCGACGTCGCCGCTGGGGCGCACGTCGACGCCCGAGTCCGAGACGGTGAACGTCGACCGGATGCCCTCGCCGACCATGCCGGGCTTGCACGCCGTGAAGTAGGTGCCGGGGCGCAGCTGCACCACGAGGTCGCGGGTCAGGCCGGGACCGATGTTCTCGACCTCGGAGACCACCTGCAGGCCGTCCTCGCCCAGCAGGTAGAACTCGGTCACGTCGCTGCCCGAGTTGGTGACCGCGAACGAGAGCGTGCCCGAGGGGGCCTCGGTGGCCGAGAGCGTGCACGCGTCGCTCGACGAGTCGACCGTCAGCGCGCCGCCGCCCTCACCGGCGGCAGCGGTGTCGTTCGCGACGCAGCCCGCGGCGAGCGGCAGCACGAGCGCGGCGCAGGCCGCGGCGAGAAGGGTCGAACGGGACATGCGTGTCCTCCGGGACGTGGGCGGTGACGAGGCCGTCAGAGCGGGTCAGGCGGGCAGGCCCGCGGGCGTGCCGACCGGGCGCGCGGGGTGGCGCGGCGCACCCCACGTGGTGCGGACGAAGAAGACAGTGGTGGGCACGACGTAGGCCCACCAGGCGACCAGCTGGAGCCAGGTGGTCGCCGGCGTGAAGTTGACGACGCCCTTGAGCAGCGTCGCGTACCAGCTCGACGGCGGGATCGTCGTCGAGACGTCGAATGCCAGCCGGTCGAGCCCGGGCAGGATGCCGGCCTCCTGCAGGTCGTGGACGCCGTAGGACAGCACGCCCGCGGCGACCACGACGAGGAACAGGCCTGTCCAGGCGAAGAACACCCGCAGGTCGAGGCGGACCGCACCCCGGTACACGAGCCAGCCGAGCAGCACCGCCGTCGCGAGACCCAGCGCGGCGCCCAGCAGCGGGGCCGTCGACGCACCGGTGGCCTGCGCGCCGGCCCACAGGAAGAGCGCCGTCTCGAGGCCCTCGCGCCCGACGGCGAGCAGAGCCATCAGGGCCACGGCCTCGGCGCCCGCGCCGATCGCGTCGTCGAGCCGGTGGTGCAGGTTCGCGCGCAGGTTCCGGGCCGTGCGGGCCATCCAGAAGATCATCCAGGTGAGGAGCCCGACGGCGACGATCGACAACGAGCCGCCGATGGCCTCCTGCGCCTCGAACGTGAGCCCCCGTGGGCCGAACGTGAGGAGCGCGCCGAACGCGAGCGAGACCACCGCGGCGGTGCCGACCCCGACCCAGAGCGCGGGGAGCAGGTCACGGCGCCCGCTCCGCACGACGTAGGCGACGAGGATGCCGACGACGAGCGCGGCCTCGAGGCCTTCGCGCAGGCCGATCAGGTAGTTGGCGACCATGGTGACCTTCGGGCGCAGGGACGGGGCCATGGGCCGTCGCCGCGGCCGGGACCGGCTCGGCGACTGAGGTATGCCTTACCTCACCTCGGGAAATGTAGCGCACCCGGGCTGTCGGTCGCGAGAGGTGCGGGCGCGGACCGGTGTGAGGGCCGTCACGTCCCCAGGCGGGCCCGCAACGACGGCCACGCGTGGGCGAAAGCGCCGAGCAGCGGCAGGGTCGCGACCTCGTCGACCGGCACCCAGCGCACCTCGAGGCTCTCGGGGTCGGTGACGCGGGGCTCGAAGGGCGCCGTCACTCGGGCCAGGACCGTGGTGTAGCTCCACGGCCCGTGGTCGAGCACGTGCTCACCGGTCACCCGGACCAGCCCGGGCTCGATGCCCGCCTCCTCGCGTGCCTCGCGCAGGGCCGCGTCGAGCGCCGTCTCGTGGGGCGCGCGGGCCCCGCCCGGGACGCCCCAGGTGCCACCCTCGTCGCTCCACGTCGCGCGGTGCTGGAGCACCACGTCGGTCGAATCGCCGTGGGCCGGGCGGGCGATCAGCAGCCCGGCGGCGCCGTGCAGGCCCCAGTGCCGGCGCCCGCACACGCACTCGACCCAGCCGTCGCCCGGCTGCGGTGGACGGCGCCGCACCTGCTCGGGAGGCAGCGCGTCACGGGCGACGTCGTCGGTCGGCACGCGTCAGCCGACGATGTCGCAGATGGCGCTCCCCGCGCTCACGCTCGACCCGACCCCGGCCGAGAGGCCGGTCACCCGGCCCGCGCGGTGGGCCACCAGCGGTTGCTCCATCTTCATCGCCTCGAGCACCACGACGAGGTCACCCACGGCGACCTCGGCCCCGTCCGCGACCGCGACCTTGACGATGGTGCCCTGCATGGGCGACGACAGCGTGGCGCCGCTCGACCCCGTGGAACGGGCCACGGCGCGGCGCACCGGACGCCGCGCGCCCGGAGCCTGCCGCGCACCTACCGACCGGGCGAGACCCACCGGGATGACGACCTCGAGGCGCTTGCCACCCACCTCGACAACGACGCGCTCGAGCGTCGGCTGCTCGGGCTGCTCCTCGTGGGTGCCGTTGGTGGACGCACCGGCCGGGGCCGCGAGACCCGCGAGCTGGTCGGCGAACGCCGTCTCGATCCAGCGGGTGTGCACCCGGAACGGGGCCTGCGGGTCGGCCGGGACGAAGTCCTCGTGCTCGAGCACCGCCCGGTGGAAGGGCACGACGGTCGGGATGCCCACGACCTCGAGCTCGGCGAGCGCGCGGCGGGCCCGCTCGACCGCCTGCGTGCGGGTCGCGCCCGTCACGACGAGCTTGGCGATCATCGAGTCGAAGGCCCCCGAGACCGCGTCGCCCTCGACCACGCCCGAGTCGACGCGCACCCCGGGGCCCGACGGGAAGCGCAGCGTCGACAGCCGTCCCGGTGCGGGCAGGAAGCCGGCCGACGGGTCCTCGCCGTTGATCCGGAACTCGATCGAGTGCCCGCGCGTGACCACGTGGTCGTAGCCGAGCGGCTCGCCGGCCGCGATGCGCAGCTGCTCGCGCACCAGGTCGATGCCGCTGATCTCCTCGCTCACCGGGTGCTCGACCTGCAGCCGCGTGTTGACCTCGAGGAACGACACGGTGCCGTCGACCCCGACGAGGAACTCGCACGTGCCGGCGCCGACGTACCCCGCCTCACGCAGGATCGCGATCGAGGACGTCACGAGCTGCTCGCGCTGGTCCGAGGTGAGGAACGGCGCGGGGGCCTCCTCGACGAGCTTCTGGTGGCGGCGCTGGAGCGAGCAGTCGCGCGTCGAGACCACGACCACGGTGCCGTGCTCGTCCGCGAGGCACTGGGTCTCGACGTGGCGCGGGGAGTCGAGGTACCGCTCGACGAAGCACTCGCCGCGACCGAACGCCGCGGTGGCCTCACGCACGGCCGACTCGAACATCTCGTCGATCTCGGACGCGAGGCGGGCGACCTTCAGGCCACGCCCGCCCCCGCCGAACGCCGCCTTGATCGCGACAGGCAGGCCGTGCGCGGCCGCGAACTCGTGGATCTCACGGACGTCCGCGACGGGCTCGGAGGTGCCGGGCACGAGCGGCGCCCCGGCGCGCAGCGCGATGTGCCGGGCGCTGACCTTGTCGCCGAGCTGCTCGATGGCCGCGGGCGGCGGTCCGACCCACACCAGGCCGGCGCCGATCACAGCGCGGGCGAAGTCAGCGTTCTCCGCGAGGAAGCCGTAGCCGGGGTGGACCGCGTCGGCACCCGAGCGGCGGGCCACGTCGAGCAGCTTGGCGATGTCGAGGTACGTCTCCTGCGCGCGCGAGCCGTCGAGCGCGAACGCCTCGTCGGCGACGCGCACGTGCAGCGCCTCGCGGTCCGGGTCGGCGTAGACGGCGACGGAGCCGATGCGGGCGTCACGGCAGGCGCGAGCGATGCGCACGGCGATCTCACCGCGGTTCGCGATGAGGACCTTCGAGATGGCGGGCACGGCTCACCGTAACGCGGCACGCGGGGCCATCTCCGCCCCGCCGCGCAACGCGCCGGAAGATTGGGCGACCCCGCAGTCCACCCGGCACCCGTTTGTAGGGATCCGACGAGGACGTGGGCCGTCCGCCCGCTCCGTCCGGTGCGCCTTGTCCGGTGCGGACAACGCGGCCGCCGGGACGGGACCGTCAGCGCGGGACGGTGCCGTCGCGCCACAGCTCGGGCAGCGTGACGCCGATCTCGCCGAGCAGCTCGCGCAGCAGCGGCAGGCTCAGGCCCACGACCCCGTGGTGGTCGCCCTCGATCCCGGTGACGAACGCCCCGCCCAGACCGTCGATCGTGAACGCCCCCGCGACCGCGAGCGGCTCGCCCGTCGCGACGTAGGCGTCGATCTCGGCGTCGGACAGGTCCGCGAAGCGCACCACGGTCGAGGAGACCGCGCCGAGCGTGCCGCCCGTGCCCGCCCCGCCCTCGGCCGACGACGTGCGCTCGTCGACGAGCCAGTGCCCCGTGTGCAGCACGCCGCTGCGGCCGCGCATCGCGCGCCACCGCTCACGCGCGTCGTGCGCGTCGCGCGGCTTGCCGAGCACCTCGCCGTCGAGCTCGAGCATCGAGTCGCAGCCCAGCACGAGCAGCTCGGCAGGCGGTGCGTCGTCCGGCCCGTCGGACCCGTCGGGCTCGTCGGCGCCGTCCGCGAGCGAGCGGGCCACGTCCTCGGCCTTGGCCTGCGCGAGCACGAGCACGGCGTCGACCGGCTCGAGGTCGCCGAAGCGCTCGCGGGCGGCGGCGAGCACAGCGTCCTCGTCGACCCCGGAGACGCGCACGAGCGGGTCGATCCCCGCGGCGGTCAGCGTCTGGAGGCGGGCGGGCGAGGCGGAGGCGAGCAGCAGTCGGGTCACGGCCAGCGAGCCTACCCACCGTGCGTCAGGGTGACAGCCCCGCGCGTCCCGGGCCGGGGATGGTCGAACCGCAGCCGGGCTCGTTATCGTCGGGACTGTCCGACGCCGTCGCGCGCGGGGACGAATGTCCTCACCACGCGCGCAGGACGACGACGATCATGGGAGAAACCCGTGCATCCCCGACCGAACCACGAGGACCCAGACGCCATGAGCGACCTGATGGACGTCGACGACGCCCCGCGCGCGACGAACCGGCTCCGAGCCCTGCGGCACTCCCGCGGCTGGATCTTCGGCACCATGCTGTTCTCCGCCCTCGTGAGCCTGACCGCGTCGTTCGTCCTCTCGGTCGACGCGGTGCTGCTCGCGGCCGATCCGGCGGCCGACCTCTCGTGCAACGTCAACGCGGTCGTGAGCTGCGGGGCGGTCGGGATCTCGTGGCAGGCCAGCCTGCTGGGCTTCCCGAACGCCTTCCTGGGGCTGATCGCCGAGTCGGTCGTCATCACGGTCGCGGTCGCGAGCCTGGGCGGGGTGCGCTTCCCGCGCTGGTTCATGTTCTCCGCGCAGGTCGTCTACACGATCGGCTTCCTCTTCGCGTACTGGCTGTTCCAGCAGTCGATGATGGTCATCGGGTCGCTGTGCCCCTGGTGCCTGCTCGTGACCCTGTCGACCACGCTGGTGTTCGCGACGTTGACGCACTTCAACATCCGCGAGAACAACCTGTTCCTGCCGCCACGCGCGCAGCGGGCCGCACGCGAGTTCGTCGACGCCGACAACGACGTGATCGTCGTGGCCGCGTGGCTCGTGCTGATCGTCTCGCTCGTGCTGCTCAAGTACGGCGCCGCGCTGTTCGCCTGAGCCGCACCGACGACCTCCCGTACGCCAGAGGCCCGGCCCCCGTGAGGGGTGCCGGGCCTCTGGCGTCGGTGCTCAGGCCGGTGGCTCAGACCAGCGCGGTGCGCAGCACGTCGAGCGGCAGCGCGCCCATGCCCAGCGCGCGGGCGTGGAAGTCACGCAGGTCGAAGACCTCGCCGCGGGCGGTCGCCGCCGCGGACGCGCCGTCACGGGCCTGCTCCCACAGCCGCTGGCCGAGCTTGTACGACGGCGCCTGACCGGGCCAGCCGAGGTACCGGTTGAGCTCGAAGCGCACGAACTGCTCGGGCATGTTGACGTTGGCGCGCAGGAACTCCCACGCCTTGTCGGCGTCCCACGTGCCGCCGCCCCACCGTGCGGGGGCCTGCAGGCCGAGGTGCACGCCGATGTCGAGCACGACGCGCGCGGCGCGCATGCGCTGGCCGTCGAGCATGCCCAGGCGGTCGCCCGGGTCGTCCATGAAGCCCAGGTCGGCCATGAGGCGCTCGGCGTACAGGGCCCAGCCCTCGCCGTGGCCCGAGACCCAGCAGCTCAGCCGGCGCCACGAGTTGAGCGTCGCACGCTGGTGGACGGCCTGGCCGATCTGCAGGTGGTGGCCCGGGACGCCCTCGTGGTAGACGGTCGTCTTCTCGCGCCACGTGTTGAACGTCGTGACCTCGGGCGGGACCGACCACCACATGCGGCCAGGACGGGTGAAGTCGTCGCTCGGGCCCGTGTAGTAGATGCCGCCCGTCTGCGTGGGCGCGATGCAGCACTCGAGGTTGAGCACCGGGTCCGGGATGTCGAAGTGCACGCCGTTGAGCGCGGCGATCGCACCGTCGGCGGTCTCCTGCATCCACGCCTGGAGCGCCTTCGTGCCGTGCAGCGTGCGCGACGGGTCGGCGTCGAGGGCCGCGACGGCCTGCTCGACGCTCGCGCCCGGGCCCACGATCTGGGCGGCGACGCTCTCCTGCTCGTCGATCACGCGGGCGAGCTCCTCGAGCCCCCACTGGTACGTCTCCTCGAGGTCGACCGTGGCCCCGAGGAAGTAGCGCGACCACAGCGCGTACCTGTCGCGGCCTGCGGCGTCGGCCGTGGGGGCCTGGGGCGCGAGCTCCTCGGTCAGGAACGACGTGAGCGTCGCGTACGCCTCGCGCGCCGCCCGGGCACCGGTCTCGAGCTCGCCGCGGAGGGCCTGGCACGCGGCCGAGCCGTCGAGCGCGGCGTCGACCGTGGGGCCCTGGACGAACGCCGTGAAGAAGGACGTCGCGGGGTCGGCCAGCTCGGCCGACTGCGTGATGGCCTCGCGGACCTGACGCACGGCGGCGACCTGCCCGCGGCGGGCGGCCTCCCGCAGCGACTCCACGTAGCCGTCGACCGCGCCGGGCAGCGCGTGGAGGCGCGCGGCGATGTTCTCCCACGCCTCGGCGTCGCCCGTGGGCATCACGTCGAACACGTCGCGCAGGCCCTGCACGGGCGAGGAGATGTTGTTGAGGTCGCGCAGGAGCTCGCCCGCCTCGTGCAGCTCGAGCTCGAGGCCGAGGCGCTCGCGCATGGCCGCGAGGGTGACCTCGTCGACCGCGTCCGAGGGGGCGTGCGCGTCGAGCGCGACGAGCGTGGCCCGGGTCGCCTCCGCGCGTGCCTCGTGACCCTGCGGCGAGAGGTCGGTCATCTCGTGGTCGTGCCCCGCGAGGCCCATCGAGGTCGCCCCGACGGGGTCGAGCTGCGCCTGGGTGGCGACGTGGGCGTCGGCGATCGCGTCGATCGGGGACGGGTCGCGGTGGGTCTGCTGTCCGCTGACGGGAGAGGTCGTGGTCACCGCGGCACCATATCGCGCACGCCCGGGGCGGCGGCGGAGACGACCGCAGGTCAGGGGTGCAGGCTCCAGCGCCACACGTCCGCGCCCGGGACGGCCCCGACGTGGCCGTGCAGGGTGCGGCGGCGGTCGGTCCACGGCGCGGTCGCGGTCCCCGCGTCGGTCTCCGTCGCACCGTCGTGCGCACGGGCCGCGGCGAGCCCGGCGACGAGGGCCGCGAGCTCGGCATCGTCCGGGACCCCCCGGACGACGTGCACGTCGGGAGCCAGGAGCTCGTCGGGTGAGCTCACTCGTCGTCGCCCTCGTCGTCGAGGTCGAACAGCACCGGTGCGCCGCGCGAGGTGCCCCACTCGGCCACGTCGAAGCCCGAGTCGATCAGGCGCTGGGCGATCTCCTCGCCCGCGTCGTCGACGAGCCCCAGCACCGAGTCCATCGACAGGTCGCTCGTGCCCTTCGGCGGGCCGACCACGAAGCCGAGGTGGAACGTGTCGGTGCGGGTCTGGGGCGTGGCGTCGAGCGCGTGGGCCTCGTCGTCGTCCCACGTCATGCCCGTGAGGTCGGAGTGCAGCCCCAGCCTGTCGTGCAGCAGGTCGTAGAGCGTGGCGTTGAGCCCCGCGACACGCGACTCGAGAGCCAGGATGCGCGGGTCGTCGTCGGCCTCGGGGGCGCCGAACTCGGCGCGCACCCCGACCGCGGTGTCCACGTACCGGTGCAGCGCGTCGGCGAGGTCGTCGACGACGGCGAGCAGCTCGGTGGGGTCGACACCGGCGAGCGGCTCGCTGCCGTGCGCGGCCTGGTCGTGGCCGTGCTCCTCGTGGCCGCTCACAGCGGGATGTTCCCGTGCTTCTTGGCGGGCAGGCTCGCACGCTTGGTGCGCAGCAGCCGCAGGGCCTTGGTGATCTCGGCGCGGGTCTGCGCGGGGGCGATCACCGCGTCGACGTACCCGCGGTCGGCAGCGTCCCAGGGATTCACGATCGCCTCCTCGTACTCACGCGTGAGCCGGGCGCGTTCGGCCTCGACGTCTCCGCCCGCGTCGGCCACCGTCCGCAGCGCCCCCCGCTGCAGGATGTTCACTGCGCCGCCGGCCCCCATGACCGCGATCTGTGCCGTCGGCCACGCGAGGTTGACGTCGGCGCCGAGCTGCTTGGAGCCCATGACGATGTACGCGCCACCGTACGCCTTGCGGGTGATCACGGTCACCAGCGGGACGGTGGCCTCGGCGTACGCGTAGATGAGCTTGGCGCCGCGGCGGATGATGCCGTTCCACTCCTGGTCGGCGCCGGGCAGGAAGCCGGGCACGTCGACGAACGTCAGCACCGGGAGGTTGAACGCGTCGCACGTGCGCACGAACCGTGCGGCCTTCTCGGCGGCGTTGATGTCGAGCGTGCCGGCCATCGACATGGGCTGGTTCGCGACGACGCCCACGGGGTGGCCCTCGACGTGCCCGAAGCCGATGAGCACGTTCTGCGCGTACAGCGGCTGCACCTCGAGCAGCACGCCGTCGTCGAGCACGTGCTCGACCACCGTGCGCATGTCGTAGGGCTGCGCGTCCGAGTCCGGCACGAGCGTGTCGAGCTCGAGGTCCACGTCGCTGACCGCCAGGTCCGTCTCGTGCGGGAAGACCGGCGGATCGGTGAGGTTGTTCTGCGGCAGGTAGGACAGCAGCGAGCGGACGTAGTCGAGCGCGTCGTCCTCGTCCGAGGCCATGTAGTGCGCCACCCCGGACCGCGTGCTGTGGGTGGTCGCCCCGCCGAGCTCCTCGAGGCCGACCTCCTCGCCGGTGACCGCGCGGATCACGTCCGGACCGGTGATGAACATGTTCGACGTGCCGTCGGCCATGACGATGAAGTCGGTGAGCGCGGGGGAGTACACGGCGCCGCCCGCGCTGGGGCCCAGGATGAGCGAGATCTGCGGGATGACGCCCGACGCGGCGACGTTGCGCCGGAAGATCTCCGCGAACTGGGTCAGGCCCGCCACACCCTCCTGGATGCGCGCCCCGCCGCCGTCGCTGATGCCGATGAGCGGCACCCCGGTGCGCAGCGCCAGGTCCATGACCTTGGTGATCTTCTGGCCGTGGACCTCGCCCAGGCTGCCGCCGAAGACGGTGAAGTCCTGCGAGTAGATCGCGACCGGCCGCCCGTCGACGGTCCCGTGCCCGACGACGACGCCGTCGCCCTCGATGCGCTTCTTCTCGAGCCCGAAGTTCGTCGACCGGTGACGCACGAACGCGTCGATCTCGGTGAACGAGCCCGGGTCCAGCAGCGTCTCGATGCGCTCGCGGGCCGACTTCTTGCCGCGCGCGTGCTGCTTGTCGGCGGCGGACCTCGCGGCGTCCTCACCTGCCTGCCGGCGCCGCGCGAGGTCGTCGAGCCTCGCGGCCGTCGTACCGGGGTCGTGGTCGGCGGGGGCACCGGGCGGGGTGGGAGCGGTCTGCGTCACCCGACCGAGACTAGATGTCGAACCCCTCCAGATCCGTGCAGGGCGATGACGGTGTTGCCCGCGTCGTGTCGTGGGGTTCCGACAAGCACCCCGGGCGGCCCGGCCCGCGGGTGGTCGCACCGTCCTCGGACGGGGTGTGCGCGAGGGCCCTGGCGGGCGATGATGGCTCGATGTCCGACGTGACCGACCGCCCGGCGCTGCGCGCCTCCGTCCTGCGCGACCTCCTGCTCGCCCCCGCCGGCCCGCTCGCCCGGGTCGAGCTGGTCGAGCGCACCGGCTCGACGAACTCCGACCTGGTCGCGGCCGTGCAGGCCGACCCGGCGGCGTGGCCCGACGCGAGCCTGCTCGTCGCCGACCACCAGTCGGTGGGCCGGGGCCGGGCCGGCCGCTCGTGGGAGACCCCTGCCCGCTCGTCGCTGACGATGTCCTTCGCGCTGCGGCCGCAGACGCCCCCCGCGTCCTACGGCTGGCTGCCGCTCGTCGCGGGCCTGGGCGCGGTCCACGCGCTGCGGGCCACCGCGGGCGTGCCGGCCGCGCTCAAGTGGCCCAACGATCTGATGCTGCCGGCGGTGGACGGCACCGAGGTCGCCGGCTGGGGGCCGCTGCGCAAGGTGGGCGGGGTGCTGACCGAGCTCGTGCGCACCGAGGAGGGGGACGTCGTCGTGGTGGGGATCGGCATCAACGTCTCGCAGACGCCCGCCGAGCTGCCGGTGCCGAGCGCGACCTCGCTCGCCCGGGCCGGGGCGGTCGACCCCGACCGTGAGCTGCTGCTCGTGGCGCTCGTGACGTCTCTCGCCGAGGTCCTCGACCGGTGGCGCGCGCACGGAGCGGACCCCGTCGGGTCGGGCATCGCGGACGAGGTCGCCGCCGTGTGCGCGACGCTCGGCACCCGCGTGCGCGTCGAGCTGCCCGGCGGGGGAGAGATCCTCGGCACCGCGCGGCGCCTCGACGACGAGGGGGCGCTGGTGGTCGTGGACGACATGGGCGCCGAGCACCACGTGCTCGCGGGTGACGTGCGCCACGTGCGGGCGGCCGGGTGATCTACGCTCGGGAGCGTGGCGGACGACGAGCACGGAGCACACCCGACGTCGGATGACCGCTCGACCCTGGCCGACCTCGACGACTCGCTGCTGGGCGGCGCGCGGACGCTGACGCTGCGCGACCTCGCCGAGCAGGCAGGGACCTCGCTCGACCTGGTGCGGCTGTACTGGCGGACCCTCGGGCTGCCCCAGCCGGACGCCGACGAGCTCGTGTTCACCTCTCTGGACGCCGCGGCCGTGCGCCGCTGGGTCGACCTGCGCCGCGAGCACGGTGTCGACGAGCGCACCGCCATCTCGCTCACCCGCGCGCTCGGGCACACGGCCGACAGGCTCGCGCTGTGGCAGGTCGAGGCCCTCGTCGAGGACCTGTCGCGCCGTTACGAGCTCGACGACACGAGCGCCCGGCTGCTCGTGCTCGACCGGATCGCCGACCTCGCGCCGCTGCTCGAGTCGCAGCTCGTGCACGCGTGGCGCCGCCAGCTCGCGGCGATCTCCGGACGGCTGGCCGCCGAGTTCGGCCATCAGCGCACCGAACGGCCCGACCCGGGGGCGCTGCCGCTCGCGCGGGCGGTCGGGTTCGCCGACATGGTCTCGTTCACGCGGCGCACCGCGGGCCTGGGCTCGACCGACCTGTCGGAGTTCGTGCAGCGCTTCGAGACGGCCGCGCGCGACGTCGTGACGTCGGCCGGCGGGCGCGTCGTGAAGACCATCGGCGACGCGGTGCTGTTCGTCGCGGACGACGTGACCACGGGGGCGCGGGTCGCACTGGGCCTCGCCCGGGTGCTCGGCGGCGACCTGGACGTGGAGCGCGAGCGCGAGGCGGGCGGGCTGGCCGAGGGGGCCCGGGGGGTCACGCCCGTGCGGGTCGGATTCGTCTGGGGGCGCGTGCTGTCCCGGTTCGGCGACGTGTTCGGGCCGCCGGTCAACCTGGCCGCCCGGCTCACCGACATCGCCGACCCGAGCACGGTGCTGACCGACGCGACGACAGCCGAGCTGCTCGCGCGCAACCCGAGGCTCGTGTGCGAGCCGCAGCCTGAGCGTGACCTCGCCGGGCTCGGCCCGGTGGCGCCGGTGCTGCTGCGCACGGCCTGAACGGACCCGGCGTCAGCCCGCCGGCGGCGGTTCGGGGGTGACGAGGTCGGGGTCGTTGTTGGCGACCTTGTTGACCCGGGTCGAGACCGGGGTCGCGACCAGCTCGGGAGCCGGGGCGCGCAGCAGGTCGGCTGCGGCGTCGGCCCCGGTGGCCGGGTCGAGCCAGGCGTCCCACGCGTCGGGCCGCAGCATGAGCGGCTGGCGGTCGTGGATGTGCGCGAGCGGCTCGCGCGCGTCGGTCGTGACGACGGTCGTGGTCACGAGCCAGCGCGCGGGGTCGTCGGCGGCCTTGGACGGGTCGCGCCAGAACTCGTAGAGGCCAGCGAGGGCCAGCGGGCCGTCGCCCGCCGGGTGGATGAAGTACGGCTGCTTGGCCTTGGTCAGCGCGCCGGGGCCGGGACGCTGCCACTCGTAGTACCCGTCGGCGGGCAGCAGCGCGCGGCGCACGCCGAACGCCTTGCGGTAGGCACCCTTGTCGAGCAGCGTCTCGGCGCGGGCGTTGATCATGCGGGCCCCGATCGAGGGGTCCTTGGCCCACGACGGCACCAGTCCCCAGCGCGCGGCCTGCAGCTGGCGGGTGATCTCACCCGTGCCACGGTCGGCGCGCTCGACGACCATGCGCACCGGGTCGGTCGGGGCGACGTTCCAGGACGCGGGCAGCAGCCGCACGTCGTCGGCCACCTCGGCGATGCGGAACTCGTCCTCGAGGTCCTGCAGGCCGCGGAACGAGGCATATCGACCACACATGACCCCAGTGTGACGGACGGCACCCACAGGGGCATCGAATCGGTTCGCGCCCGCCTGCCGGACGATGGCAGCATCGGCGCCGATGACCTCGCGCCCCCAGCCCCACGCACAGCTCGCCCCCGCCTCCGGCGGAACCGGTCCGGCCACCGCGCCGACCTACGTCCCCGACGCCAGGTACGTGCTGCTGCTCGGTGCGATGTGCGCGCTGCCCGCGGTCTCGACCGACATCTACCTGCCCTCGCTGCCCGACGTCGCCCGCGACCTCGGCACGAGCGCGACCGCCGTCCAGCTGACCATGACGGGAATGCTCATCGGCGGCGCCGTCGGTCAGCTCGTGATCGGGCCGCTGTCGGACCGGTTCGGCCGTCGCCGGCCCGTGCTCATCGGGGTCGCGCTGCACATCCTCACGTCGCTGCTGTGCGCGGTCGCCCCCGGCATCGTCCCGCTCATCGTCCTGCGCGTGCTGCAGGGGTTCTTCAACGCGTCGGCGTCGGTCGTCGCGATGGCCGTGATCCGCGACCGCTTCGTCGGCTCCGACGCGTCCCGGCTGCTGTCCCGCCTCATGCTCGTGATCGGCGTCGCCCCGCTGTTCGCCCCCTCGGTGGGTGGGCTCATCGCCGGGCAGGCCGGCTGGCGCGGGGTCTTCGTCGCGCTCGGGGTGTTCGGTGCGGGCCTGTGGGTCGTCGTGTGGCGCCGCATGCCCGAGACGCTGCCCCCCGAGCGCCGACGCGAGGGCGGGATCCGCACCGCGCTCGCGGGCTACGGCCGGCTGCTGCGGGACCGGCACTTCGTCGCGCTCGCCGTGCTCCCCGGGCTCGGCGTCGCCGTGCTCATGAGCTACGTGGTGGGATCCCCGTTCGTGCTCCAGGTCGGCTACGGGATGAGCACCACCCAGTTCGCCCTGCTGTTCGCGGTCAACGGCATCGGCCTCGTCGCTGGTGCGCAGGTCAACGCCGCGCTCGTGCGCCGCTACGCCCCCGTCCGCATCATGCGGATCGTGATGCCGATCTCGGTGCTGCTCACGCTCGTGCTGCTCGCGCTCGCGCTCACCGGCGCGGGCGGCCTGCCCGCGCTGCTCGTGGTGCTGTGGCTGCTGCTCGCGCTCGTCAACGTCGCCCCGCCCAACGCCTCGGCGATCGCGCTCGGTCGGCACGGGCAGATGGCCGGCACCGCGGCCGCGTGCATCGGGGCGCTCCAGGCCGGCATCTCGGGGATCGTGAGCCCGCTGGTCGGCGTGCTGGGCGGCGACGCGCTCGCGATGGCGACGGTCATGGCCGGTGCCGCGACCGCCGCGTTCCTCGTCCTCGCGCTGGCCACCCCCGCGTACCGTTCGGGCGGCTGGACCACCTGACCGGCGGGCCTGACGGACGGACGGGCGGGCGCGGCCGGGGTCGGGCGCTACGCGGGCCGGAGCGTCCGCAGCCGGGACACGGCCTCGACCAGCACGTCCTCGCGCTTGACGAACGTGAACCGCACCCACGAGCCCAGCTGCTGGTCCGCGACCGACCCGGGCTGCGTGAACGCCCGCACCGGGACGCCCACCACACCGGCCAGGGCCGGGAGCTCACGGCAGAGCTGGACGCCGTCGTCGAAGCCCAGCGGCGCGCCGTCGGCCAGCACGAAGTAGGTGCCGTGCGGGCGGGCCACCGCGAAGCCCGCCGCGGCCAGGCCCTCGCACAGCAGGTCGCGGCGCCGGGCCAGCGACGCGACGTGCTCCTCGACCCACCGGGCGACGCCCTCGTCGCGCAGCGCGAACGCGATCGCGGGCTGGAAGGGTGCACCGTTGACGTACGTGAGGAACTGCTTGACGGTGCGCACCGCGTCGACCAGGTGCGCGGGCCCGCTGATCCACCCGATCTTCCAGCCGGTGAACGAGAACGTCTTGCCCGCCGAGGACACGGTGAGCGTGCGGCCAGCCATCCCCGGCAGCGTCGCGATCGGCACGTGCGAGCGGTCCGCGTCGAGCACCAGGTGCTCGTACACCTCGTCCGCGACCACCAGCGCATCGTGGCGCTCGGCGAGCGCAGCCACCACGGCCAGCTCCTCGCGCGTGAGCACGGCCCCGGTGGGGTTGTGCGGGGTGTTGAGCAGCACGATGCGGGTGCGGTCGCTGAAGGCCGCCGCGAGCGCGTCCGCGTCGAGGCGGAACCCGTCGGGCGTGGCCCGCAGCGGGGCGCTCGTGCGGGTCGCGCCCGACATCGCGATGACGGCGGCGTACGCGTCGTAGAACGGCTCGAGAACGAGCACCTCGTCGCCCGGGCCGGCCAGGGCGAGCACGGCGGCGGCGATCGCCTCGGTCGCGCCCGCGGTCACGAGCACCTCGCGGTCGGGGTCGAGCAGGATGCCGTAGCGCCGCAGCTGGTGGTCCGCGACGGCCTCACGCAGCGCGGGGATGCCGGGCCCGGGCGGGTACTGGTTGTCCCCGCCGAGCACGGCGTCGGCCGCCACGCGGGCCACCGACGCCGGACCGTCGACGTCTGGGAAACCCTGGCCCAGGTTGACCGCGCCCGTGCGCGCGGCGAGCGCGGACATCTCCGCGAAGATCGTGGGGCGGGTCGTGCCGTCGGCGTCGAGCAGCCCCGTCGCCCGGGCGACGTCACGCCACCGGTCGGTCCTGGTCCGGGTGCGGTGCGTCATGCCGCGAGGATAGGCCGGGCACGCTGCCGGGGCCCGACCGTGTCAGGCCGGGCCGAAGCCGGCGGCGGCCACGAGGCCGGCGAGCACGAGCAGCCCGAGCGACGCCCACGCGGCCAGCACCCACCACTCGACGTGCAGCCGTCGTGCGGTGCGCCCTGCCGGGTGGTTCGCCATGCCCCCTCATCGGCAGCGCGACGGCCCGGGACAAGGTTCGGGCCGCGGACGGCGCCGATTCACCCGTTCGCCGCGCAAGGGCGAGCCCGGTCGGCACAGGCCGCTCTACGAGCCCTGGGCCTCTTCGACCTTCTGGCGCAGCGCCTCGACCTGGGCCGAGAGCTCGTCGAGCGCGCCCTGGGCGGCGCTCCCGGCCGAGGCCTTCGCGTCTGCGAGCTTGGCGTCGGCGTCGGCGAGCGCCTGCTCGGCCGCTGCGAGCTGGTCGTCGGCCGCGCTGCCGTCGGCGGTCGCCTGGTCGAGCGCGGAGCTCGCCTGGTCGAGGGCCGTGCTCACCCCGGTGACAGCCGCATCGACCGTGGCGCGGGCCGAGTCGCTCACCTCGCCCAGCTGCGCCTTCGCGTCCGATACGGCCTGACGTGCCTTGTCGAGGTCGGTACGGGCCTGCTCGACCGCGTCCGTGAAGTTGCTCGCGGACGCCTTCGCGGACTCCTTCGCGGACTCGAGGGCCGAACGCACCCCCGAGCTCGTGCTCCCGCCGCCGTCGGACGAGTCGGAGCAGCCGACCAGCCCCGCCGCGAGCACGACCGAGACGACCAGGGCGAACGGGCGGGACAGGGACGGGTTGCGCACGACGTCTCCTCAGGCTGTCGGGACGGACGCCCACCAGTCTGGACGCTGCGGGCGTCCAGGACGAACCGGACGCGAGAGCGCCCCGCCCGCACGTGGCGGACGGGGCGCTCGTCGAGCAGCGACCGAGGGGTCAGGAGGTGGCGACGACCGTGCCGTCCTCCGTCTCGGGGGCCTCGGCAGGCGCGTCACTCGTCACGCCCTGCTGCCCGGCGCGGCTGCGCACGTCCTGCAGCGACGTGCCGTAGTAGGCCGCGGTCATGATGTCCTTCATGTCGGCCAGCATCGGCATCCGCGGGTTGGCGGGTGCGCACTGGTCCTCGTAGGCGCCCATCGCGACCTCGTCGAGGCGACCGATGAACTCCTGCTCGTCGACACCCTGCGCCTGGAACGACGCCGGGATGCCGACCTTCGCACGCAGCGACTCGATCGCGAGCGCGTAGGACTCGACACCCTGCTCGGGCGTCTCGGCCGGCAGACCCAGCATCTTGGCGATCTGCTGGAAGCGCTCGGGGGCGACGTAGTGCTCGTACTTCGGCCAGCTCGTGAGCTTGGTCGGGATGGTGCCGTTGTAGCGGATGACGTGCGGCAGCAGGGTCGCGTTCGTGCGGCCGTGCACCAGGTGGAACGTCGATCCGACCACGTGGGCCATGGCGTGCACGATGCCCAGGAACGCGTTGCCGAACGCCATGCCGGCGATCGTGCCCGCGTTGTGCATCTTCTCGCGTGCCTCGGCCGTCTCCGGGGTGCCGGGCTCGCCGTTCACGCTCGCGGCCAGGTTGTCGAAGATGAGCCGGATGGCCTGCAGGGCCATGCCGTCCGTGAAGTCGTTCGCGTACACGCTCACGTACGCCTCGGTGGCGTGCGTCAGGGCGTCGAAGCCCGAGTCGGCGGCGAGCGAGCGCGGCATCTTCGCGGTCAGCACCGGGTCGATGATCGCGACGGTCGGCGTGAGCGCGTAGTCCGCGAGGGGGTACTTCTTGCCCGCGTCGGGGTCGGAGATGACAGCGAACGGCGTGACCTCGGCGCCCGTGCCGGACGTGGTCGGGATGCACACCAGCTTGGCGAGCTCGCCCAGCACCGGGAACTTGAACGCGCGCTTGCGGACGTCGAAGAACTTCTGCTTGAGGTCCGAGAAGACGATCTCGGGGTGCTCGTACAGCAGCCACATGACCTTCGCGGCGTCCATGGGCGAGCCGCCGCCCAGCGCGATGATCGTGTCGGGCCGGAAGTGACGCATCTGCGCGGCGCCCGCCTGGACGGTGCGCACGCTCGGCTCGGGCTCGACCTGGTCGATGATCTGCAGCGCGATCTTGTTAGGGCGCCGGTTCAGGACCTCGATGATGCGGTCGACGAAGCCGAGCGTCGTCATGGTCGAGTCGGTCACGATGGTCACGCGCTCGACGTCGGCCATGTCCGAGAGGTACCGGATGGCGTTCGGCTCGAAGTACGTCTTGGCCGGGACCTTGAACCACTGCAGGTTGTTGTTGCGCCGGCCGATGCGCTTGATGTTCACCAGGTTGACCGCCGAGACGTTGTTCGAGACCGAGTTGTGGCCGTAGGAGCCGCAGCCGAGGGTCAGGGACGGGATGAAGGCGTTGTAGATGTCGCCGATGCCGCCGAGCGACGAGGGGGCGTTCGCGATCACGCGGACGGCCTTGACGCGGCTGCCGAACTCCTCGGTGAGGGCGTCGTCCTGCGTGTGGATCGCGGCGCTGTGGCCCAGGCCGTCGAACTCGACCATCTGCTCGGCGAGCGTGATGCCGTGCTCGGTCGACGTGGCCTTCAGCACGGCCAGCACGGGGCAGAGCTTCTCGCGGGTGAGCGGCTCGGCCGGACCGACCTCGCTGACCTCGGCGAGGATGATCGACGTGTCGGCGGGCACCGTGAAGCCGGCGTGCTCGGCGATCCACGCCGGGGTCTGGCCCACGACCGACGCGTTGAGCTTGGCCTCGGAGCAGTTCTTGCCCTTGGCCTCGACCCCGAAGATGAACTTCTCGAGGAGGGCCTTCTCCTTCTTGTTCACGCGGTAGGCGTGCAGCGTGGCGAACTCGACCATCGCCTCGTCGTAGATCTCGGTGTCGATGATCGCGGCCTGCTCGGACGCGCAGATCATGCCGTTGTCGAACGCCTTGGAGAGCACCACGTCGTTGACCGCGCGCTTGAGCTTCGCCGTCTTCTCGATGTAGGCCGGGACGTTGCCCGCACCGACGCCGAGGGCCGGCTTGCCGCACGAGTAGGCGGCGCGGACCATCGCGTTGCCGCCGGTCGCGAGGATCAGGGCGACGCCGGGGTGGTTCATGAGCTTGCCGGTCGCCTCGAGCGAGGGCTGCTCGACCCACTGGATGCAGTGCTCGGGGGCACCGGCGGCCACGGCCGCGTCGCGGACCACGCGGGCCGCGGCGACCGAGGACTCCTGCGCGCTCGGGTGGAACGCGAAGATGATCGGGTTGCGGGTCTTCAGCGCGATGAGCGACTTGAAGATCGCGGTCGACGTCGGGTTCGTGACGGGCGTGACGCCGCAGACCACGCCGACGGGCTCGGCGATCTCGATGATCCCGGCGACGTCGTCACGGCGGATCACGCCGACGGTCTTGAGGGACGACATCGAGTTGGTGACGTGCTCGCACGCGAAGATGTTCTTCACGGCCTTGTCCTCGAAGACGCCGCGGCCGGTCTCGGCGACGGCGTGCTTCGCGAGCTCGCCGTGCTTGTCGAGCGCGGCGACCGAGGCCTTCTTGACGAGGTGGTCGACGTCTTCCTGCGTGAAGCGCGCGTACTCCGCGAGCGCCTTCGTGGCGTTCGCGACGAGCTGGTCGATGGCACTGTCGACTGGGGCGTCGGTGCGCTGGGTCGTGCTCACGGGAGGTTCTCCCTACGGTCGTCGGTGAGTGATGGAAGTCTCCGTTGACCTCTGGATCCAACGTAGAAGTCATGGGACGGATGTGCCTGTGCCGAAGGTCCCGTGTCGCCGACGCGTTCGCTCTGGGCTCAGTCCCGCCTCGCGCAGAGCCGCGGTTCAGAGGCGGTTGACCCACGACGCCGACATGCGCTCCTCCTCGAGGTCGAGCTCACGCAGCACACGTTGCATGACCACCTCGTCGAGCTCGCCCGAGTCGCGGCGCGCCACGAGGACGTCGCGCTGGGCGGCGATGACCTCGCGGCGCAGCGCCTGCTGGCGCAGACCGATCTCGGGGATCGACGGGTGCTCGTCGTCGTGGTTCGGGTCCAGCAGCGCGGCGGCGGCCTGGGCGCGCACCCCCAGCGCTGTGATCACACGAGACGTGACCTCGTCGGCGACGTGGTCCCCGACCCGGGCCGCGATCTCGGGCCGGCGGCGCGCGATGACCGCCTGCGCGGCCTCGGCCGTGTCCAGGCGCACCTGGGCCTCCTGGATCGCGTCGCGCTCCTTCTCGGCCTGCGAGCCGACGCCGAGCCGGCGGATCACCCAGGGCAGCGTGAGGCCCTGCAGCAGCAGCGTGCCGATCGCCACGGTGTACGCGACGAGCTGCAGCGTCGCGCGCTCCGGGAACACCTCGCCCGCGAGGACGACCGGGATCGCCGCGGCCGCCGCGAGCGTGACCACCCCGCGCATCCCGGCCCACGAGACGACCAGCGACTCCTTGCCCGTGAGCGCGTCGTCCGCGGTCCGGTGGCTGCCGCGCATGCGCACCCGATCCATCCGTGACGTCGCGACCACGTACAGCGGTCGCACGAGCATCGCCGTCGCGAGCACCACGAGGGCCACCACCACCGCGTGGCCCAGGCCCTGGTCGGACGCGTTCACGTCGGCGATGAGCCACTTGAGCTGCACGCCGATGAGCGCGAACGTGAAGGCCTCGAGCAGCAGGTCGACGGTCGACCACACGGGCTCCTGGTAGAGCCGGGTCGCGTAGCCCGCCCGTGGCGAGGTGTGCGCGAGGAAGAGCCCCGCCGCGACGACCGCGAGCACGCCCGAGCCCTCGATGGCCTCCGCGCACCAGTACGCCGCGAACGGCGTGAGCACCCCGATGGCGGACGCCACGACCGGGTCGTCGAGGCGCATGCGCAGCTGGTGCAGCAGCCACCCCAGCACGAGCCCGACGCCCACGCCCGCGAGCACCGCGACGGCGAACACCTTGAGCCCGGCGGCGAGCGACCACGCCCCCGTCGCCACCCCCGCCAGAGCCACCTTGTACAGCGTGAGCGACGTGGCGTCGTTGATCAGGCTCTCGCCCGTCAGGAGAGTCATGACGCGCCGTGGCAGCCCGAGCCGGCGGCCCACGGCGGCCGCCGCGACGGCGTCCGGGGGAGCGACGACGGCACCGAGCACGAGCGCGGCGGCGAACGGCAGGTCGGGGACGAGCAGCCACGCGACGAGCGCGACCGCGAGCGCCGAGACGAGCACGAGTCCCACGCCGAGGCGCGTGATCGAGTTCAGCGAGCGGCGGAAGTCCTGGTACGAGCTGGTGAGCGCGGCCGAGAACAGCAGCGGGGGCAGGACGAGCTCGAGGATGAGCTCCGGGTGGACCACGAACCGCGGCACCCCGGGCACGAACGAGACGACCAGCCCCGCGGCGACGAGCACCAGGGGCGCGGGCCAGCCCCGCTGGCGGCACAGGGCCGTGAGGAGCGCCGCCCCCGCGACGAGGACGAGGATCTCCACCACGTGCATCCGGTGCGGCCTTTCGATCGGGTCAGGTCGGCGTTCACGGTACGTCGGGTCGCTGTGAGGGGGCCGAGAGCCCTCGGTGAGGCCGCGGTGCCCCACCGATGAGCCGCCGGTGCGTCGGCCACCCGCACCCCGGAGCGGTAGCCCGCGGGGGTTCCGGACTAATCGGGCTCCCGGAGTGCCTACTCTGGTGCGCGTGCATCCCCTCCTCGCCGTCCCGCTCGCCGCGGTTGCGGCCTTCGTCGCGGAGATCTTCGTCTCCACCGTGATCCACCGGTCGGCCCGTCGGTCCGCGCTCGCGGCCCACGTCGCGCGCGGCGCCCGCCCGCCGCTGCGCCTCCTGCTCGTGGTCGCCGCGTCGTGGGGTGCGCTCACCGCGACGACCGGGCCCACGGGCTTCTGGGCCGCGCTCGGGCTCGTGCTCCACCTCGGCGTGGTCGTGGCCGTGACCTGGCTGGTCGGCGCGCTCGTGCTCGCGCTCGCGGACCACGCGCTCGCGGGTCAGCCCAACGACGTCCCCGCGGCCGGCCGGCTGCGGGGCCGCGCGCAGCGGCTCGTGCGCACGGTCACCGCGAGCGTGCTCAGCGTCGGGGGGCTGGTCGCCGTGCTCCTCGCGCTGCCGGGCACCCGCGCGCTCGGGGTGGGTGTGCTCGTCCTGGTCGGCCTGGTGCTGCTCGTCGCGGTGCCGTCCGCCCAGGGGGCGCTCGGCGAGGTCGTGGCGGGTCTGCGGGTCGTGGCCACCGATGCCGTGCTGCCGGGCGACGTGGTCGTCGTCGACGGACGGTGGGGGCTGGTCGAGCGCGTGGGTCGCACGAGCCTCGTGGTGCGCACCGACGAGGCCGGGCGCATCGGGCTGCCGCTCACGGCGACCAGGACCACCGGGTTCCGGAACGTGAGCCGGGAGGGTGCCGACCTGGTCGGCACGGTCGAGCTCGACCTGGACCGCGATCTCCCCGCAGCCGACGTGCGGGCGCGCGTCGCGGGTGCGCTGGCCACGTGCGACCTGTGGGACGGGCGGGTGGGCGACGTCCAGGTCGTCGACGTGCACGGTGACCACGTGCGGGTCCAGGTGCTGCTCAGCGCGTCCGACGGCCCCGCGCTGCTCGGGCTGCGCCGGCAGGTGCGTGACACGCTGCTCGGCTGGTCGCAGCCGGCAGCCGCGCGCCCCGCGGAGCCGGCGGCCGAGCCGCCCGTCGTCGCTGCCCCGGCCGAGCCCGTGCGATCGTCGGCGGTCCCGGTGCGCTCGGCCGACGTCCCCGCGGTGCCGGTGCGCTCGGTCCCGGTGCCCGCCTGGCACCACGACGCGGACGCGACCGCGACCTACCGGGTCGACGACCTCGTGACCGAGCCCGAGCCGGGCTGGGACGCCACGGCCCCGCGACCCGTCGAGAGCTGGGCGGCCGTGACGGCCGACCTGCCGGGCCGGGAGCCCGCCGCGGCGCCCCGTGCGGACCTCGGCAGCCCGGACCAGACGCAGGTGCTCGCGCCCCTGCCGCAGATCGCACGCCGGTCGGGCCGGCGCGAGATGCGCGACTTCTGACGGCGTCACCTCATTGGTCGCAGGTCTCCCGGTTCGGGGCTGCGGCGACCAGGGCCGCGATCACCAGCAGCGCCACCGCGCCGAGCCACGCCACCACGGCGACCGCCCCGCCGTGATCCGTCCCGTGGTCGTCTCACCGGTACAGCTCCGGGTCGCCCATGAGCTCGGCCACGTGGTCGGTCACGTACGTCGACAGCTCGCGCGGCGGCCGCACGTACCCGCTCGACGCGGCCGGCCGATCGGGCAGCACGACCTTCTCGTGCGGCACGTCGGTGTACGGGATCGTCGAGAGCAGGTGCGAGATCATGTTGAGCCGGGCGTGCTTCTTGACGTCCGACTCGACCACGTACCACGGGCTCGACGGCACATCGGTGTGCACCAGCATCTCGTCCTTGGCCCGCGAGTAGTCCTCCCAGCGGTGGATCGACTCGAGGTCCATCGGGCTCAGCTTCCACTGCCGCACCGGGTCGCCCATCCGCGACCGGAAGCGCTTGAGCTGCTCGTCGTCGGACACCGAGAACCAGTACTTGCGCAGCAGGATGCCGTCCTCGACGAGCATCTGCTCGAAGATCGGCGTCTGGCGCATGAACTGCGCGTACTCCTGCGGCGTGCAGAAACCCATGACCCGCTCCACGCCCGCCCGGTTGTACCAGGACCTGTCGAACAGCACGATCTCCCCGGCCGCGGGCAGGTGCTCGATGTAGCGCTGGTAGTACCACTGGGTGCGCTCACGCTCGGTGGGTGTGGGCAGCGCCGCGATGCGCGCGACCCGGGGGCTCAGGTACTCCGTGATCCGCTTGATCGTGCCGCCCTTGCCGGCCGCGTCCCGTCCTTCGAAGATCACGACGATCCGCGCCCCCGTCGCCCGGGCCCACTGCTGCACCTTGACCAGCTCGGACTGCAGCCGGAACAGCTCGGCCTCGTAGACGTCGTTCGCGATCCTGCGCTGACGCGCGGGCTTGCCCGTCCGCTTCGTGGCCGACTTCTTCGACCCGTTGTGCTGCGCGGCTGGGATCCCGTCACCCGACGTCTTCGTCATGCTCGGAAACTACCGCTGACGGGAGCCCGCGTCGCGGCCATCCGCGACGTCTGCCGGCCCGCGTTGCTTCTGGCGAGCACGTCGACGGCCCCGCTGAGCAGCGCACCCACGGCGTACGCGGGCAGGTCGTGAGCGGTGAACGTGGTGCCGAGCACGTACCGGGCGGGGGAGAACAGCTCGACCGCACGCGCCGGGAGCCCGGTCAGCTGGGCGAGCTCGACGACCGCACACATCGCAAAGGTGACACCGACCAGGACCGGAATCCGCCAGGCCGGCCGCACAGCACCGACCAGCATGTACACGAGCGCCGCGTACAGCACCCCGCCCAGCAGGTCGCCGGGCAGCCCGCCGACGGTCCGCGTGACGCCGAGCCCTGCCGCGACGACGACGGGGACCAAGGCGACGAGCACCAGGCGGCGGTGCGGAGGGTGCGGCACCCCTGCACCCTAGGCGGCCGATCGGGCACACGTCCGACGGCACCGCGATCAGCCGCCGGCCTGCTCAGGCACCATGCGTGCCGCTGGTCCGCGACCACCAGACGACGAAGACCCGGCACCTGGGAGGGACCGGGTCTTGTCTGTGGTGCCCGCGAAAGGACTCGAACCTTCGACCTTCTGCTCCGGAGGCAGACGCTCTATCCACTGAGCTACGCGGGCGTGCACCAGACGACTGGCGCAGGTCACGAGACTACCAGCACGCGCGCCCGGGTCCGCCAGCCGGGGGTGTCAGCCGACGTCGATGAGCCGCGAGAGGTAGGTCTCGACCTCGGTCATCGCCGCGACGTCGTCGCCGTCGACGATCGACTCGACGAGGTCGTCGTGGCCCGGGTCGTCGTCGACGGGGCGCTCGAAGTTGAAGCGGATGTTCTCGGTGATCGCGTCGAGCAGGCTCTCGTAGAGCGACAGCAGCACGGGGTTGTGGGCGGCCCGGGCGATCGCGAGGTGCAGGGCGAGGTCGGACGCGACCATCGCGTCGAGGTCGCCCAGCGCGTAGGCGGCGGTGCGCTGGTCGCGCAGCTGCCGGAGGGCTGTGACGTCTGCGGCGGTACGGCGACGGGCCGCGAGGCGCGCGGCCTCGACCTCGAGCGAGCGGCGGACCTCCACGACGTCGCGCTGGCGGGCGTCGGCGATCTGGCGGCCCATCGTGACGGCGAGCTCGGAGGTGGACAGCACGTAGGTGCCGGAGCCCTGACGTCGGGCGAGCAGCCCGGCGTGCACGAGCGACTGGACGGCCTCGCGCACGGTGTTGCGGCCGACGCCGAGCAGCTCGGCGAGGGCGGGCTCGGGCGGGATGCGGGTGCCGACGGGCCACCGGCCCGCGATGATGCGTTCCCGCAGGCCGTCGACTGCGCTGTCGATCAACCCGGTGCGTCGGCTCATGACCTGTGTCCTCCTCGAAGGGCCGCCCGCTGAGGGTGACCGTCGCTCCGGCGCCTTTGCAGGGGCGATGTCGCAGCAGTCAACACCGCCTCCGGTGCGTCCTGGCAGACCAACGTCCCATGACTGGCGGGTCGCGTGCACCCGCGACCGCCGGCCGGACGCCCGCGCGCACCCCTCGCCGCGGCACGAAACGCCGTGCAGGGCACCCGGCGACGCTCGCTACCCTGGTGCCGTGACCCCCGCTGAGCTCTCTGCCGCCCTTCGCGATGCCCTTCTCGCCGCAGTCTCCGACGGCACGTTCGCCCTCGAGCCCGCCGACGTCCCCGCCACGGTGCACGTCGAGCGACCCCGGCAGCGCGAGCACGGCGACTGGGCCACCAACGTGGCGATGCAGCTCGGCAAGAAGGCCGGCACCAGCCCGCGTGCGCTCGCGGAGGAGCTCGCCCGTCGGCTCGCTGCCCAGCCCGGCATCGCGACGGTCGACGTCGCGGGCCCCGGGTTCCTCAACATCACGCTCGACAAGGCCGCCGCGGGCGAGCTCGCGCGCGGCATCGTCGATGCCGGTCCTGAGTACGGGCGCAGCGACGCGCTCGCGGGCGAGAACATCAACCTCGAGTTCGTCTCGGCGAACCCGACGGGCCCCATCCACATCGGCGGGGTGCGTTGGGCGGCCGTGGGCGACAGCCTGGCGCGCGTGCTGCAGGCGGCCGGCGCGGACGTGACCCGCGAGTACTACTTCAACGACCACGGTTCGCAGATCGACCGTTTCGCGCGGTCGCTGCTCGCGCGGGCCCTGGGCCAGGAGGCCCCCGAGGACGGCTACGGCGGGCAGTACATCTCCGACATCGCCGACGCCGTGATCGCGCAGGCCGCCGAGGCGGGCGAGCCGGACCCCCGCACGCTGCCCGAGGCCGAGGCGCAGGAGGTCTTCCGCAGCCGCGGCGTCGAGCTGATGTTCGGTGAGATCAAGGGCAAGCTGCACGACTTCCGCGTCGACTTCGACGTGTACTTCCACGAGGACACGCTGCACGAGTCCGGGGCGGTCGACCGTGCCGTGGCACGGCTGCGCGAGCTCGGGCACATCTTCGAGGCCGACGGCGCGGTGTGGCTGCGGACCACGGATTTCGGTGACGACAAGGACCGCGTCATCATCAAGTCCGACGGCGAGGGCGCCTACATCTCGGGTGACCTGGCCTACTACCTCGACAAGCGCGAGCGCGGCTTCGACCGGGCGATCATCATGCTCGGCGCGGACCACCACGGGTACATCGGCCGGATGATGGCCATGGTCGCGGCCTTCGGCGACACCCCGTGGGTCAACCTGGAGATCCTCATCGGGCAGATGGTCAACCTGGTGCGCAACGGCGAGCCGGTGCGGATGTCCAAGCGCGCGGGCACGATCGTCACGATCGACGACCTGGTCGACGCGGTGGGCGTCGACGCGGCCCGGTACTCGCTGGCCCGCTCGGCCGCCAACTCGAGCCTCGACATCGACCTGGACCTGCTGGTCAGCGCCACGAACGACAACCCGGTGTTCTACGTGCAGTACGCGCACGCCCGCACCGTCAACGTGGCGCGCAACGCGGCCGACTCCGGGGTGTCCCGCGCCGACGGCTTCGACGCCTCGCTGCTCGACCACCCGTCCGAGGCGGCGCTGCTCGGCTCGCTCGCGGAGTTCCCGCGCATCGTGGCCCAGGCGGCCGAGCTGCGGGAGCCGCACCGTGTCGCGCGCTACCTCGAGGAGCTCGCGGGCAGCTACCACAAGTGGTACGACCAGCGCCGGGTGACGCCGTTCGGCGACGAGGAGGTCACGGACGTGCACCGCACGCGCCTGTGGCTCAACGACGCGACGCGCCAGGTGCTCGCGAACGGTCTCGACCTGCTGGGTGTGAGCGCGCCGGAGCGGATGTGAGCACCCCCGCGGGGGAGCACGCCGCGTCGGCCGACGCCGTCGGGCTGCCCTGGTCGGGCGGGACGGCGCGCACGCCCGACGGCGCGCTGAGCGTGGCCGGGCTCGACCTGCGCGCGCTCGCCGCCGAGCACGGCACCCCCGCGTACGTGCTCGACGAGGCCGACTTCCGGGCCCGCGCCCAGGAGCTCCGCCGGGCGTTCGAGACCGCGTTCGCCGCGGTCGGCACCGGCGTGGACGTGTACTACGCCGGCAAGGCGTTCCTGTCGGTCGCGGTCGCCCGCTGGGCGCACGAGGAGGGCCTGCGGGTCGACACCGCGACGGGCGGCGAGCTGGCGGTCGCGCTGCGCGCCGGGGTGCCCGGTGCGGACCTCGGGCTGCACGGGAACAACAAGTCGGACGCCGAGATCGAGCGCGCGCTCGAGGTGGGCGTCGGGCGGATCATCGTCGACTCGCTCGGCGAGGTCGACCGCGTCGCCACCGCGGCCCGGGCGCGTGGGGGAGCGCCCGCCCCCGTGATGGTGCGGGTCACGACCGGGGTGCACGCGGGCGGGCACGAGTACATCTCGACCGCGCACGAGGACCAGAAGTTCGGTGTGTCGATGGCGCCGCCGGCCGACGGTTCGCCGAGCCCCGCGCTCGAGGCGCTGCACGCCGTCCTCGAGCACCCCGAGCTGCACCTGCTGGGCATCCACTCGCACATCGGCTCGCAGATCCTCGACCCGTCGGGCTTCGACGTCGCGGCGCACAAGGTCATGGCGCTGCGCGCCGAGCTCGCCGCGCGCACCGGCTACCTGGTGCCCGAGGTCGACCTGGGCGGCGGCTTCGGCATCGCGTACGTCCCGGGGGACGTGCCGCTCGACCCGTCGCGGGTCGCGAAGGACCTCGCGGCGGCGGTCGACGCGTCGTGCACGGCGCTCGGCACCGCGCTGCCGCGCATCTCGATCGAGCCCGGCCGGGCGATCGTCGGGCCCACGACCCTCACGCTGTACACCGTCGGCACGGTCAAGGACGTCACGGTCGACGACCCGGCGGGGCCCTTCGTGCGGCGCTACGTCGCGGTCGACGGCGGCATGAGCGACAACATCCGGCCCGCGCTGTACGGCGCGAACTACCACGCCGAGCTCGCGTCGCGGGTGGGCGAGGACGCGCCGGTGCTGGCCCGCGTGGTCGGCAAGCACTGCGAGAGCGGCGACATCGTGGTCCACGAGGTGCAGCTGCCGGGCGACGTGCGCCCGGGCGACCTCCTGGCGGTCGCGGCCACGGGGGCCTACGGACGGTCGATGGCCTCCAACTACAACCACGTCCCGCGCCCGCCCGTGGTCGCGGTGCGCGACGGCGCCGCGCGCGTGCTGGTGCGCCGCGAGACGGTCGAGGACCTTCTCGCGCTCGACCTGGGCTGACGTGCAGTTCAGCAGCCGGACCCCTGCTCGTGGCCCGGTCGCGTCGCACTACCCTGAGGACGCCGAGCGAGGACCTCGCCCGGGCGCGCACCCGGCCTCGAGCAGGCCCTGAGCAGGAGGCGGCACACCGTGGCAGTGGCCCAGCAGCCCCGTTCCGACCGGACCATCCCCCTCGAGCCCACGACGCTGCGTGTCGCGCTGCTCGGTTGCGGCGTGGTCGGCACCGAGGTCGTGCGGCTCCTGACGACGCAGGCCGCGGACCTCGCGGCGCGGGTGGGTGCGCGGCTCGAGCTCGTCGGGATCGCGGTGCGGGACGTCGAGGCCGAGCGGGACCCGGTCGTGGACCGCTCGCTGCTCACGTCCGACGCCGAGGGGCTGGTCGAGAAGGCCGACGTGGTGGTCGAGGTCGTGGGCGGCATCGAGCCGGCGCGCTCGCTGCTGCTGCGGGCCATCGAGCACGGCGCGGCCGTGGTCACCGCGAACAAGGCGCTGCTCGCGCAGGACGGCCCCACGCTGTACGCGGCGGCCGACGCGGCGGGCGTGGACCTGTACTTCGAGGCGGCCGTCGCGGGCGCCATCCCCATCGTGCGCCCGGTGCGCGAGTCGCTCGTGGGCGACCGCGTGCAGCGGGTGCTCGGCATCGTCAACGGCACCACGAACTACGTGCTCGACCGCATGGCCACCGAGGGTCTCGACCTGGACGCGGCGGTCGCCGAGGCGCAGGCCCTGGGCTACGCCGAGGCCGACCCGACGGCGGACGTCGAGGGCTTCGACGCGGCGGCGAAGGCCGCGATCCTCGCCTCGCTCGCGTTCCACACCCGCGTCTCGATCGACGACGTCGACCGCCAGGGCATCTCGTCCGTGACCGCGGACGACGTGGCGTGGGCCGCCCGCACGGGGCACACGATCAAGCTGCTCGCGATCGCCGAGCGCAGCGACGAGGGCGTCCAGGTGCGGGTGCACCCGGCGCTGGTCCCGCTCACGCACCCGCTCGCGGGCGTGCGTGGAGCGTTCAACGCGGTGTTCGTCGAGGCCGAGGCCGCGGGCGAGCTCATGTTCTACGGCCGTGGCGCCGGTGGGGCCCCGACCGCGTCCGCCGTGCTGGGCGACGTCGTCTCGGTGGCCCGGCACCGTGTGCTGGGCGGACGTGGCCCGGTCGAGTCGGCCTACGCAGCGCTGCCCGTGCTGCCGGCCTCGGCCGCGCGCACCCGCTACCAGGTCCGCCTCGAGGTGACCGACCAGCCCGGCGTGCTCGCGCAGGTCGCTGCCGTGCTCGCCGAGCACGGCGTGTCGATCGAGGCCGTGCGTCAGCCCCCCGGCCGTGCGCTCGAGCCGGGGGTCGACGACGTCGCCCAGCTGGTCATCTCGACCCACACCGCGACCGAGGCCGCCCTGCGCGCCACCGTCGCGGCCATCGAGGGCCTCGACGTGGTGCGTCGGGTCCTGTCCGTCCTGCGAGTCGAAGGAGCCTGACCCCGATGGCACACCAGTGGCGAGGCATCATCGCCGAGTACGCCGACCGTCTGCCCGCCCACGTGCGCGAGCGCGTGGTGACCCTGGGCGAGGGCGGCACGCCGCTCGTCCCCGCGCCGGCCCTGTCGGAGCGCACCGGGGCGCAGGTCTTCGTCAAGGTCGAGGGCATGAACCCCACGGGGTCGTTCAAGGACCGCGGCATGACCACAGCGATCTCCTCGGCCGCGGCCCGCGGGGCCAAGGCCGTGGTGTGCGCCTCGACGGGCAACACGTCAGCGTCGGCCGCCGCGTACGCGACGGCCGCCGGCATGACGTGCGTCGTGCTCGTGCCCGACGGCAAGATCGCGATGGGCAAGCTGTCGCAGGCGGTCGCGCACGGTGCCCGGCTGCTGCAGGTCGACGGCAACTTCGACGACTGCCTGATCGCGGCCCGCAAGCTCGCCGAGGTCTACCCGGTCGAGCTCGTCAACTCGGTCAACCCCGACCGCATCGAGGGGCAGAAGACCGGGGCCTTCGAGGTCGTCGACGCGCTGGGCGACGCCCCCGACATCCACGCGCTGCCCGTCGGCAACGCGGGCAACATCACCGCGTACTGGAAGGGCTACCGCGAGTACGCGGGCCACGACGGCGGCGCCGACCTCGCGCCGGTCGCCACGCGCACCCCCGCCATGTGGGGGTTCCAGGCGGCAGGCTCCGCGCCCATCATCGCGGGCCACCCCATCACGCACCCCGAGACGATCGCGACGGCCATCCGGATCGGCAACCCCGCCTCGTGGCAGCAGGCCGAGCAGGCCCGCGACACCTCGGGCGGCGTGATCGAGGCCGTGACCGACGCCCAGATCCTCGCCGCGCACCGCATCCTGTCGAGCGAGGTCGGCGTGTTCGTCGAGCCCGCCTCGGCGGCCGGCGTCGCGGGCATCCTGATGCTCGCCGAGCAGGGCCGGGTCCCCGCGGGTGCGCGCATCGTCGTCACGGTCACGGGCCACGGCCTGAAGGACCCGCAGTGGGCGCTGCTCGACGCCGACGGGGCCGAGGTGCGCCCCGAGCGGGTGCACGCGGACGTCATGGCGATCGCCGACGCCCTCCAGCTCGCCTGAGCCCGCGCATGATCCTCGGCCACGACCACGCGCGGGCGACGGTCCCCGCGACGAGCGCCAACCTGGGCCCGGGCTTCGACTCGCTCGGGCTCGCGCTCGCGCTGCACGACGAGCTCGAGGTCCGTGTGGTCGACGGCCCCGGCGGGGTCGTGACGGTCACGGGCCAGGGCGCGGGCGAGGTGCCCGACGGCGAGGACCACCTGGTGCTGCGCGCGCTCCGGCTCGCCCTCGACCACGTGGGCGCCCCGCAGCCCGGGCTCGCGCTCACGTGCGTCAACCGCATCCCGCACGGGCGTGGGCTCGGGTCGTCGGCCGCCGCGGCCGTGGGCGGGCTCGTGCTCGCGCGGGCGCTGCTCGCGGACCCGGCCGCGCTCGACGACGACACCCTGCTGATGCTCGCGACGCGCCTCGAGGGGCACCCCGACAACGCGGCGCCCGCGCTGCTCGGCGGCGCGACCGTCGCATGGCTCGACACCGACGACGACACCGGCCCGCACGCGCCGCACGCCGTGCGGGTGCCGGTGCACGAGGACGTCGTCCCGGTGGTGCTCGTGCCCACCGAGCGGCTGCTGACCCAGCACGCGCGCAGCGTGCTCCCCGCCGTCGTCACGCACCGCGACGCGGCGTTCCAGGCCGGACGTGCCGCGCTGCTCGTCGAGGCGCTCGGTCGTCGGCCCGACCTGCTGCTCCCCGCCACCGAGGACCGCCTCCACCAGGAGCACCGGCGCCCGGTCATGCAGGACTCGCTCGCCGTCGTCGACGCGCTGCGGGCCCGGGGGGTCGCCGCGGTCGTCTCGGGCGCCGGTCCCACCGTGCTCGCGCTGGGCCGACGCACGGTCGTCGACGGCACCGGTGCGGACGCCGATCAGGCGGTGGACGAGGTGCTCCGGGACGCCGCCGGCACGTGGCAGGTGCTGCACCCGGCCGTCGACCAGGCGGGCGCACGGTCCTGGTCCGTGGCGTGAACGCGCGGGGTTGACGGGCGCTGAGTTCCACCCTTCGGGTGAACCCTCGAGGCAGTCGTCCTGGGCGGGATGCCGGTGTTACGATGTTGCCGTTCCCCGGCCTCGTGCCTCCAGCGCCTTGGTCACGCCCCGTGCGTACCAGCCCAGAGCTCTCCTCGTGAGAGCTGACGAGCCGGGAGCGATCCAGCCCACGTGTGCAGACGTCGTCGTACGCACGTGCAGCTTCACCACACGACCCAGCCGCAAAGGCCGGGCGAAGGCCGCGCCTGAGGCGCCGCCACCGACGAGGGGGAAGGGTCCTTCGTGACAGACACCATCGAGGCCGCCGTGAGCAACAGCTCCGACGGGCCCAGCAAGTCCGGCGCGATCTCCGCGCTGCGCCTGCCCGAGCTCCAGGCGCTCGCCGCCCAGCTCGGTGTGACCGGCACCTCCAAGATGCGCAAGAGCGACCTCGTCGACGCCATCAAGGCCAAGCGCGGCGGCGGGCGTCCGTCCGCAGCGGCCGCCGGTTCGGGTGCCCCCTCGCGGTCGGCCGAGCCGACCCGCAGCGAGCAGGCCACGAGCACCGCGCCTTCCGCAGGCGCAGCCGCGGCCACCAGTGACGCGCCGGTCACCACCGCGCCGCGCGAGCGTTCGGCCCGTCGCCGTCCCGACGTGGCAGCCGAGCTCGAGGCCGTCGAGCGCACGCTCGACCAGCGCATCGCCGCCGGCGAGACGCGCGACGACCGTGCCGCACGTGCCGCCGAGGCCGTGGGGTCCGTGACGGGTGAGCGTCGCTCGCGCCGTTCCGGCCGGGGTGCGGGTGCACCGCGCGTCGACGCCACCGAGGCCGGCGTCGAGACCGCGCCGCGCCGCGAGGTCACCGACGAGCAGGGCGACGGAGCCCGCCAGCGCGGCGAGCGCCAGGACGGCGGCCAGCAGCAGGGCCAGCGTCAGCAGCGTGACAGCCAGCGCGACAACCAGCAGCGCGACAACCAGCAGCGCGACCAGCGGGACGCCAACCAGAACCGGGACGGCGGACAGTCGCGCGACGTGAGCCAGAACCTGCAGGACGACGACGAGCGGGGTGGCCGTCGGCGCCGCTCGCGCGACCGCTACCGCGACCGTGACCGCACCAAGGGCCGCACGGGCCGCGGTGGACGCGGGGGAGCGGGTGGCGACCTCGCGGGCTACGAAGAGGTCGAGGTCAGCGCTGACGACGTGCTGCTGCCCGTCGCGGGCATCCTCGACATCTCGGACAGCTACGCGTTCGTGCGCACGAGCGGCTACCTGCCGGGCCCGAACGACGTGTACGTCTCGCTCGGCCAGGTCAAGAAGGCCGGGCTGCGTCGTGGCGACGCTGTCACCGGTGCGGTGCGTCAGCCCCGTGAGGGCGACCCGCTGCCCCAGGGCAACAGCCCGCGCTCGAAGTTCAACGCGCTGGTGCGGCTGGACACGGTCAACGGCATGTCGCCCGAGGAGGCCCGCCAGCGGCCCGAGTTCTCCAAGCTCACGCCCCTGTACCCGCAGGAGCGTCTGCGCCTCGAGCACGACCCGAGCCAGGTCACGCCCCGCGTGATCGACATCGTCGCCCCCATCGGCAAGGGCCAGCGTGGGCTGATCGTCTCGCCGCCCAAGGCCGGCAAGACGATCATCATGCAGCAGATCGCGAACGCCATCACGACGAACAACCCTGAGGTCCACCTCATGGTCGTGCTCGTGGACGAGCGGCCCGAAGAGGTCACGGACATGGAGCGGACGGTCAAGGGCGAGGTCATCGCCTCGACGTTCGACCGTCCGGCGTCCGACCACACGATCGTCGCGGAGCTCGCGATCGAGCGCGCCAAGCGCCTGGTCGAGCTGGGCCAGGACGTCGTCGTGCTGCTCGACTCGCTGACCCGGCTGTCGCGGGCCTACAACCTCGCGGCGCCCGCCTCGGGCCGCATCCTCTCGGGTGGTGTCGACGCCTCGGCGCTGTACCCGCCCAAGCGGTTCTTCGGCGCGGCGCGCAACATCGAGCACGGCGGGTCGCTCACGATCCTCGCCTCGGCGCTCGTCGAGACCGGGTCCAAGATGGACGAGGTCATCTTCGAGGAGTTCAAGGGCACCGGGAACATGGAGCTCCGGCTCACCCGCTCGCTCGCGGACAAGCGCATCTTCCCGGCGGTGGACGTCAACGCCTCGGGCACGCGTCGCGAGGAGATCCTCATGTCGCCCGACGAGCTCAAGATCGTCTGGAAGCTCCGTCGCGTCATGGGTGCCCTCGACCAGCAGCAGGCCATCGAGCTGCTGCTCGGCAAGCTGCGCGACACCAAGTCGAACGTCGAGTTCCTGCTGCAGGTGCAGAAGACGACGCCCGGCATGGGCGGCAGCCAGAACGACACCTGATCCGTCGGACCAGGTCAGCCGGAAGATTTCGAGGCCCGGCACAGTTCTGGCAGAATGACCCCTCGGTCTGCGGTTCACGGGGGCGCACATGCGTCGCCGACCCGGAGGCATCCCAGTCAAGGAGAATCCCTGTGAAGTCTGACATCCACCCCGCGTACGTGGTCACCCAGGTGACCTGCACGTGCGGCAACACGTTCACGACGCGCTCGACGGAGACGTCGGGCGAGATCCGCACGGACGTGTGCAGCGCCTGCCACCCGTTCTACACGGGCAAGCAGAAGATCCTCGACACCGGCGGCCGCGTGGCCCGCTTCGAGGCTCGTTACGGCAAGAAGGCCAACTAGTCCTCCAGCGCCGGTGGGTCGGTCCTCGTCTCGACGAGGTGCCGTCCCACCGGCGTTGTCGTGTCCGCCGACCGGCGGGCACGAGGTGCGACGGACCGGAGGAGACCGATGTCTGAGCAGTTCGGGGCCGCAGAGCCCCTGCTCGAGGAGCACGCGCAGATCGAGCTCCAGCTCTCCGACCCCGACGTCCACGCCGACGCCGCACGGGCTCGGACCCTGGGCCGGCGCTACGCCGAGCTCGGCCAGGTGGTGGCTGCCTACCGCGCGTGGCGCGCCGCCGCCGACGACCTGGCCGACGCGAGCGAGCTCGCCGAGACCGACGAGGCGTTCGCCGCCGAGCTCCCCGCCCTGCAGGCCGCTGCGGACGCCGCGGCCGAGCGTCTGCGCCGCGTGCTGATCCCGCGCGACCCCGATGACGCGCGCGACGTGATCCTCGAGATCAAGGCGGGCGAGGGCGGCGAGGAGTCGGCGCTGTTCGCTGGCGACCTGCTGCGCATGTACCTGCGCTACGCCGAGCAGCGGGGCTGGCGCACCGAGATCCTCAGCGCGACCGAGTCCGAGCTGGGCGGGTACAAAGACGTGCAGGTCGCGGTGAAGTCCCGCGGCACCACGACGGACCCGGCGCAGGGCGTGTGGGCGAGCCTGAAGTACGAGGGCGGCGTGCACCGGGTGCAGCGCGTGCCCGTGACCGAGTCGCAGGGACGCATCCACACCTCGGCCGCCGGCGTGCTGGTGCTGCCCGAGGTCGAGGACGCGGGCGAGGTCGAGATCGACCCGAACGACCTGCGCGTGGACGTGTACCGCTCGTCGGGCCCGGGTGGCCAGTCGGTCAACACCACGGACTCTGCCGTGCGGATCACCCACCTGCCCACGGGCATCACGGTCTCGATGCAGAACGAGAAGTCCCAGCTGCAGAACCGGGAGCAGGCCATGCGCGTGCTGCGGGCCCGGCTGCTCGCGGTCCAGCAGGAGGCCGCCGCGGCGGCGGCCAGCGAGGCGCGCCGCTCGCAGGTGCGCACCGTGGACCGCTCCGAGCGGATCCGGACGTACAACTTCCCCGAGAACCGCATCGCCGACCACCGCACCGGGTACAAGGCCTACAACCTCGACGCTGTGCTCGACGGCGACCTCGAGCCCGTGGTGCGCTCGGCCATCGAGACCGACGAGACCGCCCGGCTCGCCGCAGCCGGGCACTGAGCGGTGCAGCCGGACGCAGAGCAGGGGAGCGGGCAGGGCATGGAACGGCTGACCGAGGCGCTGCGCGCCGCCGAGCGCGTGCTCGCGGACGCCGGGGTGCCGAGCCCCCGCGTGGACGCCGAGCTGCTCGCCGCACACCTCATGGGCGTCGAGTCCGGACGGCACGTGAGCCGCGGCGAGGTCCAGACCGCGGCGATCCTCGGCCGGGCCGCGCCGCAGGGCCTGGTCGAGCTGGTCGCACGGCGGGCGACCCGTGAGCCGCTGCAGCACCTCACCGGTCGCGCGGCGTTCCGGGCCATCGAGCTCGACGTCGGCCCCGGGGTCTTCGTGCCCCGCCCCGAGACCGAGCAGGTCGCGGAGGTCGCGGCCCGCGAGGCCCGGGCGGTCGTGGCGCGTGGCGCCGCGGTGCGCGTGGTGGACCTGTGCACGGGCTCCGCGGCCATCGCGCTGGCGGTCGCGTGCGAGGTGGCGGAGGCCGAGGTGCACGCGGTCGAGCTCGACCGCGCCGCGCACGCGTGGGCCGCTCGCAACGTGGCGGCCCTCGCCCCGGACGTGCACCTGGTGCGCGGCGACGCCCGGACGGCCCTGCGCGAGCTCGACGGCACCGTCGACGTGGTCGTCTCCAACCCCCCGTACGTGCCCCCGGGCGCGGTGCCCGTCGACCCCGAGGTCGCCGAGCACGACCCGGCGGTCGCGCTCTACGGTCTGGGCGCGGACGGTCTCGAGGTGCCGCGGGGCATCGTCGCCGCCGCGGCGCGTCTGCTGCGACCCGGCGGGCTGCTCGTCATGGAGCACGCGGAGGTGCAGGCAGCGGCCGCGCGCGCTCTCGTCGAGGGCACCGGAGCGTTCGAGGGCGTGCGCACCGAGACCGACCTGACGGGCCGCGACCGCATGGTCGTCGCCCGCCGGAACGGGCACCAGGGACCTGCGACGGGCGTGGCGCACAGGTCAGGCGTGGGAGACTCGCAGCCGTGAGTCTGATCCGCATCAAGGACGCCACCGACCCCGCGACGTGGGGCCCCGCCATCGACGAGGCGGTGCACACGATCTCCCGAGGGGAGCTCGTCGTGCTGCCGACCGACACGGTCTACGGTGTGGCCGCCGACGCCTTCAACCCCGACGCCGTGCAGGCGCTGCTCGACGCGAAGGGACGGGGGAGGCAGGCGCCGCCCCCGGTCCTCATGCCCGACGTCCGCACGCTCGACGGTCTCGCGACCGACGTGCCCGACGCGGCGCGCGACCTGGCCGAGGCCTTCTGGCCCGGCGGCCTGACGCTCATCCTGCCGGCGCAGCCCTCGCTCGCCTGGGACCTGGGCGAGACGCACGGCACGGTCGCGCTGCGCGTGCCCGACCACCGCGTCGCGCTCGCGCTGCTGCGCCGCACGGGCCCGCTCGCGGTCTCGAGCGCCAACCTCACCGGGCAGCCCGCGGGCGTGACCGTCGCCGAGGCCTACGAGCAGCTCGGCTCGAGCGTCCCGGTCTTCCTCGACGGCGGCCAGGCGCCCGGGCAGGTGGCCTCGACCATCGTCGACGCGACGAGCCCCACCCTGAAGCTCGTGCGGGCGGGAGCCATCACGCTCGCCGAGCTGCGCGAGGTCGCGCCCGTCGAGGACCCGGCCGAGCCAGCAGCGGGTGAGCGCGAGAGGTGAGGGTCTACCTCCTGGTGCTGCTGATCGCCGCGGCGGTCACGTACCTCACGACACCGCTCGCACGGTGGTGCGCGCTGCGCTGGGGGGCCATCACCGCGGTCCGGGAGCGGGACGTGCACGCCGTCCCGACCCCGCGGCTCGGCGGGCTCGCGATGCTCATCGGGCTCGTGGTCGCGTTCGCGATGGCGAGCCGGCTGCCCTTCCTGTCCGACGTGTACCGGGACCCGGCCCCGCTGCTGGGCATCGTCGCGGGTGCCGCGCTGGTGTGCTTCCTCGGGGTCGCGGACGACATCTGGGACCTGGACTGGCTCACCAAGCTCATGGGGCAGGTGCTCGCGGGCGGCATCGTGGCGTGGAGCGGGGTCCAGCTCTACCAGCTGCCGATCGCGGGCGTCATCGTCTTCTCGGACCGCACGACCTTCCTGCTCTCGGTCCTGGCGATCGTGGTGGCCATGAACGCCGTCAACTTCGTCGACGGGCTCGACGGGCTCGCCGCGGGCGTCATCGCGATCGGCGGCACGGCGTTCTTCCTCTACTCCTACCTGCTCACGCGCGGGGCCAGCCCGGGCGACTTCTCGAGCCTCGCGACGCTCGTGCTGGCCGTGCTCGTGGGCGTGTGCGCAGGGTTCCTGCCGCACAACCTCTACCCGGCGCGCATCTTCATGGGCGACTCGGGCTCGATGCTGCTGGGCCTGGTGTTCGCGGCGTCGGCGATCCAGCTGACCGGGCAGATCGACACCGCTGTCGTCTCGACGCGGCAGTCGTTCCCGGCGTTCCTGCCCATCCTGCTGCCCGTCGCGGTGCTGCTGCTCCCGCTGCTGGACATGGGCCTGGCGATCGTCCGACGCCTCGGCAAGGGCAACTCGCCGTTCCACCCCGACCGTATGCACCTGCACCACCGGCTCCTCGCGCTCGGGCACTCGCACCGGCGCGCGGTCGCCATCATGTACATCTGGACGGCCGTGTTCGCCTTCGGCGGCGCGGCGCTCGTCAAGATCTCCACCACCGCGGCCCTGTGGGCCATCGGCACCGGCGTGCTCGTGGCCGTGCTGCTGACCCTGGGCCCGCTGCGCGCCCGCCGCACCGCCCCCGACACCACGGAGGTACACCCGTGACGACCGACCCTCAGCCCTCGGCTGCCCCTGCCCCGACGGCCACCGAGGTCGCCACCGACGCTGTGTTCCGCACCGCGCTGCGCGACATGCTCGTGCTGCTCGGCGTGACGGCCGTGCTCGGCGTCGGCGTGGGGGTGCTCGTCGCCGGCACCCCGGGTGCGTGGGGCGCGCTCATCGGCGTGGGGCTCGTGCTCGTGTTCTCGGGCACGACCATCCTGTCGATGCTCCGCACGGCGCACTCGGACCCGCAGGTCACGGCCGCCGTGGTGCTCGGCGCATGGCTCGGCAAGATCGTGGTCGTGATCGCGCTCCTGGCCGTGCTGCGCGGCATGGACTTCTACTCGCGGGGGGTCCTCGCGGTCGTCGTCGCGGTGGGGGTCATCGGCTCGGCGCTGCTCGACTTCCGGGCCGTCTCACGGGGCCGGGTTCCGTACGTCGAACCCGCCGCGGGGAACGCGGACAGTCGTCCTGGCCAGAGCGCCCCATAGGTTACGCTTCCCTCATCCATGATGGCCTGGTGACGACGGCGTGCCTGCACAGACGCGGCGCACCGGCTCACCGTCGAGCACCGGGAGAACGCCCTGTCCAGCCTTGCGACGATCGTTCCCTTCGCCTCAGGTGAGAGCGAGGGCGGTGGCTTCCATGTCCCGTCCATCGCGGACTTCTTCCCGCCGGCCGTCTTCTTCGAGGGCACGGTCTTTGAGATCAACCGCCTGCAGCTCGTGCGCTTCGTCGCCGCTGCCGCGCTGATCATCATCTTCGTGATCGGCGCCCGCCGCGCCAAGCTGGTGCCGGGACGGTTCCAGAACGCCCTCGAGATGCTCCTGGACTTCGTCCGGGTCAACGTCGCCGAGGAGATCCTGGGCAAGGAGAAGGCGCAGAAGTACGTCGCGCTCCTGACGACGGTGTTCATGGCGATTCTCGCGTTCAACCTCACGGGCGTCATCCCGGGGCTGAACATCGCGGGCACCTCGCTCATCGGGCTGCCAGTCATGCTCGCCCTGTGGGTGTACGTGATGTACCTGGGTGCGGGCGTCAAGGCGCACGGCATCGGGGGGTTCCTCAAGACGAGCCTGTTCCCCCCGGGGGTCCCGCCGTTCCTCTACGTGCTGCTCACGCCCGTCGAGTTCCTGACCGTCTTCATCCTGCGTCCCGCCACGCTCGCCATCCGACTCATGGCGAACATGGTCGCCGGGCACCTCATGCTCGTGCTGTGCTTCTCGGCGACGCAGTACTTCCTGTTCGAGGCTGCCCCGGCGATGAAGGCGTTCGGCGCGTTCACCCTGCTCGGCGGTTTCGCGATCACGCTCTTCGAGCTCTTCGTCGCAGCGCTGCAGGCCTACATCTTCGTCATCCTGGCGGCTGTGTACATCAGCCTGTCGATCGAGGAAGAGCACTGATCTCCCGCTGACCCGCCGGGGGTCCGGGCGACCCCCACCACTGAACGAGCGCTCGGCCGACCGGCCGGGAGCCCAACGGAAGGAACGAGCAACCGTGGCACTTGCGGAAACCACCACAGTCCTCGCCGAGCTCAACGGCAACATCGCGACCGTCGGCTACGGCCTCGCGGTGCTCGGCCCGGGCATCGGCCTCGGCATCCTGATCGGCAAGACCGTCGAGGGCATGGCGCGCCAGCCCGAGGTCGCCGGCCAGCTGCGCACGACGATGTTCATCGGCATCGGGTTCGTCGAGGTCCTCGGCCTCCTCGGCCTCATCACCGGCTTCCTCTTCTCGTGATCGCCGCCGCGCTGACCGCGGCTGCGTTGACGGCCGCGGAGACGACAGAGGAGATTCAGGGCTACCAGCTGCTGCTGCCTGAGCCGTACGACCTCCTGTGGTCGACGGTCGTCCTCGTGGTGATCGCGGTCGCGTTCTACAAGTTCGTGCTCCCGAAGTTCAACGCGGTGCTCGACGAGCGCACCGCGAAGATCGAGGGTGGGCTCGCCCAGGCCGAGGTCGCACAGGCCGAGGCCGACGCGGCGCTCGCCGAGTACAAGCTCCAGCTCCAGGAGGCTCGTGCCGAGGCGGCGCGCATCCGCGAGGACGCACGCGCGGAGGGCGGCCAGATCGTGGCCGACCTGCGGACCAAGGCGACCGACGAGGCCTCGCGGATCGTCGAGACGGCGCAGAAGCAGATCGACGCCGAGCGCCAGCAGGCGTCCGTGTCGCTGCGCGCCGACGTCGGCGCGCTCGCGACGCAGCTCGCGTCGAAGATCGTCGGGGAGTCGCTCGAGGACGAGGTGCGGAGCTCGCGTGTCGTGGACCGCTTCCTCGACGAGCTCGAGAACACGGCGAACGCCGGTAAGGGGAACTGATGCGCGGGACGAGTCAGGCGTCGCTGCAGGCCGCAGAGGGCCGGTTCGAGCCGGTGCTGCGGGATGCGGGCGCCCAGGCGTCGACGCTCGGCGAGCAGCTGTTCGCCGTGGTGGACGCGCTCGACTCCTCCGGCTCGCTGCGTCGGACCCTGGCAGACCCGTCGCTCGACGGTGACGCCAAGGCCCGGCTCGTGGCTCAGCTGCTCTCCAGCGCGGACCCGCGCACCGTCGAGGCCGTCGACGGCCTGGTGCGCTCGCGCTGGTCGGCCGACGCGGACCTGACGGAAGCCGTCGAGCAGCTGGCGTTCCACGCGGTGCTGGCCTCGGCCCAGGCGACGCCCGGCGGGCTCGAGCGGGTCGAGGAGGAGCTCTTCACGATCGGCCGTGCCCTCGCCGGGCAGCGTGAGGTCCGCCGCGCGCTGTTCGACGACAAGATCGGTGCCAGGGGGCGCGGTGCTGTCGTCGACCAGCTCCTCGGCGGTCAGGGCTCGCCCGCGACCGAGATCCTCGCGCGCCGCGCCGCCGTCGCCCCCCGGGGCCGTCGGTACGTCGCGACGCTCGGGCACCTGTCCGACCTCATCGCCGACCGCCGCAACCGCGAGGTCGCGACGGTCACGACGGCGACCGGCCTCAGCGAGGAGCAGCGCGCACGCCTCAGCCAGATCCTGGAGCGCGCGTACGGGCACCCGATGCAGCTCAACGTGATCGAGGACCCGCACGTGATCGGTGGCCTCCGGGTGCAGGTGGGGCCCGAGGTCATGGACGCGACCGTGCTGGCGCGGCTCGCGGATGCCCGACGACGACTTGCCAGCTGACGTCCGCGCCCCCCGGCGCGCCGTCCCGAGAACGTGTTCGACCGCACTGACCGTGCTGTCACGACAGGAGAAGAGCAATGGCTGAGCTGACGATCCGGCCGGAGGACATCCGGTCCGCGCTGGACAGCTTCGTGAAGTCCTACGAGCCGTCCGGCACCGTGACCGAAGAGGTCGGCCGCGTGACGCTCGCGGGCGACGGCATCGCCCAGGTCGAGGGCCTCCCGGGCGCGATGGCCAACGAGCTGCTGCGCTTCGAGGACGGCACGCTCGGCCTCGCGCTCAGCCTCGACGTCCGCGAGATCGGCGTCGTCGTGCTCGGTGAGTTCACCGGCATCGAAGAGGGCCAGGAGGTCCGCCGCACGGGCGAGGTGCTGTCCGTGCCCGTGGGCGACGGCTACCTCGGTCGCGTCGTGGACCCGCTCGGCCAGCCCATCGACGGGCTCGGCGACGTCGCGACCAGCGGTCGGCGCGCGCTCGAGCTGCAGGCACCGGGCGTCATGGCCCGCAAGAGCGTGCACGAGCCGCTCCAGACCGGCCTCAAGGCCATCGACGCGATGATCCCGATCGGCCGCGGCCAGCGCCAGCTCATCATCGGCGACCGCCAGACCGGCAAGACGGCCATCGCGATCGACACGATCATCAACCAGAAGTCCAACTGGGAGACCGGCGACCCGAACAAGCAGGTCCGGTGCATCTACGTCGCGATCGGCCAGAAGGGCTCGACCATCGCGGGTGTGCGCAGCGCTCTCGAGGAGGCCGGCGCCCTCGAGTACACGACGATCGTCGCGGCCCCCGCGTCGGACCCCGCGGGCTTCAAGTACCTCGCGCCGTACACCGGTTCGGCCATCGGCCAGCACTGGATGTACGAGGGCAAGCACGTCCTCATCGTGTTCGACGACCTGTCGAAGCAGGCCGAGGCCTACCGTGCCGTGTCGCTGCTGCTGCGTCGCCCGCCGGGCCGTGAGGCGTACCCCGGTGACGTCTTCTACCTGCACTCCCGTCTGCTCGAGCGTTGTGCCAAGCTCTCGGACGAGCTCGGCGGCGGGTCGATGACGGGTCTGCCCATCATCGAGACCAAGGCCAACGACGTCTCGGCGTACATCCCGACCAACGTCATCTCGATCACCGACGGTCAGATCTTCCTGCAGTCGGACCTCTTCAACGCCGACCAGCGCCCGGCCGTCGACGTCGGCATCTCGGTCTCCCGCGTCGGTGGCGCGGCGCAGATCAAGGCCATGAAGCAGGTCTCCGGCACGCTCAAGATCGACCTCGCGCAGTACCGCTCGCTCGAGGCGTTCGCGATGTTCGCCTCTGACCTGGACGCGGCCTCGCTCGCCCAGCTGACCCGTGGCGCGCGGCTCATGGAGCTGCTCAAGCAGGGCCAGTACAGCCCGTACCCGGTCGAGGACCAGGTCGCCTCGATCTGGGCCGGCACGAAGGGCAAGCTCGACGACGTCCCCGTCTCCGACGTGCGGCGCTTCGAGCGGGAGCTCATCGAGAGCCTGCACCGCAACAGCGACGTCCTGACCACGATCGCGGAGACGGGCAAGCTCGACGGCGCGACCGAGGAGAAGCTCGCGGCCGCGGTCGACGAGTTCCGCAACGGCTTCCTCAAGGGCGACGGCACCCCGCTCGTCGGCGACGAGGTCGCTGACGAGGAGACGCCGGTCGAGCAGGAGCAGATCGTCCGACAGAAGAAGGGCTGAGCGTGGCCGGAAGCCAGCGGGTCTACCGGCAGCGGATCCGGTCGACGCAGTCGCTGAAGAAGATCTTCCGCGCGATGGAGCTCATCGCAGCCTCCCGCATCGGGCACGCCCGGGAGCGGGTGGCGGCGGCGACGCCGTACGCGCGGGCGATCACGCGTGCGGTCTCGGCCCTCGCCACGCACTCGGACGTGGCGCACCCGCTGCTGTCCGACCGCACCGACACCAACCGGGTCGCGCTGCTGGTCATCACGTCGGACCGCGGGATGGCGGGCGCGTACTCGGCAGGAGCCATCCGGGAGGCCGAGCGCCTCGTCGAGCGGCTCACGGCGCAGGGCAAGCACGTGGTGCTGTACGTGACGGGTCGCCGCGCCGTCTCGTACTACACGTTCCGCAAGCGCGACCTCGGTGCCACGTGGATCGGCAGCTCGGACTCCCCGTCTGCCGAGCTCGCTGACGAGATCGCGAACACCCTGCTCGACGCCTTCGCCGCCCCGGCGGACGAGGGCGGCGTGGGCGAGCTGCACGTCGTGTACACGCAGTTCGTCAACATGGTCACGCAGCGACCCCGCGTGATCCGGATGCTCCCGCTCGAGGTCGTCGAAGGCGTCGCCGAGCCCGGCGAGACGTCCGAGGCGCTCCCGCTGTACGAGTTCGAGCCGAACGCCGAGGACGTGCTCGACGAGCTGCTGCCGCGTTATGTGCGCAGCCGCATCTACAGCTGCCTCCTGCAGGCTGCCGCGTCGGAGCTGGCCTCGCGCCAGAGCGCGATGCACACCGCGACAGAGAACGCCGAAGAGATCATCCGCACCAACACCCGGCTGGCCAACCAGGCACGCCAGGGCGAGATCACCCAGGAGCTCACCGAGATCGTGTCGGGCGCCGACGCGCTCAGCTCCTGAACCGACTGCACCACCATTCCCACGCCGGACTCACCTCCGGTCGAGCGAAGCGAGGCCAGACAATGACCGCCAGCACCGTCGACGCCACGGCGACCGACTCCGGCGCGCCCGGAGTGGGCAGGGTCGCCCGCGTGATCGGTCCCGTCGTGGACATCGAGTTCCCGTCGGACCAGATCCCCGAGATCTACAACGCCCTCACGGTCGACATCGACCTGTCCTCGCAGGGCGAGGGTGAGTCCAGCTTCACGATGACGCTCGAGGTCGCTCAGCACCTGGGCGACTCGCTCGTGCGCGCCATCGCGCTCAAGCCCACCGACGGTCTCGTGCGCGGCGCGCTCGTGACCGACACGGGTGCACCCATCAGCGTGCCGGTCGGCGAGATCACCAAGGGCCACGTGTTCAACGTGACCGGTGAGGTGCTCAACCTGGCCCCGGGCGAGAAGTTCGAGGTCACCGAGCGCTGGCCCATCCACCGCAAGCCCCCGGCCTTCGACCAGCTCGAGTCGAAGACGCAGATGTTCGAGACCGGCATCAAGGTCATCGACCTGCTCACGCCGTACGTGCTCGGCGGGAAGATCGGTCTGTTCGGTGGTGCCGGTGTCGGCAAGACCGTCCTCATCCAGGAGATGATCCAGCGCGTCGCGCAGGACCACGGCGGCGTGTCGGTGTTCGCCGGCGTCGGCGAGCGCACGCGTGAGGGCAACGACCTCATCGTCGAGATGGAGGAGGCCGGGGTCTTCGACAAGACCGCCCTCGTCTTCGGTCAGATGGACGAGCCGCCGGGCACGCGTCTGCGCGTGGCCCTGTCCGCGCTGACGATGGCGGAGTACTTCCGCGACGTGCAGAAGCAGGACGTGCTGCTCTTCATCGACAACATCTTCCGCTTCACGCAGGCCGGCTCCGAGGTCTCGACGCTGCTCGGCCGCATGCCGTCGGCCGTCGGGTACCAGCCGAACCTGGCCGACGAGATGGGTCTGCTCCAGGAGCGCATCACCTCGACGCGTGGTCACTCGATCACGTCGCTCCAGGCCATCTACGTCCCCGCCGACGACTACACCGACCCGGCCCCGGCCACGACGTTCGCGCACCTCGACGCGACGACCGAGCTGAGCCGTGTCATCGCGTCGCGCGGCCTGTACCCCGCGGTCGACCCGCTGGCCTCGACGAGCCGCATCCTCGACCCGCGGTACGTCGGCCAGGCGCACTACGACACCGCGACCCGCGTGAAGTCGATCCTGCAGCGCAACAAGGAGCTCCAGGACATCATCGCGATCCTCGGTGTCGACGAGCTCTCCGAGGAGGACAAGACGGTCGTCGCGCGTGCGCGCCGGATCGAGCAGTTCCTCTCGCAGAACACGTACATGGCCGAGAAGTTCACGGGTGTTTCGGGCTCGACGGTCCCCGTCGCCGAGACGGTCGAGGCGTTCTCGAAGATCGCCGACGGCGAGTTCGACCACGTCGCCGAGCAGGCGTTCTTCAACATCGGTGGCCTCGAGGACCTCGAGCGCAACTGGGCGCGGATCCAGAAGGAGTACGGCATCTGACGATGCTGTTCTTCCCCCATCCCCCCAACGCGAAGGAGTGAGCGTGGCAGAGCTCGAGGTCGACATCGTCGCCCCCGACGGCAAGATCTGGTCGGGTACGGCGAAGCAGGTCAGTGCGCCTGCCGCCGACGGCGAGGTCGGGATCCGCGTGGGCCACACCCCGATGCTCTCCGTGCTGCGGCGCGGTGAGCTCCGGGTCGCGGTCAGCGGTGGCCAGATGCTGCGCTGGGTCGTCGAGGGTGGTTTCCTCTCGGTCGACTCGGACCAGGTCACGGTCGTCGTCGACTCCGTCGAGCAGGTCTCGGGCGCCACGCACGCCCCGACCTCGCACTGACGAGGAGCGGGGATGGGGCTGCTCACCGGCCTGATCCTCGGCGGGCTCGTGCTCGTCGCCGTGGCGATCGCTGCGGCATGGACGTCGCGGGCCCGCACCCTCTCGGGCAGGGTCGGGTCGTTCGAGTGCGGGCGCCGGCGCACGGCCGATCCCTCGAGCGGTTTCAGCGCGGGGGTCGGTCAGTACGGTGCCGCGCAGCTGTACTGGTGGCGGTCCCTGTCCCTCGCCCCGCGTCCGTCGCGGCGCTGGGCGCGGGACGAGATCGTCATCGTCTCGCGCGAACCGCTCGACACCCCGGGCCGGGTGCTCGTCACGTGCCGGGTGGACGACGAGATCTTCGAGCTGGCGATGTCCCGCGAGGCGTACGCGGGACTGACGGCGTGGACCGAGGCGGCTCCGGCCGCAGTGTGCAGGGTGATCTGACGTGAGACTGGTCGTTGCCCGCTGTGCCGCCCGGTACAGCGGAAGGCTCAACGCGCACCTTCCGGAGGCCACCCGGCTGCTCGTCGTGAAGGCCGACGGCAGCGTGCTGCTGCACTCCGACGGTGGTTCGTACAAGCCGCTCAACTGGATGAGCCCGCCGTGCACGCTCGCGGTGCGTGAGCCCGACGACGCTGCGCGCGAGCGGGGGGTCACGCAGCTGTGGCACGTCCAGCACACCAAGAGCGACGACCGGCTCGAGATCGAGCTGTTCGAGGTGCTGCACGACTCGGCGCACGACCTGGGCGTCGACCCGGGGCTCGTCAAGGACGGGGTCGAGGCCCACCTGCAGGAGATGCTCGCCGCGCAGGTCGAGCTGCTGGGTGCGGGGCTCACGCTCGTGCGCCGCGAGTTCCCCACGGCGATCGGGCCGGTCGACATCCTGGCGCGCGACCCGAGCGGCGGCACCGTGGCCGTCGAGATCAAGCGGCGCGGTGACATCGACGGCGTCGAGCAGCTCACGCGCTACCTCGAGCTGCTCAACCGCGACCCGCTGATCGCCCCGGTGCGCGGGGTCTTCGCCGCCCAGGAGATCAAGCCGCAGGCCCGGGTGCTGGCCGAGGACCGCGGCATCGCGTGCCTCGTGCTCGACTACGCGGCGATGCGCGGAGTCGACGACGTGGACTCTCGGCTCTTCTGACCCGGGTGCGCGAGGATGAGCCGGTGAGCAACGCAGCTGAGCGGCCCGTCGTCGTCGAGCGGGGTCGGGTCGTCACGCCCTCCGGTGTGCTGACGGACGGGGCCGTGGTCATCGACGGTGCCCGCATCGCGTGGGTCGGTGCCGCAGCGGACGCCCCGCCAGCGTGGTCGGCGGCGGTCGACGCGTCCCCCGCCCGGCCGGACCGGTGGGTCCTGCCCGGGCTCGTGGACCTGCACAACCACGGCGGCGGCGGGGTCGGCTTCCCCGACGCGGTGACCGCGGACGAGGCCCGGGCCGCTGCCCGCGAGCACCTGCGTCACGGCACGACGAGCGTGGTCGCCTCGCTCGTCACGGCACCTGCGGCGGTGCTGCTCGCGCAGACGGCCGTGCTGGCCGACCTCGCCGACGCGGGGGAGATCGCGGGCATCCACCTCGAAGGGCCGTTCCTGTCGGCCGCCCGCTGCGGGGCCCAGAACCCGCACGACATGCTCATGGGCGACGCCGACCTGGTGCGGGCGGTCGCGGACGCGGCCCGCGGCCACCTCGTGACGATGACGGTGGCCCCCGAGGTCGCGGGCGTGGCCGACGGCGGCGACGACGTGGTGGCCGCGCTCGTCGCGGCGGGCGCGCTGCCCTCGTTCGGGCACACCGACGGGACGGCCGAGCAGGTCGACGCGGGGATCGGGCGGGGCGTCGAGCGGATCGGGCGGGCGCCCGGGCGCCGCTCGGGCCGGGCGACCGCGACCCACCTGTTCAACGGGATGCGCCCGTGGCACCACCGGGACCCGGGGCCCGTCGCGGCGTGCCTCGCGGCGGCCGCGCGCGGCGAGCTCGTGGTCGAGCTCGTGGCGGACGGCACGCACCTGGCCGCGGGCACGGTACGGACGGTCTTCGACCTCGTGGGTCCGGGTGCGGTCGCGCTCGTCACCGACGCGATGGCCGCTGCGGGCATGCCCGACGGCGACTACCAGCTGGGCCCGATGGCGGTGCGGGTCGTGGACGGTGTGGCGCGGCTGCAGGTCGCGCAGGACGGCTCGGGCGACGACGGCTCGGGCGGTGGCGGCTCGATCGCGGGCGGCACGGCGCACCTGCTCGACGTGGTGCGGTGCGTGGTCGGCGCGGGTGTGGACGTTGTCGACGCGGTGCGTGCGGCGGCGACGACCCCCGCCGAGGTGCTGGGTCGCCGTGACCTGGGCGCGCTCGAGGCCGGCCGGCGGGCGGACGTCGTGGTGACCGATGAGGGGCTGCGGCCCGTGCGGGTGCGCCGGGCGGGTGTCGAGGTCGGCGGTGCGGAGGGCTGAGGTCGCGGTGCTCGGCTCAGCCGGTGGGTGCGAGCGCCGTGCTCTGCCGTGGGGTCAGCACGGGTGCGAGCAGGCGCGTCTCGGCGGGCTGCTCGTCCTCGACACGTGCCATCGCCATCTCGACGGCGACGCGGCCGATCGCGTGCGCGGGGATGTCGACGGCGGTGAGGGGGTGGGGCTGCCCGACGGCGACGTCCTGCGGGCACACGGCGACCACCGAGGTGTCCTGCGGGATGCTGCGTCCGCGTTCCCGGAGCGTGGTGAGCACAGCGGGCAGCGCGACCTCGTTGTGCACCACGATGCCGGTCACGTGGGGCATGCGGGCCAGGACCTCGTCGACGGCCTCGACCGCTCCGGTGTGCGAGGACTCGCAGGGCTGGACGATCGCGGCGATCCCGAGCGCGGTGGCCTCCTGGGTGAAGCCGCGCAGCATCCGGTCGGCGTAGGAGGTGTGCCGGTCGAGCACAGCGCGCGGCGAGCCGATGAGCGCGATGCGTCGGTGCCCGAGCTCGGCCAGGTGCCGCACGGCGACCCGCCCGGCGGCCTCGAAGTCGAGGTCGACGCACGAGAGGCCCGCGGGGTCGCTCGGCAGCCCGATCAGCACCGCGGGCTGCCGCAGGCCGACGAGCACGGGGACTCGGGGGTCGTCGGCCTCGACGTCCATCATGATCAGCGCGTCGACCATCGAGCCGTCGCCCACGCGTTCGAGCCCGGCGGCGTCGTCCTGGGTGAGCAGCAGCACGTCGTGGTCGAAGGCCCGGGCGCGGGTGACCACGCCCGTGACGAACTGCATGATGACGTTGACGTTGACGTCGACGCGCAGCGGGGCCATCAGAGCGAGCACGTTGGTGCGGTTCGAGGCGAGTGCGCGGGCCCCCGCGTGCGGGCGGTAGCCGAGGTCGCGGATGCTCCGCTCGACGCGCTGTCGGGTCGCCGCGGAGATGGGGCGCTTGCCCGAGAGCACGTAGGACACGGTCGACGTGGACACGCCGGCGGCCCGGGCCACGTCGTCGATGGTCGCCATGCGGCGTCCCCTTTCGGTCCCGTTCAGGCGGGGAGGCGCCGACCGGGGGTGAGTCGTCCCGACTGCGCACACCCTAGCGCCGCCGGGGAAGGTCGCGGGGGACGTCGTCGGGTTAAATCCGGCCGATGCGCGCAAGCGCTTCGACGATCTGTACATCCGCCTGCGCACCTGATTTCCGGGGTTCCTGGTTGGACCCGCGAGCCACAGGCGGGCTACAGTGTTGAACCGCTTCGATGATGCCGCGACCCGCCGGCACCGGTCAGGAACAGAGGCCAACCGTGCGCACGACCTCCGGGGACGACACCCCAGGCATCGACGCGCCCGGCGCGAGCGCCCGACCTGGTCTCGAGTCGCTCACGCGTGACCTCGGCCTGCTCTACGGCGGCGACTACAACCCCGAGCAGTGGACGTCCGACGTCTGGCGCGAGGACGTGGCGCTGATGCGCGAGGCGGGCGTCAACCTGGTGACGGTCGGGGTCTTCGCGTGGGCGCAGCTCGAGCCGCGCCCCGGCGAGCACGACTTCACCTGGCTCGACGAGGTGCTCGACCTGCTGCACGCGGGCGGCATCGCGGTCGACCTCGCGACCCCCACGGCGTCCCCGCCCCCGTGGCTCGGGCTGCGGTGGCCCGAGACCCGTGCGGTCACGCCGGACGGGGTGCGGCTGAGCCACGGCTCGCGCAACCACTTCTGCCCGTCGTCGCCCGTGTACCGCGAGCACGCGCTCGCGATCGCGGGTGCGCTCGTCGAGCGCTACGCCGCCCACCCCGCTGTGCGCATGTGGCACATCGGCAACGAGTACGGCCAGGTCTGCTCGTGCGACCTGTGCGGTGCGGCGTTCCAGGACTGGCTGCGCCTCCGGTACGGCACCGTGGCGGAGCTCAACCGCGCCTGGGGCACCACGTTCTGGGGCCAGCGCTACGACGACTGGGCCGAGGTCGTGCCGCCGCGTGCGGCGCCCTACCTGCTCAACCCCACCCAGGTGCTCGACCACCGGCGCTTCGCGTCCGACCAGCTGCTCTCGCTCTTCACCGAGCAGCGCGACCTGGTGCGCCGGGCGGCCCCCGGGGTGCCGGTCACGACCAACTTCCTGGGCTTCCACCACCCCACCGACTACTGGCGCTGGGCGCCGCAGGTGGACGTCGTGGCCGACGACGCGTACCCCGACCCCGCCGCCCCCGAGTCGCCGGTGCTCGCGGCGCTCAGCCACGACCTCATGCGCTCGCTCGCGGGCGGACGCCCCTGGATGCTCATGGAGCAGGCAGCGGGCGCGATCAACTGGCGAACCCACAACGTGCCCAAGTCCACCGCGCGCATGCGGCTGGACTCGCTGCGCGCCGTCGCGCGCGGGGCCGACGGGTCGTGCTTCTTCCAGTGGCGCGCCTCGGCGTTCGGTGCCGAGCGGTTCCACTCGGCGCTCGTGCCCCACGCGGGACCTGACACGCGGCTGCACCGGGCGGTCCGCGCGCACGGCGCCGAGCTGCGCCGCCTCGCGCCCGTGGTGGGCACGAGCGTGCCCGCGCGCACCGCGGTGGTCTTCGACTGGTCGAGCTGGTGGGCCGCCGAGGAACGGGCGCGACCGTCCGACCGGCTGGACGTCATGGCCCAGCTGCAGGCCTACTACCGGCCGCTGTGGCGTGCGGGCATCCCCGTCGACGTGGTGCACCCGGCGGCGGACCTCAGCGGCTACGACCTGGTCGTGGCACCCCAGCTCCACCTCGTCGAGGACGACGCCGCGACCAACCTGCGGGGGGTCGTCGAGCGAGGCGGTGTGCTCCTGATCGGCCCGTTCTCGGGTGTCGTGGACCGCGACGCGCACGTGCGTCTCGGCCGGTCCCCGGTGCCGTTCGCCGATCTGATCGGCGCCTCGGGCGAGGAGTTCTGCCCGTTGCCCGCCGCGGGGGCGCCGATCGTGTCCGACGAGATCTGGGACTTCGTCGGCACGGTGTGGGGCGAGCGGCTGCGGCTCGACGACGGCGAGGCGGTCGCGACGTTTACGGGTGCCGACCTCGAAGGCTGCCCGGCGATCGTCCGGCGCCGCCACCGCTCGGGCGGTCAGGCCTGGTACGTGGCGACGGTGCCTCCCCAGCAGGTGCTCGACGAGGTCGTGCGCCAGTGCGTGCTCGCGGCGGGCGTCCGCCCTGCCGTCGAGTCGCTCCCCGACGGGCTCGAGGCCGTGCGCCGCGGACCCGTGCTGTTCCTGCTCAACCCCACCCCGGACGAGCGCACGATCGCGCTGCCCGGGGTGCATCACGACCTGCTCACCCGAACCGACGTCACAGACAGGGTGCACCTCGCACCCGAGGGCGTCGTCGCACTGATCGAGAGGACCTCATGAAGTTCACGGACGGCTACTGGCAGGTCCTTCCGGGCGTGTCGATCCTGCGCCCCCAGGCGGTCGACGAGGTCGTCGCGGAGGCCGACGCGCTGACCATCTACGCCGCGACGGGCCCGTTGGCCACGCGCGGCGACACGCTCAACCGGCCGCTCATCACCGTCGAGCTCGACTCGCCGATGGACGACGTCGTCGGGGTGCGGATCTCGCACTTCCGGGGCGGCATCGACCGCGGGCCGCACTTCGACGTCACGACGTCGGTGTCGGACGTCGAGGTCGCCGGGCCGGAGCTCACGGGCGAGCCCGTCGCGACGCTCCGCTCGGGCGCGCTCACGGCGCGGGTCGCCACCGAGGGGGAGTGGACCGTCGACTTCGTCGCCGACGGACGCACGCTGACCTCCTCGACCCCCCGCAGCGTCGGCGTCATCACCGACGCGCAGGGTCGCAGCTTCGTGCGCGAGCAGCTCACGATGGGCGTCGGCGAGCACGTCTACGGCCTGGGTGAGCGCTTCGGCGCGTTCGTGAAGAACGGCCAGACCGTCGACATCTGGAACGCGGACGGTGGCACCGCCTCGGACCAGGCGTACAAGAACGTGCCGTTCTACCTCTCGGACGCCGGCTACGGGATCTTCGTCGACCAGCCCGAGGAGGTCTCGTTCGAGGTCGGCACCGAGGTGGTCTCGCGCACGCAGTTCAGCGTCGAGGGCCAGTCGCTGCGGTACTTCGTGATCTACGGGCCCACGCCCAAGGACATCCTGCGCAAGTTCACGGCGCTCACCGGACGCCCCGCGCGGGTGCCGGAGTGGTCGTACGGCCTGTGGCTGTCGACGTCGTTCACCACGAGCTACGACGAGGCGACGGTCACGAGCTTCATCGACGGCATGGCCGAGCGGGACCTGCCGCTGTCGGTCTTCCACTTCGACTGCTTCTGGATGCGGCAGTTCCACTGGTGCGACTTCGTGTGGGACCCGGCCACGTTCCCGGACCCCGAGGGCATGCTCGCGCGGCTCAAGGCCAAGGGCCTGAAGATCTGCGTGTGGATCAACCCCTACATCGCGCAGCGCTCGGAGCTGTTCGCCGAGGGGATGGAGCGCGGCTACCTGGTGAAGAACCCGGACGGCTCGGTCTGGCAGTGGAACATGTGGCAGGCGGGCATGGCGCTCGTCGACTTCACGAACCCCGAGGCCACGGCCTGGTACCAGGGCAAGCTCCGCGCGCTGCTGGACATGGGCGTCGACGCGTTCAAGACGGACTTCGGCGAGCGCATCCCCACCGACGTCGTCTGGCACGACGGCTCCGACCCGGCGGGCATGCACAACTACTACACGCACCTGTACAACAAGGCCGTGTTCGAGCTGCTCGAGGAGGAGAAGGGCGAGGGCGAGGCCGTGCTGTTCGCGCGCTCGGCCACCGCGGGCGGCCAGCAGTTCCCGGTCCACTGGGGCGGCGACTGCGAGTCGACCTTCGTCTCGATGGCGGAGTCGCTGCGCGGCGGCCTGTCGCTCGCGATGTCGGGCTTCGGGTACTGGAGCCACGACATCGGCGGCTTCGAAGGCACCCCGGACCCGGCCGTCTTCAAGCGGTGGCTCGCGTTCGGTCTGCTGTCCTCGCACAGCCGGCTGCACGGCTCGGACTCCTACCGTGTGCCGTGGGCCTTCGACGACGAGGCCGTGGACGTCACGCGCCGGTTCACCCGGCTCAAGCTCTCGCTCATGCCGTACCTCGCCCGACTCGGCGCCGAGGCGCACGAGGAGGGTGTGCCGGTCATGCGCCCGATGGCGCTCGAGTTCCCCGAGGACCGCGGCACGGCGACGGTCGACACGCAGTACATGCTGGGCGACGCGCTGCTCGTGGCGCCGGTGTTCAACGCCGAGGGTGACGTCGACGTCTACGTGCCCGAGGGCACCTGGACCCACCTGCTCACGGGTGAGAAGGTCACGGGCCCGCGGTGGGTGCGGGAGAGCCACGGCTTCGACTCGCTGCCGCTCCTGGTGCGTCCCGGCACCGTGCTGCCGGTCGGCGCGCGCCACGACCGCCCGGACTACGACTACGTCGACGGTGTGACGCTGCACCTGTTCGAGCTCGCGGACGGCCACCGGTCGACGACGTGGGTGCCCGGGCAGGGTGGCGTGGGCGGTGCTCGCTTCACTGTGACCCGTGAGGGCGACCGCGTGCGGGTCGAGTCGCCCGACGTGACCGGCGCCTGGTCGGTGCAGGTCGCGGGCGGGCCGTCCGCGCGTGCCGAGGCCGGTCAGACTGTGGTCGAGCTCGACGTGTGAGTCCCGTGGCGCACGTCGCGAGAGCCCTCTCGCGACGTGCGCCACGCTTGTGTATCGTATCGATTCGACCCGCTGGTCCAGACAGCGGTCGAGAGGCGCCGTCGACGGCGCCACGCCCCCCATCACGAAGGATTGACGATGACCTCCCTGCGCCCGTCCGGACGCCAGTTCCCCGCCGACTTCCTGTGGGGCTCCGCCACGGCCAGCTACCAGATCGAGGGGGCGACGACCGAGGACGGGCGCGGGCCCTCGATCTGGGACACGTTCTCGGCGACGCCCGGCAAGGTCCTCAACGGTGACACCGGCGAGGTCGCGGTCGGCCACTACCACCGCACCGCCGAGGACGTCGCCCTCATGGCAGCCCACGGCCTGCACGCCTACCGCTTCTCGATCGCGTGGCCGCGCATCCAGCCCACCGGCTCGGGCGCCGTCAACCAGAAGGGCCTGGACTTCTACTCGCGGCTCGTCGACCAGCTCCTCGAGGTCGGCATCGACCCCGTCGCGACGCTGTACCACTGGGACCTCCCGCAGGCCCTCGAGGACCTGGGCGGGTGGCCCTCGCGCGACACCGCCTACCGCTTCGCCGACTACGCGGGCATCATGGCGAAGGCGCTCGGCGACCGCGTCACGATCTGGACCACGTTCAACGAGCCGTGGTGCTCCGCCTACCTCGGCTACGCCTCGGGCGTGCACGCCCCGGGCCGCGAGAACCACGCCGACGCCCTGGCCGCCGTCCACCACCTCAACCTGGCGCACGGCCTCGGCGGCCGCGTGATCCGCGAGACGCTGGGCGAGGACACCCAGATCTCCATCACGCTCAACCTCCACGTCACGCGTGCGGCCACGAGCTCGCCCGAGGACCTCGAGGCCAAGCGGCGCATCGACGCGGTCGCCAACGGCGTGTTCCTCGGCCCGCTGCTCGACGGCGCCTACCCGGCCGAGGTGATGGCGGACACGGCCGAGGTCACCGACTGGTCCTTCGTGCACGAGGGCGACCTCGAGACCATCAACATCCCGCTCGACGTCCTCGGCGTGAACTACTACGCGACCGGGCTCGTCCGCCACAGCGACACCCCCCGCGTCCCGGGCGACGGCACGCCGGGCCCCGACGGCCACAAGTCGTCGCCGCAGAGCCCCTGGCCCGCGTGCGACGACATCGAGTGGCTGCCGCTGCCCGGTCCGCACACCGCGATGGGCTGGAACATCGAGCCCGAGGGCCTCACCGAGCTGCTGCTCGAGCTCCACGAGGCCTACCCGGGCCTGCCGCTCGCCATCACGGAGAACGGCGCCGCGTTCCACGACGAGGTCTCGGCGGACGGGCGCGTGCACGACGAGCGCCGGGTCAGCTACCTGCACGACCACATCGACGCGGTCGGCGAGGCCATGGACAAGGGCGCGGACGTCCGCGGCTACTTCGTCTGGTCGCTGCTCGACAACTTCGAGTGGGCCTACGGCTACGACCGCCGCTTCGGCATCATCCGGGTCGACTACGACACGCTCGAGCGCATCCGCAAGGACTCGTCGTACTGGTACGCCGAGCTCATCCGCACGGGTCGCATCCCCACGGTCGAGCAGGCCACCGAGCTGGGCTGACCGGCCCCGCAGACCCGTCAGCCCGTCCCCGTCCCGCCGGCGGGGGCGGGCTGACGTGCGTCCGGCCCGCGCGGGTCGCAGGCAGGTGCGCGCACGAGAGAGGATGGACGGATGCCCAGCGGACGACGATCGAGCAAGCGTCCCTACGGCACCGACCCCGTGCCCCTCGACGTCGACCGGGTGCGCGGCGGACGCCGCAGCGAGACCGGGCCGGACGGGGAATGGACAGTCCAGTCGGTGCGGGGCTCGGACCGCAGCTACCGCTGCCCGGGCTGCGACCAGCTCGTCGCCCCCGGCACCGCCCACCTGGTGGCCTGGGCCGCCGACGGGATGTTCGGCCCCGAGGCGGCCCTCGCCGACCGCCGCCACTGGCACTCCGCCTGCTGGGCCGCCCGTGGCCGCCGGGGACCGCGCCGCTAGGACCCGCCACGACCGCAGCCACCGAGCCCGATGCCGACATCGAGGAGATCCCATGACCACCGACCCCACGCCGCTCGCCGTGCGCGAGCACCGCGGCGGATCTGCCGACGCCGTCCCGGTGGTCCTCCTGCACGGCTTCCCGGTCGACGCGCGCATGTGGGACACCACCGTCGCCGAGCTGCCGGGTGACCGGCGGGTGCTCGCCGTCGACCTGCCCGGCCTGGGCGGCTCGGCCACGGTCCCGCTCGGCGAGCCCACGCTCGACGCGAGCGCGGACGCCGTGGCGGCGGCCCTCGCCGACCGGGGCATCACATGCGCCGTCGTCGTCGGGCTGTCGATGGGCGGCTACGTCGCCCTCGCGCTGCTCGAACGCCACCCCGACCTCGTGGCCGGTCTCGGCCTGCTCGACACCAAGGCCACGGCCGACGAGCCGGACGCCCGCGCGAACCGCCTGCGCATCGCCGACGCCGTCGAGGCGACCGGATCGGTCGACGAGGTGCTGCCCATGGGCGGCGTGCTGCTCGGCGAGTCCTCGCGGGTGGCGCGCCCCGAGCTGGCCGAGGAGCTGACCGGCTGGATCGACGAGCAGGCTCCCGCGGGGGTCGCGTGGTCGCAGCGCGCGATGGCGGCCCGCCCCGACCGGTCAGAGGTGCTGGCCGCGTACCGGGGGCCCGTCCTGATCCTGGTGGGCGACGAGGACCAGGTCACTCCTGTCGACCTCGCCGAGGCCATGACCCGCGGCCTCACCGACGTCCAGCTCGTGGTCGTGGTGCGCGCCGGCCACATGTCAGCGGTCGAGGACCCCGCGGCGGTGGCGGCGGCACTGGCCGACCTCGCGCAGCGCGCGGACACCGCGCAGGTCTAGGACACCGCGCCGATCAAGGACAGAGCGCAGGTCCCCGTGCGGTGGCCGGTCAGCGCCCGGTGTCGCCCTCGAGCACGCGGGTCAGCGCGACCGGCAGGTCGAGCGACTCGCCGTCCTTGCCCCCCGCGCCGATGACCAGGGGAGGGTCTCGCGGCGGCACGCTCGTGCCGCGCAGGGCCGCCGTCAGCGAGGACGGCACGCTCAGCACGTAGAACTCGCCGTCGGTCCCCACCGCGACGCTCTCGTCGCGCCGCAGGTACCAGCCCCGCAGCGGCGTGCGGTACCGGTGGCGACCGTCGTAGCTCCGGGCCCGCAGCGGCACGGGCGCCACGCCGCGGGTGCGGGCGTCACGCACGAACTCCGCGATGAGCTCGCGGGCCCGTGCGGACTCCGCGAGCCGGCGCCGCTCGAGCGCGTCGGCGTGGACGATGCTCGCCTCACGCCGACGCTCACGCCAGCTCGCGGCGTCCGACTCGCTCATCGCTCGTTCCCGGTCGGTCAGCGCGTCGCCGGGTCGCCCACGGTGGCGGCGTCGTCCGCGGCACCCGTCTCGGCGGTGGCCGGAGCCTCGTCGGCCGGAGCCTCGTCGGCCGGTGCCTTGTCGGCAGGTACTTCGTCGGACGGTGCCTTGTCGGCCGGCGCCTTCTCGGCCGGAGCCTTGTCGGTGGGCGCCTTCTCGCTGGACCCCTTGTCCTCAGACGTCGCGTCGGCGGCGGCCTTGTCCGACGCGTCCTTGTCGGCGGCGGGAGCGGCCACGGCCTGGACCGCGGCCGAGACGGGAGCCGGACGTGCCTTGCCCGTCGGACGAGCGGGGCGGGCGGGCTGCTCGGCGCGCGGGGCGCTCCGCTCGGGCTGCTGCGCGCTGAACTGCGCCTCGGCCTTCGACGCCTTCTCGAGCGCCTGGCGCGTGGGCACCGGGTCGTTGCCCAGCAGGTTGCGCAGCTCGTCGAGGTAGGTGGTGATCGACTCGCGCTGGTTGTTGAGGTCCTCGACCTGGCGCTGGGCCGACGTCCGCTCGCGCTCGGCCTCGGTCATGGCCTCCGAGAGCTGCTTCTCGGCGTGCTCGCGGGCCTCGGCGACGACGCGGTCCGCGTTGCGCCGGGCGTTCGAGAGCAGGTCCTTGGCGTAGGCCTCGGAGTCGACCCGCACCTTCTCCGCCTGGGCGAGGGCCTTCGCGACGCGCTGCTCGGCGTCGCTCGCGTGCGCCTCGGCGTCGCTGACGAGCCGCTCGGTCTCGACGCGGGCAGCCTCGTGACGCTCGGCGTCGGCCCGCTCGGCCGCCTCGCGCCGTGACGCGATCGACAGCTCGGCGTCGGCCAGCGCCTCCTCGGTGCGGCGCACGAGCGCGTCGGCGTTGGCCTTCGCGGTCGCTGTCATCTCGGCGACGGTGCGGCGCGTGTCGGTGAGCAGGCGCTCGACCGCGATACGGGCGCTCTCGTGCAGCTCGGCGGCCTCGCGCTCGGTCTGCTCGCGCAGCTCGGTGGTCTCCCGCACGGCGTTGTCGCGCAGCTCGGCGCTCTCGCGCTCGGCCGCGGCCCGCTGGTGCGTGGTCTCGTGGTGCGTGCGCTCGCGCAGCTCCGAGGTCTCGCGCTCGACCTGGGCGCGCAGCTCGGTGCCGTAGTGCTCGGCCTCGAGGCGCATCGACGTGATCGACTGCTCGGCCTCGGTCCGGGCGGCGGCGACCTCGTCGGCCGTCGCTGCACGCAGCTCGCCGGTCTCGCGCTCGGCGTTGGCGCGCACGAAACCGGCGTACTGCTCGGCCTCGGCGCGCAGCGCGGCGGCCTCGGCGGCGACGCGCTGCTCGAGCGCGGCGGTCTCCCGCTCGGCCTTCGAGCGCAGCCCGTCGGCGTACTCGTGGGCCTCGGCCCGCAGGGACGTGATCTCGGCGGCGATGGCCTGGCGGGCCTCGGCGATCTCGGTCGCGGCGACCGAACGCTGCATCGCGGCGAAGCGCTCGGCGTCGGCCCGCAGGGCAGCGATCTCGGCGTCGGCCCGCTGGCGCAGCGCGGTGGTGTCGGCGTCGGCCGACTGCCGCAGGTCCTGCGCGTAGCGCTCGGCCTCGTCGCGGGCGGCGGTGGTCTCGGCCTCGGTCGTGGCGCGCAGCTCGGTCGCAGCGCGCTCGGTCGAGATCCGCAGCTCGGTGGCCTCGCGCTCGACGGTGGCCCGCAGCATGCCGAGCTCGCGCTCGAGGGTGCTGCGGCGCTCGCTCTCCTCGGTCGTGATCGCGGCCTGGATCCGGGCGGCCTCGCGCTCCGCGGAGCCCACGAGCTCCTCGGCGCGGCGCTGCGCGGCGGCCAGGGCCGACTCGGCCTCGGTGTTCGCGGTCGAGCGGACCTCCTCGGCCTCGCGGCGGGCGGTCGCGAGCAGCTCGGCGACCTCGTTCTCCGCACGGGCTCGCAGCTGACCCGTGGCGAGCTTGGCGCGGGCCAGCGAGTCGGAGGCCTGGGCGTTGGCCTGCTGGACGACGTCGGAGGACTGCTCCTCGGCCGAGCGCAGCAGGTGCTCGATGCGCGAGCCGAGGCCCGAGTACGTGGGGCGCTCCGCCTCGCGCAGCTGGCGGTGGGCCTCGGAGAGCTCGCCGGCCACCTGCATCGTGCGGGAGTCGAGCGACTCGACCTGAGCGCGGGCGTCCGCCAGCGCCTGCTCGAGCGCCTCGATCCGGGCATCGACCGGTGCACGGTCGTAGCCACGGAAGTTGACGACGGGGAAAGGCGAACGGTCCTCTGCCACGGGGATCCTCCTGGGCGCTCGAGCGCCGGTTCCGGGACGGCCTCGATCAAGGCTCGGCACGGTCGGCCGGTAAGTCCGGCGCCAGGATACTGGGCAGTTCGGTGACGTATGCGCCAACTGGCGCATGATCGCTGGTGAGGGCGGTGTGACGGGTTCGCCCGATCGTCCACAGGCGTCTCGTCTACCCTGGCGGTCGACGTCCGAGAGGATCCTGCGTGCTTCACCGACTAACTGCCGCCGTTCTCAGCGTGCTCGGCCTGCTCGTCATCGGCCTCGGCATCGCGTCCGCGACCCTGTGGCGTGCCGACGACATACTCGTCGCCTCGGCGACCCCTCAGGACGGGACCCGGCTGCTCGTGGCCGACCCCGGCGTGCTCGAGCTCGCCGGTGACCCCGTCACCGTGACCGTCGAGGCCCCGGGCGACACCCCCGTGGTGCTCGCCGTCGGGCGCGACACCGACGTCGCGGGCTGGGTGGGCACCGATGCCTACGCCCGTGTCAGCGGTCTGTCCGCCTGGGACACCCTGAGCACCGAACCGGTCGCGGCCACCGCACCCGACGCGGCCGCCGCACCCGACGCGACCGCACCGACGGACGAGGCCGCACCGAGCGACGAGACGGCGACCGACGGAGCTGCTGCCGCCGCCGACGCCGCCGCTGTGCTCGCGGACCCCCGTGGCTCCGACCTGTGGGTCGCCGAGTCGTCGGGCGAGGGCAGCGCGACCCTGACCTGGACGGCCCAGCCCGGTCGGTGGAGCCTCCTCGTGGCGAGCGTCGGGGACGAGGTCCCCACGCTCACGATGTCGTGGCCGCGCACCGTGACCACGCCGTGGCTCGTGCCCGCCCTCGTGGTCGGGCTCCTCCTCCTCGCTGCCGGCGCCGTGCTCGGCGTGCGGCAGTGGCGGCGCGCACGACGCGGCGAGGACGGCCCCGAATGGCACCCCGTGCTGACCGGCGCCGTCCCGGTCGTCGGCGCAGAGCCGGGCGCGTCCGAGGCCGGGCTCACGCGACGTCAGCTGCGGGAGCTGCGGGACGCCGCTCTCGCCGCCCCTGCACGTCGGCGCGAGCGGTCCACGCCCGAGCCCGCCGACGTGACCGGCGCTCAGCCGGCGGTCACCGCCGCGGAGCCCTCGAAGGGGTCACGGTCCTGGCCGACCCCCTCGTGGGCCGCTGCCCGCACCGCACCGGACGCCGCATCGGACCCCACTGACGCGGCCGCGTCGCGCCCGGCTCCCGCCGCGCCGACCAGCCCGTCCGTGCCCGCGTCGCCGGCACCCGCCGCACCGGCCCCGTCAGCGGGTGCTCCCGTCCCGTCCGCGGGGCGCGCCGAGGGCCGTGGTCCCGCCTGGCTGCGCGGACGCGACGACGACGTCTCGACGGGTCGCACGGCCCCCGTTGCGTCCGGCGCTCCGACGGCCTCCGCGAACGAGCCCGCCGCGAACGAGCCCGTCGCCGCGCCCGCCGAGGGGTCGCGTCGCCGTGACGTCCCGACGCTCGGTGGCCGATGGGTCTCGCGCGGACCGGGACGCGGCGAACCCGCGCCCGTCCCCGCGGCGCCTGCCGTGCCCGCCGCAGCACCGGGCCACGCCGATCCCCACGCGCTCCCGACCCGTGCCGAGCTGCGTCGTGCGGCGACCGACGGCTCGCACCCCGCGGGCCCGGACACGGCGCGGCCGGGTGCCGGGGCCGCGCGTCCGGCATGGCCGCACCTGGCCGACGCCGACGCCGCGACGTCGCGTGCCGACGCCTGGCGCCGTACCTGGGGCATCCCCGGAGGCGAGCCTCTCGTCGACGACACGCCCCCGCACCCTGAGGAGAGTGAGCGCTGATGACGTCCCGGACCCGCCGAGGAACCCGTGCCGGGGTGGTCGCGCTCGTCGGTGCCCTGGCCCTGGGTGCGTGCTCGTCGTCGCTCCCGCAGGCCGAGCCTGAGGCGCCCCCCGCGGTCGCGCCCCCGGTGCTCAACGCCGCGCAGTCGGAGAACATCCTGACCCAGCTGGGCCAGGTGCTCGGCGCGGCCGATGCAGCGCTCGACCCGGCGCTGCTCACGAGCCGCGTCTCCGGCCCGGCGCTCGCGATCCGCACGGCGGAGTACGTGCGGGCGACCGCGACGGCGGGTGCCAAGGTCCCCACGGCGCTGCCGGTCACCGCGCAGTCGTCCGTCGTGGCCGACACCACCACGTGGCCGCGCACCCAGCTCGTCATCACCGACCAGCCCGACGACCTCCAGGCGCAGCGGGTGCTCGTGCTGCGCCAGGACTCGGCGCGCGAGCCGTACCGTCTGTGGGGCTGGGCGCGGCTCGGCGGCGGTGTGCAGATGCCCGCCACGGCGGACACCGAGATCGGCAGCCAGCCGATCGCTCCGGACGACGGCGCCCTGCTGCTGCCTCCTGCTGACGTCGTGACCCAGTACGCCGACGTGCTCACCAACGGTGACGCCTCGGCGTCGGCCGCCACGTTCGCGCCGGACTTCTTCCGGGCCACGATCGAGGGAAAGCGCGCCGAGTCGGTGGCGAGCGTGCAGGTGGTGGGCACCGCGACCGAGACCTACACGCCCGTGGGCGAGCCGATCTCGCTGTCGACGGCCGACGGGGGAGCCGTGGTGGTGGCCGAGCTCAGCACCGTGACGACGCTCGCGATCTCGCAGGGCAGCCTGACTCTCGCCGACCCGTTCGAGGCGGCGTTGGCCGGTCGGTCCAGCGTGGGCAAGAATCTGACCAGGACGTGGACCGACGTCCTGGTGTTCTATGTCCCGCCCGCAGGCTCGCCGACGACCCAGGTCCAGGTCCTCGCCGCCGAGCACGCACTCACAGCCGTCACCGGCGAGTGACGCAGTCGTCCACGCAGGAGAACCGATCATGAGCCAGCCTCCCGGCCAGCAGCCTCCCCTCGACGTGCGGGGGGCGATCGACCTCTCCGCGCTCGCACGCCCGGCCACGCCGCCGCCCGGAAGCCCGGGCGGGCTGCCCGCGGCCGGGCCGTACGTGGCCGACATCGACGAGTCGCAGTTCCCGGCCCTCGTGCAGTCGTCGACGCAGCACCCGGTGATCGTTCTGCTGTGGGCGCCGTGGAGCGAGGTGAGCATCGGTCTCGGACGTGAGCTCGGGGCCCTCGCCGGCGAGTACGGCGGGCGCTTCCTGCTCGCCCGGATCGACGCCGATGCCAACCCGCAGGTCGCCGCGGCCTTCCAGGTCCAGACGGTGCCGACGGTGGTGGCGGTGCTGGCGGGCCAGCCGCTCCCGCTGTTCCAGGGGGCGCTCCCGGCCGACCAGGTCCGGGCCGTGCTCGACCAGGTCCTGGCGGCCGCCGAGGCGAACGGGATCACCGGCCTCGCGCAGGCAGGCACCGCCGCCGCGGGGGAGCCCGAGCCCGAGGAGGAGGAGCCGCCGCTCCCGCCCCTGCACCAGGCGGCCTACGACGCGATCGAGCGCGACGACCTGGCGGGGGCCCGCGAGGCCTACGCCCAGGCGCTGCGGGAGAACCCGCGCGACGACATGGCCCGTGCGGGGCTGGCCCAGGTGGGCCTCCTCGAACGGACGCGGGACGTGGACCTCAACGCGGCACGCGCCGCAGCCGCCGCCGACGCGCGTGACGTCGACGCGCAGCTCGTCGTCGCCGACCTGGACGTGCTCGGCGGCAACGTCGAGGACGCGTTCGTCCGTCTCGTCGACGTGGTGCGGATGACCGCCGGCGACGACCGGGAACGGGTACGCCAGCGGCTCGTCGACCTGTTCGAGGTCGTCGGCACCGACGATCCGCGTGTCGTCGCCGCCCGCCGGGCCCTCGCGAGCGCGCTCTACTGACGGCGCCGGCCCGGTGGTGGGGCGTGGCCGCACCACCGGGCCCGTACCGTGAGGCGCGAGCGTCGATCCATGCATCTGTGCAGGTCAGCGCGTTCTCATGACGGTGACCCAGGTCACCGGAGCTCGAACTTGACGCTCGCCCGGCTCGCTGCGTAATCTTCAGGACGTCGCCCGGCAGGGAGGAACGGACACCGAGGAGAAACCTCGGAGGCCGGTCCCGCGGAGCGACCACCCAGTCCGATCGGATCACGGCGACGCCGTGGCTCTGGCCAGGCTGGAGGGGACGCGTTCCCCGCTCGAAGCCCGTCCCGACAAGGGGTGGCGGAGAAGCGGTCGCGACTCTGGTAAGTTTGAATGGTTGCCTCCGAGAGAGCAGCGCACACAGCGGTTCACACCGAGTGGGCGTCCCCGGAGCAGCTACCCCGGGTGTGATGAGTCTGGCGGTTCTGCCGCCGGGTTCGTGATGCCCTGGTGGGATGGGTTCCCGTCTGGTGGTCCTCGACATGAGGTTCTTGACGGCGGGGAGCGGTTCCGCTAAGATTGAGAGGTTGCCTCTGACCCGGTCGCAAGGCTGGTGAGGATGAGCGTCTGTTCCTTGAGAACTCAACAGTGTGCCAAGTAGTCGATGCCAAGATGGTTCATCTTCTGGTGGTTGCCGGCCTTCGGTCGGTGGTTGTCGGTTGGTGAGTCTTGGTTGACTGAGGGCATCGT